>CASGAB010000004.1 GCA_949299395.1 uncultured bacterium | reverse complement strand
TGATGTAAAGTTTGTTCCTAAAGAAACAAAAGCTCCATCTTTATTAATAGAAGAGAAATTTTACCAATATACAATACTTGATGAGTATTCTAGAAAAAGTTCCCTTATTTCACTAATGAACATTCAATTTATGAAACGGTGAAAGCTTTAAAACAAGCGATAGATTTCATTGAATATATTCCTGTTGAAATACAAACAGATAATGGTTTCGAATTTAGTGATAAGGAATAAAGAAAAAAATACTCGAATGAAGATAACAAGACTCTAAGTTTACTAGCAAAATTTGTTAAAAAATGCGGAATTATTCATCATTTTATAAGACCTAGAACACCACAACATAACGGAAAAATCGAAAGAAGTAATAGAATTGATCAAGAAAATTCTATAGAAATTTAAGTTTTATTCTTTAGAAGATTTAAGAAAACAAGGCGAAAAATTGATGGATAAATACAATAATACACCAAGATTTATTTTAAAATTTAAAACCCCAAATCAAATGGAACTTGAAAGTTTTAAGAACATATATTTAAATAGTGGGGAAATCAGATGCCCACGATGTTTCACATCATTTGTGAGCTAACAATTCAAGAATATGAAAAAATCAGTATTTATACTGTTGGAAATAAAAATTATGTATATTTCTTAGGATCATTCACTGAAGCAGTTAATTTAAGTGATATTTATAATAAAAATATAGTTATTACTAATGAAAAATACTTATACAATGCTAAATATGATTTAAAAGCAGAAAAAGTTGATTTAACTTATAAAGATGGTGTTTGGACTCTAAATGGTGCTGCTAAACACGAATTCTATGAAATTAATTAATTAATCAATTAACGTTAACTTATAACTATCTTATTACTACCCCATTACAGTTTTCTGTAATGGGGTAGTTTTTATATTTAATTACTTCATTAACAATACTAATTGTGTCATATCCGGCTACTAATAATAACGTAATTAATATAATCCCCCCATTAACAAAGTTAATGGGGGGGGGTAATATATTCATTTATTAATAAAGTTGATTTAAGAATATTAAATCGTATAGAATAAACAGGTATTTTAGGAATAGGATATATATTCTTATTTATTAATAATACTTTATTAATAAATGAATATACATATAAATAAATATTTATTTATATGTATATATTAATTATTTAGAGGGGTTATATTGATGGATATTAAAAGAACAATTAATAATATTAAAAGAAAAAATAAAAAACATAATAAAGCCTTTACTTTAGTAGAACTTGTAGTAGTTATTGCAGTAGTTGCTGTTTTAGCTGGAGTTAGTGTTGCAGCTTATTATGGAATAACTGATAAAGCTCAAAAAAGTAATGTAGAAAGTTTAACTAAACAAGTTAAAGATCTATATACAATGTATAGACTTGAAAACGAATATGTTAATAATTCTTATAATTCTTTATTAGACTATGGTAGAGAATTTATAGATGAATATTTACCATCTCAAGGTGTTGATAATAAATATGTTAATTATACATATTTAGAAAAGAAAAATAATAATGATAATGAACAAGTAACTTATTCATTATCATTATTTGCTAATTCTAATAGTAATGAAGAATCTTCTAATTCTAAAGATTTAATATTCTTTATAACCGATAAATATACATCATATTTTATTGTTGATGGTAATACTACTAACTTAATATTCGATACTAATGAAAATAATACTATTTATTCAAGTATTGATGATACCTTATCTTCTTTAGTTGATAACACTACTTTAAATAATACTTATTCAAATATTACTTTAGATTTAGATAATAGTTTAATTTTTGGATATGATGAGAATAATGAATATCAACCAAAAATATTTTACGCAGAGTATAAAGATAAAATTTATACTATTTATAATGGTCAATCTTTATTAGAAGTTAGTAATGATAGTTCTTTAAATTCTTCGATAAGTTCAAATAATGGTTCTATTTCTATTAATACACCATCTTATGAGTATGGCGATATTAAATATGACGGAAATCAATCAGTAAATGTTTTACCAAATAACGCAGATAAAAATAATCCTGTTAAGATTGAAATTGAAATACCAAACAAAGGGAAAGAACAAAATTTAACTAACTTTGAATATGAACTTGCGAACGTTTATTTTAACGAACAAAATACAAATGTAAATTTTTATGGGAATTTTGATGAAATTAAATCAGTTTTAGAATTAGAACAAAATAAAACTAAACCTATTAATTTATATGTAGGTAAAAATGCTAAATTTAACGGTAATTATACTTTAGAGAAAAACGTTACTGTATATGTCTTAGGTGATGTTAACGATTTAGGTTCAAGTGTTGGTAAAGGTTATTCTGATTCTTTATTTCCAGAAGAAGCCAATAATAATTCTACATTAACTATTCAAAGTGGTAGTGTGTTACATATACTTGGAAATGTTAACGTTGGAGGTAGTTTTACCGTAAACTCTGGCGCTAATAAACCTTCAAAATTTTCTAATATTGGCCAAATTGTAATAGAAAAAGAATCTACTATAAATTTTGCTTCAAATAATAATGGCGAAATTAAAAAATTTAAAAATTATGGATTAATAAAAGGCGAAGGGCTTTTAAATATTCAGTCTAATGGTTATTTTAGACAAACTCTTCTTATATATGATTGGCTTGGTGGTGCAATGACTTCGGGGTTTGCTGATAAGAATATCTTTCCTTTTAGTAAGTATAGATTAAATGGTGTCGATTGTAATTTAAGAATTAATGCAGGTGCTCAGCAAGATTTTGACGCTTTTTTAAGTGTTCAAGATAATTTTTTAACTTTAAGAATGCCATATGTATATGGGAGTAACTATACTATTGAGATCGATGAACCCGATTCATTTGGATTTGAGCCAACAATTGATATATCGTGGGCTGCTAATCTTAAAACAGGTGGATTATTCAGTTTAAGCGAAGGTTACGTAGAATACTCTTTCGATGAACCTGATTCAAATTTAAATGCACTAAATAATTCAGTAGATTATGGTAAACGCACATTAATGTATATAAATGGAGTTATAAAAGACACTAAAATTGAAAAAGTTGGCGGAGGAATTACTGGAACAAATATCGGTGTATATTTGAACTTTGATTCTGGTTTTCCGATTTACAATATGGGCATTATAACATTTGAAGGCTCATCTATTTCACTATGTAATAATGGTTATAAATTTTTACCAGGATCGTATGTAAAAACAAACAAATCTACATTAACTATTGGTACAAAAATATTATTTTATAATCGATATAATATGATTGAATTAATGCAAACACAAAAAAGAAAACTGGTTTTTTGTGTGTGGACAGATGATGGAGTTCCAATTGTTAATGATGCTTGGAAAAATTGTAAGAATATTTCGGACAAAGTGTTAGCGGCATATATGGATATAGATGAAGTTTCAAACGTTGTTGTAAATAACGGCGGCTCTTATAGTGGCTGCTATGTTGGTTTAGAACCTGAAGGAATTTCTGATAGTGTTGTTTCTTTTAAAGAAATCAAAACCGGAACTTATTATCAATATCCAGACGGGGGTTTAGGTAGTTTAGGTCAAGCAATTAGTGATCCTAGCAAAATTGAGTCAATGACTATTAATATTTCATCGACAAAGCTTAAAATAGACTAATATTTTAAGTAACAATTTTAGATGTATTTTAAATGATCGTTTGAGAAAAACGATCATTTTTTTGTAAATCATTGTTATCGTTAATTTTAAATTGATTTTTACTAACTTTTCTAGTAAAAATCTAAATAAATATTTACTATCATCGATTTTTATCGTGAAATATACCAAAAGGTGAAAGAATATAATAACTAATATTTATTTAAAAAATTTTAGAGAGTTTAAAGAAATAGATGCTAGCTTTATGAAAAATCTATCGACAATAAATAAAGCTGTATTTATATACGGTGAAAATAATTTAGGTAAATCAAATTTATTTAAATCGATAGATTTTTTATATAAAACATTTGATACTTTTAATTTTCCATTTTTCTCTTTATTTTTAAAATTTAATTTACAAAAAAAAGAGAAAAATAAAAATAATATAATTGAAAACATATTTAATGAAAAATTAAATGATAATGTTATTTCTAATCTTATCTCAGAAAATAAAAGAATTGGCTCTAATGAACATGAGATGATAATCAAGGTTTCTTTTATTAATAAAGAAAACAAAAAAGGACATTATGAAATTCGTTTTAACGATAAAGAAATAACATTTGAAGAATTAAAATTTCAAAAAGAAAAAAGATTATCTACTATTTTTTCTATTTCATCAAAAGAAAAAAATCTTGATAGTGAATTTATATTTAATAATTTAGATTTTAAATCTGAAATTTTATATGCTCTAGAAAAATTTTTTGGGAAGCATTCTTTTATAGCTTTAATTACGGGATCTTTAAAATTTTCTGGAATTAATTTTAAAGAAAAAGCATTAAATAAAGATTTTGTTGATTTAATAAATTTTATTAAATCAACAAAATTAATAAATGTAGATGATCTTAATAATCAAAATAATGAGAAAATTGATAATTTAATTAGTGGTGAGATTGATATTAATGATTCTAAAAAAGAAGAAGAACTATTAAAAATAGCTAATGAATTAACTTATTTCTATAAATTTATATATAAAGACTATAGCAAAGTTTTTTATTTATTTACATTAATTGGCAATAAGAAAAAATACGAATTATATGTCAAATATAATAATAAAGACGCTAATGTCTCTTTTAAGAATGAATCTAATGGTAGCAAGAAATTACTAAATGTGTTTTTTATGATTAAAAGCATTTTAAAAGGAGATAGTGTTATCATTGATGAAATTGATAATGGAATTCATGACGTTTTATTAAAAGATATTTTAGATAATCTAGTTCAATATCTTAATGAAAATGACAATATTCAAATTGGGCAAGTAATTGCAACTACACACAATACTTATTTAATGACTTCTTTAAAGGCAAATAATATATATATTCTGGATCATCTTAATAAGGATGAAGAGATAAGCTTATATAATTTAAGTGAATTTAATAGGAAAGCCCAAGATAATAATAATTTAGAAAAAAGATATCGTAGTGGGTTATACGGAGGAATACCATACACTTATTTTGATACATCAACTTTTAAGGATTTAATAGATGAAATTGAAGAAGGTAATAAATAATAAGAGTAAAACAATTCAAAGAAATTTATATTCTCCATGTGCTGTTATTGTTCATGGAGAGTGCGAAAAACTTATAGTTAATTATATAAAAGCATATTATAAAATCCCGATTATTATATTTTCTGAAAGTATTGGTAAGAAAAGTATCGAACTTACATCTTTAAAAACTTTTATAAAAAGAAGTGATCTAAAATGTATATCTATCTTTATAAAAAACTATGGAGATAAATTGGATGTATATAAAAGAAAAGAAATATTTAATAAGCTTGATAAAAAGAAAACAAACATAATGATATTTATTAACTATTTAGAAGAGGTGTGCAAAAAATTATAATAAATTTTACTAACAATTAGAAATATTGTGTTAGTTAATATTGATAATGGAAAGATATTTTTAATTTTATATCAAAACTTAAAGTTTATTATTAAATTTTGCAAAAAACTTGCAAAATTACAAAATAAATTGTATAAAATAAGTAATTTAGGAGTTATTTATGGTACTTTTATACAAAGTTTGCAATTTTAAATCAATTTGTGATACTATTGAAATCTCATTTGTAGGTAATAAATATAATGATGATACACAATATGAAGCTTATTTTACTACAGAAAAAGGAAATAGGATCTTAAAGGGTATAGGAATTTTTGGAAATAATGCAACTGGTAAATCTAATATTATTGAATCAATTGGGGTATTTAAAAAAATTATTGTAGATACAATATTGATTACCGAGAATACAAGATTAAGTCTTTTACATCCATTTGCTTTTTCAGAAAATAATAAAAATGAACCAACCACTTTTTATATTGAATTTTTTAATGAAGATAACAAAACAACCTATTTCTATACATTATCTTTAACAAACGAGATTATTGTTAAAGAGATTTTAGATATTTCTTTAAATAATAGAATCATACATATTTTTAAAAGAGATGAAAAAAATATAGAAATTAATCACAATCATTTTAAAGAAAGTGATATTAAATTAATTAAAGAAAGAAATCTAAAAAATAAGCCTTTAGTTACTTTTGGTGCTCAATTCAACTTTGCTATATTAAAAGACGTATATGAATATTTTCTAAATAAAATATTTGTTGTTTCGGGTTTAGCAATGCCTAATTCGTTCGGAATTGGGAAAAAGATAAGCGAAGATAAAGGGTTTCAAGAATTTTTAAATTCACTTTTAAAAGCAAGCGATTTGAGTATTAACTATGCAAAAAGTATTCAAAAAGAAGCTAGTATTATTCCGCCAAACATTAATAAAATTGATTTTTCAACAAAACTGGAAAAGACGACCATATATGATGTCATTTGTAGCCATAAGGTTGGCGAAACAATGTATGACCTTAACTTTGATTTTGAGTCTTTAGGAACAAAAAAAGTTATGGCTTTTTCAGGACCTATATATCAAGTTTTAGAAAATGGAGGATTAATTTTAATAGATGAATTTGGTGCTTCAATGCATCCAGATTTAACTAAATTTATCTTAACTTTATTTTTTAATAAAAACATAAACAAAAAGTATTCCCAAATACTTTTTAATTCTCAAACAACATCGCTTTTAAATTCTTACATTTTAAGAAGAGATGAGATTTATTTTACTGATAAAGATGAAAAGCAAATAACTAGATTATATTCTTTAAAAGATTTTTCTGTTAGAAAAACGGATAAAATTGAACAGGCATTTGTTAATGGTAGATATGTTTTACCTCCTCAAGTTGATGATTCGGGTATTGAATTATGATAAAAGATAAAGCTGTATATTTTCTCTTTGTTGAAGGCGACTTTAATGCAACAGAAAAAAATTATTTTAAGCATTTTCAAAATAGAAAGAATGATTATACTTTAAAAATCATATCAACTCATAATAGCGAACCTGAGTCAATGATGAAATACGCGATAAAATGGTTAAAAGCCAATGGTTATAATAAAACAAAAGATTTAGTATTTCTTTTAATCGATATAGACAATGAAAATAAAAGAAACGAAATAATTAAAGAAAATTTAGTTAAAAAAGCAAAAACAAACAAAATTCAGTTTATTTTTTTAATCCTTGTTTTGAATTATGGTTCTTAAATCTTTTTACATTTACTTCAAAACAATACTCAAATCAAAATGAATTAATTAATGATTTAAAAAAGTTTATTCCAAATTATATGAAAAGCTTGGATGTTTTTGATTTAATAATAGATAAAATTGAAATAGGAAAAGCTAATTCTATAAAACAATTAAAAGATAAAGTAAACAAAGTTCCAAAATCACCAGGGACATTTGTTTATAAATTAGTTGGTCTTTTGAATTACATTAAATAAATACAATTAGCGATATAGAAACTGTTTGTCTTCTTATTTCAACTGATAAGAATATCGATCAAACTGGAAGCGCACTTCCTGTTTGATCGTATAAAGATTTGTGTATTTATTTAAGAAGGATAGCTAATAATACTTAAAAACGGTAATATGATCCTAGTATTTTAGAAGAAAGTGCTATGAGTGGTGCTTTTTATGAAAATTATGTGATTAGTCAAATAATTAAAAGCATGGAAGGAGCTGGAATTAGATGGGAAGAAAAAATATTCTATTATAGAGATATAGATCAAAAAAAATTGATGTTCTTTATGTTGAAAATAATGAAATTATGCCAATAAAAATAAAAAAGAGTATTTTTCCTACTAAACCAGATAAAAACTTTAATGTTTTAAAAAAATATAATATGGTTATTAGACCAGGGTTAATAATAGATAGTGCATCTAAAATAATACCAATTAATGAAAATGTATATATTTATCCACTTCATTTAATTGGAGCTTAACCCTATTAAATATATCTTCTAAACCATTAAAATGGTAGTTACATCCCTTATCATTTATGATAAGGGATATTTTTTACTTGTCTCCAATAGATTTGACAAGTGTTCGGGGGGGGTTATTATTTTTTAAATGAATTAGTGTATTTTAAGATTGTTTCGACTAATTTATTTATTAATTACTAAATAAAAAATAAATAATCTCTATTAGTTATTTTTTATCTGTATTAATTCTTATTTACTTATTAAGAGGGATAAAATAATATGATGAACTTAAAAAATAGTTTTAATTTTTTAAACCTTAAAAGTAAGATTAGACATAATAATAAGTCTAATCTATTAAAGAAAGGTTTTACGCTTATAGAATTAGTAGTAGTAATTGCAGTAATAGCAATTATTGCTGGAGTTAGTGTTGCTACTTATTATGCAGTTAATAATAGTGCTAATAAGAGTGCTACTGAACAGAATTTAACAGAAATTCAAAATGTTTATTCAATTTATAATATAGAGCAAGCTGATAAAATAAATGAACTCGGTAAAGAAGAAGCAGCATATAATTTCATATCATCATATTTACCATCTCAAGGTATAACTAATAGAGATACTGATTTAATTAATTACATTGTTTTAAAAAGAAAAGGAATTAATAGTGATAATGAAAAAGTTGTTTCATTATCTAATGATATTAATGTTATAGACGATTATAAGATTGTTTATGTAACTACTAAACCATCTTTTGGTTATTTTTTAGAAGAAGATGTTATGTCTGGCGATAGATTAGATAACACTAAAGCCTTTCTTAAAGAACAAGAATTAATTGATGCCATAAAAGCTGATGAAAGATTAGAAAATTATGATACATCTATATTAGATGTATATGGAATCCAAGCTTCTAAAGAATTACAAAGCTATGATTTAGATAATAGCGGAACAATAGAAGAAGATGAAATCGGTAGAAAAGCTATTGAAGTTACTTTTAAATATGATAGTAAAGAATATACTTATTATTTAAAAAATGGTGAATCTATTGTTGATTGCGATATTCGATATTTGAATGGCACAGGGAATACTATTTTCGGAACTAAAGGAACTCTTGGTAATACCATAACCCCTTTTGAACCTTATGGAATTATAGATGATGGAAACGCCGATACTAGTGATGATGTTAAATTACTTTTTAATGAAAAAATTAATTTAACAAAAGAAGATATTGCTAATGCTACCCCAGTATTTAAAAGCGCTGATGAGGCTGAATATCTATATAAAGGCGATGAAAATGTAGGTAGTTTAAAACAATATGAAGGGAATATTTTTGTTAATAAAACTATTAATTTAAAAGATGTAGATGTTGATATTCCAGCTGCTAATCTTTTAAATTACGAGGCTTGCTATTCTATTTGTGGCGGCAGTAATCGTTTATTTGGCGATTTTGAAGATTGTGTTGATGCAATTGTAGAAGAAAATTCAAAAGCTGGGTATAATGGCACTGACCCTTATACGTATTCTTCGGTACTACCAGATTACGATATTTATATTGGGCAAAAATGCGTTATTGATAGCGAAATTACTTTACCTAAGAACGTAAAGGTTAAAGTTGATTATAATGTAAATGGATACGGCACCTCAAACAGTAGAGAAAAATTTAATAACTTTAGTCAAATCGAAGATAAAGAATTCACACCAGGGCACTTAATAATTAAAGATGGTGGTAAATTGATTGTAACCTTTGAAGGGAATAATAGAAAAGGGCAATTAGGGGAATGGGCGCATTCTACTGATGCTGGAATCAGTGTTTTTTCTCGTTTTTATAATCAAAGAGCAGGAAACCCTTTAACATATACAAATGCCGGACTTTTAAGCATTGAAGAAGGCGGAGAATTAATAATATCAAATGGAACATGGTTTAGAGCGTTTGGCCAAATTGATGGTGATGGAAAAATTATTATCGAAGAAGAAGGAAAAGTTATTCAACACATAACAACTTTTGATCGGATGATGAATGCTTATTATCCTATTTATAAATTCAAGCGAAAGCTAGCTACATATTATGGGGATATTACTGAAATATTTCCAACTCAAAAATATACTTTTAATAACATTTATTGTGATATTGAATTAAAAAAGAATGCATCTTATATTGGATGGATACCAATGAAATTTAAACAAGACTATGATGTTGGAGATACACGTGATATTTACCTTACTTTTATAGGTGATACCGAGACGAACGCGGAAGAGGCCGGTACCCAATCAAGCGGAAAAATATCTTTAAAAAGTTTATTTGGAATATCGAATGACGATGGGCAAGTATTAATAAGTCGCGAAAAGAAGGATAATGGGTACAATCCTTATTCAAGCGATAAAGACAATTATAATGAATTGAATAATTTACGTAATCGTAAGATTATATATAATTTTAATTGCAATGTAAAAATGGGAAATTTACAATATGGTGGATTTAGTATAGGAGATTGGGATATCCAAGTTTATTCTATTAAAGATTTTTGGTTTCCAATTTATAACTCAGACTATATTTTTAATGGTAAAACTGTCTTAAAAAATAATAAATGGGGGTTGAAAATAAAAGTTTTGCCAGGTTCTTCGGTTGTTATAGATGATTTAAGCGGATTTTCTTGTGGCTCTTTAGTAACATATGACCGTTTTAATTATTTTGAAAGCGATTATACTATTGACCACGCTAACGAAATATTACAAGCCGATATGATGAATATTTCTTCTTCTGCTCCAGCTGGGTTTATTCAAATTAACAATATATCTAATATTGACATTTTGTCGTCATCTAACAACGTTAAAGATGCATTTGCCGGGAGATTCAAGATTAAACAAAGTTTCTCTGAAAATTTAGATTCTATTATTTCAAAAGCATGCGGAAAAACAAATGAAACAATCGAAGAAATTAAAAGTGTCGAGAAGTTACTTTTTGGTATTTATAGTTCTGTATTTGGAATTGCCGATATCGGTGAATCGAAAATAGGTGTCGCAATGGTTAATTGCCAAGATGTGTCTATATCAGGAATTAATATTATCGAATAAATAAAATTATTAATTTTAAACATGTTATCTATTTCAAACATCTCAAAATCCTTCAATAACAATCTAATTCTAGATAATCTTTCTTTTACCTTCTTAGATAAAAAAATATATGGTTTAATTGGTAAAAATGGTCAAGGTAAAACTACATTAGTTAACATATTAACTAATGTTCTTATCCCTGATAAAGGAGAGATTATCTATAATAGCACTAGACTTAATTTAATTAAGTCTAGTGATTTATCTTTACTTAATTATAAGAAAGATATTGCATATTCTAGCGATGAATCAGCTTCACTAGAATATTTAACTCCTAGAGAATATTTCTCTTTTATTAATTCGATATTTAATAACGATATTAAAGATAAAAAAGAAAGAAAGAATCAAATTAAAGGATTAGAAGCAAAAGTAGATTTTGCTTCTAAATCCTTGCTATTTGATTCTTATTTAGATAAGACTATTGCCTTACTTTCCCATGGTAATAAACAAAAAGTATCGCTAATTAGTTCTTATATTCATAATCCTAAAATATGGTTTTTAGATGAACCTTTTTTAGGACTTGATGTATCTAGTAAAGAAGGCTTAATTAAATTAATGAATGATTTAAAAGAAAATAATGATTCAACAATTATTTTAATTATTCATGATATTAATGAAGCTTTTAAAATATGTGATCAATTAATCTTATTAAATGATAAAAATATATCTAAATCTATTGATCTAGCTAAATTAGATGAAACTAAGAAAGATAAATTAATTTTAGAGGTAAGTTCATTATTATGATCTACTTACTTTTAAAGAATGAATTAAAGAATATATTCATTAATTCTAAAGATATTAATGAATATAATATTTTTAATATTAAAGATAAGAATAATAAAAAGATTAAAAAGATATCATCTTTATTTTTTAATCTAATCTATAATCTTTTTATTATTCTAATCTTTTCTTTAATTTCATTCTTTATCTTTAATAAATATAAAGAATACAGTGTTAATAATATATATAACTTTACTAATATTTTATATATATTAATCATTTCTTTATTAACTTTATTTAACCTAATAACAAGCATTAATTTAATAAGTAAAGTTATATATAGGAATAATGAAAAGAAGTTATATTTACCTTTACCTTTAAAATTAAAAGATCAATATATTGCTAAATTATTAGCAATATATTTAAAAGTATATCTAGATTATTCAATAATATTTATTGCTATATCTATTTCATTAATATTAACTAAATATAGTATTAATGATATATCTATCTATTTAAATATATTTTTACTTCTTTTAATTTCATTATTTTTACCTATTATAATAATTGGCTTTTCATTTATCTTTGTTAGAATCAATGTAAAAATAAATGAAATAATTAGAAGTAAAAATATCTTAGTAACAATATTAAGCTTAAGTGGAATAATAATAGTAGGACTAATTTATTATTTTATATTAACTATCTTAATGAATTTAATATCAGAGAATAATTTAGCTAAGATATTTAGTGGAGATAATATTATTTTATTAGGGAATATAACCTTTTATATATATCCATTTAATCTAATATATAAAATAATAATGTTAGATATATCTAATATTAAAATATTAGAAATTATTGTTAGTTTTATAATAATAATTATTTCTTTTCTATTAATAATTTTATTTACTTTACTAAATAATTATTATTATAAAAAAGATGATATATATAAAGATATTAAGATTAATAAAGAAAAAGAATATAAATTTTATTCATTACCTTTACTTATTAAAGAATTTAAATCTAATTTAAGAAATGGTGAAAATTATTATTCTTATATTTCTTTATTAATCTTAATACCTTTATTTTCAATATTATTTATATTATTTATTAATAATATATTCTCTATATATGAAATATCTTTTATTAAAGATCCATCATATTTATATAGTTTAAATTTGCCTTATTTTATTGCATTACTAATATATAATTTACCTTCATATCGTTTACTTATAATAGTTTCCTTTATTTCATTTTTTATATCAATCATCTACTCATTTAATGTTAATTTATTTAAAAATGAAGAGTCTTCATTTTTAATATATTTATCATTCCCTATAAAGATAAAAGATTTAGTTATATCTAAATTATTGATATTAATAATTACATTAGTTACATCTATATTATTGCTATTTATATTTTTATTATCTTTTAATATATTGAGTTTAATCGAATCATTAATATTATTTATATTCTCTTTAATATTCTCATTATCTTCACTTTTATATTCATTTTCATATAATTTAAAAGATTTAAAGAAAGATGAATCTTTTTCAAATTCAATTCTTTCTTTAATCTTTTTAATTATTTATTTAGTTATTTCTATTTTAGTAATGATTATATTTACTTCACTTAACACTAATATTTCTTATGATCTATTAGAGATTTATTCATTTTTAATAACATTTATCTTATTTATATTCTTATTTATTTATACTTTATTTTTATTTAAAAAGAATTTAAATAAATTTGAAATAAATATTAAAAGTAAAGGAGTTAATATTTTAAGATGAGAAAGAAATTACTTACTTTAATATTTTTATTTCCTTTAATATTAATCTTATTCTTATTTTCATTTTCATTTAAACTATTACCTTCTTTAAATGATATTCCATCAAAGATTTCTTTTTCTTCATCTTATATTTTTTTAAATATCAATGAAGAAAAAGTAGTAGAAGTTAATATATCACCATTTAAAGAAGAATATCTTGATTTAATTAGTTATGAATCACTTAATGAAGATATTGTTCAAATTAGCGATGATATAAGTAATAACAATAAAATTAGTAATATTAAGATTAAAGGTATTAAAGAAGGTAAAAGTTTAATTAAAGCTTCTATTAAAAATTCTTCTTTAGTAAGTTATATCAATGTAATTGTATTAAATTCATTAGATTTATCTAAAAATGGTCTATATGTATTTGATGATAATATATCTTATTTAGGGATTAATTCTTATTTAAATGAAAATCCTAAAAAAGCTAGATATTCTTTAGCTAAAGATTTTAAAAATAACAAAGTTAATGAAGTTAATGCTACTTTCTATTTAGATTTATTTGATTTTACTTTAGATGATACTTTAATTAATAATTCTTTAGTTCCATCTAAAAAAGTTAAAGATATTGAAATTATTAGTGGAGATATTAATATTAGTTTTGATGAAGATATATCTAAATATAAAGTAGAAGTGCTTTCTAATGATGATATTGAAATTAAATTTATTAATGAAAATAAATTGTCATATATTTATAAAAGTGAAGTGATAGATGATTCTTATTACATTAATTCTTATTTTGATCTAGTTTATTTAACAAACCACTCTATTTTAAATAAATATAAATCTAGTCCATTAATATTAAATACATCATTAGATAGTGTTAAATCTTCTTTATATTATGATCCAACATTAAATGAATATGTTAATGTTAGTAAGAATATTAAACCATTATTATTATCTAAAGAAGAAGTAAATTTACTTTCTTCTTTAGATAATAATTTAGTAAATAAATATCATTATAAAGAAATAGATTTAAATAGATATCTATCTAATTTTAATACTAGTATTAATTATAAAAATAATAATAACTCATCATTATTTTATATCGAATATTTAAGAATAAATATTAACGATATAAATAATGATGATTATCGTTTCTTAGATAGATTATATTCATCTAATAATAGTAATGATAATAATAAGAACTATAACTATAAATCTATTAATTATTTAATTGATTTATCTAGATCAATATATGGTAATGGATATAGTATTAATTTTAATGATTTTACATTTCCTAGTGGAAATGTTAATTATATAAATAATAATTCTATTACATCTATTTCTACTTATAATGATATATTTTTAGGTCCATTAAAAAGTGTAGGAATATTAAATAGTATTAAAAAAATAAATAATAAATATAATGGTGAAATAGATGTAATAGAATCATCATTATATAAATATAAAGACGATAACACAGTTATTTTAATTAATAACCTCAATAATTATTCTTCATCTGATCCATTAATAGTATCTAATTTAATAATTAAAGGGTGTGATGATAAATCAACTTTAAATGAATATCGTTACATTGGTAATTTAATCTCTATTTATAATTCATCAAATATATTATTTGAAGATTTAAATTTATCTAATTCGCGTAATTTAATATATCAATCATCATCTTCTAATATAACTTTATCTAATTCACTTTTAATGCATTCATACGATAATTTAATTAAATTATCTTCATCTACTTATAAAGCTTTTTTAAACATGGAAGATTCATTATCTTATCAATTTATCGAAGATAAAGATGATAAGATTAATGAATCTAATATTGATAATACATTAACTATAAAAAATAATATATTTTATCAATCTGGTTTTGCATCTATATTTATTGATAATCATTTAAATGGATCGCTCTTATATAATTCTTCATTTAATGAATATTTTTCTTCTTCTTTACCTTTAGGGGGAGTTTCTAAAGGTTCTAGATTAATTATGGATGGGAATAATTATTTTTATGATTTTAAAAAGTTAGAAGATTTAAATATTAATTCGATATTTGAAAGTGATAACTCATCTTTTTCTAATATATTAGAATCTTTTAATGTATCTAGTTTATTAGATAATGAATTTAATAAAGACGAAAACAAAGTATATCTATATGATGAAAATTATATTTCTACTCCGATTATATCTTTAGGAGGTGGGACTAATTTTTCTAAAGTTGATTTAAATGATGAAAGTATAAATAGACTTTATTCTTTTAAGGGTGAAGATGGAATAAAAGTAGAAGAAAGTTCTATATTTTATATGATTTTTGGTAATGGTAATTTTAAATTTTATTTATATAAAAATGATGAGTCTAGTTTAATTAAACCTACATCTTCATTAGATTTATCGTTAATTAGATATTAACTTGAATAATGAAAAATAGTGAAAAAATAGTGAAATTATTATATTTAGATTTTAAGGAAAATCTTTATATATCAAGGAATAACTTACGAAAACTCGCTTGTTAATTAGTGCCAGTCACCAAAAAACTCCCTTGAAATTTAGTGCGAAATATACCAAAACTCCCTTGAAAATTAGTGCCGACGATGTTAAGACTCCCTTGAAAATTAGTGCAAAGTTATATAACTGATGTTATAATAATCGCATAAGTAAGGTATTTTATGTATTTTAAAAGAAAAATTGATGAAGAATTAAAAAATTGGCTAAAAACAAATGGTCATTCTCCGGCTTTAATTGCGGGAGTTAGGCAGTGCGGTAAGACTAGCAGTATAAAGAAATTTGCTACTGATCATTTTAAGTATGTTGTTTATATTAATTTTTGGGAAAAGCCAAAAATGAAACAAGCATTTGAAAACTCTTTAGCAGTTGATGATATTATTTCGCTACTTAGCTATCAAGATACTACATTTAAATTTGTGCCGCATGAGACAGTGATTATACTTGATGAGATTCAAGACTGCTCGAAAGCTCGTTTATCATTAAAGAGCTTTAAAGAAGATAAGAGATTTGAAGTAATAGCAAGTGGTTCATATATTGGTTTAAATATTGAAAATAAAGGACGAATGAGCGTATCTAAACCAAATGGTGCCGAAGATGTTTTTGTAATGAAAACTATGGATTTTGAAGAATTTCTATGGGCCTTTAACTTTGATGAAATTAAAATACAAATCTTATTAAATTGTTTAAAAGAGAAAAAGAAAATACCTGATGTAATTCATTCAACAATGAAAGAATTGTATAAAACTTATATTTCTATTGGCGGATATCCTGAAGTAATATCTATGTTTTTAAGTAATAACCGAAATTACAATATAGCATTTAAAAAAATAAGAAGCTTAATTTTTGATATTAAAGGTGATCCCTCAAAAAGAAAAGATGAAAATGATAAACCACTTTATACCTCTTATGAAATTGCAAGAATTCAAAATTCATTTGATTTAATTCCCACTTTTTTATTAAAGGAAAATAAGAGATATGTTGTTTCAAAAATAGAGGGAGGGAATGGATTAGAGAAACAAGATGCTATCAATTATCTTGTGAATGCTGATGTTGTTTTTAAAGTCTATAATGTGAGTAATCTTTCATTACCTTTACAAAATAGCGCTGTTTTAAATAACTTTAAATTATTTTATTCTGACATTAGTCTTTTTATTGGAAGTAGTGGTTTTGATACCATTGAAGGAATAATGAGCGATACATTAGGAATGAATAAAGGATATCTATATGAAGCTGCAATCGCCGAAAACTTTTATAAGGCAAATATCCCTTTATATTATTTTAAAAAGAATAGCGGTTTAGAGGTTGATTTTGTTATTTCGTATTTAAAATATCCTGCACTAATTGAAGTAAAAGCTAGTAGTGGAAACGCTAAATCATCTAAAACAATTTTAAATAATCCAGATCATTATGGTAAGGCAAGATTAATTAAATTTGGAGATTATAATATTGGCTTTAATGATAACTTTATTACTTTGCCTTATTATTTAATTTTTGCTTTAAATAAAATTTCTCTTTTTTAATATTAAACATAATAATTAATCACTTAGAAGTAAGTGTGAAGTAAAACTTCTAAGTTACTTCTAAGTGAACTTCTAACTACTTAGAAGTAATTAATTATGTTTAACTAAAATGAATCTATCGATTAATTTATTATATGTCTTATTATCTAATTTATAGCGAGTAATTAAATCTAGTGATAAATGTTTATTAATAAAATAAATAGATGTAATTAATAAAACTAACACTAATATTAATGAAGGATAATAAATTAAATATGTAATCTCATTAAAAGTAGTAATACCGATATATTTTAATATAGATCCAAATATTATTTGATTTAATACAACATATGATAAATCTTGATTAGGGAAAATAAGCTTATAATGTACTAATAAAGAATATGTAATAATAAGAATAAATCCTAAAAATAGATACAATGTATCTATTTTTTTATATTTATTCATATTAAACATTAAGGTTAATCCAATAAAGAGTAATATTATATGAGATATAAAGGTCATGTAAATATTAAATGTAACAAATTCATTATCTTTAAATAAGTAAGTAAGAACATAAGTAATTCCACTAGTAAATGATATAAAAGAACCAAAGAAATATAATCTTTTAATATTAAAGATAATTATTATAGATACTATAAAATAAGATATATGAGAGAATTCTACTGGAAAGATATTCATATCATTTAAATAGTAATAACTAAATTCTATTATCTTAAAGATTAATAAAAATATACCTAATACATTAAGTATGATTTTATTAATCTTATATTTATAATGCATTAATATAACTAAGAAAGTAGTAAGTAGAGTTAATGTAATAAGTAATATCTTTAATCCCATATTAAAAGAATTATATCGTATTTAACTGCTAATTAAGATATAAAATATCTATATATAGAGACAATTTAGTATTAGATTAAAGATATAAATGTAGATATATTTGACAATATTTTTCTTAGCGTTGAAAATTTACTAGAAACAAACTTAATTTAAAAGGAGATTTATCATGATTAAATTATTAAAAAGAAAAGCTAAAAGAGCATTTACACTTATCGAACTTGTCGTTGTTATTGCTGTTATTGCTATTTTAGCTGGTGTCTCAGTCGCTGCTTATTTTGGTGTTACTGAAAGTGCAAAAAATAGTGCTGCAGAACAAGAAGCTACTCAATTAGTTACATTAGTTGGCGTTGTTGCTACCGATGGTGAGACATTTGATGCTGACGAAGAAAAGTATAAATTAACTTATTCTTCAAGTGGTTTAAAAATCGAAGCAACAACAAATAATCTTGATCATAATGACGTTGTTACTGTTTTCGATTATATTTATTTTAAAGGTTCAGAAGGTGAATATACTGATGAAGACAATAGATTTGACGGCACTCATGCTTCATTAACTGTTTATGGAAAAGTCGATGATAGCAATCTTAAAATTGCTACAATTACTGGTTTCAACTACACTTTAACTTCTGGCGGATCTAACACAACCGGGTTAAGTGCCAGCTTTACAGAAGCCAATAAAGGCAATCCAATTTTAGCTAAAGCCGCTTAAATAAAATTTTAAAAATAATAGATACTCACTCACTTAGAGTGGGTATTTTTTATTTAAAGTTATTAAACATTTTTCGTTTTTGCATAAAACTTGACAAAAAGATTTTTAGTTTTTGCAACTTTTGTTATTTTAAACATTATAAAAATGCGATAATTATCGTAATATTTTAATAATAGTAATTTTTACACTAAAAGTTGAAAATTTAATATCTTTTTTTTAGATTTTTACACTTAATAAAATCATAAATCTTTAATTAAATTCATTAATAAATATAATAATTTAAATATTAATGAAGGTTATGTTATATATGCTAAAGATCTTTATGTTGAAAATAATATAACTTATATTCCTATTTATATGACAATGTTTTTATAAACGTTTATAAAAACAAGTAATCTATATTATTAATCAACATATAGACATTATTTATATAATAATTAAGTAATATTATTCTAATATTAATTTAAAATAATAGATAATTTTCTCTAATTATAAAAAATATAAATATTTAGTATATAAAGATAGTATAATTGCAAAAGTCAACTTCAAATTGTAGGAAAGGGCGTGCGGACAAAAAGTTGGACATTAAATTAAGGGAGACTTAACTTATATGTACGATTTAAAAAC
This sequence comes from uncultured bacterium, assembly GCA_949299395.1. GTDB lineage: Bacteria > Bacillota_I > Bacilli_A > RFN20 > CAG-826 > Onthovivens. Next base: position 59,033 of record CASGAB010000004.1, on the reverse strand, counting down.
AATAAAGAAAACGCTTAAGTTAGTTCATAAATACGATTGTCAATTTGCAAAGACATCAAGAGAAACTGGAATAAAAGCAAGAACTATAAGAAGATGGTACAACCACGAAAAAGCTGGTTTACCTCTTTTGGTAAGACCATTTGTTCATATTAAAAAAAGGGAAACGGACTTCTGAACAAATTAAACAAGTGCGTGATTATTATTTTGAACACGGAGAAAATATTTCTAATACAGTTAAAAGATTTGGGTATCCATCAAAATCTTGTCTAAAATTATGGGTTAAAAAAGATAAAAGATATAAAAAACCTAAAAGAAAAATGAAAGTAAACAAAAATAATTATTCGGAAAATGATAAAATTGCTATTGTAAAAGAATTTGTCAATAGGACAATTCCTGGGAAAGAATTGGCCGAAAAATTAGGTGTTACAAGAGAAACTATTTATATGTGGCAAAAAAATTTAACGGGTGAAAAAATGGATATTGACAAGAGCAACAATAAAGACGAATTACTCGCAGAAATTGAAAAGTTAAGAAAAGAGAGGAATGATTTAGAGCTTGAAAATAAAATACTAAAGAAGGCAAATGAATTAATAAAAAAAGAAATAGGCGTTAATTACGGTAATTTAACCAACAAAGAAAAAACTATTGTAGTTAACGCCTTAAAAGGAACATATTCAACCACAGCTTTATTAAAGAAATTAAAATTAAAAAGATCTACTTTTTACTATGAATGTACTAGAAATTTAGTCGATAAATACGATGATATTAAAGAAAAAATTAAAATAATGTTTAACGAGAATTATAAATGTTATGGCTATAGAAGAATAAAAATAGCTCTTATTGATACTTTCGACATTAATATTAGTGAAAAAGTTGTTAGACGCTTAATGAAACAAATTGGCCTTATTGTTTATCAAAAGAGAAAAAGAAAATATTCTTCTTATGAAGGTGAAATTTCACCTGAAGTTTCTAATCTATTAAATAGAGATTTTAAAGTGGATAAACCTTACACAAAAGTATTGACTGATATAACAGAATTCTCTTTAAAAGATGGAAAAGTATACTTATCTCCTTTAATTGATTGTTATGATGGATTGCCAATAGTTTATACTTGTGGCACATCCCCTAATTCTGAACTTACTAATACAATGCTTATAAAAGGCCACGAAATAATTAAAAATAATAATTGTACTATTCATAATGATAGAGGATTTCATTATCGTCTCCCAAGTCGGATAGCATTAATGGAAAAATTTGGTTATACAAGGTCTATGAGCAAAAAAGGTTGTTCGCCAGATAATTCAATGTGTGAGGGTTTCTTCGGAACAATAAAAAACGAATTTTATTATCCTTACGATTGGACAGAGGCAACATGTTCTGACTTCATTGATAAATTAAATAAATATTTAAAATGGTTTACAGAAAAGAGAATAAAAGTTAGACAATGGAAAAATTTAAAAACTGTCCAATAAAATGTCCGCATCCCCAATTGGTAGTTCTTATATTGACATTACCACAGGTAATGGGGGAGTTTTCTTTAAATATGTCATATTTAATCAATAACATATAATTTATATAATAAATTATTATGTTATAGGTATATAATAATTATGTCTTTGTATATATTCATATAGAGGAGAACTAAAAAGTATGAATAATTTATTAAAAGGAATTAAAAGAACAACAAAAAAAGCTTTTACTTTAATTGAACTTGTTGTTGTTATTGCTGTTATTGCTATTTTAGCAGGTGTTAGTGTTGCTGCATATTTTGGTGTTACAGAGAGTGCTAAAAAATCTGCAGCTTTACAAGAAGCAGAACAATTAGTTACTTTAGTTAATGTTGTTGCAGCTGATGGAGAAAAAGTTCCTGTTGGAGCTAATACTTTCGAACTTTCAGTTTCATCAAAGGGTTTAGAAATCAAATCGACTGCAGAAACTCCAGTTGATATCACATCTGCTATTGCTGTTGATGTTTTTGAATATGTCTATTTTGTTGGAACAGAAGGTGAAGGTGCAACAGTTGGCGATCGTTTTTCAGGAGCTAACCCTCATGCAACATTAACTTTCTATGGCGAAGACGCTGAGATTGATGGTGGAACAGTTGTTGTTGCAGGATTTGGCTATACAATGGATGGTGCTACTGAAGAAGTTGGTATTGCAGCTAATTTCAAAGCATCAGAAGATACTAAATTATTCACAGCTGGAGCTTAATCTAATTTAGTAATTAAAATAGTCCAATTAACTATTTTAATAAATAAAATCCCCTCATATCCCTACACCATTGGTGTAGGGATATCTTGGTATATAGATATGAAAATAAAAAGAAGATTAAATAAAAATAAATATAAGAATAAAAAAGGATTTACCCTAATAGAACTAGCAATATCTATTGCTAGTGGTTCTATCATTTTAGTAGGTTTAACTTCAATGATTATTTTTGTTTCATCTTCTTATAAATCTATAACATTAAAAAATGATTCTTTAATTAGTTTAACAACACTAAAAGAATCATTTTTTAATGATTTAGATTTATACCATTTTAGCAGTATATCTACTGCTAAAATGGTATTAGGAAATGAAGAAGATGAAAACTTCATCAATGATACTTTAAAGAATTTAAATGTTAACAAAGAAAATAATGAACACTCATTAATTTACTTTGCTAACAATAACAATACATTAGATACTACTGATGATGAATTAATTCTTTATTATTTCAAAGTTAATGGTACTAGTAGTACCATTAACTTTGAATTCATTAAAAGAACTTACGATTACAAGGATATCTACGGTGAAGAAGAGCCACCTACTGAACCAGAAGAACCAGTTGATCCTACTGACCCTCCTATTGATCCTACTGAACCAGCTTTAGAAGAAGGAGAAGGTGAAGAAGAGGAAGTTGTTCCACCAATAGATATAGAAGAACCAATTGATATAACTAAAGTAAAATATATTGATGAAACAATATATTTTACTAATGAAGATATTAATATAGCTAAAGATTCATCTAATATTAAATATTATGATGAATCTTGGAAAGAATTAAGTAGTGATGATAGTAACTATAAATATATGGAAATTAATATCACTAGTTACTATCTTAATGATTTAAATAATTCATTTACAATGAATTATTTAAGAGTTAATGAATCATTAGTATGATTCATTAACAGTAACTAGTGATAAATAATTAAATAACTAACTAATAAATAATTATAAATAAGAGGTAACACAATTATGGATGAAGTAAATAATGTTAATAATAAAGTAAATAATAGTATTAGTAATAAAACTAAATATAAGGTTGATTGTTTAATCCTTGATTTTAACACTAATAATATTAACCTTATATTTAGTTTTTATACTAATACTAATAATAATAATAATAAAGATATTAGTAATAACAATTATGTTATTACTAAAGAATTTAATAATATTAATCTTAATGATTTATCTTCTTTAAAAGGAGAATTTATTAACTTTTTAAATGATAATAATATTATTAATTATGATAAAAGAGTTCATTTATATTATTTAAATGATAAATCTTATTATGAAGTATCACATTTACCTTCATCTCTTCCTAAGTCTAAATTAGCTAAAGTTATTGAAAATAATTTAAAAGATACTTTCACTGATGAATATAAAGATGAAGGTAAGAGTGATACTTCCTTGATAAGATTTAAAAATAAAAGATTAATTAGTGTTACATATTTAATTAAAAAAGATCTATTAAATAAATATAAAAAAGTATTAACATCATTATCATTATTAGTTAATTTTAATAATACTAAAGATTTAGCTTTAGTATTATTAAATAAACTAAATAATAATAATGTTAATAAGAGTAAAGTTAAAGATAATAATGGTAATTATATATATTTATTATCTATATTAGATAATAAATATTTAATAAGTTATTATTATATCGAAAAACATTATATTAGATATAAAGCATTTATTAATAATAATGATTATAATGATAATAACTTATTAATTAATAATATATTATTAGATATTAATTCTTTTAATTATAAGATTGATAGATTATTCAATAATAATGTTATCTCTACCATCTATATTGATGGTAGAGATAACTTAATAACATCTAAATTAAAAGAAGTTAATAATTTAGATGTTATTAGTATCAATCTTATAAGTGATTCATTTTCTTTTCCTATTGAAAAAGAATCATTCTTAAATAAGTTATTTATTAGATCTAATAGTAATAATAAAGATAAAGAAGATATCGATAATAGTAATAATACTAATAATAAAAAGAAAGGGTTATTTGGTAAGAATAAAGATGAAAAGAAATAAGAATAATAATTCTTTATTACATAGTTTTAATATCTTTAATATATTTAATATTAATAAAAAAGGGTTTTCGATTATTGAAGTAGTCGTATCTTTAATAATCTTTACTTTAGGAGTTGGATTTACTTTTAGTGGAATTATTATCTATAACTCTTCATTTAACAAGTTAAATGAAGAGATTAACATTACTAACTCTATTAACATTATTGTTAATAGAATTAGTATAGATAATAATTATATTCCTACCTTATTAGAATTTAATATTGATCATAATGATCCTGAATATAATGGTAATACTATATATGTAGATTCTTCTAATACTTTAGTATTAGAAGAAAATATAGATAATAGTATTACCTATGTTTATTCTTTTAATTATAAAGAAGAAATATCAACTAATCCGATTAATGAAAATAATGATCTAGATTATACCTATACTTATAGTGTTAAAAAAATAACTATATCTAGTATTACTTCTTTAAGAGAAAGTAATGCTAAAGTGGAGGATATTATTTTAAGTTATGTATCATATTAAGAATAACTTAAAACATAATAATAAATTAAATAGAGGATATATCTTACTAACTACATCCGCTATTATTTTAATAATCTCTTTAATGTTATCTTCACTTTGTTTAGCATTCCTTTTTAGCTCAAATCTTTTTAAAAATATGAACAAAAACGATAATGCTTTAAAAGAAGATAGTGTTCTAATAGAAGAGAAGGTAATGGAATATTCTTATTCTAACTTCTTTGATATCTTTTATATGATGCTTGAAGAAGGAAAAGTAAATAGCCATCAAGAGGAGGTAGAAGAAGGCGAAGAAACTCCTGAACCTACCTATACTTTAGAACTTAATTTATTAAAAAACATCGTATATAACTATGTTTTTGATAAAGATGAAATTGATAGAATTTTTTCTCTTGAAGTTGATCCAGCTGAAGAAGAAACAGTTTATAATACTATAAAAGAAAAATATAGTAGAACGGTTTTTCCTACCGATTACACTGAAGAAGACGCCGGTAAAACTGATGAAATTTTAGCTTCAAAAATAATTAGTGATACAGATAGAAAAACATATAATGCTCAAGAACTTTTTGCTAATTTAACTTCAAGAGAAGGAACAAGTATTAAACTTGTTGTAGATTTAAATAAAGCAGATCCGGAAAATGGAATTTCTTGTGGATTCATTTCTCTAGCTAGTGAAGAAAATAAAGTTTTTAGTTTAAAAAACATCGATAATACTGCATATTTTAATAATTTTAAAATTGTAATAGATACTGAAAGTTATACCACAACTTTAGACTTTTTTTCGATATTAAATTTTGATGAAGACATCTCTGAAAATAAAAAAGAATATCCATTCAATTATATGAAAAATAAATTCTATGAAGAACCAAGTGAACCATTTGATCCAACTGAACCTGGTAAAGAAGAAGAGGGTGAAACAACTTTAGCTGAAGAACCAACTGATCCAGAAAATCCAGGAGGAGAAGGCGAAGAAGAAGTTAAAACATATAACAATATTATTAATTTAACTTTAGATGTAACTAAAGAAATGGTTATTAAAAGTGAAGAAAATATAGAAGTAAATAGTTAATTAGTAGGTAGATATGAATATTAGTGGAGAATTAGATATATTTTTATTTAGTTTATTATTAGTATTACTAATATTTTTAAGTTTAGTATTAGCATCTTTTTTTATATCTTTTTCTTTTAGATATATTAATGATATTAGCTATAAAGATGAACCATATTCTTTTTGTGATAGTTGTCATCATAAATTATCTATATTAGATTTAATACCTTTATTTTCTTATATCTTTTTAAAAGGAAGATGTAGATACTGTAAAAATAAAATATCTCCGACATTATTTATAGGAGAACTATTATCTTTACTATTATTTGTTACATTATATTTATACGGTTACTACATATTTAATAAAAGTATCTATATAATTTATTATATCGATTATATTTATATAATCGATATATTTATAGTATTTCTACTTATTATAGGAGCATATATTGATTATAAAAAATATGAAATACCTTATACTCTATTAATACTAATACTTGTATTAGTATTAATAGAATTTATTATCAAAATGATAATAAATTATAAATATACTCTTATATTTAATCTAGGAGGATTATTATTACCATTAATTATATTTATATTATTAATATTTATATATAAGGTATTACTTAAAAAAGATGCTATAGGAATGGCGGATGTAATTATGTTTACTCTTTTAGGGCTTAATGTCGGAGTAATCAATATAATACTTTTATTATTTTTAGCTAGTGTGTCCGCTCTTATTTATTATTTATTTAGATATATTAAAGATAGAAATAAGAATATAGATAGTAATATCGAAGAAGAGGAAAAGATAAGTGAAACCGAAGATAACTCTAAAATCGTCCCATTCTTCCCATTTATTGCAATTGCATACTTTATTATATTTTTTATAAAAGATTATGTTGATTATAGTGTAATAACTTTGATGGATTTAGAAGAATATTTAGGATTATTAGTTAGTTAATTACTTAATTTATATAAATAAACAAAAAGAAAGGAGAAAAAAATAGATATGCCAATTTTTAATTATATAGGCTATGATGAAAATTCAACTATTATTAAAGACAGGATGAAAGCTAGTGATGAAAGTGAACTAAAAATTAGACTTAAAGATGCCGGAATTACTTTAATTGATTTTAAAAAAGAAAAAGAAAAAAGAAGAAGCAATTTTTTAGCAGTTTCATCTAGGGTTTCTAGAAGTGAATTTATTACTTTTTGTGAAGAATTTGCAATTATGCTTAATACTGGTAGCGAATTAAGTGAATGTTTAGATGTTTTAAGAAAACAAGAATTTTCAACTGTTTTTAAAAATGTTATCTCTGAAGTTTATGAAGATGTTTTAGGAGGATCTTTACTTACTACCGCTTTAAGAAAACATAAAAAAATCTTTCCTGAATATTTCTGTTCAATGATTTATATTGGTGAAATTTCTGGTAATTTAGCAGGGGTTTTAAGAAAAGCTAGTGATTATTATGATAATGATCAAAAAATAAAACAAAAAGTAAAATCGTCTATGGCATATCCGATTTTCCTTTTTGTTGTTATTACTGCAATTTTCTTTTTACTGATGATTTATGTTGTTCCAATGTTTGCAGATATGATTTTACAATATGGTCAAGAAGTTCCTCTTTTAACTCAAATAGTTTTAGGATTTTCAAACTTTTTTGTCGATAATATCATAATTATTTTAATTGTTATTGTAGCGTTAATAATCTTCTTATTTATCTTTTTTAAGACTAAATTAGGTAAATTTATTAAAGAAGCATTTTTAATTAAATTCCCACTTGTTAGAAAAGTTAAAATCAATTCAATTACAACAAGATTTGCTTCTTCATTTGCTACACTACTTGGTAGTGGTATGACTGTTATTAGTGCAATGAAAGAAATGCCAAGAATTATTAATAATGAATATTTTACTAAGAAGTTTAATTTTGCAATTGAAGAAGTTTCTAATGGTAAAAAATTATCTAGAGCTTTAGAAAATTGTGGCTTTTTCCCTGCACTTTTTATTCAAATGGTAAAGGTTGGTGAAGATAATAGTGCTTTAACTCAATCTTTAGAAAAGATTGGTGGTTATTATCAAGGAGTCTTTAATGCATCTTTAACTAGAGCAATTGGTTTATTAGAACCAGTCGTTATTGTTATTATGGGTGCTTTAGTTGGAGTTATTCTCCTTGCTGTTATGCTCCCAATCTTCCAATTTACAACAGCTCCACTTGCTTAATATATATAGAATGAATAAGAGGTAAAAATATATGAAAGTTAATGAATTTTTAAAAGATGAGTTTTTAAAAAGAGGATTAATCGATATTAAAGATGCTAACGATTTTATAACGGAAGCCAATATTGAAGATCGTTTATTAAGTGATTATTTAATCGTTAAAAAAGATTTTGATAAAGAAAAAGTTTTATCCGCTTTAGGAGATATCTTTAATATCCCTTATTATGAAGAATTCAATATTTATAATCTTGATAATTCAATTTATAAAGAATTTAACAAGATGTTTATTATCCAAAAAAGAATTGTTCCTTTTAAAAAGGATGAAAAAGATGGCTCTTTAATCGTCTTAATTGATAATCCTTATACTTTTGATGAAACTCAAAAAATTTCATTTTATACCTCAGATCCATATAAAGTTTATTTAGTTTCTTCTAAAGATATGGACTCTTTAATTTTTACTATTGATAGTAAATCAAAAAGAGAAGAAGCTGCTGAAAATATTAGAAAAGATAAAGGTTTTGCAGAAGAGGAAGCTAGAGAAAGTTTAGAAGATTATGTTGATGGACCTTCCGTTCAACTCGCTAATACTTTACTTAAAGAAGCATTAAATGAAAAAGCTAGTGATATTCATATCGAACCAATGGAAGATAAAGTTAGAGTCCGTTTTAGAGTTGATGGTGTTTTAAAAGAGCATACCACAATTGATGCTAAAAACTATCAATCTTTAATCTCTAGATTCAAGATTATGGCTCGACTTGATATTGCTGAAAGAAGAGTCCCTCAAGATGGTAAGATTAACTTTAATTATAACGATACTGACTACGATTTCCGTGTTTCTACTTTACCAATTCAATACGGCGAAAAAATTGTTATTAGACTTTATAACTCTCTTGATCAAGGCGAAACTTTAGAAGAATTAATTCATGATAAAGAAGACTATAACTTAATTAATGAACTTATTTCTTCACCTCACGGAATTATTCTTTTAACCGGTCCTACAGGAAGTGGTAAAACTACAACTTTATATAGCATTTTAAAAAGATTAAATAAGGTTGGAGTTAATATTATTACTGTTGAAGACCCTGTTGAAAATGATATTAGTGGAATTAACCAACTTCAAGTTAATAATAAAGTTGATTTAACTTTTGCTCGTTCATTAAGATCTATTCTTAGACAAGACCCTAACATTATCATGGTTGGTGAAATTAGAGATAATGAAACCGCTCATATTGCTGTTCAAGCTGCTATTACTGGTCACTTAGTTTTATCTAGTGTCCACACTAACGATGCTGTTACAACAATTACTAGACTTGTTGATATGGGTGTTGAACCTTATCTTGTTAGTGATGCTTTACTTGGTGCAATTTCTCAAAGACTTGTTAGAAGATTATGTCCAAAATGTAAAAAAGAACATATCGTTACAGCCGAAGAAGCTTCTTACCTCCATGATATAAATGAAGGCGATAAAATCTATGAAGCAAAGGGTTGTGAAGCATGTAATTATACCGGATATAGCGGAAGAATTGCGGTTTTTGAAATCTTAAAATTAAATGATAAATTAAGAAGAAGTATCGCAACATCTTATGCAGATATTGAAAAAATTAAAGATCTTGCTCATGATGATGGCTTTAAAGAAATTGATTTTAAAGCAAGTAAACTTGTTAAAGAAGGAATCATTTCTTTAGATGATTATAAATCTATTGTTAATGTTGTTGAGGTTGTTGAAAATAAAAAGAAAAAGAATGAAATCTTTAACTTTAATCCAACCCCAATTATTAATGAAGAAAATAAATAAAAAAATAAAAAAAACTTCAAATGAAAGAACGCATTTTATCTTTAAAAAATAAAATAAAAGAAATTAACTATCTTAATTTAGGATATTTAGGATTAGTTTTAATAACGATTATTTTAACCCTTATATATGGAGAATATACTATCGGTAATGATGGTTCTTTTTCTAATGGAGTAACAGTTGAAGGAGCAATCGGATTTAGTATCCCGCTTGTTATTTTATTTTCTGTTATATATTATTTAGCTTTTAAATTTAAAATAATTAGACTAGAAAATAAGATAACTATCGGATTTATTTTTGTTGGGTTAATTATTATATATTTATCTTTTTTAACTCTTTTGCATGATTATGACCATCTATATTTCCAAGATTTAGAAGATCCATCTAAAAATATTTATCCACCAATATCAATGCTTGATAGATTAGTCAGCATTAGCCAAGTAATTTTTGCTTGTTTACTTTGGTTTATGGTTTTTAATATGGTTCCAGAATTTAAAAAGAACAATTATTTTTTACTTAAAGCTTTATTTGCTGCAAATATTTTAGTAGCAATCGTAATTTTAGGATATTCATTTATTACTGAAGGAGAAAAATATATCACGATTATTACTAATCCAGCGTTTTTTACTAAATTCGATTTAGGTAATAATACGGTTAGAATTAAATCATTTTTTAATAATGGAAATACTATTGGACATATGATGTTTTTAACATCTTTATCCACTACTTTATTATCTATACTATATAAAAAATATTGGATGCTACTACTTAATATTATTTATATTTTCTTTATTATTTGTAGTGGAAGTAGAACTGCTTTTATTTGTACATTTACTTTCCTTGTTTTAACTTACTTTTATTTTATTTATAAATCTTTTTATAAAAATAAATTGTTATTTACAATTCTTTTATCAATCACAATATTCGTCTTTATCTATTTAATATTAGATATTTTCTTTATTCAAAATTTTAAAATTAGTGAAGATGTTGAAGATAAAGAAACCGGTAATATTGAGACTGTTACATATACTTTATATGATTTAATTTTAAAATATTTCTCTAAAATAGATGGTAGATTCGATATTATTAGACAAGGCTATTCAAATTATAATATTTACGATATTTTATTTGGGGTTGGTTATAATATCTCCACTTATTTACTTAGAAGTTTAGATAACATTGGTCCAAATTATTATAATTACCACAATGCTTTTGTTGAGGTATTTTCAACCGGAGGAGTATTCCTTTCAATCTGTTATTTAGCAGTATTTATAATAATTATTTTAAAATTAGCTAATATTATTAGACATGATAAAAAGAATACGGGTTATCTCCTTATGTTCATATTCATGTTAACCCCTTATTTTATCTATATGTTTAGTGAAGATTTCCCAATATTTTTTATAACGACTGGAGGAATTGATATTACTATAGTCTTATTTGGTTTTATTATTTCTAAAAATAACATCGTTAATAAAAATATCTATGATTTTACTATTATTTATAATAATAGTAATAATAGTGACAATAAATCTCAAAGAAAACTTGTATTAAATAAGGTAAGTGATTAAAGTATATAAGTTGAAACAAAAGAAAAAGAAAAAGGGAAAAGAAGAAATATGGAACAACAAGAAATTAGAAATGAAGAAAACTATGTTTTAGAGATTAATAATTTAAAGAAATCTTATGGAAAACATTTAGTTTTAGATGATATTAATATCAAAGTTAAATATGGTGAAGTATTCGGACTTATTGGATCTAACGGTATTGGTAAATCAACAACTATTAAATGTATTTCTTCAATTATTCCTTTTGATGAAGGCGAAATAAAAATTGATGGCCATGATATTAAAAAAGAAGAAAGAGAAGCTAAAATGTCTTTAGGTTTAACTAATGATGAATCTTCTTCTTATACTTTAATGTCAGCTAAAGAATATCTTTCTTTTATTGCTTCTCTTTTTAAAGTTGATAATGAAACATTTAAAAATAGATATAACGAATTAATGGAAAAATTTGAACTTAAAAAAGATGAAGATAAATTAATTAAAGATTATTCTCGTGGTATGAAACAAAAAGTTTCAATTATCGCTAGTTTAATTCATGAACCTAAATTATGGATTTTAGATGAACCACTTGTTGGTCTTGATATTAATATGGCTGAACTTTTAATTGAAGAAATTGTTAAATATAAAGAAAAAGGTAATACAGTCTTTTTAACTTCTCATAATATCGATGTTATTGAAAAAATCTGCGATCGAGTCGTCTTTTTAAATAACACTAAATTATCTAGAATTTATGAAAGAAGTGAACTTAATGATTCTAATTTCTCTTTAGTTGAAGAATTTAGAAAATTAAATAATTCCAATAATGAATAGTGAAATCTTATGAACGAATTAAAGTTATATTTTAAAAAAGAATATTTATTAAGTATTAAAAACAATCTTAAATCTTATAAAGATAGGATTTTTTCATTTATTTTTAATCTTATTGTTGCCCTATTTTTAATCACTCTTTTAACCTTTATTTTTGTTGAGTTAAATGAAAGGTTTATTTATTATAACGCTTCAAAAGAAATGTTTATTTTTGGTGAAGTAATTATTAATTTATTTGTAATTTATGCAACTATTTCACATATTAATAAATCAATATTTAATAAAGAAATGTATGATATTGATAAAACATTACCTTTAGATAATAGGAAATTAATTGCTGTTAAACTTGTTTTTACTTATATTAAATCTTATTTTTCTTTTATTGTTTTGTTTTTACCTATTTTTATTGGATATGGAATAACCTTAAAAATGGGGGCAAGTTATTATATTTTAGGTATATTCTTATCACTTTTTTATAATTTATTTAATTTATTTATATCTTCTTTACTTTCTTTCCCAATAATTTATTTAAAAGAATTTATTAAAAAACATTCTTTATTACTTTTTATTGGCGGAATAATTTTACTTGCTCTTTTTGCTTTTATTTATTACACAGTTTTTAATATTTTTATCGATATTTTAACTAATAGCCGTATTGAAGAGATCTTTAATATTGAAACTGTTGCAAGTTTTAAACATATTATTTCATTTTTTGAAATTTCTAATTTATTTATAACTTCATTTGTTAATACACGTCTTATTTTTGGAGCTTTAACAATTTTAGTTGGATTAATTAGCTTAGTTGCATCTTATTTCTTACTTTATTACTACTATAAATATAAAGAAGTTATCGAAACAATTAATGATAGTAAAGTTAAAGCAAGTTTAAAAACTCATTCAGTTTTTTATTCATTAGTTAAAAAAGAAGTTACTCTTTTATTTAGAAATACTTCTTATTTATTCTCATATTTAATTCTTTTATTATTCTCTCCACTTTTAATTTATCTAATTTCTTTCCCATTAAAGAATTTAGTTGTTTCTTATATTGGAGAACTTGAAAACATCTATGTTTTATTAATTTATCTTGTTTCAACTCTTTTAATTTCTTTAATTTCAATTAATGGATCGTTTATTATTTCTAGAGAAAACGGATATTTTAAAACATTTAAACTTTTACCAATCAAAATGTCTACTCAAATAAATGTAAAATATTTGATCAATATCTCATTTATTTTATTTATAAATCTTATTAATTTTCTTGTTATTTCTTTAAGTGGTTTACTTAGTTTAAATAATAGTTTATTTGTCTTTATTTTTACTTTATTATCAACCTTATTTTTAGCAATATCTTTAATGAATTACGATATTAAAAAACCATATATTACTGCAACATTATTAAAGGATTATAGTGATTTAAAAATCTATTCATTATTTATTTTTGTTTCTCTTATTTATCCTTTAATTATTAGTGCTATTGGACTTGTTGCTTATATTTATGTTGGTGATGAATATAAAAATTTAATTCTTGCTTTAATTACTCTTTTAATGCTTTTTATTTCCGTTATGGATTTTATAAGCATTAAAGGAAAAATGAAGAAGGAGGCAATTACATATTATGAAAAATAAGATTATTACAATTTTATTAATGCTTTCTTTTTTACTATCAATCATCATTTTTATTGGTGTTAGTAGTATTTCTTTACCTATTGAACTTGGAGTTAGTCGTATTATTTTAGATCATGCTCCAGTTGAAGCAGTTGAAATAAGTGAAGTTAATTATCCTTTATATGCTTATTCAATTCCTCGTCAAAAAGAAGAAGAACTAATTTGGAGTGTTAGTGATTCTATAAAAGCTGAAATTGTTAATGGAAATTATTTAAAAGCTAAAGAGGAAGGAAAGGTTGAAGTTACAGTTAGTTCAAAAGATGGTAGAACTAGCGAAAGTTTTTTATGTTATTTATATAAAGATAAAGGGGAAGGTCTTCAAGATATTCTTCTTTTTGATTCAAGTGCAAATAGATTAACTAATAATGAGTCATTTAAATATGGTGAATATAGTTTTGATTCATCTTTAAATAGAATTAATGGTTCAACATCAATTTCTTATATTGCTATTCCAACTCGTTTACAAGATGAAGTTGAACTTTCAATTGAAGGAGAAAATGCAACCTTATCTAAAGATAATGTTGTTACTTTTAAAGATGAAAACGATGTTGTTATTAAAGCAAAAAATAAAAATTCAAAATTAGATGGCTATGAAATCGTTAAAGAATTAACTCTTGATGTTATTCCTAACGGCTATAACGTTTATACATATGAAGAATTAATGGAGTGCACCAATAGATCAAAAGAAGGCGAGATCGTTATTATGCGTTCTAATTTGGAAAGTAGAGAAAATGCTTATCGAGTCTTAAATGATGTCGATGAAGAAGAAAATTTATACGATAATACTCATGTTTTTGGTAAGTTATACGATAAAAATAAATATAGTCATGATGTCGTAACTCTTGAAGGAAGATATGATGTTACTTATTTAAATAATTTAAAAGAATTAGGTGAAGATGTTTCAACAACTGTTAATGTTGGAATTTATGTTCAAAAAGATTTCTATGGCAATGATTTTACAATCAATGCTCATGAATTAACTTATCCATCTTTAAAAAGTGGACATAACGAAAAACCAATTCCTTCAAAAGCTGATATTTTTCAAGGTCCATTAAGCTTTGTTAAAGTTGGTGTTGATGCACTTTATGTTGAAGTTTTTGGCGAAGATAGTGCCACAATGTATGTAAGTGGTGATGATATTACTGTTTCAAATTTAAAATTAAAATCTTGTAATGATGTTACTGATTTAACTCATTTAGATTATGTTGGTACAACTTTAGAAATCGATGGAAATAATATTGATATTGTTAATTCAGTTTTTTCTAATGGTCGTAATGTTGTTAGGTCTTTCTCTTCAACAGATGTTAATTTAAAAAATTGTTATTTATATAATGCTAGAGAATTCTTACTTAAAATCGGTTCAAATAACTTTAAAAAGCCTGAACCAGGTAAAGATATTGATAGTATGAATGAATCTGAAAAAAGAGAATTTTTAGCTCCTATTCCAGATGACATAGAAGGTAAAAATTCAAATATTGTCGTTGAAGATACAATTTTTTATCAATCAGGATTCTTTTCAATTGGAATTGATACACATTTCTGTGGAGAAGTTTTATATGGTGGAAATAAATATTCTCTTCCAGGAGTTAAAAATTTAGCCGGAACAAGTGATGCTACTAAACTTGAAATTAAAGGCGATACTCGTTTTTATGATTGGAAAAAAGTTTCTTTTTTAGATAGTTCATCTTTAATTTCTGCTAGTGAAGGTGCTGAAGAATATTTAAAACAAATGTTTGATATTCAAAAATTAGTTAGAGATTATATCAATAACGTAAATCCTTCTTTAGGTATTACTAAAGATGATGAGTTATATGTTCATGGCGGAATCGCTTATTATGGAGGAGGAAGAAACTACTCTATTGATCTTTTAACTTTAAGTGAAGAAATCAATTCTGAAATGGATGAAATTAAAGATATGGTAGTTACTGGACTTCCTGCTATAGCAAGTGGACCATATCCTTTCTACTTTAGACTTTATTCTCAAAATAGTTCAAATAACTATTTTGATCAAATTCCAAGTGAAGATTT
This sequence comes from uncultured bacterium, assembly GCA_949299395.1. Classification (GTDB taxonomy): domain Bacteria; phylum Bacillota_I; class Bacilli_A; order RFN20; family CAG-826; genus Onthovivens. The sequence goes on along the minus strand of CASGAB010000004.1, from coordinate 43,055 downwards.
ATTAAATAGAAACTAAAATATTTATAGTAGGTCTTATTTTATGGATAATAACAAGATCATTTTTCAAAATATTTTCAAAGTTTATGGTCAAAAGAAAGAAAATACAATCACCGCCTTAAACGATGTAAGTTTTGAAATTGATGAAGGTGAGCTTGTTTTTATTATTGGCGCAAGTGGTGCTGGCAAATCTACTATTTTAAATATTTTAGGAGGAATGGATAGTTCCTCTAAAGGCGAATATATATTTTTTGGCGATAATGTAAGTAAAAAGAATGAAAAAGAACTCGCTGAATTTAGAAGAAATAAGATTGGCTTTATTTTCCAATTTTATAATTTAATGCCTTCTTTAACCGCTTATGAAAATGTTCTTTTAGCAGCAACTTTATCAAAAGATAGTGTTGATCCTAAAGAAATATTATCTAAGGTTGGATTAAGTGAAAGATTATCTAATTTTCCTAGTGAACTAAGTGGTGGGGAACAACAAAGAGTTTCAATTGCTCGTGCTTTAGTTAAAAATCCATCCTTACTTTTATGTGATGAACCTACTGGAGCACTTGATAGTAAAACTGGAATTCAAATCCTCCAACTTTTATATGATTTAGCTAAAAAAGATAAGAAAACTGTAATTATTGTTACTCATAATAAAGATTTAAGTGTTGTAGGAGATCGAATCATTACTTTAAGTGATGGAAAAATTATCTCTAACGAAAAAATAGATAACCCTAAAAAGGTCGAAGATATTCGTATTAATAATGATTAATAAAGATGAAAGAAACGAAAGTATTAATTAAAAAAATAGTTCGTGATTTTCTTTGGAATATAAAACAATTTATTTCAATTATTTTTATTATTGCAGTTAGCGTTACTCTTTTTGTTGGACTTGAAGCAAACTCAACTTCAATCGCTAAAAGAGTTGATGAAGTCTATTCTTGTAGCAATATGGCAAGTCTTTTTGTAACTTTTAATCCATCTTTTATGGATTTTGATGAAAATAATAAAGACTTAGAAAATATTGAAAATATCGTAAAAGAAGAAGTCGATAATAATAGTGATTATATAGTAGAAAAAAGACTTTACTTACCTTCAAAAATTGCTGATAAATCGACTTATTCTTTAATTTATGATAATCATTTTCCTTTACTTTCTTATCCTTATGAACTCACTTTAAATAATAATCACGGCTTAAAACCAGTTAAAGAAGTAGAAGAAGACATTAAAAATATTGATTTAAGTAAGATGTTTATTGTTGATACTAATTTACTTAATTATTTTAGTATTAAAGATGATCATGAATATAAAATTGGCGATAACTTAACTGTTTCTTATGATGTTTCAATGCTTGATAGTTTATTTAATTCTTCTTTAGATACAATAGATGAAGAAACTATCAATAATAAAATTATTGAAACATTAGATAGTAGTGATGATATTAGTGAATCTTATAAATCAATATTAAAAGGAATGATTGAAAGAGAACCTAGTTTATTTAAAAATTCTCTTCCTTCAATTTTCGATCTTATTTTTAAAGATACAAATAATATAAATGTTGGTTTTACAATTAGTGGAATCATGAAGCATCCTGAAAATATTGAGAATTCAACCTTTTCAGCAAGTTCGATGATTTTTTCTTCTCAATATTTTTATAACGAGTTATTCACTTATTTATTTGATAATAAAATTACTCAAGAAGTAGTCGTTAATATTATTTCTACCTTAGAAGAAACTAGTGAAGATAGTACAAACCAACTCTTTTTAGGTTTAGCTAAAAATTTATTTTCAAATATGAGTGAAGTTGAATTTAAAAATAAATATGTAACGCCTCAAAAAGAAGATATTTTAACTGATTTAAATGATCCAAATGATAATAAATTAAAAAGTGATTTATCATCTATTTTTAATTCAATTTTATTAAAAACTGATGATGAATATGTCGATGATATAAAAGTTGGTATTAGTGAATATTTTATTAATAAAGAAAATAATAATTTAATTTTTAATTCAAAGAGTGATGAATTACCTTCTTCAATTGTTTTAAGTAACGATATTGATCAATCAACAAGATTAACTTATGTTTTCCCGTTTATTTTTATCATTGTTGGAATTTTAGTTAGTTTAACAACTATTACTTCAATTATTTTAAAGCAAAGAGTTGAGATTGGTTTAATGAAAGCTTTAGGTATCGAAAAACATAAAATATACCTATATTATGCATGTTTTTTCTCTCTTATTGCTTTAATTGGAATACTTTTAGGCTTTATTGTTGGGCCTTTACTTATTCCGTTTATCATGAATATTAAATATGAAATTTTATATAGTTTACCTGCTCTTGGTTATGTTTTCCCTATTGTTAATGCCCTTATTTTAACAGTAACTATCATTGCTTTAATTGCTTTAATTACTTTTATAGTTATTTATAAAGAATTAAGACTTAATCCAGCTGAAGGAATAAGAAATAAAGCTCCAAAAATTAATATTAAAGTCAAAGAAAATAAAGAAAGTAAGTTAAATCATGTTTCTTTAAAGATGGCTTTAAGAAATATTCGAGTTTTTAAATCCAGATCTTTTATGGTTATTGTTGGAGTTTTAGGATGTGTTGGTTTACTTCTTTCTGGATTTGGAATTGATGATGTTATTGATTATGGTAAAAATGTTGATTTAAATAACTTTTTTAATGCTGATTTAACTTTAACTTATTCATCTAATTATGAATATGGTGAAGTCGGAAATGAAATCTTAAGAAAATATGATGATAAGATTAAAACTCTAGAAGAATTTAGCATGTCTACAACCACTTTAATTGAAGATAAAGGAACAGTTGAAGAAACAAGAAACGATGTTATTTATATTTATATAGATAAGGATTCAAAATTTTTCCAATATGATGATAATTTAGAGTTTGATTATTTAAATGAAGTTGGAATTAGTGAAGTTACTGCTAATAAACTTGGTTATAAAGTAGGAGATGAAATAACTTTTACGGTAAATAATGAAGAAATTACTAAAAAAGTAGGATATATTTTCTATTCTTTCTCTTTAAAAGGAATAGTACATTATCAAAATGATATTGATAATGTTTCAGTTTCAACATCAAATGCTTTTGTTGAATTATATGAAGGATTTGAACCAAATGATGTTAAAAATATTCTTTTAAATGATACCGCTTTACCATTTAATGGAATTTTAACTTCTAAAGATGCATTAGATAGGGTTGATATGTATGTTGGAGCGGTTGAAATGATGACTAATACCGTTAAAGCTTTTGCAATAATTCTGGCTGTTATTGTTTTAGTTAATCTCGCTATATTAAATTTCAACGAAAGAAAAAGAGATCTTGCTACTTTAAAAGTTTTAGGTTTTTCTTATTTTGAAATTGCGAAAAGCTTAATTTATGAAATTATGATTTTAGTATTAATCGGTACGATTTTAGGTTTATTTATCGGTCTACCTTTAGAATATTTAGTATTAATTAATAACATTACTGATCTTGTTTATTGGAAATATTTAATCTATTGGGAATCTTATGTTTTTGCGATTGCTTTATCCTTGTTAACCGGTTTAATTGTTAATCTTTTTGTATCTCTTAAAATCAAAAAGATTAATATGTGTGAATCACTTAAATCTATTGAAGAATAATTTTATTTTTCTTTTCTAACTAAAAAGCAAATAATGTCCATTTTTATTAGTAATAGATTAAATATGAACTTTTATATTGTATAATATGAAAGATTTGATTTTATGAGTATTTATACGATTATTATCATAGTTTTAGCGATATTATTAATAGTCTTACTAATTGTAAGTCTATTTTTAAGTAAGGTTAAATATTTAGTCGGCTTTAAAGAAGATGAAGTTTTAGATACTAATAATGAAAACTATGTCTTATTTAATGTTGAAAGTCGTTATAAAAAATATATTGATAATTATAAAATCACTAAGATTAAAAATGATAGATTTTTATCTATTAAAGTAAATAGTGATACATATTTTTTTAACTGTAATATTCTTTGCTATAAAGATGATAAGATTTATAAAATTATTAACGTTTCTGATTATTTAAAAAAATATAATGAGGAATATTTAATTAAATTACCTTATAGTGCCTCATCTTTTAAACTTGAGTTTAAAGAATTAAATGAAGAAAAATTTGAAGATGTTGTTGATATTAAAATTAAAAAGATTAGATATTATTTACTCGCAACTATTTTTGCTCTTATTTCAGTTATTCCTTTAACGATTTCATATTTAATTGTATATACAATTCCTGGATCTAGTGAATATTATCCAACTAACTGGGAAAATGAAATCTTAAAGGCTTTTTTTGATTTAAATACTTATATAATAGTTGCGCTTATTATTTTTGTTTTAATTTTTGGATTAACTTTACTTTTCTTATTCTTATTAAATAAAAGAAAATCATTTGCTCTTTTAAAAAATGAAGCAAAAGAAAAAGAAGATGAAAAAGGTATAGATATCAAAGATTATTTAATTTTTAAAATTAAATCAAAATCAAGAAAAGAAAGAGATGAAAATACTAAAGGGTTAGTTAAAAAAGATTATTTTGTTGTTAGTCTTTTAAAGAAAAGATCTTTTTTAAGCGGGACAATTAATATCGAAGTTTTAAATGAACTTGATGAAGTTATTGCTTCGATGCCTTATCAAATTGATAAATATTTTAAAAAAGTTGAAATTTTAAAAACAACTAATATTCATAAACTTCAAGTTACATACCGTAAGCTTTATTTTAAAAACTTTGTTTATATCGATGATAATGCTCAATTTCATGAATATAAAAATAGAAACGGTGTAAAAGGAGGAATAGTTAAACTTAAAGGATTTGTTCCTTCTTTCGCCTCTTTAGTTCTAGTTGCTTTAATTTCTGCTTCAAATATTTTTATAAATATTAATAAAGTTAACGAAATTAAACTAATGCCTCATAGTTTTGAATATGTTGATGTTTATCCTGATGTCGAAGGCAGTCCATTAGCAGTTGAATCTTATGAAGGAGAAAGTAAAATTGTTACCATTCCAGCTACATATCGTGGTCAAGATGTTGTAGAGATAAGTCCTAGTTCTTTTTTACAGAACGAAAATCTTAAAGAAGTATATTTTTCTTCGTCTATTAAAATTGGTAGAGCTGCTTTTAAGGATTGCACAAATTTAGCTTATGCTGATCTTGATGACGTTTATTATATCGATTATGAGGCTTTTAAAAATACAGACTTAAAAGAAATTCATATTAATGAAAATGTTGAATATATTAGTATTGATGCTTTTTCTGAAATTGATAACATAAAGAGTTTAACTTTTAATAGTTCATCTTTAAAATTATCAATTAAAGCTTTCGCCAATTCTAATGTTAATGGTGATATTCATATGTATAAAATTCCTAAATCCATTGAATCAGCCTCTCTTGCAAGTTTAACTTATAGAAATTGTTACATCTATGAAGAAAATTATACTTTAAATAAAAATAATTATAAGTACTATAGCTTAAATAGAGGAACTACATTCTTTTTAAGCGATTGTGTTCATGATAATGCTTCATTTAGATTGGTTGATGGTCGTATTGATAATGTTTTCGATAGTGAGTTAGTAGAAGAAACTGAAGGTACATGTAGTAAGCGTGGAACCCTTGTTTATAATTGCCATAAATGTGGAGAAACATTTACGGTTAAAACCACGTTTAATGAATCTAAACATAATTATGTTGATGGTGAATGTATTTGGTGTGGTCAAAAAGAACCAAAAGAATAAATTTTAAAAAAGAAAGGAAAGAAGATTATGGTTGTTTTAGCGGGTGCGATATCTCAAGTTGTATTAATTGCTGTTGCTATTATTGTATTTTTAATTTTAGCTACAATTTCATGTTTAATTCTTTATAGATATATTAAAGAAAATAATACTTTTTTGATTAAACCTTCAAACCATAGAAATAAAAATGTTTTAGACCTTTCTGATGCTATTGGTACTGAACAAAAGAAAGCAAAAGAAGATAGTGAAAGATTTTCTAAGCTTATGGATTTAGATATTAAAGATTCAATTAAAAATCCTTTCTTACTAGATGAAGTACCTACTTTAAAAGAATTTTGTGATAATTTTAGAAATTTTTGTGCTTCCGATAAAGAAAAACCACTTTATTATTCGATTGATGATATTCGTGCCTTTGTTTCTAATTTACTAACTTCAAAAATTATGATTCTTCAAGGTATGAGCGGTACTGGTAAAACATCCATTGCATTAGCTTTTGAAAAATACATTAATAATGTTTTAGATCCAATTGCTATTCAACCGATGTGGAAAGAAAGAAGCGATGTTATTGGCTATTTTAATGAATTTACTAAGAAATTTAATGAAACCGATATGCTTGTTCAACTTTATGAAGCAAATTATAACGATAAAATTTATATCATTGTATTAGATGAAGTTAATATTGCTCGTGTTGAATATTATTTCGCTGAATTTTTATCACTTTTAGAATATCCAAATGAAGAACAAAGAACACTAGAAGTTACTAACGATGTATGGGAAAGAGACCCAGTTATATTAAGAGATGAAAAGCATCCAGGACGTTTACCGGTTAGAGATAACGTTTATTTTTTAGGAACTGCAAATAATGATGAATCTACTTTTGCAATTTCTGATAAGGTTTATGACCGTGCAATGATTTTAAATCTTGATAAGAAAGCTGAAGAATTTAAGGTTGATGAAGAAGTTAAGCAATGTCCAATTTCAAATAAAGACTTTACTCGTTTAGCAAATGAAGCGATTGCAAATTTTAATAATTCTCCTGATGCTCAAACATTATCACAATGGATTGAAGAAATTAATAAAATCATTATTGAAACTTTCGAAATTGGTTTTGGCAATAGAATGATTATGCAAATTAAAAAGTATGTTCCTGTTTATGTCGCTTGTGGAGGAAATAAAGAAGAAGCTTTTGATGATTTCGTCTCTAAAAAGATTTTAAGAAAACTTGAAGGTAAAGATTTCTTACGTTTAAAAGATGAAGTCAAAGTATTTATTGATAAAGTTAATATTACATTTGGAGAAAATATGCTTCCAAAATGTAAGGATTATGTTTCAAAATTTATGATGATTGGCTAGTTTATGAATAAAAAAGGAAGAAAGTATACCCAATATAAAGGATTACGCTCTTATCATGAAATAGTTAGCACTAATCCCGGATTAAATTCTTTAAGTGAAACAATTAAAAGTTCACCTAATTTTAAGATTGCAATCAAATCCTATCAAAATAAAATTAGCATCGATGAAGAATGGGTTAAAACTATTGAAACATATCTTCCTTTTGTTAGTGAAGCTATCTTAGAAGGTAGAAGGTTTATTTTAAATAGTGGCGAAACTGTTGATATTGAAAAAATTAAACGTGTTTCAAAAGATTCAGTTGTCGATTTAGCTAAACATTCCGATAAAATTAGAAAATTCGATTTTGAAAAAACAACTGTTGAACCTAGAAAATTATTAATTGTAGAAAAAAACGATGATTATGGACTTTATGAAAATAAATTCTTAGTTTATTTAATTGCTTTAATTGATTCATTTATTTCAGTTCGTTATGACAAAATTAAAGATGCTCAATCTTCTATTAAAATTGAATCAAATTTTAATAACGATGTTACTTTTTATAAAGATTCTATTCAATATGATTTTAATCTAATCGATATAAGACAAAGCGAATTTAAAATTGAAGAAACTGATATAAACAAAGACATTTTCTTAAGAATTGAAAGTATTGTTTCGGTTTTAGAACAATTCAAAAAGAGCGATTTAATTTCAATTGTTAAAAAAATGCCTCCTATTAGTGAACCAATTCAAAAAAATAATGTTTTAAAAAATGATCCAAACTTCGTTAAATGTTTTGAATTATATGAATATTTAAAAAACTATAAAGAAGATGGATTTATTATTGAAAAAGAAGAAATTGGTAATGATAGTCCAAGTGAAACTTATATATCATTTTTTAAATTTGTACCATTAATGCTTACTTTTTTATCATATTCAGAAACAAAAAAGTTATTTGATGTTTACAACTTAGAATATGAAAAAGAGAAAGAAGAAGCTTTTAAAAAGAACTTTGAAAAGTTAAAAAATGATGCTGGATTAAATGAATTAAGTGAAGAAGAAATCGTTGAACTTATTAACTTTATTAATAAAAAAATCCAAGATAAAGATAAAGAAATCGAATCTTTAAATAATGAATTTAATGAAAAAATTAGATTAAAGAATGAAGAAATCGTTAGAAGAGTTTTTGAAGAACAAGAAAAATTTAATGAATATAAAAAAGAAAAAGAAAAAGAGATTTTAGAATTAAATGAAAAAGTTGAGACTTTAGAAAATGAAAATAACTCTTTAAAAGCAAAAATAGAAGAGTTAAGTGCTATAAATTCCTCTTTAAGAGTTTCACTTAATCGTGGTGAAAAAGTAGAAGGTGAAGAAATTAGTGAAGAAGAATTTAATAATCTTGAAAAAGATTTTGAATACTTTATTAAATATTTTGATAGTGTTTGGAAAGACATGAAAAAAGAAATTAAAAATAAGAAAAAGAAGGAAATTAGAGAATTATATAAAAGGAAAAGAAAAATAGATGGTTAATAAGGAACTTATTGGAAAAATTATCTCTATATTAATGGTCATAGATTTAGGTCTAGGTATCTTTTTCTTAGCCTTTTTAATGGCTTACACTCTTGATAATGGTGGTGGCTTAATTTTAACTAATCCATTTACTTATGTTGTAATGGTCTTATTATTTGCTATCCCAATTTTTTATTGGCTATTTTATGGCTTAACTTTAAAAGAAAAGGAAGAAGAAAAATTTATTTTTAATAGAGCAACATATTTAGAAAATAAACAAAAAGAAAAGAATAAACATGAAGGTAAAGTTAGATTTGCTAATCTTGATGCTTTTGATAAATCTTTAAAAGAAGAAATTAGTTATGAAAAAATTTTTTCTTTAAAAGATTTATGCGATGATTTTAGAAATTTCTGTGCTTCTGATAAAAAGAATCCACTTTATTATTCAATCGAAGATATTAGAGCCTTCATTTCTAATTTAGCTACATCAAAAATCATGGTTTTACAAGGAATGAGTGGAACTGGTAAAACTTCAATTGCTTTAGCTTTTGAAAGATATGTTAATAATGTTTTAGATCCAGTTGCAATTCAACCAATGTGGAAAGAAAGAAGTGATTTAATCGGATATTTTAATGAATTTACTAAGAAATTTAACGAAACTTTACTTCTTGAAGAACTTTATAAAGCTCGTTTTAGCGATAAGATTTTCATCATTATTTTAGATGAAATGAATATTGCTCGTGTTGAATATTATTTTGCTGAATTTTTATCAAAACTTGAGGTTAGTAAAGATCAAAGATTAATTGAAGTTGCTAATGATTCATGGCCAAATGACCCTAAAGAAATTAAAAATGGCAAATTATTAATCGGATCAAATGTTTATTTTTTAGGAACCGCAAATAATGATGAGTCTACTTTTGCAATTTCAGATAAAGTTTATGACCGTGCTACTATTTTAAATCTTGATAAAAAAGCCGATGTTTTTATTGGCGAAGAAAGAGTATCTAAAACTATTTCTAATACAGATTTTGAAAATATTTGTGAAGAAGCAATTAATGCTTTCCATAACTCAAAAGATGAAGAATACGTCTTAAAAGTTAGTGAGTTCTTATCAAATTTAATGAATAGATGTTTTAAAATAAGTTTTGGTAACCGTATTATGAATCAACTCCTTCGTTATATCCCAGTTTATTTAGCATGTGGGGGCAAAAAAGAAGAAGCTCTTGATGATTTTGTTACTAAAAAGATTTTAAGAAAGATTGAAAGTAAGGATTTCTTAAAATTAAATGATTCTATCAAGCTATTTTTTGATGAATTAGATAATAACTATGGTGAGGAATCATTTAAAAAGATGAGAAAATACCTTTCTAAATTTATTACAAGGTAAGTTAGATTATGAAAAAGTTGCACAAATTAATTATTACATTCATGTCTATTATTGCTTTCTGCTCAATAACAGTTGCTGTTCTTTTTGGTCTCAATGCAACTGGCATTTTAAGATTCTTACAAACTTCAATTTCAATAAAAATTGATGATATTAATCAAGAATACGATGGCACACCTTTAGATGATTTTGAATATACAATTACAAACGGATATTTATTATCTGGAGATACGCTTCAAATCTCTACTAGTGAAGAAGTATTAAATGCTGGAGAATACTCTAATGAAATTTATGAAATAAGAATTATTAATAGTGCTGGAAATGATGTTACTTCTTCATACAATTTATCTTTAGATTTAGGCGATATCACTATTGAAAAAAGAGAATTAATTTTAAGAAGCGATAGCGATATGTTCCCTTATGAAGATGGTGAAGAATATAGTGTAGAAACTTTTACTATTGCAAAAGGAAGCGTTGCTAATACAGATTATATTAGCGAAACTATTTTTGATTCTTATGATCAAGAAGGAGTTTTCGATAATTACTTTTCGGTTGTAATTAGAAATTTAGAATCTAATGAAGACGTTACTTATAATTATGATATTTATTATGAATATGGATATATCATTATCGGTCAAATTAATATTTCTGGAGGCGGAGGTTCTGGAGGAGAAGGTGATTTACCAAAAGTTGAATATGATCCAAATCAAGTTGATGGAGCGTCAGATACATTAAATGCGGCACAAAGTAGTCAATACGGTCCTGGTGGTGAGAAGACTTTTGAAACAGTTTTTGAATATTCAGCAAATAAAAAAGGTGGCACTTTTTTATCTATTAATGCAGGCGGTGATTATAATAAAAAAGGTTTTGATAAAGCACCTGTTTATATCCCAAAAAACGGAATTTATCCTCAAAATTTCATGAGTGAATTATTAAAAGATTATCCAGATAGAAAGTTTGAAGCTACAATTACTTATGTTTCAATTAAAAGCAGAACTGTTGATCTTATTCCTGAATATCCAATCCTTACTTATGGTCAAGTAAGTGATACTTACGCTGTTGCTTCAGATTTAAGATCTAAAACAATCACTGTTGAAGGATATTATTTTGATTATGTTACAGATATTAATTTATTAAATAAGCTTTCTTTAAAAGATCCAAAATATATTGAAGCAGAAAAAGATTATCGTAAACATGTTTATGAAAATTATTTAGATGTTCCTGATTCAACTAAAAAAGAACTAGAAAAATTAATTCGACAAGAGGGTTTTGATAAGGGTAATTTATATGATACTGTAGTCGCCATTCAAAATTATTTTAAAAGGGATTATTTTTATAACTACAAAGGACTTACTGATTATTTAGCAGATGATATTCTTTTAGAATTCACTAAAACTAAGGAAGGTGATTGTAGTCGTTTTTCAGGAATGGGAACATTACTTTTAAGAATAATGGGTTATCCAACAAGAACTCTTGGTGGTTTTGGCGCATCCGCAAAAATTCCATATAAAAAATATTTAGTTAATCCTTGGGGAGGCCATCAAATTTGTGAAACTTATATCGATGGAATCGGCTGGGTTGGATTAGAATTTACTGTTGCTCCTTTAAAAGAAGGTGTTACTTACCCACCTCCAGTTACTGAAGGAGCAGATGATGAAGATATTGATTTATATATTGGGAGTAATGATTATTATAAAGAATATGATGGAAAACCTTTAACAAGTGAAGTTCCTTATATTTTAGAAGGTGAGTTAAAACCTGGTCATCAATTTATTGGTGTTAACAATAATTCAATTACTGATGCAACAAGCATTGAAAATACGGTTGATTATATGGTTGTTGACTCTAATTTTAATGATGTAACAAGTCAATATAAGATTAGGGAAGATTTTGGAAAACTTCAAATAGATAAAAAAGAGATAACTGTCGAAACACCAGATTTAAAATTTGAGTATGATGGTACTGAAAAAACTTTTGATTTGGGGGTAACTGGTTTAGTACCAGGCCATAAAATACGATCATGGAGTGGAGATGCTTTTACTGAAAAAGGAACTTATGTTGCAATTGCACTTATAAATGAAATTGTTGATGAAAACGGAAATAATGTTAAGAGTAATTACAGAATTATATATAAATACGGGCACGTTGTTATTAAATAGGGATTATGTTAATTAAGAAATATGAAAATAGTTTAGAAGGTTATTTAAAGTTTTATAAATTTTTCTATCGTTTTAGATATTTATTTTTAAGTATCTTAATTTTTGCTTTCGTTGTTACTGGAACACTCTGCTCTTTAAAAGGTGTTGTTATTGATACCGTTGCTATTAAAGATGTTTCTTATGGCGAAAAACTTGAATATCAATCAATGGGTATAATGTCTGATTATATAGATTACGAATTTAGAAGCATAAATAGTGATGAATGGGTAAAAGAAGAACCATATAAGGCTGGAAAATATGAAATTAGAGGAATTTCAGAGAATATATTTGGAACACATTCTTATGGAAGTCCAAAAGAATTTAGTATTAACCCGCTTGAAGTAGATGTTAAATCTACAGATGATTTATCTTATTATGGCGAAACTCCAAACTTAGATTTTGGATTAATTAATGGTGATCGAATAATTGCCGCTGATTTTACTTATTCAAATCTTAACGATGAAAAAGCTAGTGTCTCTTTAAAAAAAGAAAGTATTAAAGTAATTAATGCAATGAATGAAGATGTTTCTTCTTGCTATGACTTTAAACTTAATTCTTCATATAATATTACCCTTTTACCTAGAGAAGTAACTTTTAAAGGCGATGGTGAATTTGAATATGATGGAAATAGACATTATGTTGAAGATCTTTCTATCGCTCAAGGTAGTTTATACGAAGGTGATTATTGGAAAATAAAAAACAATCCCGGAGAAATTAATGCCGGTAATCATAATTTAGATATTGAATTAGAATTCTTTAATTCTACAGGTCAAAATGTTACAGAATACTATGATTATTCTTTCTCCGGAGCTTTAAAAATTAATAAAAGAGAAATTACCATTAAAACCGGAGATTTTAAGAAGGTTTATGATGGAAAAGTAAGTGTTGATAATACTAATTTTACTATTACCGAAGGAAGTTTAGTTAATGGTGATAGACTTGAAGCAACTTTACCTTCTTATGTTGATGCAGGTAATTATAAAAATGAACCTAAAGTCACAATTAGAAATTCGAAAAATGAAGTAGTTAACAATAATTATTTAATTAATTTCGATGCTGGAGATTACATTATTGAACCTCGTCCATTAACAATTAGATATACTTTTCATGATCGTGAATATGATGGACACAATGGATATAGTGTATCTACAGAAGGAATTTCTGGTTTATTAAATAGTCATTACTTTGAAAATTATTTTAATGATGATATTGACGCTACTCATGTAGGAACGTATACAAAAGATATTGTAGAAATTCATGTTTTTGACGAAAATCAAAATGAGATAACTCATAACTATGCTATTACAGTTAACGGAAATGATTGGCAAGTTACTAAAAGGAAAATAACTATTAGTACTATAAGCATAATTACTGGATATACTGGTAATCCACAAGGTTTTCCTTTATTTAAGATTACTAATGGTTCTTTAGCTGAGACTGATAGTATAACTGTTGAATCATATACAAAAGTAACTGATATTGGTACTTATGATAATAATGTTGAATTTAAAATTACTCATAAGTATGCAGGTCTCGTAAATTATGATTATGATATTAATTATGATTTTGGAAGAATTATAGTTGCTGAAAATGTTAATACTTTACCTGGAGATCAAATAGACGATTCGTGGGAAGGGTTTGTTGATTCAGATTTTACTGATCCTGATGATCCAGGAGGAGATGGCAATGGCGGAGGAGATAAGCCAGGTGGTGATATTGAAGATATAATTGATACAGATGAAGGTTTAAATTATGGGGGTGGAAATAGTTTAAATTCCGCTTCTAGCACAAATCCAATTTTAAAATATACTCCTACAAAGAGTGGAAGTTCATTCTTTAAATCTACATCTTTTGGTCGTTATAATGGCAAGTCTTGGGATAGTGCTCCTAGATATAACCCTAAATTTGGGGTTAATCCTCAAGAATTTATTTCAATATTGCTAGATGGAAAAACTACTGAATTAGCTGGTAACTTAAATTATTATGCTTTAAATTCAAGAAATAGTGATTTAGTTCCTATTTATCCAATTTTACATAAAGTTCAACAAGTTGATACTCATAGTATAATTTCAGATTTAAAAACAAAAGATATTTTTGTTGAAGGATATAATTTCAATTATTTGGAAGATCATCGATTAATTGATAATGCAGAATTTAAAGACCCTAATGTTATTAAAGAAATGGAAGAATATTCGAAATTTGTTGATGAAAATTATAGGGGTGTTGAATCTAAAACCTTTGATGCTTTAATTCCTTATTTAGAAGAACATGATCTTATTCATCGAAAAGATCCGATTACACTCGCTAATAAATTAATTGATTTTTATGAAAGTGAATTCACTTACGCTACTTCAAATATAGAAGCTGCTAATTCTTCAAATCCATTAGTTTCGTTCTTTACTGATACTCATGTAGGAAAATGCGATTATTTTGCAGGAGCAGCAACGCTAGTTTTTAGAATCAATAGTTTACCTGCAAGAATGGTTGGTGGATATAAAATTAATGGTGAGAGTGTTGGAAAAACATATGATGTAATTCCTTTCCAAAAACATGCTACAACTGAAGTTTTTATTGAAGGAAAAGGGTGGGTAGAATTTGAATTTACTGTTGCTCCAGTTGATCCAAATGAAGCTTTACCTCCAATTGATGGAAACGATGAAGGTGGAACAAACGGGACTGGAGATACTTCATTAGGTGAGGGAGGTTCGCAAACTGGAGAGGCACCTAAAGAAGGTATTGTTTTTAATAGTGACTCTAGAACGTTTGAGTATGATGGATCATCTCATAGTTATGAAGAATATTTCCTTCAAGGTGAGTTTAAAGATGGAGACTATTTAAGTGCAACATCTTGGAGTATGATTTCTAAGGTTGGAGTTATTCAAAACGATGCTGAATTAATGATTTATGATCGAAACAATAACAGTGTTATTGAAAAATATAATCTCCAGAAAAACTTAGGTAAATTAACAATGACTAAAAAAGATCTATATATAACTACACCAGATATAACGATATCTACTGGAGAAGATGCTGATCAATATGAATCAGGTGGTTTAGTTAGTGGAGATAGGATTATAGGTATTTTAGTATTTAGTAATCAATTTAATAAACCTGGTAAATATGTAAATATTATTAAAATTGATATGATTCTTAATGAAAAAGGAGAAAATGTAACTAGTTGCTATAACATAATTTATGATTATGGAACTGTTACAGTTATTTAAATAATGAAAAGTACCTGAAAAACAGGTACTTTTCATTTTATTAGTTAATCCTTATTTGTTTTAATTCTTATAAAAATATATAATAACTAGGCTTTAATAAAGCTGATTTTTATTATGAACAAGAAAACTTTTTATTACGAATTAAAACATGTCGATAAAGAAACTGGTGCAAGATATGGAATTTTACATACTCCTCATGGAGATTATGAAACTCCAATGTTTATGCCGGTTGGAACTTTAGCAACCGTTAAAACATTATCACCTGAAGAATTATATGAGATGGGTTCTCAAGTAATTTTAGCAAATACTTATCATCTTCATCTTAGACCAGGAGAAGATATTGTCGCTAAAGCAGGTGGCGTTCAAAATTTTATGAATTATAAAGGAGCAATGCTTACTGATAGTGGTGGTTTCCAAGTTTTTTCACTTGCTAAAAAAAGAAATATCACTGAAGAAGGTGTTACTTTTAAAAACCATCTTAATGGTGATAAAGTTTTCTTTTCTCCAGAAGTAGTAATGGATATTGAACAAAAAATTGGTGCTGATATTGCCATGAGTTTTGATGAATGTATTCCTTATCCAGCAACTTATGAATATGTTAAAACTTCAACCTTAAGAACTTTAAGATGGGCAAAAAGAGGAAAAGATGTTCATACTCGTGAAGATCAAGCTCTTTTTGGAATTGTTCAAGGTGGAGAATTTGAAGATTTAAGAGAATATTGCGCAAAAGAATTAGTTAAAATGGATTTTGATGGTTATGCAATTGGCGGAACTTCAATTGGGGAACCAAAAGATGTCTGTTATAAAATGATTGATTACGCAATAAAAAATCTTCCAGAAGACAAACCTCGCTATTTAATGGGTGTAGGAAGTTTAGATTATATTTTAATTGGTATTGAAAAAGGTATTGATATGATGGATTGTGTTTTACCAACTCGTATTGCTAGGCATGGTACTTTAATGACTCATAATGGTCGTATCAATATTAAAAATACTAAATATAAAGAAGATTTTACTCCTTTAGACAGTGAATGTAATTGTTATACATGTCGAAATTATACAAAAGCATATTTACGCCATTTATATGTTTGTGATGAAGCTTTTGGAAAAAGACTTCTTTCAATTCATAATGTTGCTTTCCTTTTAGAAATTACTAAAAAAGCTAGAGAAGCAATTAAAGAAGATCGCTTTAAAGAATTTAAAGAAGAAGTATTAAGAAAATATGGAGATTCTCGAGGTTTTTAAATAAAAATTATGGATATTGAATTGTTTAATTACGATTTACCAGAAGAATTAATTGCGCAAACTCCATCTAAAGTTAGAGATGAATGTCGCATGATGGTTATAGATAAAACTAATAAAACTTATGAAGATAAGCATTTTTTTGATATTATCGATTATCTTAAGCCAGGCGACGTTTTAGTTAGAAATAATACAAAAGTTATTCCAGCTAGAATATTTGGAGTAAAAGAAGTAACTGGTGCTCATGTTGAAGTTTTACTTTTAAAAGATATGGGTAATGACGTTTATGAATGTTTACTTGGTAATGCTAAAGCTATAAAAGTAGGTAGTGTTATTAATTTTAACGATAAAATGAAAGCTACCTGTTTAGAAGTAAAAGATGAAGGTATTCGAATTTTAAAATTCGAATATAATGGAATTTTCTTTGAAATATTAGATGAAATCGGTAATATGCCTCTTCCTCCTTATATTCATGAAAAAATTAAAGATAAAAATGATTATCAAACGGTTTATGCAAAAATTGAAGGAAGTGCCGCAGCTCCTACAGCTGGATTTCATTTTACTAATGAATTATTTGAAAAAATAAAAGAAAAAGGAATTGAAGTATATGATGTTACTTTAAATATTGGTTTAGGAACTTTTAGACCAGTAAAAGTAAAAGACACCAATGATCATCATATGCATAGTGAATATTATGAAATTAGTGAAGAAGTTGCTTCTAAACTTAATAAAGCTAAAAAAGAAGGAAGAAGAATTATTGCAGTAGGAACAACGGTAGTTCGTACTTTAGAATCTAATTTTAATAAGTTTAATGAATTTAGGGCTGATAAAGATGATACATCTATTTTTATTTTCCCTGGCTATACTTATAAAGCAATTGATTGTTTAATTACTAATTTCCATCTTCCTAAATCAACATTAGTAATGCTTGTTAGTGCTTTTATGGGAAGAGAATTTACTTTAAGTTGCTATAAGCATGCGGTTGAAGAAAAATATCGTTTCTTTTCTTTTGGAGATTCAATGTTTATTCATCCTTAATTTTTATTTATTTATCTATATTAATATATAATATTGGTGATATTTTGATATGGAAAAACAAGAAAAGAACTACTATTTAGAGTTTATTAAAGAATATAAAGAAATTAGAAAAAAAGAAGAAGGAAAACCAAAATTACTTCTTCATGTTTGCTGTGCTCCTTGTAGTGCATATCCACTTGTTTTCCTTCAAGATTTATTTGATATAACAATTTTATATACAAATAGTAATATTTATCCTAAAGAAGAATATGAAAAAAGAATTTATTACGTTAAAAAATATGTTAATGATTTAAATGTTAAATTTAATAAACATATCAATATTATTGAAGATGATTATGATTACGATTCTTTTAAAAAAGAATTAGCCCAATATAAAGATAATAAAGAAGGCGAAACTCGTTGTAAGATCTGTATTGCTAAAAGAATGAGAAAACTTTTTGATGTCGCAAAAGAAAAGAATTTTAAATATGTAACAACAATAATGTCTATTTCTAGAAATAAAGATGCATCTTATATCAATATGATTGGAAAACACTTTGAAAGTTTATATAACCATGAAATTGAATTTGTTTATAGTGATTTTAAAAAGAACAATGGTCAAGATATCGGAGTCCAAATTGCTAAAACATATAGTTTATATCGACAAGATTATTGTGGATGTGAATATAGTTTACCTTTAGAAAAAAAGCTCGATAATAAAAATTATGAAGTAAGTTTAGTTTTAACTATCTCTAAAAAAACTAAATATATTTATGAATGTTTAAATTATTTATTAAATCAAAAAACAACGACTACCTATGAAGTTTTTGCTGTATTAGATAATCCTACTGAAGAAGTAGTTAATATCATAAATGAATATAGGGAAAAATATCCCGAAATATTATTTATTTATAATGTTAACTTTAATGATATCTCTTTAAGTCGAAATTATGCTTTAAAAAATGCTCGAGGAAGATTTATTTCTTTTATTGAACCAACTGATTATGTAAAAGAAAATTATTTAGAAAAATTTTATAAAAAAGCGATTGAACATAACGCCGATATTGTTGTAAGTGAATTTGAAACAATAAAAAACGATAAATTAATTAAACCTAATTTAAAGTTTTATTTTACAAAAAGATACCATGATAACTCAGATATTGTTATAAAAGCTTTATTTAATAATGTTTTTATTAGAGGCGGCATCTATTCCAAATTCTTTAAAAGAGAATTTTTAAAAAACTACAATATTTTCTTTATGCCTTATTCTTCATGTAATGAAGATGTTTTCTTCTCTTTTATGAGTTTTTTATATGCTAAAAAGATTCATTTTATTAATGATCGACTTTATTATCATAGAATTCACGTTGATAAAGATAACTTTGATGTTCAATTATATGCTCAAAAATTGATAAATGCTTGGTTTTTATGTAAATATTTAGCAATTAAAGAAAATAAAAAAGGAGTTGGAAGATTTTCTTATACACCAAAATTTTTAAAACTCGCTTTTAGAGGCTTCTATTACCGTAAAAATTTAGATGTTTCATATAAAATTTATTTAAAAAATGTTGGTAAACAATTATCAAAATTATTCAAAAATCAGTATAAATATGAAGGAGAGGAGTGGGAAAAGGCACTTTATCTCTATTTAGAAAAGGTTAAAGAAAATCATTACTAGTAAAATAGGAAAAGTTTCGAATTATATATAAATATATAAGAAATCGAAAATATTAACGCCAAGACGAAAAAAAGTGTTTGACTCGCTTGGCGTTTTTTGGTTTAATTATATCGTTTAACGTTCGTTATGATTTGCGAGGTTGCTGATACACCCACAAGCGTTGTCATGAAGAGGTATCAGGGAATTCGCAATGAACGAATTGTGGTAGAAAGGAGTTATTTCATGGCAAAAGTAAAAAAGATTAGAGTCCGTTTACAAGCTTATGATCACAAGTTACTAGATATGGCAAGTGGTAAGATTGTAAACGCAATTACTAAAACAGGTGCTAGTGTAGTCGGACCTATTCCACTTCCAACGGAAAAACAAGTCTACACAATCTTAAGAGCTGTTCACAAATACAAAGATTCTCGTGAACAATTCGAAATTAGAACACACAAAAGAATTATCGATATCACCAATCCTAACAGTGATACAATTGTCGCTTTAAGAAAATTAGACCTTCCAAGTGGTGTTGATATCGACATCAAGTTATAGGAGGAAATGATCGTATGAAACAAATCATTGGCCGTAAAATTGGTATGACTCAAGTTTACGCTGAAGATGGCACAATGTATGCTGTTACAGTCGTTGAAGTATTACCAAATGTTGTCACATTAAAGAAAACAGTTGAAAGAGATGGCTACGAAGCAATTCAAGTTGGCTACGAAGACAAACTCAAAAACGTTAACAAATGTGAAAAAGGATTATTTGAAAAAATCAACGTTACTCCTAAGAAAGATTTATTTGAACTTAAGGGTGATGAAATGATGAAGTTCGAAGTCGGTAACGAAATTAAAGCAGATTTATTTGCTGCAAATGAAGTTGTTGACGTCATCGGTACTTCAAAAGGCAGAGGATATGCTGGTGTCATTAAAAGATGGGGCCACGCAATCGGACCTAAAGGACATGGTTCAGGATATCACAGAGGACAAGGTTCATTTGCTAACAATGGTAGATGTAACAACCGTGTCATTCCTGGTAAAAAGATGTCCGGTCACATGGGAAACCAAAGCGCTACAGTCTTAAACTTAAGAATTGTTAAAGTTGATGCAGAAAAGAATTACATCTTAATTAGAGGTGGCGTCCCAGGACCTAAAAAAGGCTTAATTAAAATTAGAAGCGCAATCAAAACTAACGCTCCAGCAATGACAATTAAACCTTTAATCGATAGAAGTAAAAAAGAAGAAGCATCACAAGAATAATTTAAAGAAAGGAGAAAATTAACATGGCAGAAATGAATTTAAAAGTTTATTCACAAAATGGCGAAGAAGTATCCACTTTAAAAGTTTCTAAAGATGTCTTCGGTGTTAAAGTAAATGAACAAGTAATCTTCGATGCTGTTATGACTTATCTTGCAAATAGAAGACAAGCAACAGCAAAAACAAAGAAGAGATTTGAAGTTTCCGGTGGTGGTAAAAAACCATGGAGACAAAAAGGAACTGGTAGAGCAAGAGCTGGTTCAACACGTTCACCTATCTGGGTTGGCGGTGGAACAGTATTTGGCCCTACAGGTATCCAAAACTTCAAAGTTAAACAAAATAAAAAAGAACATGATCTTGCTTTAAAAGGTGCATTATCACTTAAAGCTAAAAAAGACATGGTCGTCCTTAACAAATTAGATGTTAATGGAAAAACTAAAGAAGTCGTCGCTGTTTTAAAAGCGTTCAAACTTGAAGAAGAAAAAACATTACTTGTTACAAGTGATGAAAAAGTTCTCCAAGGTAGTAACAATATTCCAAGCTTAATTCTTAGAAGCGTAAACAACATTTCAGTCTATGACTTAATGAACGTTTCAAAAGTCTTAATCTTAGAAGACGACGTTAAAAAGATTGAGGAGGTTTTAGCATAATATGGCAAAGAAAAAGGAAGTTGTTGCAGAAGTTAGTTCAAAAACAACAATTCATGACTTCGATGTTATTATCGAACCAATTATTACTGAAAAATCAATGACTCAATCACAAGAAAAACCAATCTTCGCATTCAAAGTTAAAAAAGATGCAAACAAGATTGAAATCAAAAACGCTTTACAAAGAATTTATAACGTTCATATCGAAAGCGTTAGAGTTATCAACGTTTTAGCTAAAAAAGTTTCAAGAGGAAGCAGATATAAAGGTACACTTCCTGGATATAAAAAAGCTATCGTTACATTAAAAGAAGGCGAAACAATCAATTTATTCGCTGAATAATCTAACTTATATATAGGAGAAAAATATGGCAGTCAAAACTTATAAACCTTATACTCCTTCAAGAAGAGCAATGGTCGTTCTCTCTACAGAAGGAATTACAAAAGCTACTCCTGAAAAAAGTTTAACAGTAACACTTAAAAAATCTGGCGGAAGAAATAACCAAGGTGTTATTACATGCCGTCATATCGGTGGAGGAAATAAAACTAAATATAGAATTATTGACTTCAAGAGAAATAAAGACGGTGTTGTTGGAAAAGTAGCTGCAATCGAATACGATCCAAATAGAAACGCACACATCGCATTAATTAATTATGTTGATGGTGAAAAAAGATATATCATTCAACCTAACGGATTAAAGGTTGGTGATAAAATCGTTTCAGGCGATAGCGTTGATATCGTAACTGGTAACGCATGTTTACTTAAAAATATTCCAGAAGGTACATTCGTTCACAACGTCGAACTTCGCCCTAAAAAAGGTGGCCAAGTTTGTAGAAGTGCTGGATGTAGCGCTCAAATCTTAGGTAAAGAAGGTAAATATGTTATCTTAAGACTCCAAAGTGGCGAAACAAGAAAATTCTTAGGTGAATGTAAAGCTACAATTGGTGTTGTTGGTAATGAAGATTACAACCTTGTTAACTTAGGTAAAGCTGGTAAAACAAGATATTTAGGAATTAGACCTACTGTTAGAGGTAGTGCTATGAACCCTAATGATCACCCACATGGTGGTGGTGAAGGTAAGTGTCCTGTTGGTAGAGATGCACCTAGAACCCCATGGGGTAAAAGAGCTCTTGGTGTCAAGACTCGTAGAAATAAAAAAGCTTCTACTAAATTAATCGTTAGAAGAAGAAATGGTAAATAGTAAAGGAGGAAGATAAAAGATGGCACGTAGTTTGAAAAAAGGACCATTTGTCGATGAAAGCTTAATGAAAAAAGTTCAAGCTTTAAACGCAGCAAATAAAAAGTCTGTCATTAAGACTTGGTCAAGAAGAAGTACAATTTATCCAGATTTTGTTGAACATACCTTTGCTGTTTATAACGGTCATACATTTATTACAGTTTATGTTACAGAAGATATGGTCGGTCACAAATTAGGAGAATTTGCTCCAACAAGAACCTTCAAAGGTCACTTCGGTAATAACGCAGAAGATAAAGCAGCAGCTAAAGCAGCAGCTGGTATTAAATAATAAGGATGGAGAAATAGAATATGGCAGAAACAAAAAAGACTGTAACTGAAAAAGCTACAAAAGAAACCAAAACTAAAAAAGCTTCATCCACTACAACTAAAAAAGTTGCTACAGCAAAGAAAGCTGAAACAGCAACTAAAGAAGTAGCTAAAGCTCCTGCTAAAAAAGCAGAAACAAAGAAAGCTGCTCCTAAAGCTAAAAAAGAAGAAAAGAAGGTTGAAGCAAAGAAAGAAGTTAAACCTACAGTAACTGAAGCAAAAGCTAAAGTCTTAGGACTTAAAGTTACTCCTCGTAAAGTAAGATTAGTTATTGATCTTGTTAGAGGTAAAAACGTTGATGAAGCTATTGAAACTTTATCGCTCGTTCATAAAGAAGCTGCTCCAATGATTATCAAATTAATCAATTCAGCAGTCGCAAACGCTACAAATAATTTCAATATGAATAAAGATAATCTTTATATCGCTGAAATTATGGCAAGTGATTCATTCAAAATGAGAAGATACTTACCTAGAGCTAAAGGTAGTGCTTCAGGAATGGTCAAAAGATTCTCTAATGTATACATTACATTAAAGGAAAAAAGTGAATTTTAAGAGGAAAGGAGGAATATAAACAATGGGTCAAAAAGTTAATCCAGTTGGAATGAGAATCGGATTAAATAAGAATTGGAACTCAAGATGGTTTGCATCAGATAAAGATTATTCCACTTTCTTACTTGAAGACGATAGAATTCGTAACTATTTAGAAAAACATTTACCAAAAGAAGCATATCTTTCACACGTCGAAATCGAACGTAAAAAGAAAGAAAATGGCTTCCAAGTTAGAGTATTTATCTTCTTAGGAAGAGCTGGCGTTGTCTTAGGAAAAGAAAATCCAGGTAAAAATATTCAAGCTTTAAAGAAACAATTATTAAAATTAGTTGCTAAAAATACTGATATTAGAATTGATCTTGTTGACGTTAAGCAACCAAACTTAGATGCAACAATCGTTGCTAATAAGATTTGCCGTCAATTAGAAGAAAGAGCTAGCTTCAGAATTGTTCAAAAAAGAGCAATCGCTGATGTTAGAAAATCAGGCGCTAAAGGTATTAAAACAAGCGTTAGCGGTAGACTTGGCGGTGCTGATATTGCTAGAAGTGAAGGCTATAAAGACGGAACTATGGCTATCAACACATTAAGAAGTGATATTGACTATGCTTGGAGAGAAGCTATGACAACATATGGCAAACTTGGTGTTAAAGTTTGGATTTGCCGTGGCGAAAAAGAAATTAATCCTAGAAAAGAAGTCGTTGAGAAGAAAGGAGAATAACTATGTTACAACCTAAAAGAGTTAAATGGAGAAGACCACATATTATTAAATATGAAGGCTTATCCAAAGCTGGTAATGAAGTTTCTTTCGGTAACTACGGCTTACAAGCTATTGAAGGAAATTATGTTTCTGATAGACAAATCGAAGCATGCCGTATCGTCTTATCAAGATATACAAAAAGACAAGGCCAAGTTTGGATCAGAATCTTCCCACACTTAGCAAAAACTAAAAAACCTGCTGAAGTCCGTATGGGTAGTGGTAAAGGTTCACCAGAATACTGGGTCGCGGTCGTTAAAAAGAACAGAGTTTTATTCGAAATCGGAGGAGTTCCAGATGAAGTCGCTATCAAAGCACTTGAAATGGCAGCTTACAAACTCCCTTTAAAAACTCGTGTTATTAAAAAGGAGGTTAAATAATTAATTTATGAAAATTAATGAAGTTAGAGAACTTTCTAGCGAAGAATTAAATCAAAAGATTTATTCACTTAAAGAAGAATTATTTAATCTTCGTAGAAAGAAAGCTGTTGGACAACTCGAAAACTTAAATGAAATCAAAAGAGTCAGAAAAGATATCGCAAGAGTCTACACAGTCTTAAAAGAAAGAGAATTAGGTGTTAAGTAGTTAAGGAGGCAAAAGAAGAATTATGGGACAAAAAAGACAAATTCAAGGTGTTGTAGTTTCAGATAAAACTCCTAAAACTATCGTTGTTGAACTCGAAAGTCACAGAAGACACCCTAAATATAAGAAAAGAGTTTCATTTAGAGCAAAATATTATGCTCATGATGAAAATGAAATCGCTCATGTTGGTGATACAGTCACTATTCAAGAGTCAAGACCATTATCAAAATTAAAAAGATTCGTTCTTGTTAGTGTTGATAAAAAAGCTTTAGAAGATATTAAGATTGCTGAAGAAAGAGAAGTCGAAGAACTCTTACATGAAAAAGATAAAGAAGAAGTAACAGAAGAAGCTAAGGAGGAAGAATAATTATGGTTCAAACAGAAACAAATTTAAAAGTTGCTGATAACTCCGGTGCTAGAGTCGTTAGAGTCTTCAGAATTTATGGTGGTAGCCACAGAAAAAGTGCTGGTGTTGGTGATATCGTTCTTTGCGCTGTTAAAGACGCTATTCCAAACGGCAAAGTTAAAAAGAGTGATGTTGTAAAAGCAGTTATTGTTAGAACATCTTATCCAATCGAAAGAAAAGATGGTTCTGTTATTAGATTTGATGACAACGCATGCGTTATTATCAATGAAGATAAAACTCCAGTTGGAACCCGTGTATTTGGACCAGTCGCTCGTGAACTCCGTGATAGAGGTGATGAAGGATTTATGAAAATCCTTTCCCTTGCTAGCGAAGTTTTATAAGGAATAAAGGAGATTAACCTATGAAACTTAAAAAAGGTGATAAAGTTATTGTTATCTCTGGAAAAGATAAAGGTAAAGTTGGTGTTATTCAAAGAGCTTATCCATCTATCAATAAGGTTGTTATTGAAGGGGTTAACACTGTTAAGAAACATCAAAAACCAACTCAAACTCATCCAGAAGGATCAATTGTTGAAATGTATGCACCTATCGATGCTTCAAAAGTCATGTTCTATGATGAAAAAGCTAAAAAAGGTGTTAGAGTCGGATATGATTTCGTTGATGGTAAAAAAGTAAGAATCAACAAATCAACTAAAAAGGAAATTAAATAGGAGGTAAAGTGTTATGGCAGAAAAGAAAGCTACAGCTCAAAAAACTGAAACAAAAACAACAAAAACAACAGCTGAAACTTCTACTAAAGTAGCACCTACTTCAGAAGCTAAAAAAGAAACAGCTCCTAAAGCTAAAAAAGCTTCAAATGGTAACAAGAAAAAAGAATATGTTACAAGACTTGAAGTTAAATTCAAAGAAGAAGTTACTCCTGCTTTAATGAAGAAGTTCGAATATAAAAACGTTCATGAAGTTCCACACTTAGATAAAATCGTTATTAACATCGGTGTTGGTGATGCTACTCAAGATAAGAAAAGACTTGATGAAGCAGTTGAAGAATTAGGCTTAATTAGTGGTCAAAAACCAGTTATTACAAAAGCTAAAAAATCAATCGCTACATTTAAGTTAAGAGAAGGTGAACCAATCGGATGTAAGGTTACTTTAAGAGGAACAAGAATGTACGAATTCTTCGATAAATTAGTTTCTATTTCACTCCCTAGAGTTAGAGATTTTAGAGGTGTTAATAAAAACTGTTTCGATGGAAGAGGAAATTATACTTTAGGTGTTAAAGAACAATTAATTTTCCCAGAAATCGATTACGATAAAGTTAATAAAGTTAGAGGCATGGATATCGTAGTTGTTACTACTGCAAAAAGCGATGAAGAAGCTTATGCATTATTAAAAGAACTCGGCATGCCATTCAATAGATAGGAGGAGGGACGATTTATGGCAAAAACAAGTTTAAAAGTTAAACAATCAAGACCTCAAAAATTCAAGGTTAGAGAATATACACGTTGTCAAAGATGTGGACGTCCTCATGCTGTCTATTCAAAATTCGGCCTTTGTAGAATTTGTTTAAGAGAACTCGCTTATAAAGGTGAAATCCCAGGAATGAAAAAATCATCTTGGTAATATTATTAGGAGGTAAAGAAAAATTATGCATCAAGATCCAATTGCTGATATGCTCACAAGAATTAGAAATGCTAATGCTTTACGCCATGAAAGTGTAAAGATGCCTTCTAGTAAATTAAAGGTCGGCATTGCTAAAATCTTATTAGATGAAGGATTTATTACTTCATTTAAAGAAACCAAATTAGATGAACATAAAAAAGAATTAGAAATCGTTCTTAAATATGGTCCTAATGGTGAAAAAGTCATCTCTGGTTTAAGAAAAATCTCAAAACCAGGTTTAAGAATCAACTGCGATTCAAAGCATATCCCATATGTCTTAAAAGGCTTAGGAATTGCTATTATCTCAACTTCAAAAGGACTTTTAACTGACAAACAAGCTAGAGAAGCTAATGTCGGTGGCGAAGTCATTTGTTATGTCTATTAATAGGAGGTTAATTAAGTTATGTCACGTATTGGTAATAAATTAATCCCTATGGTAGAAGGGGTTGAAGTTAAGATTAATGCTGATAACGTTGAAGTTAAAGGCAAAAACGGAAATGACGTTGTTAAATACGATCCAAATAGATTAAAAATTGAAATCGAAGATAACAACATTAAAATTTCTCGTCTTAACGAAGAAAAACACACAAAACAACTTCATGGTACAACAAGAGCATTATTAAATAATGCAATCGTCGGATGCCATACTGGATATACTAAAGTCTTAGAAATCGTCGGTATTGGTTATCACGCTGATATGAAAGGAAATGACGTTGTCTTAAGCGTTGGATATTCTCATCCAATCACTATCTCTCCACTTCCAGGAGTTACAATCAAAGTTATTGAAACTAAGAATAAAGAAGTTAACTCTGCAATTGAAGTTAGTGGACAAGATAAGTTTAAAGTTGGCCAAACAGCCGCTTTAATTAGAGAAGTTAGAAGACCAGAACCATATAAAGGCAAAGGTATTAGATATAAAGGAGAGCACATTCTTCGTAAAGAAGGTAAACGTGCTGGTAAGTAATTAGGAGGGCGATATGATTAGATCTATTGATAAAAATGAAGTTAGATTAAGAAAACATCAAAGAGTCAGAGCTAAAATATCTGGTACTAGTGAAACCCCACGTTTATGCGTTTTCAGAAGTAACAAGAACATTGAAGTTCAAGCTATTGATGATACAAAAGGTGTTACTCTCGTTTCATCTTCAAGTGAACAATTAAAACTTGAAAATGGTGGTAATATCGAAGGCGCAAAATTAGTTGGAGCAGATATTGCTAAAAAATGCTTAGCTAAAGGTATTGAAAAAGTAGTCTTCGATCGTGGTGGTTATATCTATCACGGACGTGTCAAAGCTTTAGCTGAAGCTGCTAGAGAAGGCGGCTTAAAATTCTAAGGAGAAAAGATATGGAAGAAAATAAAGTAACTGAAACTTTAGAAGAAAATAAAGTCGTCGAAGAAGCTGTTAAGAGTGAAAATGTCGCTCAAACAGAAAATAAAAAAGAAGGTAGACCACAACATAAAGGTGGTAAAAAATTCGACCGTAACAACAGAAGAGAAAGAAGAGAACCACAAGTCAAAGAATTCGAAGAAAGAGTTGTTGCTATCAATAGAGTTTGTAAGACTGTTAAAGGTGGTAGAAGAATGAAATTCTCTGCACTCGTTGTTATTGGTAACGGAAAAGGCAAATACGGATTCGCTATGGGAAAATCTGGCGAAGTCCCAGATGCTATTAAAAAAGCTGTTGATAAAGCAAGAAGAAATACATTCAACGTTCACATCAATAAAAAAGGCACAATTGCTCATGAAGTTATTGGTGAATTCGGTGCTAGTAAAGTCTTCTTAAAACCAGCTCCAGAAGGTACTGGAATTATCGCTGGTGGTCCAGTTAGAGCTATCTTAGAATTAAGCGGTGTTAGAAACGTTTATTCAAAAGTATATGGATCAAGAACTTCAATCAACACAATTAGAGCTACAAATGACGCTTTAAGTAAATTAAAGAGTTATAAAGACGTACTATCTTTAAGAAAAGGAGGAAGTGAAGATGTTAAATAATCTCAAACCTACTGAAGGTAGTAGAAAAAAAGGCGTAAGAAGATGTAGAGGCTTAGGTTCAGGTCTTGGAAAAAACGGCGGAAGTGGTAACAAAGGCCAAAATTCAAGAACTGGCGGCGGAGTCAGATTAGGTTTCGAAGGTGGTCAATTACCATTCTTCAGAAGATTCCAAAAAAGAGGCTTCAAACATCATGCTCACGTTTTATACACAGTCGTTAACTTAGACGCATTCAATGTCTTTAAAGACGGTGATGTTGTCGGTATGACTGAATTAATCGAAAAAGGCATCGTCAAAAAAGAAAACGATGGCTTAAAAGTCTTAGGTAATGGTGAATTAAAAGTTAAAATTACTATTAAAGCTAATAAATTTTCAAAATCCGCTTTAGAGGGTATTGAAAAAATTGGCGCAAAGGCTGAAAATATCTAGTATTGTTTTAAAGATAAAAGCTTATGAAGAAATTCATTGATATTTTCAAAAATAAAGAAGTCGTTAATCGTATATTCTTTACGATAATGATCTTATTCGTATTTAGGATTGGTAGTGCAATTACTGTCCCTGGAATCGATGCTTCGACCTTACAAGATCAATTAGCTGGTTCCAATAACATGCTTGCACTTATGAACTTGCTTGGTGGAGGAGCATTACAAAATTTCTCTGTATTTGCTCTTGGTGTTTCACCTTATATTACTGCGCAAATCATTATCCAACTCTTATCTATGGATGTTCTTCCTGCTTTAACTGAGTTATCTCGTCAAGGCCAATATGGAAGAAAGAAGATTGAAATGGCAACAAGATATTTATCTTTACTTCTTGCTGCAGTTCAAGCTTATGGTATTATCCAAACTGCGTTAAATACCGAATGGATTTCCTTTACTTTTGAACAGAATTTCGTTTCATATCTTTACATTATTACTGTCATGGTGGCAGGAAGTATGTTAGTTATTTGGTTAGGTGACCAAATTACTTCTAAAGGTATTGGTAATGGTATTTCCATGATCATCTTTGCTGGTATCGTTGCTTCCTTACCAAATCAAATAGTAACAGCCTTTGAAAAATGGGTTATTGCTAACTGGAATTTAGGAAGTAGTGAAACAACTAAAGGTGTATTCCAATTCATCCTTTATATTGCTTCGTTTATTCTTATTATCGCATTTGTTGTATTTATTGAACTTTCTAGAAGAAAGATACCTGTCCAACACGCCACTAGAAGTGGAGGAAGTGAAAAGTTAACGAAAGCTTCATTCCTTCCTATTAAGA
The DNA here is from genome assembly GCA_949299395.1 of uncultured bacterium. Taxonomy (GTDB): domain Bacteria; phylum Bacillota_I; class Bacilli_A; order RFN20; family CAG-826; genus Onthovivens. Next base: position 13,115 of record CASGAB010000004.1, on the reverse strand, counting down.
TTAATAGTGCTGGTGTTATCCCAGTTATCTTTGCTTCTTCTATCTTAATGGCTCCTTCAATCATTGCATCATTTATTTCGCAAGAGGCTTTAAATGCTCAATGGTTACAAATATTTAACTATAACACAATGGTTGATACCGGAGGAGTTATGATCCCTTGGGGATTAATTATTTACATGGTGTTAGTATTTACATTTACTTTCTTCTATGCAAATCTTCAAATCAACCCAGAAAACCTTGCAAATAACTTCCAAAAGAATGGAAGTTATATTCCAGGAATTCGTCCAGGTATTGAAACTGAAAGATATGTTAGAAAAGTACTTAACCGTGTAACATTAATCGGTGCATTATCATTATGTTTTATCTCTGCTTTACCAGTTGTATTAACTTTAAGTGGAGTGTTCGGTGATGATACATCACTTGCCCTTGGTGGTACAGGACTTATCATCGTAGTCGGTGTCTGTTTAGAGCTTAATAACCAAATTTCAGGCTTAATCGCAGGTAAGAGCTATGATGAAGTTATTGGAGGAATGTAAAGATGTTAAAAACTATTATTTTACTTGGAGCTCCTGGAGCAGGAAAAGGAACTAATGCTAAAAGAATTACAAGCGAATTTAATATTCCTCATATTTCCACTGGAGATATGTTTAGAGAAGCATTAAAGAATGAAACCGAACTTGGTAAACTCGCTAAGTCCTATATGGATAAAGGTTTATTAGTTCCAGATGAAGTAACAATTTCTTTAGTTAAAGAAAGATTATCTAAAGATGATTGTAAAGACGGTTTTCTTCTTGATGGTTTCCCAAGAACTTTACATCAAGCTGAAGAACTTGAAAAGATTGGCGAAGCTATTAACCGTCCATTAAATTATGTTATCGACTTCAATGTCCCAGAAGAAGTCTTAAAAGATAGAATCTGTGGCAGAAGAGTTTGTAAAAATTGCGGTGCTCCATATCATGTCACAAATTTAAAACCAAAAGTTGAAGGAGTTTGTGATTTGTGTGGAGGAGAGCTCATCCAAAGAAAAGACGATAACGAAGAAGCTCTCAAGACTCGTTTAGACGAATATCATCGTCAAACTGAGCCACTCATTGAATTCTATTCTAAAAAAGGTAACCTTCACACAGTTGATGGTACTGCACCTCTTGATGAATTAATGCTCACAATTAAAGAAATCTTAAAATAAGAAGGATTAATTAATGGCAATAATCATTAAAAGTAAAAGAGAAATAGAATTAATGAAAAATGCCGGAAAAATTATGATTGGCTTATTCGATGAACTCGAAAGATATACTAAGCCAGGCATATCAACTGCCGAATTAGACAAAATTGCATGTAGGTATATCCGCTCCCATGGAGCGGTTCCTGCATGTAAAGGATACGGCGGCTTTCCAGGCAATATCTGTATAAGTGTAAATGATACTCTTATACATGGAATCCCATCTAAAAAGATTATTTTAAAAGATGGTGATATAGTATCTTACGATTGTGTAGTCGAAAAAGATGGCTATAACGTAGATGCTTGTAGAACTTTCCCGGTCGGTAATGTAAAAGAAGAAACATTACATTTACTTGAAACTACTAAAAGATGTTTCTTTGAAGCAGTCAAGTTAATTAAACCAGGAATTCATCTTGGAGATATCTCTCATAAAATAGAGGAAACTGCTACTAAAGAAGGATATTCTTTAACAGAAGATTATACCGGGCACGGGATTGGTAAAGAAATGCATGAAGATCCATATGTTCCTAATGTAGGCGAAGCAAATACTGGACCTATATTAAAAGAAGGTATGACATTTGCAATCGAACCAATGGTCAATGCTGGTAAAAAAGAATTATATACTCTAGAAGATGGCTGGACTGTAAAAACAAAAGATGGGAAGATGTGTTGTCATTATGAGAACACTGTTGTTGTTACAAAAGACGGCTATCAAATATTAACATTAAAAGAGGGAGACGAAATTTAAAACATGGCAAAACAAGATGTTATCACTGTCGAGGCAATAGTTGTTGAAGCTTTACCAAATGCAAACTTTAAGGTAAAACTCGAAAATGATGTAGTAATTCATGCCACTGTTTCTGGTAAAATCCGTATGCATTACATTCGCATTTTACCGGGTGATCGAGTTACTGTTGAACTATCGCCTTATGATTTAAACAATGGCAGAATAGTTTTTAGACATAAGTAACTAAAACTATCAAAAAACTTATTTAAGTAAAAAATTATTAACGGAGGAAATTTTATGAAAGTAAGACCTTCAGTAAAACCTATTTGTGATAAGTGTAAAGTTATTAGAAGACATGGCAAAGTTATGGTCATTTGTTCTAATCCAAAACATAAACAAAGACAAGGTTAATTAAATTTTTGGAGGAAAAAATTAGATATGGCACGTATAGTCGGTGTTGACATTCCAAACGATAAAAATGTTGTTATTTCATTAACATATATTTATGGTATTGGTCTTTCTACTTCAAAGAAAATCTTAGAAAAAGTTGGTGTTAATCCACAAACTAGAGTTAAAGATTTAAGCGAAGAAGAATTAACAAAAATCCGTGGTGAAGTAGCTCATCTCAAAGTCGAAGGTGATTTAAGAAGAGAAGTCGGCTTAAACATCAAAAGACTTCAAGAAATCGGTTGCTACCGTGGTATTAGACATAGAAGAGGTCTTCCAGTAAGAGGACAAAGAACTAAAACTAACGCTCGTACTCGTAAAGGTCCAGCAAAGACCATTGCGAATAAAAAAGAAGCTGTTAAATAGTTAGGAGGTAGACGATAGTATGGCAAAGAAACAAACTACCCGTAAGAAGAAGATTAAGAGAACGTATACTAAAGGCGTTGCTCATATACATTCAACCTTTAATAACACCATCGTTACAATTACTGATGAACAAGGCAATGCTATTGCTTGGTCATCAAGCGGTGTCTTAGGTTTCAAAGGAGCTAAAAAATCAACTCCATTTGCTGCACAAAGTGCTGCTGAAGCTGCTGGTAAAGCAGCTGTTGATCAAGGAATTAAAACAGTTGATGTTGATGTTAAAGGACCTGGAGCAGGAAGAGAAAGTGCAATTAGAGCTCTTTCTCAAGCTGGACTCACTATTACATCAATAGTTGATACAACTCCAATTCCACATAACGGTTGCCGTCCACCAAAAAGAAGACGTGGCTAATTAAAGGGGGATAAAAAATGGCTGAAGAAAAAAATGAATTAAAAATTGCTCACCCTTTCGAAGAAGTCAAATTTCAATTAACCTTCGAAGATAAAAATGAGCACTATGCAAAAGTCGTTTGTGAACCACTTGAAAGAGGATTCGGTTTAACTCTTGGCAATGCAATGAGAAGAGTCTTATTAAGTGCGCTTCCAGGAACTAGCGTATATGCTGTTGAAGTCGAAGGTGCTGTACATGAATTTACAGCTTTAGATGGAGTTGAAGAAGATTTAACTCAAATTATCTTAAATTTAAAAGATTTAGTTTTAAAATCAGATACCATCGGTGAAGCAGATTATGAAGCTACAATCGATGTTGAAGGTCCACGCCAAGTTACAGGTGAAGAAATTCAAAAAGTTCTTCCTACTGGTGTTACAGTTGTTAATAAAGATTTAACTATTTGTAACGTTGCTCAAGGCGGACACTTACACATGGTCATCCATATTAGAAATGGCCGTGGCTTCGCAACAAACGAAGAAAATAAACAATATATTAATAGCCGTGGAGTAATTGCTACTGACTCTAACTATTCTCCAATCGTCAGAGTTAACTATAAAGTAGAATCTACTCGTGTTGGTCATGATTCACGTTTTGATAAACTTATTTTAGAAGTTTGGACAAATGGTTCAATTGATCCAACAGATGCATTATCACTTGCTAGTAATATATTAATTTCACATTTCCAAAACTTCTCAAATTTAACTTCTAAATTTGATGAATTAGGTTTAATTAAAGATCCAGTAGTTCAAAAACAAGAAACCTTCGAAAATTTATCAATCGAAGATTTAGATTTAACTGTTAGAAGTTATAACTGTTTAAAACGTGCTGGTATTCAAACTGTTTTAGACCTTACTCAAAAGAGTGAAACAGAAATGATGAAAGTAAGAAATTTAGGTAAAAAATCTTTAAAAGAAGTCAAAGACAAGTTAATTGAAAAAGGACTTCACTTTAAAGATAATAAACTCGATTAATTAAGGAGAATATTATGCAAATTGGTAGAAAAAATGTACATGGTAAAGGTGGCGTAAGATTTAAAACTCCTTATACTTCATCAAAACATAAAGGACAAGTTAGAAACCTCGTTACAGAATTAGTTTTATTTGAAAAAGTTACTGTTACAAGAGGAATGGTTAAAGACGTTATTAAAGAGTTTGATCATTTAGTTACTCTTGCAAAAAGAGGTGACTTACATGCTAGAAGACAAGCAGCTGCTATTTTAAGAAATTATCATGTTGAAAATAAAGGCGATGCTTTAACTAAATTATTTGATGATTTAGCAAAAAGATTTGCTTCTAGAAATGGCGGTTATTTAAGAGTTTTCCATCTTGAAAACCGTAAAGGAGACAATGCCCCAGTTAGATTATTAACTCTTGCAGATTAATTAAATCTAACTATTAATCCATTAAATCCAAATAAGCGAGATGAATAATCTCGCTTTTTGTTATGCTAGTTTTCTCCGTAGGTGTATTTATAATGGTAAGAATTTGGGCTAACAAATTCTTACCATTATAAAAAAATGATCTTAGCCAGACCCTTTATGCCTTTTACATAAAGTAACATGCTACGAGTCGTTAATTTTATGCAAATTTTGTTAAATATTAATAAAATCTTAATATTAAATATATAAGATTTTTTATATAAATAATGACTAATTTATTGTATAATAAAGTAACAAAAAGAGACGAATAAATATGAAAAAAAGAGTTTTATTATTATCATCCCTTCTTATTATTGGCTTAGGCGCTATATCATCTTGTGGTGGAGAACAAATTAAGATCGATATTTCTCCTAAATCCGATTATTTAAGTTGTGATGATTTAACTTTAAAAGAAACAGAAACTCTTTTAGAAGTTAATGAATAAAAAAAATAAATCTTATTCATAAAAATTAAAAATTATACCTAAATAGGGTATAATTTTTTTGTTTATGAAAAGATTTATTATTTTTGATTTAGATGGCACATTAATTGATACTTTAAAAGGTATCAAAGAGGCCTTAAATACAACTTTAAAAGAATTAAATATTGATAAAGAATATAGTGAAGAAACTGTTAAAACTTTTATTGGAAATGGCGCTAAAAACTTATTTAGGTTAGCTTTAAATAGAGAATTTAGCGATGAAGAATATATTCATTTCAAAAGAAATTATGAAAAATATCAATATATTTCACCTTTTTTTGAGGGAGTAGAAGATACACTTAAAGAACTTAAAGAAGAAGGACTCATTTTAATAATGAATTCTAATAAACCAAATGAAATCTTACAAAAGTTAGTTAAAAATAAGTTTAATAATAAAGGAAATGAAATATTTATTGATATTAAAGGAGAAGACCCTGCTATAAAAAGAAAACCTGATCCAACTTATTTAAATGATTTAATTGTTAATAAGCTTAAACTTAGTATAAATGATGGATATTATGTTGGCGATTCAATTGTTGATATTAAAGCAGCAAAAAATTTGAAATTACAATCAATTATTGTATCGTATGGATATGGAAATCAAAAAGAAATATTAGAGAATAAACCTGATTATTATATTGATAAATTTAATAAAATTAAGGAGATAGTTAAATAAATATGAGTAATGAAAATAAAAATAACACTAATAATAACTTTGAAAGTATGAGTTATGAAGAAGAACTTATTTTCGGGCTAAAAAGATGGCTTAAAAAGGTTATTGATTATTTAAATAATAGAAGTCCTGAAGAATTTTTTAGTGATAATTTAAGTTTTGATGCCGTCTGCTACTGTATTTTAGTTGTTAGTGAAATTGCTTCTAAAATAAATGAGATTGATTCTTTAAAAGCTAAATATAAGGATATTAATTTTGATGAAATAGCACTTTTATATGATAAAACATTAAAAGGAGATAATTATAATTTATCTTTTATTTATGAACTTATTAGTGGAGCAATACCTTATTTATATAACATGTTAATTAAAATAGATAATAAATAAAAAAGTTCGATTATAGGCGAACTTTTTTATATTATCTATTAATTAATTAACTTAAAAATGATAAAATAATAACATATGATTACAGTATATACCTCACCATCTTGTTCTTCATGTAGAAAGGTTAAAAAATTTTTTGAAGAAAATCATATTCCTTATAAAGAAAAAAATATTTTAACTCAACCATTAAAAGATGAAGAATTAAAAGAACTTTTACTTAAAAGTGAAAATGGTACCGAAGATATTATCTCAACTCGTTGTAAAGTAATAAAAGAAGGAAAAGTTAATATTGAAGATATGTCGATGAGTGAATTAATAAAATTCATTAAAGATAATCCTTCAATCTTAAAACGTCCAATCATGGTTGATGATCATAAAATGCAAGTTGGATATAGTGAAGATGAAATCTCTGCATTTATTCCTCGAGCAAGAAGATATTTTAAAGAAAATATCTGTCCTAACTGCGTTGATTGTGATCCAGGATTTGTATCACTTAAAAGAGATAATTAATCTAAAATAAAAGAAAAAATCCATAGAACTTAATCTATGGATTTTTCTTTATTTTAGTGATAATTATCGATGTTTTTAACTATCTAACAATTGATTCTAAAGCACGAGTTTCTTTACTTCTTAAATTGTCTTTATAGAAAGTATTGGTTCTTAAACAAATTGATTTTAAGTTTTCTTTTGCTTTAGATAAAGATGCTCCAGCCATTTCAAGTTCATAATCGACTTGATTGTTATATGAGTTTTTATCAACGGAGAATTCGTAAGTATTATCTTCATAGAAAACTTCAACTCTATGAGTTTTTAAAGCGGTTTGAATTCTTAAAGTTTCAGGATCAACACCAAGCATTCTAATGAAGTCTTCGATATTACATTCTGGGAAATGAGCACTCTTAACTAAGGCACTAAATTGATCTTTAGTTAAGTTTTCATCTTTTTCAAGTAAACCTTCACTCATTGGAGCTTTTAAAGTTAAGGTGTAATTGCCATCTTTTTCTCTAATTCTACAGCCAATACCTAATTTTTTAAGTGCTAAATCATCGCTATCAATGTAGTGATTTGTTTGATCATATTCTTTAATAACTCTATCTTTAAAATGAGTTAAGACATTATTATATTCTTTTTCAGTGATTAAGACTTTAGCTTCAATTTCAATATTTGTTGCCATAAGTTTTTCCTTCCTTTTTTAAATAAAATTATTCCTTAAATATGATACAATATTTCTGGTAATTTTTAAATTAAAATAGGGATTAAGCGATGAATTATATTATTGTATCAAGAGGAGATGAAGTCTCTAAAAGTGTTATTGAAAAATTAAAAAATGAATTAGATAAATTAACTTTTAGTGAGGTTAACAAAGAAGAAGTTTTACTTTCAAAAACTAATTTAGATTATGTTTTTAGTGTCGGAGGAGATGGCACTTTTTTAAGATCGGTTCAAAAATATTTTAAGTTTAATCCACTATTTATTACGATAAATACCGGTAATTTTGGCTATCTTTGTGAATATAAAAGTGAAGACATATTAAAAATTTTGGTGGATATTAAAAAAAGAAGTATTAATTATAAATTTGTTTCTTTACTTAAATGTGAAGTATTTACTAATAACTTAAAAAAAGAATATTACGGGGTAAATGAATTTAGAATTCATTCTTTTAATGGTTCGACTTTAAAATTTGATATTAAAATTAATGATACTTTTTTTGAAACTTTAAAAGGAGATGGATGTTTAGTTGCTTCTTCTATTGGAAGTAGTGGAATTGCTAAATCAATGAAAGGCGCATTAATTGATAATGAAATTGAACTTTTAGAATTTATTGAAAATGCTCCTATATCTAATAATGGCTATACTTCACTTAATTCCCCTTTTGTAGTCTCTAAAGAAAAAGTATTTGAATTTACTAACTTTTCTATTAATAAGTTTAATATTTATTTTGATAGCGAGATGGTTGAAGTTAATGATTTTAGTTTAGAATCTAATAATAATGATTACGTTAAAATCTATTTAAGCGATACTAAAATTAGATTACTTGAAAATAGCGATAAAAATTATATTGCTAGAACCTCATCAATGTTTATTAGATAAAAAATCCTCGATATTAATCGAGGATTTTCTTTAATTCTTCTATAATATCTTCTAAAGGGAAACCAATAACGTTATAATAGCTTCCTTCTATTTTATTAATTAAATGATAAGAAGCATCATCTTGAATAGCATAGCTTCCCGCCTTATCTAAAATATTAATTTCATTTATATATTTATTAATTAATTCATCATTTAACTCATTAAAATAAACTTTAGTAGTAACACTCTTCTTTATATTTTTATCTTTATAAATAATGTTATAGCCGGTAATACATTCATGATAATTAGAAGAAAATTCTTTTAAAGTATTAAAAGCATCTTCTTTATTAAGTGGTTTATTATAAATTTTATTATTAAAAATAATTGCTGTATCTAAAGTAAGTAATATTTCATTATTTTCTAATTTTTTAACACTGGATAATATCGAATTAGCTTTTAAAATTGCTTCTTTTAAAGGATATTCTTTAATATTTAATTTTTCTTTATTAATAAAAAAATAGCAATCTAATATTCTTTCATCAATATTAGGTTTAATTATTTTTATATCATTAATAAAATCTATTTTATTAACAAGTTCAATTCTTCTAGGAGAAGAAGAACCTAAAATTAAAGTTATATTGTTAGTGCTATTACTATTAGTGTTAGTAGTATCCATTTTTACCCTCTTTAAGTAAAAATTATACTACTAATAGTAATTAAAAAAAGGTTATTTTTATTAAAATAACCTTTTTATCTATTTAAAATTGAACATTCTTTAAATTAGATTTTTTATCTAAAATAAGAGGGATAATCATTGGATTTCTTTGTGTTTTTCTAAAGTAATATTTAGATACAACGCTTCTAACAGTATTTTTAATATCATTAAATGTTACGTGTTTAGAATTAAATAATTCATTTAATCCTTCTTCAACCTTCATTGAGGCATGACGAGTTAAATGATCTTCATATTTACCATAAGAAACAAATCCAACAGTATTAACTCTAGGAGGAGCGATTAAACAGCTATTTTTACTATCTAAAAATACTAATACTGAAACCATTCCATCATCATGAAGTATTTTTCTATCTCTGATAACTGCGGTAGAAACGCCGTTTATATCATATCCATCAATATAAACATCATCTGCTTGGAAACGGTCTCCTTCTTTAATTGTGTGATTCTCTAAAATTAAAGTATCACCATTTGCCATTATAAATACGTTTTCATTACTCATCCCAAGTTCTTTAGCTAGATCTCCATGAAGTTTTAACATATGATATTCTCCATGTACTGGCATGAAATATTTTGGCTTAAATAATTTTAAGTTCATCTTAAGTTCAAGTCGAGATGGGTGACCAGAAGAGTGGATATCTCTAACAATATTATTTGTAATAACATTTGCTCCCATTCTAGTAAGTTGGTTAACAACTTTAGAAATAGAAACACCATTTCCTGGAATTGCACTTGAAGAGAAAACAACTGTATCACCAGGAGTTACTCTAATTCCTTTAAATGTTCCAGTAGCAATTCTATTTAAAGCAGCCATTGCTTCACCTTGAGAACCGGTACATAAAATTAAAGTTTCGCTATCTTTTAATGATGGAAGATCGGCGACTTCTTTAAAATATGAATCTGGGAATTTGATATAACCAAATTTTCTAGCACATTCAACAGCCGTAACCATGCTTCGACCAACGATTACACATTTTCGATTATGTTTTAAAGCGCAATCTAAAACTTGTTGGATACGAGAAACGTTACTTGAGAAGGTTGAAATAATAAGTCTTCCAGGAGCTTCATCAAAAATTTCATTAATTGCATTTAAAACGTTCTTTTCTGAAGGGGTCCAGCCTTCTTTTTCAGCATTAGTTGAATCAGCTAAAAGAAGATCAACACCTTCAATACCCATTTGAGCAATTTTATGAAGTTCAATATCTGGTCCAACTGGAGTTAAATCGATTTTAAAATCACCAGTTGTAACAATTCTTCCTTCGCTAGTATCAACACAAATTCCATATGAATCAGGAATTGAGTGAGTGACTCTAAAGAAAGAAACATCGAAAGTTCCACCAATTTTTAAAGCAGAAGTTTCATTATATTCGATGATTTTTACACTTGTTTTAATTTTTTGGTCTTCGATTTTTTGTCTAATAAGAGCACAAGCAAGTTTTGGAGCGTAAATAATTGGAACATTAACAGTCTTGATTAAAAATGGTACTGCTCCAATATGGTCTTCGTGTCCGTGAGTAATAATTAAAGCTCTTATTTTTTGGTTAACGTCTTTTAAGTGATTGTAAGATGGAATAACATAATCAACACCGACTAAATCATCTTCTGGAAATCTAACACCAGCATCGATAATAATTAAGTCTTTATCGCTTTCTAAACAATAGGTATTCTTTCCAACCTCTCCTAAACCACCTAAAGCATAAATTAAAATAGGATTTCTTTTGATATACATTTTATTTACACCTTTAAAAAATACATGAATTTAACAAAAATTATTCGATATTTAGTAATAATTTTTCTAAAAATTATTATATAAAAATAATGCTTAGATAGCAATAGCACCAAGTTCTTCTTTAAATGGGTCTACTTTATTAATATGATCATAAAAAAGAATGCCTTTTAAATGATCAATTTCATGTTGAATAACAATTGCTTCATAACCCTTTAAATCGAGTAAAACTTCTTTATTATTTAATAAATCAAAAGCTTTAACTTTGATTTTATAAGGTCTAAGAATATAACCTGGATGCTCTTTATCAACACTTAAACATCCTTCTCCGCCAGTTAAATAACATTTTTTAGTAGATTCACTAATAATTTTTGGATTTACTAAAACATATTCATTAATCTTTTCGTTTTCATCAACAAAATAAATTGCAATTAAATTAATATTTAATCCAATTTGAGGAGCAGCAAGACCAACTCCACTACGGACATTTTTATGTTTTTTTAAATATTCTTCATCTTGAGAAAGGATTAAATATTCTCTCATATCTTTTCCTAAAGAAATGATTTCTTCACTTAAAGGAAGAGAGATATCTTTACTTCTTTCTCTTAAACTTTTTTTATTATCTTTAACAATTTTAAACTCTCTCATAACGAGTAAAATTATATAAAAAAACAGCGAATAAATGCAATAAATACACTTAATAATGTATAATTATTTCTATGAATTTAGAAACTTTAAATCATATCGATGAACTTGTTAAATTAATTAAAGAAGATCCTCGTTATAAAGACTTTATTTTGTCTAAGAAAAATATGGAAGATAACGACGAACTGATTCTTTTAGTAATAAAAAAAGAAAAGCTAGTTAATGAACTTACTGATTTAAGAAGATTTGATAAAGAAAATGTTAAAAAAGAGTTAGAGATTCTAAAAAATATAAAAGCAGTACAGGAAGAAATAAATAGTTTAGAAATTGTTAAAGAATATAAGAAAAATGAAGTAGAATTTAATAAAATCATCGATTGTATAAATGAAAATTTATTTAATTTAGAAAATAAAAAGTAAACTAAAAGAGTATGTTAATTATTAGAAGTGGAAAATATAAAAACAAAAGATTAAAAGAAGTTGATCCAGAAATTACTCGTCCAAGTAAAGATGTTTTAAAAATCGGTTTCTTTAATATTATTAATCAAGTTATAAGAAATAGTGTTTTCTTAGATTTATATGGCGGAAGTGGCCAAATCGGTTTAGAAGCTTTATCAAAAGAAGCAAAAGAAATTTATATTAATGATTCCTCTAGCAAAGCTTATAAAGTAATTTTAGAAAATCGAGATATTACTTTAAGATCAAAAGTCTCGGATAATATCGAAGATTTTAATAAATTACATATTTCAAATTTAACTGATATAGATTTTATAAATAAAAATAAAGATAAACATTTCGATATTATATTTATGGATCCACCATATAGTTATAATAATGAAAAAGAAATTTTATCTTTAATGATTAAAAATAATTTAATCGATAATAAAACACTTATTTTTATTGAAAAAAATAGTCAAATAGATAAGGAATTATTAACTTGCTATAATATTAAAGAATATAAATATGGTAGAAGTTTATTATATTTTTTAAAACTTAAAGAAGAGGAAAAATAAGAAATATGCATGAAAAAAGAATCGGTATTTATCCAGGTAGTTTTGATCCAATGACTAATGGTCATTTAGATATTATTAAAAGAGCTTCTAAACTTTTTGATGAAGTTATTGTTTTAATTGCGTACAATTCATCAAAATTAAACAATCGTTTTAGTGTCTCCGATCGTTTGATTATGATTAATGATGCAATTAAAGATTTAAAAAATGTTAGATGCGATTCTTATGATGGATTAACTGTTGAATATGCTAAAAAACATGATGCTCAATTTTTAATTAGAGGTTTACGAGTAGTTAGTGATTTTGAATATGAATGGTCTTTAGCGGCATCTAATGAATTTATCGATAAAGATATTGAAATGGTCTTTTTAATGGCTAAAAAAGAAAATACATTTATTTCTTCTTCAAGTATTATTGAACTTGCTTCTCATAATGTTGATGTATCTAGTTTAGTACCTCAAAAAGTCAATGAATATTTGAAAAATTTAGATTAGTTAAGTGTTAGCTCACAAATGATGTGAAACATCGTGGGCATCTGTTTTCTCCACTATTTAAATATATGTTATTAAAACTTTCAAGTTCCATTTGATTTGGGGTTTTAAATTTTAAAATAAATCTTGGTGTATTATTGTATTTATCCATCCATTTTTCACCTTGTTTTCTTAAATCTTCTAAAGAATAAAAACTTAAATTTCTATAGAATTTTTCTTGATCAATTCTGCGACTTCTTTCGACTTTTCCGTTATGTTGTGGTGTTCTAGGTCTTATAAA
>CASGAB010000003.1 GCA_949299395.1 uncultured bacterium | reverse complement strand
ATTTTAGAACAAGATGTTTTCTAATTTTTAGAAATCCAGACCCCGTAAAATTTGGGAAAAAATAAAAAAATCAATACCCCGTAAAATGTCGGAGTACCGAGATTTAGAAGGGAAATATTATACCTATGTAGTTACAAATCCTCTATTTAATAAAAAAGAAATCGTTGATCCATACGCTAAATTAACCGGAGTTAACGGTTTAAGAGAAATGGTTGTAGATTTTTCTAAAACGAATCCAATTGGCTGGAATAACTCAAAAATGAACGAATATTCTCGTACTGAATTAACAGTTTATGAAACTCATGTTGCTGATGTAACAAGTAGCGAAACTTGGAACGGAAGTAAAGAAAATTCAAAAAAATATGCTGGTATGTATGAAAGTGGAACAACATATACTGAAAATAATGTTACCGTTAAAACTGGTTTTGATCATATTAAAGATTTAGGCGTAAATGCTGTTCAATTATTACCAATTTTTGATCAAGCAAATGATGAACTTGCTACAGATGACAAAGCTTTCAACTGGGGCTATAATCCATTAAATTATAATTCTCTTGAAGGTATTTATTCTTTAAATCCACACGATGGTTATGCAAAAATTAGAGAATTTAAAGAATTAGTTAAAGCACATAATGATGCTGGAATTAATATTATTATGGACGTTGTTTATAACCATGTAAATGGAGCAGCAAATTCTAATTTTGATGTATTAATGCCTGAATATTATTTTAGGTATGATGGAAATGGAAAATATTCTAATGGTAGCGGATGTGGTAATGAAACTGCTAGTGAACATTCAATGATGAGAAAATTCATTATTGATTCAACTGAATTCTGGGCAACTGAATATCATTTAGGTGGATTAAGTAAGATTCGACTTAATGGGTTTACATGATATTGAAACAATGAATCTTGTAACTAAAAACTTAAAAGAAAAAGTTAGTGAAAATATCTTTGTTCATGGCGAACCTTGGACTGCTGGAACTACACCTTTATTAACAAATGATCAATCTGCTCAAATTAATTTAAATAAATTTGAAGGATTTGGTGCTTTTGATGATAAGATAAGAGATTCTTTAATTAAAGGTGGACTTTCCGGAGTCAATGAAAAAGGATGGGCTAAAAATACTGTTAGATTGTCTAATGCTGATCAAGAAGGTGTAAAAAGAGGAATTTTAGGTAAGAGTGGTGCATCTTGTGAAGATCCTTTAAAAGCAACAATGTATGTTACTTGCCATGATAACTACACTTTATACGATAGAATTGTTGCTGCTTATACAGAAAATGGTGATACATCTAATGTTCCTAGTGATGAAAAAATTACTGATTTACCAACTTTTGCTAATTCAGTAGTCTTTACTTATCAAGGCACATCATTTATGTTAGCTGGTGAAGAATTCTTAAGAACAAAAGGTGGAGATCATAACTCTTATACATCTGGTTATAAAGTTAACAAACACGATTATTCTCGATTAATTGATTTCCTTGAAGTTTATGAAAACTATAAAAAGTTAATTGATTTCAAACAAGAATTTAGTGGTTTACAATATAAAACTGCTGCTGAGATTCAAGAAAACGTTAAATTTAATGAAGAAGTTATTGAAGGAGTAATTGATTATACAATCACTTCAAATGAAGGAACTTATCGTATTATTCATGTTTCTCCCGCTGTTAAAGATGTAACTATTGATTTAACTGGTTATAATATTGAAATTGATACAATGGCTAATGAATCAAGTTTAGAAAACTTTAATTTACTTGGTACTGAAACACTCGTTTTACGTAAAACTGCTTAATCATTAATATTAAATATTCAATAAAAAAGCTATCGAGTTTATTTATTAGCTTGATAGCTTTTTTCTATCGAATTTATCAATATTTTATGGACTTTTTAATTGTTTTATATTATTTTATATAAGGTAAAAGACACGTTTTTAAGATCATTTAACTTTTAGCGAGATATTGTTGGTGAAAAGATATCAGTTAAACCTTAAAAATATCACTTTTATTAATTTAATTATTTTTTAATTATTTATAACTATAAATTAAGTGATTAATATTACCTTGAGGTAATATTAATAACTAAGGTGGTAACGCGGTAATTCGTCCTTAGAAAGTTTATTTTCTAAGGATTTTTTATTTTTAAAAGGAGTAAACGAAGTATGGATTTAAAAGCAAGTTTATTAATGCCAAATACTAATTTTGAAATGAGAGGTAATTTAAATAAAAAAGAACCTGTTTTTTTAAGTAAATGGAATAGTGAAGATATTTATAAAAAGATGAATGAAAATAAAGATAATACTTTTATGCTTCATGATGGTCCCCCATATGCTAATGGTCCAATCCATTGTGGTCATATGATTAACCGTTTACTTAAAGATTTTGTAATTAGATATAAAAATATGGAAGGCTATAATACTCCATTTATTTTTGGATGGGATACTCATGGTCTTCCAATTGAAAACATGGTTACTAAAAGTGGAATAGATAGAAAAACTACTCCAATAGTTGAATTTAGAAAGAAATGTTATGAATACGCTTTAACTCAAATTGAACGCCAAAAAGAAGGTATTGTTCGACTTGGTTGTTTAGGAGATTATGAACATCCATACTTTACTTTAAATAAAGAATTCGAAGCTAATGAAATCCATTGTTTTGCTGAAATGGCTTTAAATGGACTTATTTATAAAGGATTAAAACCAGTTTATTGGTCTCCTTCAAGTGAATCAGCTTTAGCAGAAGCAGAAATTGAATATCATGATGTAAAAGCTACAACAATTTTCGTTGCTTTTAACTGTGTTGATGGAAAAGATTTAATCCCTAATGATGCTCGTTTTGTTATTTGGACAACAACTCCTTGGACTTTACCAGCTAACTTAGCAATCTGTGCTAATCCAACGTTTATTTATGGTTTATTTGATACAAATTTAGGAAAACTTGTTTTCTTAAGAGATTTAGAAAATTCACTTAAAGAACAACTCGGCTTAACTAAATGTGAATTAATTAAAGAATTTAATGGTACAGAAATGGAAGGATTAAAAGCAAAACATCCTTTCTATGATAGAGAATCAGTTTTAATATTAGGTGATTATGTTACAGCAGATAGTGGTTCAGGTTTAGTTCATATTGCTCCAGGACATGGTGAAGATGACTATTTAGTTTGTTTAAAATACGGAATTAAACCATATTGTCCTGTTGATGAACACGGAAAAATGACTTTTGATGCAGGGGAAAGACTTGCTGGACTTTTCTATGAAGATGCAAATGAAGAAGTTTTAAAAATTTTAAGAGAAAATAACGTTTTATTAAAAGAAGAAGAAATTGTTCACTCTTATCCACACGATTGGAGAACTCATAAACCAGTTATTTTTAGAGCAACTGATCAATGGTTCTGCTCAATTGACCCAATTAGAGAAGAATTAATTAACGCAATTCATAATATTAAATGGTCACCAGTTTGGGGTGAAACACGTATGGTCAACATGATTAAAGATCGTAATGACTGGTGTATTTCACGTCAAAGAATTTGGGGTGTTCCACTTCCTATTATTTATTGTGAAGACAATACTCCAATTATTGAAAAAGATGTCTTTGATTATATCGAAAAATTAGTTAGAGAATTTGGTTCTAACGTTTGGTATGAAAAAGAAGCAAAAGATCTTTTACCAGAAGGTTATAAAAATGAACATTCTCCAAACGGAATTTATCGTAAAGAAAAAGACATCATGGACGTTTGGTTTGATAGTGGATCTTCTTGGAACGGAGTTTTAAAAGAAAGAGGATTAAAATATCCTGCTGATTTATATTTAGAAGGAAGTGACCAATATAGAGGTTGGTTTAACTCTTCTTTAATTTTAAGTGTTGCGACAAATCATGTTGCTCCATATAAAGAAGTTGTTTCTCATGGCTTTGTTATGGATGAAACTTGGGAAAAGATGTCTAAATCAAAAGGAAACGGTATTGATCCATTAAAGATTATTGAAGTTTATGGAGCAGATACTTTAAGACTTTGGGCAGCATTAATTGATTATCAACAAGATGTTAGAATTTCTGAAGGTATTGTTAAAACAATTAGCGAACAATATCGTAAAATTCGTAATACTTTTAGATTCTTGCTTGGAAATATTAATACCTATAATCCAAATGAAAATGTTGAAATTACTGAACTTGTTGATAAATGTGTTTTAGCTAAATTTGAAAGCGTTAAAAATGATTATTTAGCTGCATTTAATCGTTATGATTTCTTAAATGGAATGACTAAAATTTTAGGCTTTATGTCTAGTGATTTATCTTCATTCTATTTAGATATCACAAAAGATATTTTATATTGTGAAGATGAATCTTCTTTAAGAAGAAAACAAGTTGTAAAAGTTTTAAATGAAATCACATATTCATTGATGGTTATGCTTAATCCAATCTTACCTTTCACAATGGAAGAAGTTAATCAAAATTATCCATTTAAAACTAAAGAAAACGTTCAACTTTATGAAATGGTTAGAGAAAGCCATGAATTTGATAAATCTTATTTAGAAAAATATGAAAAATTGCTTTCTTTAAGAGAAGATGTCTTTAAAGTTTGTGAAGCAAAAAGAAATGAAGGCTTGATTAAATCTAATCAAGAAGCAAAGATATATATCAATGTTTTTGATGATTCATTAAAAGAAATTTTAAAAGAAACAACTTTAGAAGAAGTTACAAAACTTTTAATTGTTTCAGAAGTTGTTTTAGATGATTCTTTAAGTGAAAATAAAGGTAATGTAACATACGTTAAAGTTATCCATCATGAAGGAGAAAAATGTAAACGTTGCTGGAATTATTTTGATAAAGAAGAATTAGTTGAAGTCGATGGAGAATTAATATGTCCAAGATGTTTGAAAGTCTTAAAGAAGTAGTTAAAACATATAAAAAACAGATATTAATCGCACTTTTAGTAAGTATTGGTTTAACAATTATTGATCAATTTAGTAAATGGATGGCGATGGAATTTTTAGGACCTTTAACTAGTGAACTTCCTGAAGGACAAGATTTACCAAATCAATTCGGTAACTCAATTGAAGTCATTCCTGGACTTTTAAATTTCACTCTTTTAACAAATAATGGAGCTGCTTTTAAACTTGGACACGGAACAATTTGGGCAAGAGTTATTTTTATTATTGTTTCTTGGGCAGTCTTTTTAGGAGTTCCTATCTATTTACTTTATTACTATAAAAAGAATAATAAGAAAGTTAATATTTTATATTTTATTTGCTTAATTTTAATTTATGGTGGTAACTTAGGTAATTTAATTGATAGAACTTTCTATTGGGGAATTCCTTGCGGAGTTATTGATTTTATCGATATTTCTCCTCTTATTCCTAATTTTGGAGTTTTTAATTTTGCTGATAGTTGTGTAGTAGTTGGAGTTATTGTTTTATTAATTTCATTAATTATCGATATTTTTAAAGGTGAAGATAAAAAAGAAAAAGACGAACTAAAAGAAATTAAAGAAGATAATAAAGAAACTAGTGATCAAACTATTGAAAATAACGATAATAATCAAGAAAATAATATAGAAGATGGAAAAGAAGTTCATAATTAAAGAAGAAATAGAAACCTTAAGACTTGATAAAGCTTTAGCTCTTTTAAATGAGAATTATTCGCGAGAATATTTTTCTTTTTTAATTAAGAATAATAATGTTTTTGTTAATAATAAAAATGTTTCTCCATCTTATAAAGTTAAAGAAAATGACGAAATAATCGTTAATTTTGAAGATAAAGAATCGAATTTAAATTTAAAACCTTACGAATTTAAACTTGATGTTGTTTATCAAGATGATGATTTACTTGTTATCAATAAACCAAAAGGATTAGTTGTTCATCCAGGAAGTGGGCATATTGATGATACTTTAGTTAATGCTTTAATTTATAATAAAGTTCAACTTTCAACAGTAAATGGATTAAATAGAGTTGGAATTGTTCATCGAATCGATAAAGATACATCCGGTTTACTTTTAATTGCAAAAAATGATTTTACACACAATGAAATTGCTAAAGAATTAAAAGATCATTCAATGAAAAGAAGTTATATTGCTTTGGTTGATGGAATTATTGAAGAAAGCGATTTAAAAATTGTTGGAAAAATTGGAAGAGATAAAACAAATAGAATGAAAATGGCAATCGATAGTAAAAATGGAAAAGAAGCTATTACCCATGTTCATGTTTTAGAAAGATTTAAAAATTTATATACCTTAATTAGATGCGATTTAGAAACTGGAAGAACTCATCAAATTAGAGTTCATCTTTCTAGTATTAAACACCCTCTTGTTGGTGATTTAGTTTATGGCGGGAGTAATCATATTTATAATGAAGGTCAACTTTTACACGCTTATAAGTTAGTTTTTTATCATCCAACTTTAAAAAAAGAGATTTCTTTAAAAACCCCTTTACCATCGTATTTTTTAGAAGTTTTAGAAAAACTTAAATAAGAGAAATATTTTTATCAACAACTTTTTTATAATTGGCAAAACTTTTTTTAGCAATCTTATTAAATTCTTCGATACCGAATTTATTAATAAATGCTTTTGAAAATAAATCGACCTTTTCACCTGCTCCTAAAGGAACACTAACATTATATTTTTTATTAATAGAATCAATTTCTTGAAGGAATAAATAACGAGCAATACAACTTGCTAAAGCAACGCTAGGGAAATAAGTTTCGCCTTTTTCTTTAAAAATAATTCCTTTTTGAATCTTACTTAATCCTTTTAAATATTCATAATATTTATCTTCATTAACAAATTGATCAACATAAACATTATTGACATAAGGAACACGAGCATGAAGTTTTAATAAACAGTAGTTATGTAAAATAGCTTTCATTTGGTTTAAATTAAAGCCTTTAGAATGAGCGCTATTATATTTTTCAATGGTTAAGATTTTAGCTTCATAATGGACTTTTTTAATTAAAAGTGGAACAAAAGAAAGAATTTGTTTATCACTGATTTTTTTAGAATCAGTAATTGCATATTCATTAATAAATTTCATTGTCTCATTATCACAATATGCTGCACAAACAACAACTGGTCCTAAAAAATCTCCAGTTCCAACTTCATCGCTTCCAATTTGAGCATTAACATCTAAAAAATAAGGTGATTCTTTAACAATTTCTTTTTTCTTAGGAAAAGATAAAGGTTCATCGCTATATTTTAAAGCTAAAGTTAAAGGATCTTCCCCTTGAATAGTGATTTTATATGTATTTTTCTTTTTATTATCATAAGCAGTAATTACATAATCACTAGTTTTAGCAACAAAAATAATATAGCCAATTCGTTCACCAATTATAAAATCTTTAAAATCATTACGTATTTTATTTAATGTCTCTATGTCAACTTTTATCGTTACCATTATGTTTATTATAGCACGAATAAATTATTAAGATAACGAAAATTTCGATAATTATCGATATTTTTTGAGATGTAAATCTTCTAAACAATAAATTTTATTAATAAGAATATTATCCATTTTAACCTATTATTTTTATTAAAAATAATAAAAAAGTAGTGGTTTTACATTTAAAAGTATCAATTTTTATTAATATTTGTTTTTAGTTTTATTTATTAAATAAATAAAATAATGTATGATAAATAATTAGTTTTATGAAAAAAAGTTTTTATATTTTAGAACTCGATAAAGTCATTGATTTATTTAAAAAATACGCAAAAACTATAAAAGGTATCGCACTTTTTAATTCTTTAGCAATTTCAAATGATAAAAAATATATTATTCGAGAATATCAAAAATTAAGAGAAACTTATTCATTAATTGAAAATTATAATGAACCTCCAATTTATTCTAAACTTATTTTAAGTGATGAAATAAAGGCTTTAAAAGAAGGTAAATTACTTGATCCTTATAAACTCAACTTACTTAAAGATGAAATCTATTCATCTTTTGAAATGAATAAATATTTTTTAAAGATTAAAAATAAAGAAGAATATAAGGAATTAACCATTATTTTTAATAAGATTAAACCAAATAGTGATTTATATAATAAAATCGCTAAATCTATTGGTAATGATGGTTCTATTTTAGATTCTGCTAGTAAAGATTTAGCATCAATTAGAGCTAGTTTAAGAGGAATTGATAAAAAGATTCATACATCTTTAAATTCAATAATGTCTAAAAATAAAGATAAGATGAATGGCGATAATTATGTTTTTAGAAATGGACATTATGCAATTCCGATTTCGACTAATTTAAAAAGCCAAGTTTTTGGTGTTGTTTTAGATATTTCTGATAGTGGAGCAACAACATTTATTGAACCATATGAAATTGCAGAACTTGAAAATGAAAAAAACATTTTAATGCTAAAAGAAAGAGATGAAATATCGAAGATTTTAGCTAAATTTAGAGAAGAAATTTTATTTAATTCATATGATTTAATTAATGCAAATGAAGCACTAGGAGAAATCGACTTTTTAGTTTCAAAAGTAAAATATATTAAAGAATACCAAGCTTCAATTCCTAATATTTCTTCAAAAAATTCAATAAAAATCAAAAAAGGAAAACACCCATTACTTGATAAAAATATTTGTGTTCCTAATGATTTTATTTTAGATGAAAATAAAAGAATTCTTTTAATTAGCGGACCAAATGCTGGAGGAAAAACGGTTGCTTTAAAAACAATTGGAACTTTAGCTTATATGGTTAAACTTGCTCTTCCTATCACTGCTGAAGAAGACAGTGAATGTGCAGTTTTTAATAATATTTATGTTGATATTGGTGATAATCAATCTTTAGAAAATAATTTATCAACATTCTCTTCACAAATTTCGAATATTTCTAATATTTTAAAAAACGTTACTAATAAAGATTTAGTTATTTTCGATGAACTTTGTAATGGAACAGATCCAAAAGAAGGAGAAGCTTTATCAATTGCAATCACTAAATATTTATTGAATAAAAGATCTTTATCAGCAATTTCTTCACACTATTCTTTACTCAAAAAATATGGTTTAGAAAACGAAAATATTTTAAGTTCATCATTTATTTTTGATGAAAGAAAAATCCGTCCAACATTTAAAATGCTTCTTAATGTTAGTGGTAAATCTTATGGCTTTGTAATTGCTAATAAATTTGGAATTGATAAAGAAATTATTGATGAAGCTAAAACTATTTATGAGAAAAATTATTTAAGTGAAGAAGATAAACGAATTGAAATAATTGAAGATAAAGAAAGAGCTTTATCTTTTAAAGAAGAAAAGTTAAAAAACTATGAAAAAAAGTTAGCTAAAGAACAAAGTGAAATCGATAAAGAAAAGAATAAAATTAAGATTAGAACAGAAAAATTAAATCAAAATAAAAGTGAAGAATTTGATCGTTATTTAGATCAAAAATATAAAGAAATTAACGATATTTATCAAGAATTTATAAAAGAAAAGAACGCTAAAAAAGCACTCGATAGATTACTTAAAATTAATGTCGAAGAACAAGAAGTCGAACCAATTAATGTTGGTGATTATGTTTTAATTAAAGGTTTAGACGTTAAAGGACAAGTAACTTCAATTAAAGGAAATAAAGTTAATATCAATTCTTCAGATGGATTTAGTTTTGAAACCTCTTTAGATTCTTTAAAAAAGATTCCTACACCTCAAAAAGTTTTAAAAAGCGAACAAGATATTGATAACAAGATTTTAAACAAAGAAGTGGTTTCTTCTTCCTTAAATTTAATTGGATATCATACTCATGAAGGTGTTGAAATGATGGAAGATTATATTTCTCGCGCTTTAATCGATAAAAAGGGCCAAATTAAAGTTATTCATGGTTTTGGAAGCGGAAGACTTCGCCAAGCTTTATGGGAAGCTTTAAAAAAGAATAAACATGTTGCTTCTTTTAATCTTGGACCAGATGGAGGCTCAACTTTAGTAAATTTAAAATAAAATGAATGATTTATTAAAAAAAGAAATAGATTTATTAAAAGATAAGCCAGGTTGTTATTTAATGTATGATCAAAATAACACCATAATTTATGTTGGAAAAGCAAAGAATTTAAAAAAACGTGTTTCTCAATATTTTTTAAGAGTTCATAATGGTAAAACTGCCGCAATGGTTTCTCACGTTGATCATTTTGAAACAATTATTACTTCTAGTGAAAAAGAAGCTTTAATTTTAGAAATGAATTTAATTCAAAAGCATCATCCTCGCTATAACATTCTTTTAATGGATGATAAACATTATCCTTATATTGAACTTCATAAAAATATTAAAGATCCATATATTTCAATTGCTCGAAATTTAAAAAATAAAAAAAGTAGTTATTTTGGACCTTATCCTTCAAGTGGAAGTGCTTTTGAAGTAATTAATATCATTAACTCTATTTTTCCTTTAAGAAAATGTAATAAAGTCCCTAAAAATCCTTGCTTATATTATCATATAGGTCAATGTTTAGGACCTTGTATTAATAAAATAAAAGAAGAAGATTATAAAGAAATCATCGCTTCAATCGAGAGTTTTTTAAGAGGAAATAACGAAGAAATTATTAAAAAGATGAAAGAAAAAATTGCATATTATTCGGAAAATATGGATTATGAAAATGCTCTTGAATTCAAAAAAAGACTCGATTCAATTTTATATATAAATGAAAAACAAAATGTTGAATTCTTAGATAAAATCGACCGTGATTTTATAGGTTTTTATACTAATGAAAGTTATGTTTCAATTGTTATTTTAATTTATCGTCAAGGTTTACTAATTGGTAAGAAGAAGTTTTTCTATGAACTTTTAGGCGATATTAACGAATTTATTAGTGATATTTTAATCCAATATTATCAATATAATATGCTTCCAAAAGAAATTATTATTTCATCATCTGAAATTGTATCTTTACTAGAAAACTACTTAAATACTACTATTATACAACCAAAGCAAGGTAAGAATATCGATGTTATAAATATTGCTACTCAAAATGCTCAAGAGAATTTCTCTTCAACTTTACAAACATCTCAAAATAAAGAAACTAATGAAGAATTATTAGAAAAGTTGGGTAAATTATTAAATATTTCTACTCCATATCACATCGAATTATTCGATAATTCTCATCTTCAAGGAACTAATGCTATTGGGGCAATGGTTGCTTATATAAATGGCGAAGAAAATAGACGAATGAATCGTAAATTTAATATCGAATCTTATAATAAAAAAGATGATGTTTCTTCAATGAAAGAAGTTATTTTTAGACATTATTCTCGTTTAAAAGAAAAGAATCAAAAAATGCCTGATTTGATTATTGTTGATGGTGGCTTAACTCAAATTGAAGCTGCTAAAGAAACACTTGAAAAAATAGGTGTAAATATTAATCTTGCTGGTTTAGTAAAAGACGATAAACATCGTACTAGAGCCTTAATGGATTCATCTTTAAATGAAATTCCAATTGAAGATAAAAATCTATTTATTTTCTTAACAAAAATGCAAGATAGTGTCCATCGTTATGCAATTTCTACTCATATTAAAAAGAGAAATAAATCAATGTTTAATTCTATTTTTGATGATATAAAAGGGATTGGAAATAAACGTAAAGAACTTTTAACAAAACAATATCCAACAATAAATGATTTAAAAAAAGCGACTATTGAGGAACTTTCTCAGTTTATTCCTAAAGAAAGTGCGATAGAATTAATAAAGAAGTTAGAAAGGATTTAAAAAATATGAAAGATGTTGCTGAACTTTATGAAAAAGAACAATTTGAAGAGATAATTGATACTTATAAAGATTCAAAAAAATACGAAGAAATCCTTTATGTTTTATCATCTTTTTTAGCTTTAAATAATATCGGCGGAGCTTACGAACTTTATAAAAAAAGAATAGATGTTTTAGAAAAAACTAACTTTTTAGCAGCAATGAATTATTTACTTTTAATCATTGCTTTGCTTAATAATCCAGAGATAGCAAAACGCGAATTTGATCGTATAAAGTCACTCCCTTATATATCTCAAGAGGTCGAAGAATTTATTCAAGATTTAGATCAAAATTATGAAAAAATAAAAGCTGCAACAATTGAAAGTAGCGAAACCAATTATAACTACATCGAAGAATTAAACAGCGATAAGGTCGAAAGAGTTTTAGGAGCAATCAGTTATATTCATGAAAACTTTAAAGATCAAATAAATAGTTACGGCGTTGTTTTTTATGAAGCATTTTCGAGAAGAGAAAACTATGATTTAGCGAAAAACTTCCTTCTTTTAGAACTTTTATCAATCGGTTTTGATAAAGAAATCTCTTTCTTTAAAAACGGAAAATTTTACTATTTAAATCCAAAAGAATATCAACAAAGTTATAATAACTATGAAAAAGAAGTTGATAGCATTATTAAGTTTGTTAAAAAGACTGAAAAAGTTACGAATTTAATCGATGATATTACATATTATTTTGTCGCTTTCATTAATGATCAAATTCCAACTTTTTATTCAAGTGATGATTTAGAAACAATACTTTATCTTTCAATTCGTAAAGCTTATCAAAATGTTGATGGCAATATCGATGAAGATGAAGTAGTTAAAAAGCTAACAATTAACGAAAAACTCTTAATTGAATGCGAAAATTTGTTCAATAATTTTTAAATTTTGATATAATTTTTTGGCTTACACTTTATAAGTGTAATTTTATTTACTATGAATTGCACTTAGTATATAATTTTTGGGAATGAATTTTTAAGGAGAAAAAAGAATATTATGGCAACAGAATTAAAGAAAATTGGTAACTCTGAATTTGAAGTAAAATATACTATCAAAGGCGATGAGTTAAAAACTGCAAAAGATAAAGCTTTAAAAGTTTTAGCAGGTAGAGTCCAACTCAAAGGTTTTAGAAAAGGTAAAGCACCTATCGAACTTGCTAAAGATCATATTTCACCAATGGATTTAGCTAACCAAACAATCAATGAAGCTATTAATCCTGCTTATCAAGAAATTTTAAAAGAACACAAAATTAGACCAATCGCTCAACCACAAGTTGATTGCACATCTTATAAAGAAAACGAAATCGTCTTATCTTTTAAAATCGTTACTGAACCAGAAGTCACTTTAGGTGAATATAAAAACGTTAATATCCCATTTGAAAAAGTTACAGTTACAAAAGCTGAAACAGATGCAGCAGTTAACAAACTTTTAGAAGATAGTGCTGAATTAACTTTAAAAGAAGGTAAAGCTGAAATGGGCGACACTGTCGTTTTCGATTTCAAAGGCTACATCAATGGTAAAGAATTTGATGGTGGAAGTGCTGATAACTATTCATTAGTTTTAGGTTCAAATCAATTTGTTCCTGGCTTTGAAGATCAATTAGTTGGTGTTACAGCAGAATCTAAAAAAGATGTTATCGTCACATTTCCTGAACAATACATCAAAGAATTAGCTGGTAAAGAAGCAAAATTCGTTTGTATGGTTCACGAAGTCAAAACTAAAGTTGTCCCAACATTAGATGATGAATTCGTTAAATCATTATCAATTGAAGGAGTCAATACAGTCGATGAATTAAGAAAACATGAAGAAACATCACTTTTATCTAGAAAAACAAATGAAGCTAAAAATCGCCAATTCACAAACCTTTTAAATAAAGTCATTGAAACTTCAACATTAGAAATTCCAGAAAGATTAATTCAATCTGAAGCAAATTCTTTAAAACAACAAACTATAGATCAAATCACTCAAAACGGTTTAACTTATGAACAATATAAAGAAATTACCGGTATGGATGATAAGACTTTAGAACAAAGTTATAGAGATAATGCATTAACAAGATTAAAAGAATATTTAGTTTTAAATAAAATTGGTCAAGTTGAACACTTAACAATTACAAGAGCTGATGTTGACGCATATTATGCAAATATTTCTAAACAATACGGCATGAAAGTTGAAGATGTTAAAAAAGCATTAGGTGCTAATGAACAAAACATCATTTCAAATCTTTACCAAAATAAGATTGAACAATTTTTAATTGCTAACAATTTAGAAGAAAAGAAACAAGCTGCTAAAAAAGAAGCAGCACCAAAAGAAGAAGCTAAAAAAGCTTCAGCTAAAAAAGCTTCAACAAGCACTAAAAAAACAACAACAAAAAAATAGTTTTATATTTTAAAGGAGGGCTTGTCTAACGATGTCAGAAATTCAAAAAATTAAGTTACCAGTTCTCATTACTAGGGGTGCGGTTGTCTTCCCTAAACAAGAAATTAACCTTTACGCTGAAAGAGATTTCAGCGTTTCTGCTATTAATGAAAGTATTAATTTTTATAATTCATTAATCTTTTTAGTCAGTCAAAAAGATTTATCTTTAGATAAAATCTCTTCAATTTCCGATTTATATGAAATTGGAACTTTATGTAAAATTCTTTATAAAGTCGATCAAAAAGAAATCGTTAAAGTAGTTTTACAAGGTGTCGATAAATATTCATATTCAAATTTAACATTTGAAGAACAATCATTTTTTATTGAAGGCGATTTAATTAAAGAAGAATCAAGTGACCAAAATGCTGAAGTAGCTTATGTAAATAAGTTAATCAAATATTTTGAAGACAATAACATTGAAGATTTCTTCGGTAAACAACCAAAATCTTTCTATAACTCAATTAAAAAAGGCTTAAATTCCTACGATTTAGCGAATCTTTTTGCTAACGAAATCAATATTGAACCAGAAAAAAGACAAGAACTTTTAGAAGCAAAAAGTGTTAATGAAAGACTTGAACTTTTAATTAAAGATTTTGAAATTATTAAAATTAGAATTAAGGTTGATCAAGATTTACAAAAGACAATCCGTCAAACAAGTGAAAAACAACAAAAAGAGTATTATCTTCGTGAGCAACTTAAAGCTATTAAACAACAACTTGGCGAAGGTGCTGAAAATAGCGAAGATAGTTATGAAGAAAAATTAAGAAAAGGAAATTATCCAAAAGAAGTTCAAGATAAAGTAAAAGATGAACTTAAGAGAATGAAAAATCTTCCTCAAGGAACATTAGAATATTCCTTAATTCTCGATTATCTTGATACTTTATTTGCAATTCCTTTTAATAATCAAACTGAAGATAATGATGATTTAGTTAGAGCTAGAAAAATCTTAGATGATGATCATTATGGGTTAACTAAAGCCAAAGATAGAATCATCGAATATCTTGCTATTAAAAAATTAAATGGAAATTTAAAAGCTCCAGTTTTATGTTTCTATGGTCCTCCAGGAACCGGTAAAACATCTCTTTCAATTTCTATTGCTAAAGCTTTAGGAAGAAAGTTTGTTAAATGTTCTTTAGGTGGTATTTCTGATGAATCGGAAATTAGAGGTCATAGAAGAACTTATGTTGGTTCTAAACCTGGAAGAATCATGACTTTCTTAAAAAAAGCCGGCACTACAAATCCTGTTTTCTGTTTAGATGAAGTAGATAAACTTTCACATGATGGATTTAAAGGTGATCCAAGTGCAGCACTTTTAGAAGTTTTAGATCCAGAACAAAACACTCATTTTAGAGATAATTATCTTGAAATTGATTATGATTTATCAAATGTCATGTTCATTTGTACTTGTAATTATCTTGAAAATGTTCCAGAACCATTAAGAGATAGACTTGAACTTATTCCAGTTGATTCTTACACCTTAATTGAAAAACAAAAGATTGCTGAAAACCATTTAATTGCTAAAGAAGCAAGAGCAAATGGTGTTGATCCAAAAACTGTTAAATTCTCAAAAGATGCTATTGAATATATTATTGAAAGATATACACGTGAAGCAGGAGTTAGAGAATTATCAAGAAAAATTGGAACAATTATTAGAAAAGTAATCGTAGAAAAACTTAATAAAAATACTTTAGATGAAGTCTATAAAGTTGGAATTAAAGATGTTAAAAAGTTCTTAGGAATCGAAATTTTTGATCCAACTGATAAAGAAAAGAAAAACCAAGTCGGTATTGTTACTGGACTTGCTTATACTCAATATGGTGGAGATATTCTTCCTATTGAAGTTAATCATTTTGAAGGAAAAGGAAATTTAGTTGTTACCGGAAATTTAGGTGACATTATGAAAGAATCATGTTCAATTGCTTTAGATTATATTAAAGCCAACGCAAATAAATATGGTATTGATCCTAATTTCTTCTCTAAAAATGATATCCATATCCACGTTCCAGAAGGAGCAGTTCCTAAAGATGGTCCAAGTGCTGGAATTGCGATAACTACCGCAATTATTTCTGCTTTAACTGAAAAACCAGTTTCTAATGATATTGCTATGACAGGTGAAGTTAATTTAAGAGGTAATGCACTTCCTATTGGTGGATTAAGAGAAAAATCTTTAGCTGCTTTAAGAAGTGGAATTAAAACAATTATTGTTCCAAAAGGAAACAAGAAAAATGTTAATGAACTTCCAAAAGAAATAACATCAAATTTAAATGTTATTTATATGGATAATGTTGATGACGCCTTAAAAATTTGTTTACGTTAATTAAGTTATATGGAAGGAATTTATCATTATAAAAGCGCAACATTTATAAAATCCATTACGGATATTAAAGAAGCACCTACACCTAGATTAAGTGAGGTGCTTTTTGTCGGTAAATCAAATGTTGGAAAATCATCTTTAATCAATGCTTTGACTAATAACAAAAAGTTAGCATATACATCATCAAAACCTGGTATGACTCGTTTATTAAATTATTTTTTAATCGAAAATAAATTTTATTTTGTTGATGCTCCAGGTTATGGTTATTCTTCAAAAAAAGATCTTGATTATAAGATGTATGGAAAGATGATTGATTCTTATTTTAATGATAATCCATACTTAAAATTAGTCGTATTTCTTCTTGATTCTCGTCATGAACCTAACGAGGACGACTTATTATTTTATGAATATTTGATGTATAATAATATTCCGTTTATTTTTGCTTTAACAAAAAGTGACAAACTCAATATGTCAATGAAAGCAAAAGTAAAGAAAAATTTAGCTTCAAAATTTAAAGATTTTGATGAAAATAAGCTTTATTTAGTATCAATTACAAATTATCGATTATTAGAAAAATTAAAAGATAAAATCGATAGTTCTATCGAATAAGGAAGGTAACTTTTATGCTTGATAAAAGATATGATTTTAAAGAAATAGAAAAAGGAAAAGTAAAGGGGTGGAAAGAAAAAGGCTATTTTAAAGCTGGAGATACTTCAAAATTACCATTTTCAATGGTTATTCCTCCTCCAAATGTAACAGGTGTTTTACATATTGGTCATGCAATTGATAATACTATCCAAGATATTATTGCTCGTTATAAAAAAGCAAAAGGTTTTGATGTACTTTATCTTCCTGGAGTAGATCATGCTGGAATTGCAACTCAAGCTAAAGTTGATGCTAAATTAAAAGAAGAAGGAACTGATAGATTTACAATCGGTAGAGAAGCTTTTTTAAAAGAAGCTTTTGCTTGGAAAGCAGAAAAAAGAGATATTATCCATTCACAATGGGAAAAAATGGGCATTATGATTGATTATTCAAGAGAAAGATTTACTCTTGATGATGGTTTCCAAGATGCTGTTTTTAAAGTATTTAAAACTCTTTTTGATGAAGGGTTAATTTATCGTGGTGAAAGAATCGTTAACTATGATCCTGAAATGAAAACTGCTTTAAGTAATATCGAAATTGTTTATAAAGAAGATAAAGGTCATTTCTATTATTTCAAATATCGTTTTACTGATAATAAAGATAAATATTTAGAAATCGCTACAACTAGACCTGAAACAATGTTTGGTGATACATGTGTAGTTGTTAATCCTAATGATGATAGATATAAAGATATCATTGGTAAAACTGTTATTAATCCAGCAAATTTAGAAGAAATTCCAGTTATTGCTGATGAATATGTTGATATTGAATTTGGAACTGGTGCAATGAAATGTACTCCAGCTCATGATCCAAACGATTTTATTATTGGTCAAAAATACAATCTTGCTCATCCAATCATCATGAATGTTGATGGTACAATGAATGAAAAATGCGGTAAATATGCTAATATGGACCGTTTTGATTGTAGAGATGTACTCTTAAAAGATATTAAAGAAAGAGATGATTTAATTAAAATCGAAGAAATCACTCACCAAGTTGGTCATAGTGAAAGAAGTGATGCAGTTGTTGAACCAATTTTATCAAAACAATGGTTCGTTAAAATGCAACCTTTAGCAGATCGAGTTTTAGAAAATCAAAAGGGTGAAAATAAAGTTAAATTCTATCCTGAAAGATTCGAAAATGTTTTAACAAGATGGCTTTCAAATATTGATGATTGGTGTATTTCACGTCAATTATGGTGGGGTCATAGAATTCCTGTTTGGTATAAAAACAATAGTAATGAAATGATTGTTTCAAGAATTTGCCCAGGAAACGAAAATGAATGGCATCAAGATGAAGATGTTTTAGATACATGGTTCTCATCAGCTTTATGGCCTTTCGCAACATTAGGTTGGCCAGAAAAAACAAGTGATTTTGAACGTTATTTCCCTACGTCTTGTTTAGTTACAGGTTATGATATTATTTTTTTCTGGGTCTCAAGAATGATTTTCCAATCACTCCATTTTACCGATAATATCCCATTTAATGATGTTGTTATCCACGGACTTGTTAGAGATTCACTTGGAAGAAAAATGTCTAAATCACTTGGTAACGGTGTTGATCCAGTTGCAGTTATTGATAAATATGGAACTGACTCATTAAGATATTTCCTTGCAACAACCGCAGCTCCTGGACTTGACATGAGATATAGTGAAGAAAAAGTTCAAGCCGCAAATGCTTATTTAAATAAAATTTGGAATAGCGCACGTTTTGCTTTAATGAATTTGCCAGAAAATTATCACTTTGAAGAAATTGAATTTGATAAACTCAATGAAATCGATAAATTCATTATTAATAGATTAAATGAAACTGTTAAAAAGATTACAAATGCAATGGAAAAATATGAATTTGGTATTGCTTGCCAAATCCTCCATTCATTTGTTTATGATGATTTCTGTGATTTCTATTTAGAGATGTGTAAAGTTACATTATCTAACGATAATTATGATAAAAATTCTACTTACTATGCTCTTTTTAAATCCTTAAAATCAATCATTTTAATGATTTATCCATTTGCTCCATTTATTTCTGAAGAAATTTATCTTTCATTAAGTGAACATAAAGATTCTATTATGCTTGAATCTTATCCAACTTATGAAGAAAATATCACTTTTGATGAATCTAATATCTTATTTATTAAAAATGTTATTGAAAAAATTAGAGCATATAAAGTTGATAACTCATTAGCTCCAAATCAAAGTGTTAGTTTAAAATTAAAAACTTCAAAAGATATTAATTCATTAATTTCATATATTGAAAGATTTACTTTTGCTTCAAATATTGAAATTATTAATGAAGAAATTCATGATTTAACATCAATTGTTATTACAGATGGCGTAATTTATATTGATGATAATATTTCAAAAGAAGAGAAGTTAGCTAAACTTAATGCTCAACTTGAAGCAATTAATAAAGAAATTATTAGAAGCGAAAATCTTCTTAATAACGAAAAATTCTTAGCAAAAGCTAACCCTCAAAAGGTTAGTGAAGAAAAAGAAAAATACGCTAAATATAAAGAGCAAAAAGAAATTTTAGAAACAAAAATTAAAAATATTTAAAAAAGTGAATAAAAAACCTCCTTTGTAGCATTCTTGTATATGAAAGGAGGTTTTTTAAATGAATAGAATTTTGTTAACCGAAGAAGAATTAAATTCTATTAAACCAGGTGAAGCAATTACTTTAGCGGCGATTATCGCAATCATGATTGTTTCAATTATTGCTGTTGCTGCTTATAAATTATTCACGTCTAATGATGGAATAATTAAACTACCTGGAGGATATCAATTCTCATGGAACTAAGTTAATTAAATAAATATAAAATTCTTTCGATAATAACGTATATTTTTTGTTGATTTTATAGGTTCATTATGGTATATTCTTAACGTTGTAACTCTTAACTTAGCTACAACCGCATTGAAAAGGTCACTAAATTATTAAGATTTTATCTAAATAATACCTTAAAAGCGAGTAATTATTTAATTTAAGGAGGAAGCATATGTACGCTATAATTTTAAGCGGTGGAAAACAATTAAAAGTTGAAGTTGGCCAAAAAATCTATGTTGAAAAATTAGATGTTGAAGCTGGTAAAGAATTCACTTTTGATAAAGTTTTATTAGTTGGTGATAAAACAATTAAAACTGGCACACCTTATGTTGAAGGCGCTACTGTTGTTGCAAAGGTCGAAAAACAAGGTCTTGGCAAGAAAATTGACGTCTTTAAGTATAAAGCAAAGAACAATTATCGTAGAAGTTATGGTCATAGACAACCATATACTTGCTTAACAATCACAAGCATTAATTTATAATGATTAAAATTACTTATTCCTCAAATAATGATCAATTCAAATATTTAAAAGTTGAAGGTCATGCTGAATATGATGAAAAAGGCAAAGACATCGTTTGTAGTGCGGTTAGCGCAATTATATTCGGTGGACTTAATGCTATTAAAAATCTTGAGGATTATAAAATAAGTAATGAAAGTGGTTTAATTGAAATTTCTTTAATAAAAGAAAATCAAAATTGCGATGATTATGTTGTTTTAAAAACGATATTTATTCAATTAAAAACTATCGAAGATAGTTA
The DNA here is from genome assembly GCA_949299395.1 of uncultured bacterium. GTDB lineage: Bacteria > Bacillota_I > Bacilli_A > RFN20 > CAG-826 > Onthovivens. The sequence goes on along the minus strand of CASGAB010000003.1, from coordinate 110,019 downwards.
TAAAGATTACGTTAAAATTTCTAAAAAGAAATGAAAGGATGGAAGTATTTATGGAATTAAGATTTAAACTTGATTTACAATTCTTCGCTTCCCATAAGGGTGTCGGTTCTACTAAAAACGGAAGAGATAGTGCTGGTAGAAGACTTGGCGCTAAAAGAAGTGATGGTCAATTCTGTAAAGCAGGTGCAATTATTTATAGACAACGCGGAACAAAAATCTACCCTGGAATTAATACTAAAAAGGGTGGAGATGATACAATTTTTGCTACAAAAGCTGGTATCGTTAGATATGAAAGAGTTGGCAAAAATAGAAAACGTGTCTCTGTTTACGAAGCTGCTTAATAATTAATTACCACCTGTTTTGCAGGTGGTTTTATTTTGTTTATAAGTTTAAGGAAAAAATATGTTTATTGATCGTAGTGTTATTGAAGTTAGAAGTGGTAAAGGTGGCGATGGCGCACTCACTTTTTTACGTGAAAAAAATCGTCCATTAGGTGGACCTAGTGGAGGGAACGGTGGAAGAGGTGGATCTATTTATTTAAGATGCTCATCTTCAACAACTACTTTAGTAAATTATCGTCATAGCAAAGTTTTTATTGCAGGAAATGGTGAAAATGGTGGTAATAAACTTCAATACGGAAAAGATGCAAAAGATATTTATATCGATTTACCAGTCGGAACAGTTGTTTATTTAGAAGACAATCATTCCTTTATCGTTGATATGAATAAACCTGGTGAAACATATTTAATCGCTAAAGGTGGAAGAGGAGGAAGAGGAAATGCCTGCTTTAAAAACGCTCGTAATAAAGCACCAAAAATTGCAGAAAATGGTCTTCCTGGAGAAAATAAAAGATTAATTTTAGAACTTAAACTTTTAGCTGATGTTGGTATTATTGGTCTTCCTAGTGTAGGAAAATCTACCTTCATTAGCTGTGTTTCTAACTCTAAAGCTGAAATTGGAGATTATCCTTTTACAACTATTGTCCCTAATTTAGGAGTAACTTATTTAGATGATGGTTCTTCATTTGTTCTTGCTGATATGCCAGGATTAATTGAAGGAGCTCATCTAGGAAAAGGTCTTGGTTTAGCTTTTTTACGTCATATTGAAAGAACTAGAGTTTTAATTCATATGGTTGATATTTCTAGTGAAAATCCATATGAAAACTATTTAACAATTCGTAAAGAAATCGAAGAATATGGTATGAATTTAGCTGACCGTCCTGAAGTTATTGTTGCTTCTAAAATGGATGAAGAAGGTAGTGAAGAAAAGTTGATAGAATTTGAAAAGAAAGTTAACAAAAAAGTTTATCCATTATCTTGTTTAACTAATGAAGGCATTAAAGAAATCTTATATCAATGTAAAGATTTACTTGCTGATGCTCCTATCTTCCCAATTTATAAAGAAGAAGATAAAGAAGTTATTATTAACCTTGATGAAAATGAAGAAATCTTTGATATTAGAAAAGAAAAAGAACATTTATTCATAATTTATGGAGAAAGAGTTGAAAGAACTTATGATTTAATCAACATTTCTACTGATGAAGGTATGATGAGACTTATCACTTATTTAAATAAAATTGGTGTTGATGATCGTTTAAGAGAAATGGGAGCTAAAAACGGCGATATTGTAAAACTTAAAGAATTTGAGTTTGAATATTTCGAATAAAATCTATTCATTTAAAAAGTAATTTAAACGATGTTTGCTTACTTTTATGGAATAGTTAAAGAAATAAGATTTAATAAAATTGTTTTAGAAGTTAATAAAATCGGTTTTGAAATCTTTGTTAAACAAAATGAAAAGTTTGTTTTAGGAGAAGAAGTTCGACTTTATTTATATGATTATTTAAAAGAAGATAGATTTAATCTTTTTGGTTTTAAAACGTTTAAAGAATTAGATATCTTTTTAAAATTAATCGAAGTAAATGGAATCGGTCCTAAAAAAGCTATTCAAATTTTGTCTAATTCAAAGATAGAAGAACTGATTTTTTTTAATTAAAACAAAAAATATTTCTGAATTAAGAAAAATAAAAGGAGTAGGAGTTTTTGCTGAAGCAATAGTTTTAAAACTATCCGATATTATCGATAAAAATGATGAAAATTTATTTAAATATTCTAATGTTTATTTAGCTTTAAAATCATTAGGATATACCCAAGTTCAAATTAATGAAGCAATTTCTAAACTTAAAGATGGATTAAGTGATGAAGAAGCACTAGAAACAGCAATTCGAGGTATTAAAAATGTTAGAAATTGATAATGTCCTCCGTCCTAAATCTTTAAATGATTTCTTTGGTCAAAAAGAAACAATAAAACAGCTAAAAGCATTTATTTATAGTGCTAAAAAGAGAAAAACAGTTTTGGATCATCTTCTTTTTTATGGTCCTCCAGGATTAGGAAAAACTACTTTAGCAAATATTGTTGCTAATGAAATGGGAACTAAAATTGTTACAGTTACAGCCTCATCTTTTGATAAACTTGGTGATATCGTTTCAATTTTAGGCCAACTTAATCCAGGAGATATTTTATTTATTGATGAAATTCATCGCCTTAAAAAAGAACTAATGGAAGTACTTTATAGTGCAATGGAAGATTATAAAGTTTATGTAACTTATAAAAGTGAAGAAAATGTTAAGGCAATTACCTTAACACTTAATCCTTTTACTTTAATCGGAGCAACAACAAATGCCGGAAGTTTATCGACTCCTTTAAGAGAAAGATTTTCAATCATTTTTAAGTTTGATTATTATAAGGAAGATGAATTAATTGAAATCATTAAAAATAATGAAAAAGTTTTTAATCTTAAATTAAACGAAACCTTATTAAAAGAAATTGCTTTAAGAAGTCGAGATACTCCACGATATTTAAATAATATTTTAAAAAGATTATACGATTATAAAATCTATAAAAAGATCGATAACTTTGATCTAAAAGAACTTCATAAAGCCTTTAATTTTTTAAAAATTTATAAATATGGATTAAGTGATGAAGATATTGCTTTAATTAAAATTTTAAAAGAAAGATTTTCTCGAGCGGTATCTTTAGAATCACTAGCTTCTATAATTAATGATGATGTTAATAATATCCGTGCAATTAATGAACCTTTTTTAGTTAATAAAGGAATTATTGAAAGAACAAAATCAGGAAGAAAATTAACTTTAAAGGGTGAAAAAATATATTTAGAAATTAAGAATAAAACGATAATTTAGAGACTATTTTTTATCTAAATTTAAGGGAGTAATTTTATCTTTATTTTTACCTATTTTTCATTGTCAAAAATGACCTTATTGAGTATAATTATTAAGATTGTTTTATAAATATAATATTTATAAAGTCTGAGGATTTTTAATATATGAAAAGATTAATTGGATATATAAGTGTAGTAGCTTCGCTATTACTTGCATTATTAGTAGCTTTAGTTCCATCAATTAAAACAGTTAATGGAACTGGTGAATACGAATCAATGAGAACATATGTTTATAAGATTAGCGAAAAAACATATGATATTTCAGCTGGCGGAACAACTGATGATGGCAATATTTCTGATCAAGATAAACAAGATAGATTAGATAGTGCAGTCGAAGAATTTAAAATTAGATTAGACAATGCTGAAATTAGCGACTATCGTTTAGAGACAAGCGGTCTTGATACAATTAAAGTTACTTTTAAAGCAGATCCAAAATTATATGATGATATTTCAAGCTATTTAAATTTCTCATGGAGTTTTATGGCTTCAACATATACTGGTGACCCAACTGCTGGACAAACACCAAGTGAAATCGATAACAATAATGGTGAAGCAAGTTTCTTTGAAAGCGGCTCAGCTAGAATTGAATATCGTGATAACTATCCTTATGTTGTTGCTAAATTATCAAATCCTGATCAATTTAAAACAGTCTATACTGCAGCAAAAGATGCTGAAGTTGAAGAAAAACAAGAAACTGAAGAAGGTGAAGAACCAGTTACCGCAAATGAAAATTTAATCTTTATTTTAAATAACTGGGTTGATGGTTTAAATATTGAAAACTTAATCACAAATAGCGGTAATGAATTCGTTACTGCTTCTCAAATTAAAAATCATATTTTATTTACATATGATGCAACAAATCCTTATTCAATTTTCTGGGATTATGATGAAACTTTAAATAGTGATGACCAAGAAAATAAGGTTTATGAAGAAATTTATTTTGGCGGATATAACCTTAAAGGTGGCGAAGAATCATATTATGGAACTAATGAATCTGATCGTATCTTAGCTTATAAAAAAGCAAACATCTGGATGCATAAATTCAATTCAACTTCATATGATTTCAATGTTACTTTATTGAATATGAATGGCGATGATGCATTCACAACAACCGTTCCTCCATTTGTTGATTTCCTTGTTTATATGAACGAAATCAACTGGTCAAACGGTTTATTCATCTCCGCATTAATTGCAATAGTAGTTGTTTCATTATTCTTAATCTTAAATCATGGAATTAATGGAATTAGCATTATCTTAAATGCAATTGCAATGTTAATTGCTTCAATTGGATTATTTAATACATTCGGAAGTGAATTTAATACCGGTGCCTTAATTGGACTTATTACTCTTGTTATAGTTTTACTTTTCTCTTCAACAATTTATTTTAAAAAGATTAAAGATGAAATTTATCTTGGTAAAAACGTTAAAAAAGCTTATTTAGATGGTTCTAAAAAAGCTCTCGCTCCTCAAATTGATTTCTCAGTTATTACCTTAATTTTAGGTATTACATCTTATTTAATTCCAAACACATTATTAATGTCATTTGGTTCACTCTTAGTTGTTGGAGCAATCTTAAATATTGTTTTAAATGGACCAATTTTAAGAGCATTATCTTGGTTAATTTATAACTCTTCAACTGTTTCAAATAAATTGAGTTTAATCGCTGTTGATAAGAAAAAAGTTCCAAATCTTTCAATGGATGAAAAACCAACCTACTTCGAACAATTTAAGAAAAGAGATAATAAAAAGACAAATATTGCTATTGGTTCAATCTTCTCAGTTTTATTACTCGCTTCAATTATTGGAATGACAGCATTTGGACTTGCTAGAGGAAATATTTATAACTCTTCAAGTGCTCAACAAAATAGTGAAGTTGTTATTAGAATTGATCGTAGAAACGTTTCTAGCGATGATTCTCGTGATATTACTCGTTACGCTCAATCTATTGAAGATGTATTCTTAACAAGATTTTATGAAGATGATAAAGAAACATTAATGTTTGATAGCGTTGAAATGAAGAGTTATAACTATTCATATAAAATTAATAACGTTACAAATAAAGAATATTATTTCGTTGTTTCTTTAGATCAAGCTTATACTCTTGATGATACAATCTTTACTCAAGATAACGATGGAAATATCGTTGAAATGAATGCTTTAGAAGCATTTGATACTCAACTTAGACAAGTCTTAAATTCTCCAACAATTACTTTAAATGATGTTCAAAACGTTAATAACGATTCAAATAACTTATATGTATTAATTTATGCAGCTATTGGAATCGCTGTCAGTAGTTTATATATGTTATTTAGATTTAATATTTCAAAGACTATTGTTTCGTTACTTTTAGTCGGTGGAACATTAACTATTACAATTGGTTTATTCTCATTAATTAATGGACCATTTGCATCAGTTATTACTCTTGGTGGATTATTATTAACAGTCCTTGGTTATCTTCTTGCTATTACTTATTTCACAAAAGAAAAAGAAGTTTATAAAGAAAAACGTAGAGACTTAAGTGATAATTTAGAATTAAGAAGAGAAGAATATGAATATGCATTTAATTCATATTATCAACCAGTTATTAACACAACATTAATCTCATCATTTATTGTCATTTCGCTCTTCTTTGCAAGCGGAGTTAATCATTATTTATTAATTTTAATGCTTTTAGGAATGATACTTTATGTTATCTTCACACGTTTCTTAATTATTCCAATCGAATTATTCTTTGCTTCAGTTTTTGTTAAAACTAAACATAGTCTTGAAGCAAAAAGAGAAGAAAGAAGAAAGAAACATCCTACAAAAGACGTTAAAAAGAAATTTAATGATGGACCAGAAGAAGCAGTCTTTATTGGAATTAACGATTAATTAATTAAATTTTAAATGGGCGGTTTATTTAAATAAGTTGCCCGTTTTTTAAAAATATGAACGATTTTTTAAATAAATTATTAACATATTATGATTTAAGTTATGAAGAATACTTAAATATAAGTAAAGAAGTTGATTACTCTATTTTTGTATTTTTAAAAGAAAATAGTGATTTTTTAATTGCTAAAAAACTAATTGAAAAAGCAATAAAAAATAATGAAAAAATCATAATTTATGGAGATTATGATTGTGATGGAATTATGTCTACTTCAATAATTTATAATGCAATAAAAAAGAAAAATGATTATAAATGTGGATTTTATATTCCTTTTAGAGAAAAAGATGGATATGGTATAACTAAAGAGAATATCGATGTTTTTCTTAATTTAAACTATAAACTTTTTATTCTTGTTGATAATGGAATCACTTTAAAAGAAAACGTTGAATATATTAAAGAAAAAGGTGCAAAAGTAATTATTATTGATCATCATGAAATAATTGTTGAAAAAGAGGCTAAACCAGATGCTTTAATCCACTGGAAATATATTAATGAAATTAATAAAAACAATATTTCAGCTGGCGCTTTATCTTTTTTATTTTCTTATGTTTATTTAAATGAAGTTGATGAATATCTTCTTTCTTTAGGAGCAATTTCAATTATCTCTGATTTAATGCCTTTAATTAATTTTAACCATAAAATCGTTAAATTAGCTTTAAGAGCAATTAATAAAAATAAATTTAAAGAAATCTGCTTATTGATGAACAAATTTAAAGATATTAATGAAGAAGATATTGGATCTTTTTTAGTTCCAAAAGTTAATTCAATTGGAAGAATAATAAAAGATAATTCTTTATTTAATGTTGTTCGATATTTTTTAATTGATAAAACAAAAGATATCTATATTTATTTAAATTATATAAATGAAGTAAATGAAAAAAGGAAGGAATTAATCGTTAATTTTGAAACTAATTCATCTCTTAATATCGATGAATCATTACCTTATGTTTTATTAAAACTTGATATTGAAGAAGGCTTATTAGGTTTATTAGCAAATCGCTTTATGGATAAATTTAATAAACCAACGTTTATTTTATCTAAAACAAATCACGATACTTTAAAAGGAAGCGCAAGAACTAGATTTGGCTTTAATGTTGTTTCATTTTTAAAAGAAAATGATGACCTTTTGATTAATTATGGAGGCCATGAATTTGCTGGCGGCTTTGAATTAAAAGAAGAAAATTTAGAAAAGTTTAAAGAAAGATTATATTTATTTGCAAATGAAAATAAGTTTAAAAAAGAAACGAAAAATACGATAGATATCGTAATTAATGAAATTAATAAACAAAATTATGAATTAATTAATTCACTTGCCCCTTTTGGAAAAGATTTTGAAAAACCATTATTTAAAATCAAAGATATAAGTACTTTATCACTTAAATTTTCAAAAGATAATTTACACATCATTAATAAATTAAGTTTCGATTCTTCTTTGATTTATTTTAATTTTCCTACTGATTTATTAAATAGTTTAAGAGTAAATTTTATTGGCTATATTGATATCAATAATTTTGAAGGACGAATTACTTATCAATTTAAAGCAAATGATTATGAACTTGGTTCAAATTAATAGGATTATTAAAGCAAAAAATCGAATTATATAGTAAAATATTTAGGTATGGCAAAACGTAAAATTAATGATATAGACGAGATTATTAAAGACGGTACCGGTGGAAAACTTGGTGACGAAAGTGATGTTAAAAAGATTGATGAAGGCACTGGAAAATTACTTCCTAATGGTGGTTATCCAATGCATTCTTTTGAAGATCTTAGAGCAGCTTATTCTTTATATATTCATAATGAAGAAGATCAAAAAATGATTGAAAAAGTATATCATTTTGTATGCTCAAAACATGATGGTATTTTTAGAAAATCTGGTGAACCATATGTCCATCATTTAATTGAAGTTGCTTATATTGTTGCTACTTTACAAGGTGGACCAGTTACAATTGCTGCTGCTTTACTTCACGATGTTGTTGAAGATACCGATACAACAATTGATGATATTAAAAACATGTTTGGTGAAGAAACTGCGAGAATTGTCGATTCTTTAACTAAAATCCAACGCTTAAAATTATCAAAAAGAACTCAAGAAGAATTTGAAGCTGAAGATCACCGTAAGATTTTTTTAGGCATGGCAAAAGATGTTCGTGTTATTATCATTAAACTTGCTGATAGACTTCATAATTTAAGAACAATTGAAGCTTTAAAACCAGAAAGACAACATGCTTTAGCAAAAGAAACATTAGAAGTTTTTGCTCCAATTGCTCATCGTTTAGGTATTTATAGAGTTGAAAGTGAACTCGAAGATTTATCTTTAAAAATTGAAAAACCAGAAGAATATAATGCTATTCAAGAACTTTTAAACGAAAAGATTGCAAATAGAAAAAATGCGTTAAATCAATTAAAGAAAAGAATTGCTGATCTTTTATATAAACATGGATTTAAATTTGAAATTGAATCGCGTGTTAAATCTATTTATTCGATTTATAAAAAAATGTATCAAAAAAATCATGAATTTGATGATATTTATGATGTTTTAGCATTAAGAATTATTACCGAAACAGAATTAAATTGTTATGAAATTTTAGGTATTATTCATCAAAACTTCGCGCCAATTCCTGGAAGATTTAAAGATTATATCGCAATGCCAAAGCCAAATATGTATCAATCTTTGCATACTTCGGTTATTGATGGAAATTCAAACATTTTCGAAGTCCAAATTCGTACAAAAGAAATGGATGAAATCGCTGAAAGTGGTGTTGCAGCTCATTGGCGTTATAAAGAAGGAAGCCACTACAGTGCAAAGCAAGAACAAAAAGAAATTGAAGAAAAATTACACTGGTTTAGAGACTTTGTTTCTATCAGCAAAGATAAAGATATTAGTGGAGAAAATGCTCAAGATTACTTAGATACATTATCTAAAGATATTTTTGAAGCAAATGTTTATGTTTTCACTCCAAAAGGTAAGGTTATTGATCTTCCAGCAGGATCAACTCCTTTAGATTTAGCTTTTAAAATTCATACTAAAGTTGGTGAATCAGCTATTGGAGCAGTAGTTAATGGGAATTTAGTTCCTTTAAATACACAACTTAAAACTGGCGATGTTTGTGAAATTAGAACTTCAAAAACATCTCCTGGTCCAAATGAATCTTGGTTAAATTTAGTTAAAACATCAAGTGCTAAATCTAGAATTAAAAAATTCTTACTTAAAAAGAATAGTGAATTAGTTAGAGAAGAAAAAATCTCTAGAGGAAAGACAATTTGTTTAGATTTCTTTAAAGATCGCGGATATAGTGAAAAAGAAATGTTATCCTTATTATCTACTCAAAAATTACTAGAAAACTACCAATGTAAAACTATTGACGATTTATTTGTTTCTGTTGCAGCTCATAATCCAACTCCAGGAACAATTGGAAACTTTTTAGGATTACAAAAGAAATCAGAATTATATTTATCTAAAAAAGAGAACTTTGATGATGATAAATGTCCAGTCACAATTGAAAATGGTGCTGGAATTAAAATTACTTTAGGAAACTGTTGTACACCAATTCCAGGTGATGAAATTGTTGGCTATGTTACTAAAGGAAATGGGGTTACTGTTCACCGTATAGGTTGCCCTAATATTGCTAATGAAAAAGCACGATTAATATCAGTAGATTGGAAAGAAAGAAGAGGAGATGATTCTTATCCAGTTGATCTTCAAATTGAATGTAATGATAGAAGTAATTTAATTGCAGATATTTTAAGTGCTTTAGCTGGAGCAAGAATTAAATGTACCGAAATTAGTGCTAAACTTCATAGCGAGAATTTTACATGCACAATTTCTGGTCAAATTTATGTAAAAGATGTTCATGAGCTTAATAAAGCTTTCCAACTTTTAAAAAACGTCAAAGACGTTTATGAAGTTAAGCGTGTTATTCATTAGTTTTTGAATAAAAGTAAATAATTATATATAATTATTTCGATAGAAAAAGAGGTATTTATGTTCAATTTAGTAAAAGGTACACACGATGTTATTTTAACTGAGGCTGATAAATATTCTTATATTGAGCAAACTTTAATTCAAGTTGCTGAATTTTTTAACTATAAAGAATTTAGAACCCCAATCATTGAACAAAGTGAATTATTCCAAAGATCTGTTGGCGATAGTTCAGATATTGTTAGAAAAGAAATGTATACATTTTTTGATAAGGGTGAAAGAAGCATCACATTACGTCCTGAACTTACAGCTGGAGTTATTAGAAGTATCGTTAATAATAAACTTTTAGCTTTAGGAGATATTCCTGTTAAAGCATATTATGTTGGTCCATGTTTTAGATATGAAAGACCACAACAAGGAAGATATCGTCAATTCAATCAATTTGGTGTTGAATGTGTTGGTGTTGTTTCTCCTTATAGAGATGTTGAAGTCATCTCGCTTTGTTATTTTGCATTAAAAGTTTTAGGTTTTGAAAATTTAAAGCTTGTTATAAATTGCATTGGCGATGAAGAATCAAGAACTAATTATAAAAACGTTTTAAGAGATTATTTCGGAAAACATCTTGATTCAATGTGTGCTGATTGTAAAGAAAGATACAATCTTAACGTTTTAAGAATTTTAGATTGTAAAGTTCCTACTGATCAAGAAATCGTTAAAAATGCTCCAAAAATTGAAGATTATTTAACAGATAAATCAAAAGAAAACTTTGAAAAAGTTAAAAAATCTCTTGATGAATTAGGTATTGAATATGAAATCGATACCAACCTTGTTAGAGGATTAGACTATTATAGTGATGTCGTTTTTGAATTCCATTACACCTCTTCAAAAGGCTTAGATTATGGAGCTTTATGTGGTGGCGGACATTACAATAAACTTGTTCAAGAAATTGGTGGACCACACGAAGTTGAAGGCTGTGGATTTGCTATTGGTATTGAAAGAATTGCATCAGTTATGAGTGATGATAATTTATTTAATGAAATCGATGAATCAATTGATTGCTATGTAATGCCTTTAGATGTTACTTATCAAGGTAAAGCAATTGAAATTGCAACAGCTTTAAGACTTAATGGTTTTAAAACTGATGTTAATTTAGAAGGTAAGGGCTTAAAAGGGATGCTTAAAAAAGCATTAAAATTAAGTTCAAAATATGCTCTTATTTTAGGTGAAGATGAAATTAAAACTAACACAATTGTTGTTAAAGATTTAACTAACGAGACACAAGAAAGTGTTAATTTAGCTGAAATTATTTCATATTTAGACAGAAAAGAAGATGAATGTTCTTGTGGATGTGATCATCACCACCATCATCACAATGACGAGGAATAATAAATTATGATTAATGAAATAAAAAGAACAAATTATTGCGGAGAATTATCTCTTACTAATTTAGATCAAACTGTATCAGTTGTTGGATGGGTTTCTAAAAAAAGAAATTTAGGAAGCCTTGTTTTCGTTGATTTAAGAGATAGAAGTGGTATTGTACAGATCTTAATTAAAACTGATGAAAATGAAATTCCAGATATTAGAAACGAATATATTTTAAATATCACTGGTAAAGTTAATAAAAAAGATGTTCCAAATCCTAATTTAAAAACTGGTGAAATTGAAATTGAGGCAACAGAAGTTGTTTTAGTTAATACTGCAAAACAACCTCCATTTATAATTGCTGAAAAAACTGATGCTTTAGAAGATACTCGTTTAAAATATCGCTATTTAGATTTAAGAAGACCAAATCTTTTAAATAATTTCTTAGTTAGAGCAAAAATCGTTAAAATTGCTCATGAATATTTAGATCAAAATGGATTTATTGAAGTAGAAACACCTTACCTTGCTCCATCAACTCCAGAAGGAGCTAGAGATTATCTTGTTCCTAGCAGAATTCATCCAGGTCAATTTTATGCTCTTCCTCAATCTCCTCAACTTTATAAACAAATGTTAATGGTTGCAGGTTTTGAAAGATATTATCAAGTTGCAAGATGTTTTAGAGATGAAGATTTAAGAGCTGATAGACAACCAGATTTTACTCAAATCGATATTGAAACATCTTTCTTAACTCAAGATCAATTCTTAACTTTAATGGAAGGATTTGTTCAAAAAGTTTTTAAAGAAGTTGCAAATGTCGATATCACTTTACCTTTAAGAAGATTACCTTATGATGAAGCAGTCAATGTTTATGGTAGTGATAAACCAGATACACGTTTTGATTTAAAACTTGTTGATGTTAAAGATTTATTTGTTGAATCTGAATTCGAAACATTTAAAAACGCAAAATATATTAAAGGTATTAAAGTTGAAAACTTTGCTAAAAATTGTTCAAGAAAAAGACAAGATAACTACAATCTTTTAGCTAAGAAATTTAAACTTAATAATTATTTCTGCTTAAAATTTGAAAACAATGAATTAAGCGGTTCAATTGTTAAATTCTTTGATGAAAATACTAAAAAAGGTTTAATCGAAAGATTTAATTTAAAAGAAAATGATGTTATTTTCCTTGCTCAAGCTAATGTTTTAAGAAATGTTAACTTTGGTTTAGGTGCTTTAAGAACTGATTTAGCTGAAGAATTAAATTTAATTGAACCTCATACATTTGATGTTTTGTGGGTTGTTGATTTCCCACTCTTTGAAAAGAGTGAAGAAACAGGTGAAATAACTCCATGTCATCACCCTTTTACTCGTCCAGTTGATGAAGATTTAGATAAACTTGAAACTGAACCATACAATGTTTATTCATATACATATGATATTGTTATGAATGGATATGAAGCTGGTGGCGGTGGATTAAGAATCTATGATCAAGAAACACAAGATAGAATCTTCAAAATTTTAGGATTTAGCGAAGAAGATATTCAAAAGAAATTTGGATGGTTTGTTGAATCCTTAAAATATGGCACACCTCCTCATGGTGGCATGGCTTTTGGTTTAGAAAGATTGACCATGGTTTTATGTGAAACAAATAATATCAGAGATGTTATTGCTTTCCCTAAAAATTTAAGTGCTGTTTGTCCAGTTACCAATGCTCCTGTTAGTGTTGATGATGATCAACTTAAAGAGCTTGGAATTGAAATAAAAAAGGAGGAAGAATAATGAATACTTCTCAACTTAAAAAGACCCAAAAATTATGTGTTGCTGCTTTAAGAGCAACCGCAATTGATGGAATTAATTTAGCTAACAGCGGACATCCAGGAGCTTCCCTTTCTCTTGCTCCTATCATGTATATCTTATATCGTGATTTCATTGTTGCTAATCCATTTAAACCAAATTGGATCAATCGTGATATGGTTGTTTTAAGTTGTGGGCACGCTTCCATGTTACTTTATACAATCCTTCATTTATGTGGTTATAATATTTCTATTGATGATTTAAAGAAATTTAGAAAAAGAGGTTCAATTACTCCAGGACACCCAGAAGTAGGAGTTACTGAAGGAATTGATGCTTCTAGTGGTCCTTTAGGTCAAGGTGTTGCTCAAGCAGTTGGTATTGCTTTGGCAGAAAGAATGTTAGCTTCAAAATATTCTTCTCATCTTTTTAATCACTATACTTATTGTATTTGTGGTGATGGTTGTTTAGAAGAAGGTATTTCTCAAGAAGCAATTTCTTTTGCTGGATTAAATAAATTAGGAAAATTAATTCTTTTATATGATGCAAATGATGTTACTCTAGATGGTCCACTTGCTCAATCTGATATTAATGATGTTAAGATGAGATTTGAAGCATCTAATTGGGAAGTTATTACTGTAAAAGACGGAAATAACTTAAAAGAAATTCATAACGCAATTGCTAAAGCAAAAGAAAATAAAGAAAAACCATCTTTAATCGTTTTTAAAACTATTATTGGTTATGGAAGTAAAAACCAAGGAACTTGTAAAGTCCATGGAGCTCCTTTAGGAGAAGAAGATGGAAATAACGCTAAACTTAGCTATGAATATACAAATGCACCATTTGATATTCCTCAAGAAGTTTATAACGATTTTAAAGAAACTTTCATTGCTAGAGCTAATGAAAAGTACGAAAAATATAACAATTATTATCAACAACAAAAAACTTTAGATGCTGATAAAATTGCTCTTTTAGAAAAGATTTATAATAAAGATCTTGATAGTTTAATTGATAATTTAAAATATGATGAATCTTTATTTAAAACAGATGCAACAAGAAATGTTAGCGGAGAATTATTAAATTTCTATCACGAAAATTTACCTTTCTTAGTTGGTGGAAGTGCTGATGTTGCTTCAAGTGTTAAAACACATTTAAAAAACGGTGTTACATATACTCCTGAAACACAAAATGGAACTAATATTAATTGGGGTATTAGAGAATTCTTAATGTGTGCTGCATCAAATGGAATATTATTACATGGTGGATTAAGAAGTTATGTTGGTTCATTCTTTGTTTTCTCAGATTATATGAAGAGTGCAATGAGAATGGCTTCATTGATGGAAGTTCCTCAAATCTTCTTACTTTCACACGATTCAATTGCTGTTGGAGAAGATGGTCCAACTCATCAACCAATTGAACATTTTGCAATGTTGAGAACTATTCCTAACTTTAATTTAATTAGACCATGTGATGCTAGAGAAACTTATGGTGCTTATAAAGTTGCTTTAAAAAGTAAGAAAACTCCTACAGCAATCATCTTATCAAGACAAAAATTACCATTACTTGATACAAGTTTATCAGATGGCGATTTTGAAAAAGGTGCTTATATTGTTAGTAAAGCGAATAAAGAAAAACCTGATGGAACAATCATTGCTACAGGTAGTGAAGTTGCTTTAGCTATTGAAACTAAAAATAAATTATATGAAGAATATCATTTAGATTTTGATATTGTTTCTATGCCATCTTATAATAGTTTTGATGTTCAAAGCGATGAATATAAAGCTAGTGTTTTAAGATCAAGTAGAGAAAATACTTTCTCAGTTGAAATGGCTTCAACATTTGGATGGTATAAATATAGCGCCCATCCATATGGAATTAATACTTTTGGAGCTAGCGGAAATGCTAATGAACTTATTGAATATTTCAAATTTACTGAACCATATTTTACTAAGTTTGTTTTAGCTAATTTATCTAAATAAGGAGAGTGAATAATGGCAAATTATTTATATCTTAAAAAAATCAATAAAAACGGTAAACTTGCAATGGGCAAGAAAGTTTTTATTACAGTTGGAAAAGAATCTTTAAATGATGTTATTGGAATTGTTCCAAAAGATGAAAAACAAGAAAAAGTAAAGCCAAGTGTTGTTGCAATAATTCACTCCAATAAAATTTCTTATAAATTCAACCTTTTAGTTGAAAGAGATGTTAGTAAAGAAATTATTGAAGAAGAAGTTACTAAAAATTTAACTGTTAATTTACTTAATCAATGTGAAGCAATTCCATTTGATATTTCATTTTCATTTACAGTTTTAAAGAAATAAAGGAAATTATGAAAGAATTATCTAGAAATAAAATACAAGAAATCGCAATGCAAATTCTTTCATCATTTTTGATTTGTCAAAATCAAGATATTGTTTTGGATATTGAAAATACCTTTGAAAGTGTTCTTGATTGTCCTTATGAAGATGCTCCAATTTTCTTAAAAGAATTGATCATTAAAGCATTAAAAAACGAAAATGAAATTATTGAACTTGTTTCTAAATATTTAAAAAACTGGAAATTTTCTAGACTTAATAGTTGCGTTCAAGCAATTTTAATTTTAGCAGTTACTAATTTTAAATATATGGAAGGAATCAATAAAAATATCGCAATTAATATTGCTGTTGAATTAACTAAAAAATATGGCGAAGAAGACGATTATAAATTCGTTAATGCTATATTAGATAATTGCTTACAAAATGAATAGTTTTGATGATGAATTAAATACTTCGATAAAAAAACATACTTTTAGTGTTTTTGAACTTAATTCTTTAATCAAAGAGATTTTCGATAGCACGCCTATTTTTAAAAATATTTTAGTTAAGGGAGAAATCTCTAACTGGAAAGGTAAAAATAGTAGTGGCCATATCTATTTTTCTTTAAAAGATGATAAAAGCACAATTAAATGTGTCATGTTTAAATATGACACTTTTTCTTTAAGCAAAGATTATAAAGATGGTGATGAAGTAATTTTAACTTGTTCGCTTTCTTCTTATCCAGCTGGAGGAACTTATCAACTTATCGTTAAAAACATTAAAAGAGAAGGTGATGGTGATTTATTACTTAAACGTCTTGAGCTTATTAAAAAACTCGAAAAAGAAGGTTTTTTTGATCAATCGAGAAAAAAGAAATTACCAACTTTCCCTTATAAAATCGGTATTATTGTTGGTTATAACAGTGCGGCAAGTAAAGATTTAGAAATTAATATTATTAGAAGATGGCCACTTGTTGAACTTAATTTTTACTATAGTTTAGTTCAAGGAAAAGAAGCACCTTTAGATTTAATTAAAAATATAAAAAGAGCTGATAGCGATGAAAACGATGTATTAATAATTGCTAGAGGTGGCGGAAGTTTAGAAGATTTATCTTGCTTTGATGATGAAGATTTAATTAGAGTAATCGCTACTTTAAAAACTCCATTAATTAGTGCAGTAGGACATGAAATAAATCGATCAATTACAGATTTTATTGCCGATAAATATGCTTCAACACCTACTGGAGCAGCAGAAATAGTCGTTCCTAATAAAGAAGAAATCTTAGAAGATTTATCTCAAGATAAAGAATATTTAAATTCAATTATTAAAAATTATTTATCAAATTACGAACACAAAATTGAAATATTAAAAAATAACAAATCACTTATAAGTTTAGATAAAATTTACGATTCTTACTTTGAAAAAATCGAAAAATATAAGATAAGTATCGATAACATTTACACTTCATATTTAGATAAAATATTTAATAAAATCAAAAATCTAAGTTTATTAAGTGAATCATTTAACCCTTACAATATCTTAAATAAAGGCTATTGTATAATTAAAAACGATAATAATGAGATTATTTATGAATCTAATTTATTAAAAAATGAAGAAGACGCTGAAATAATCTTTAAAGATAAAACTGTAAAAACAAAAATTATTAATAAGGAGAAATAATTTATGAGTGAAAATAATAAAACATTTGAAGAAAAATTAGCTCGTTTAGAAGAAATTATTAATAAGATGAATGAAGGAAACGCTCCTTTAGATGAGATGCTTTCTTTATATCAAGAAGCACAAGAAATAATCAAAGAAGAAAGTGAGATTTTAGAGAAGGCAAAAGCAAAGATTAACGAATATAGTAAATAATTAGTAGTTAATTAGTAAATATCTATGAGTAAGATAATTCTTCATATCGATTTAAATACTTTCTTTGTTAGAGTTGAAGAAATCAAAAATCCATCATTAATTGGTAAACCTGTTGCAATAGGTAGTGAAGGTAGATGTGGAATTGTTTCAACATGCTCATATGAAGCTAGAAAATATGGTGTTTCAAGTGGACAACCAATGTTTCAAGCAAAATCTTTATGTAAAGATTTAATTATTTTACCTCCAGATGGAGAAATGATTCGTCTTTTATCAAAAGAATTTATCTCTCATATTCGTACATTTAGCGAAATTATCGAACAAATTTCATGTGATGAATGTTATGTTGATGTAACTGAATCGTTTAAAAAATACGGCAAAAATAACATTAATCGGTATTTAAAAAATATCCAAGATACTCTATATAAAAAGACAAAATTAAAGTGTTCAATTGGAGTAGGTCCAACTAAATTTTTAGCTAAAATGGGATCAGATTATAAAAAACCGATGGGAATTACAATAATTCGAAAAAAAGATATTAAAAATATTATTTTTCCTTTAGATGTTTCTTCTTTTTATGGAATTGGTAAAAAAACTGCTCCAAAACTTCATAAATTAGGTATAAAAACAATCGGTGATTTATATTACAAAATTAAATTAAATATTCCTGAAGTTAATGATCTTTTAATGGAATCTAAAAACTATATTTTAGATTGCTTAGAAGGAAATTCTTCTGATGAAGTTGATGTAATTTCTGATGGACAAAAATCAATTGGAACGACTCGAACATTACCTCACGATACTAATTCTCGCGATGATATTCGTGATTTTTATATGAAAGAAGTAGATCGAATAATTAAAGATATGAAACGAGAAGGTTTTTTAACAAAAACTATTCAATTAACTTTAAAAGATGCTTCTTGTGAAAACGGATTTAAAACATCTACATTTTCTAAAACTATTGGTGATTACACTGAAAACGAAGCTAAAATTAAAGATGAAGCATTAAAATTATTTGAAAAATCTTTTAAAAATCAAACTGTTAGATTAGTTGGATTTAGCGTTAAAAATCTTATTAATCGAAATGAAGCGGTTACTCAAATGACTTTTGATGATTATATGGTTCATGAAGAAGAATCAAAAACATTTTTACTTATTAATGAATTAAATAGAAAATTTAATAAAGACGTTTTATTTAGAGCCTCAGATTTAAAGAAAAAACATGGAAATTAACTTAGCTTTTCAAAAATATTTAAACTTTTTAATTATTGAAAAAAACTTACTTCCTCAAACTTTAACAAATTATAAGGAAGACTTTTTAGTATTTAAAAAATATTTTCCATATATTGAAACAACCGATGATTTAACAAAAGATGATATTAATGAATTTAATTACAATTTATCGATAAATAATTTAAAAGTTTCATCAATAAAAAGAAGACTTTCAACAATAAAAAATTTCTACATATTTTTAGAAACTGAAGGAATAAAAACCGGAATTATTGGTGAAGTTTATTCTCCAAAAAGTGAAAATTATTTACCAGAATATTTAACTATTGAAGAAATTAATAATCTTATTGATGCTTTTGATATTAATAAAGATGATGAACTTCGTGATAAAGCAATTATTGAAACGATTTATTCTTCGGGATTAAGAGTTAGTGAACTCGTTAATTTAAAAATTAAAGATATAAACGTTGAAGAAAAAATCGTTAAGATATTAGGAAAAGGAAGTAAACAAAGAGAAGTGCCTATTAGAATAGAAGCACTAAAATACATCGATTTATATCTTAAAAACGTTAGAAAAAATATTATTTCTAGTGATAAAACAACTTTATTCGTTAATAAAAACGGAAAGAAGTTAACTAGACAATATATTTTCACAATGATTAGAAAACATGCAAAAGATGTTGGAATAAATAAAACAATTTCTCCTCATACTTTAAGACATTCTTTTGCAACTCATCTTTTATCAAAAGGTGCAGACTTAAAAACTGTTCAACAAATGTTAGGACATGAAAATATAGAAACGACACAAATTTATACTCATGTTGCTGAAGAAAAAATAATGTCGGCATATGATAAATTTTGGAATAAAAACGATTAAATTTATGTGAGCATAATAATATAATTATTATATTATTATTGATATAATTATTAATGCACGAAGGTGACGATTTATGAAAAAATTTAAAAGAGTTATTTGTATTGTTTTAGATAGTTTAGGAATAGGAAATGCAAAAGATGCTGAAAAATTCACTCAAAATAAAGAAGTAAATGATTTAGGATCAAATACTTTTAAACACATAAGTGAATCTTTTGAAAACGGCTTAAATATTCCTACACTTAATAGTTTTGGTATTGCTGATTTAACAGAAGTTAAAGGTTGCTCTAAAGTTTCTCACCCAAATAGTTATTCATTACGTTTAAACGAAGCAAGTAATGGTAAAGATACTATGACTGGACATTGGGAAATGATGGGAATTTTAACAACTAAACCTTTCCAAACTTTTACAGAAACCGGCTTTCCTCAAGAATTACTTGATGCTTTAACAAAAGAAACCGGTTATAAATTTATTGGAAATTATGCAGCTAGTGGAACTGAAATCTTAAAAGATTTAGGTGAAGAATCATTAAGAGATAACTCATTAATTATCTATACATCTAGCGATAGTGTTTTACAAATTTGTGCTAATGAAGAAACAACAGGTTTAAATGAACTTTATAGAGTTTGTGAAGCAGCTAGAAAATTATGTATGAAAGATGAATGGTTTGTTGGTAGAGTTATTGCTAGACCGTTCGTTGGAAAAACAAAAGACACCTTCAAAAGAACTCCAAATAGACACGATTATGCAGTTTCTCCAAGTGGAATTACTGCGATGAATATCTTAAAAAATAACGGATTTGAAGTAAACTGCGTTGGAAAAATTAATGATATTTTTAATGGTGTTGGAGTTAGTAAAACTACAAAAATTGAATCTAATATTGATGGTATGAATAAAACTATCGATATTATTAAAAATGGCGATTTTAACGAAGGTTTTTGTTTTGTTAACTTAGTTGAATTTGATAGCGAATATGGTCATAGAAGAAATCCGATTGGATATGGAAAAGCTATTGAAACATTTGATACACAGTTAAAAGAATTATTAAATTATTTAAATGAAGATGATTTATTAATGATTACTGCAGATCATGGTAACGATCCAACTTGGAAAGGAACTGATCATACAAGAGAAAAAGTACCTTTATTATGCTATTCTAAATCATTTACAGATGGAAAAATGTTAAACGATAGAGATTCGTTTGCTGATATCGGTGCAACAGTTTTGTTTAATTTTGGTTTAAATAAAGATGATTCAATGATTGGCAAAACAATCGAAGAATTATTCTAAACCTATATAAATAAGGAAGGAGATGCTAAATATGAAAAGAAATAAAATATTATTTTTAAGCGCGCTAGCAATTTTTTCTTTAACAGGTTGTCACGCTTCTAATAACATTTATAGTGAACAAATTTGTTATAGCTTATTAATGCCAGTTGGTGCACCAGCTTTACCAATGTATATGGAAATTTTAATGGAAGAGAAAGTTACAACAACAACAACTCCAACAACAATTCCACCTGAATTTTCAAATGAAAATTATGATTTTTTAATCTTTGATTCAACTCAAGCACTAAATATTTTATCTAAACAAGAAAATCCATTATATGAATTTAAACTCATGTTAACTGGTGGTAATTTCCATGTTTTAGGTTTTGATAAAGAAGAAGGCAGTTTACCTATAGAAGGTGAAAATATTTATTCATTCCAACAAACAGGAACTGCAAGTAAAATGTTTGCTAATATCTATGGAGATATTATTCCTGAAGGAAATTATTTTAATGCTATCGGTGATTTACAAACTGAATTATTGAAAATTGATAGTGAATTTAAAATTAATAATAAAAAAGTTGATTGGGCAGTTGTTAGTGAACCTCAATTAACTAATTTAATGAATAGATGGGAAGAAAATAATATTGATACATCAAAAATAATTGATATTAATCTTCAAAGTGCATTTAAAGAAGCTAATAAAGAAACTTATGAATACGATTACATTCCTCAAGCTGCTTTATTTGTAAATAGAAATTTTGAAAAAGAAAATCCAGAAAAAGTATTAAAAGTTGTTGAAAGGGTTAATAACGCTGTAAATGATGTTATTAATAATCCAAATAACGTTTCAACAACAATAACAAATAGAATTCCTGATCTTAATGAACAAACTGCTAAATTTGGTTTTAACGCTAAGTTAATAGAAGAAGTACAAAAAGAGGGAAGAAATGGTTTTGGAATTGTTCCTGTAGGAATTAATGAAGAAATGGATGAAACAGTTATTAATCAATTTTTATCTATTGTTAATAAAAAATAACTAGTAAAATTATTTTAATGGAAAAAACAAAGAATAGTTGGAATCTTGCTTTTGGATGGTTAGGTGTCTTAACTATTCTTTTAATTTGGTTTATAACTTCAACAGTTGCTGATAAAATCTATTTTCCAACAATCGGAGAGACTTTTATTGCTTTAGGTAATTTATTAACTTTACAAAGCACTTATGAAGCATTTGGTTTAACTTTTGCTAGAACAATAATCGCAATAATAATCTCAATCATTATAGGTATTATATTTGGTTTATTATCAGGTTTATTTATTAAATCTAGAAAATTTTTAAATCCATTTTTATCCTTAATGCGATTTGTTCCTGTTCCATGCTTTATTTTTGTTATTTCTTCGATGTTTTCGCCTAATATTTTCTCAATAATTATCAGTTATATTGTTATTTTTCCTTTAATTTATGAAGCAATAGTTGGTGGAATATTAAATATCGATGAAAATATCAAATATAGCTTAAGAATTGAAGGATTTTATCGATTTAATTCACTTTTTAAGGTAATTTTACCTCTTACTTTCCCTTATTTAAATGTAGCAATAATTAACTCTATTGGAATGGGTATTAAGATCTCTGTTATGAGTGAAATTATTGTTGGAAGAAGTAGTATTTGGGGGATTGGACGTTTAATTTACGTTGCAAATCAAAATGCTGATTTTGCAATGATGTTTGCGATTGTTATTTTAATTATCTTAATCTTTGTTTTAATAGACTTATTATTGTCATTTTTTAGAAAGAAAATAATAAAATAATTTAAATTTATTTATTAATGAAAAGTACGATATTTATCGTATTTTTTTCATTTTTAACAGTAGTTCTTTTAATTTTTTTAAAAATTTATGAAAGAAAATCAATGTTTGTAGCATTCTTGTTTATATAAGGGGGTAAGTTTATGGACTATATAACAAGGATTAATCTTGATTTAAACGAACTCAGAGAAAAAGAAAAGGTTAAACGTAAAGGAAGTAATAATAAAGAAAAGAGATTAGGTAAAAATGTTGAGATTTATAAAGGTCAATTAGTTTTATACATTAAAAAACTAGATCGAGCTAATAAACCAGTGTATTCTTTAGCAGTTTCTTTAGAAGATAATTTTGAAGAGGATAAATCATTATTTATTTGTCCAATCTTTAAATCATGTTCTTTAAGTGAAGAAATGAATAACGATAAGTTAGTTTATTTAGGAATGTTACCTCAAATAGATGATTACGAACCTTACTATGCAAAATTAGATTCAATAAAAATGATTGATAAGAAATTAATTTTTGTTAAAGACAAATCAAAGAGTTTAAATAACTATGGTTCAATTCCTCCTTATATAATAGATCAGCTTCAAGTTAAATATTTAATCCTCACCGGGAATAAGTTTAATTTAATGAATGAAACAGTTAAAAAGGTTTATTTTTGCTAGTAGATATCTAGTAGATATTAATGTAAACATATGTGGAAAACCATATATTAAATAAATTAGATAAATTTATATAACTAATGATTTATATTTATAAAATAATGATGGTAATCGTATTTTTTAATTATTTTATTTTACATAATAGGTATTATACGAAGTTAATATTAATAATTATAAATTTGTTAAAACCACAAATAAAACAATAAAAATAAAAAGAGATAAATCATTTTTAGACTTATCTCACTTTTCTACTAATATAATAGGTAAATTTATTTTAAATAATATCGATACATCCTTTCAGATAAATAATTTGAGTCATTATGTTTATCTTTTAAGAATATTTTTGTTTCATAAACAACTTTAATAAATCCTTTTACATTATTTTTTTTCATTTCATTGATCATCTCTGAAGAATCATAACTTCTTAAAGGATCTATTTTATCCGCTGCAAAAAGCACTTCTGCTAATGTAGACATCTTTTCATCGCCTGTAGTATGTATTTTAATAGCTTCCAAGAACTCTAAATCATCAATTTTTAGATCGTTTTCAACTAAATATGCACCTACAAAGGAATGATAAGCGTAAAATGGCAAATTTAAGAAGTTTTTATACTTCTCTTCCATTATTTTCAATGTTTTTTCTTTAGAAACATATTTTCCTACGTCGTGAAGTAGTCCACAGACGTAATATCTTAATGGATTTTCTAAGTTGTTAGATAAAGCAATCTCATACATGAGTTTTGCAACGCTTAAAGAGTGTAAATATCTACTTTCTTTAAGATTTTTATATAAATAAGCATTTAAAAAAGGGTCAATATCAATTATTTGCCCTTTTTTTATAGTAAAACGATATTTTTGATAATAAACTACTTCCATTAATCTTTTAATAATTTAATATGATCCTTTGCATCTTTATTTGGTCGATATAATAGCATTGTATTGCCAATCTTATCGACAACTTCTGCTTTAAGAGAGCTAACAATATCTAACATAAGCTCATTTTTTCCTTCTGGATCAGAAAAAGATGATTTTAAAAAGGAAATTTTAACTAATTCGTATTTAAATAAATAATTCTCAATGTTTTTAATAGCATTATCAGTTAAAACTGATTTTCCGATATTAAATTTTAAAATATTACGCTCAATTGCGAGTTTTTTTAATAAAGTTTTATTTTTATTACTTAACATTTTTTAATCTTGCACGTGTTGTATAAACGTACACTCCTTTTGGTACAAAAACACGGAATTTTTGGTTATTCCCGGTAAATTGAATCCGTCCTAAACCTAAAATACCGATATCTCTTTCTCCTTCTTCAGGGACATCAAAATCATAGACATCAAAATCGTTTAATTCTCTAAATTTATATGAAGTATTGTATTGATCACCTTTTTTAAGGATACTTTCGAAGAATTTTAATGAATCACCTTTTTTAGTTTTAATAGTGATTTTTGGGCTAGCATAGCAATGTAAAACAGTTTTTCCTTCACTTAATTGTTCAACAAAAGCTAATCCGCCAATTGCTAATGAAGATTTATCACTAATTGTGAATTTTCTATCTTCAACTTCTTTTTTAGGAACAATATAGTTAACAATTGGTTTTTCTAAAACACCTAATAAGCTGTTTGAAATCGGAAAACCAGGTAATTCGTATATATAATTTTTATCACTAATTGGAATTTGGAATCCTCTTAAAGTTGTATTTGGGAATGTATAAGTAACAATGAGTTTGTTAGTTTTATTCTTAAAATCCTTTAAAATTTCAGAAATTAATGTAGATTTACCACTTGTAGCACTACCAACGAAATAAATATCTCTATTTTTGAAATTTTCTTTCATTAATTCAGTTAATTCATCAATATGATAGTTAGAATTTGATGAAGTTAATAAAACTTTATCAACCTTTAATTTAGACACTCTTAAACGGTGATTAACATAAGCAATTAATTCTTCATCAGCAACATCTGAAGGGAGTAAATCTCTTTTATTTGCTACAGCAATAACATCAAGTCCACTTAAAAGATCATTAGCTTCTGAAGGGAAACCACCTTCAAATGAAAAAAGATCAATAACATAGATAACTAAGGCATTTTTTTTCTTCATTTCAGTTAAAATTGACTTGAATTCATCATTTAAACTGACTGTATTATCAGCTGTTTTTTCATCAGAAAAGCATTTATCGCAAAGTAAAACACCATCAGGATATTTTTTTAAGATAACGGACGTAATATAACCATCTTTTTCTGGATTTTCAGTTTGTAAAATGGCTCCACAATGTGAACATCTTTTAACTTTTTTTAATACTGACATAGATATCCTCCCAATTTTTACAATAACTGCTTTCTAATCCTTTTTTATAGAAAGTTTCGATCTTTTTATTTATTCTTGTAAAAATTCCGTTTTTATTTTCAAGTTCTTCAACAAACATTGATTTCATACCTAAGCGATTTGCTACTTTTATATCGGTTAATAATTGATCACCTATAAAGATGCATTTATCGATATTTATGCCGTTTTTTGATAAATATTTCTTAGTTTTAGAAATAAATGGTTTTTGGGCTTGATAAATAAAACTTACCTTTAATATTTTAGCATATTTTTCGACTCTTTTTTTAGAATTGTTGCTACAAATTAGTAAATTTAGGCCACTTTCTTTTAACTTTTTAGTGAACTCAACAACTCTTTCTGTTGGTTCTTTACAGGTATAAACATCAAGTGTGTTATCTAAATCACAAATTAAAAAAGAAATACCTAAAGATTTATAAAATTCTAGATCAACTTCGAATATATTTTTTGCTTTAAAATTTGGAATAATCATTTTCACCTTAAAATTATAATGTAGAACATTATAAAATGAAAGAAAAATTAATACTTATTATTTACTAAATTATTACTAATTAATAACTTTTAATTAAAATTAACCATTTAACATACATTTTTTTATAATTTTGTAAGATAATAATAAAAATGGATGAAAATAAAAGTTTAAAAACCAAGAATACAGTTTCAAGAGTCCTTCTTATTGTGGGTGGTTTTTTTATGTTATTTTCTCAAATTATGTCGATACCATTTTTTATAATTCCAATCTTTTTATCATACAAAAAAGAGGATGTTGATATGAGTTATCATTTCCTCGAATCAATCATCCTTCTTGTTATTAATATTTTATACGCAATCTTTGTTTATTCAGGATTATTTTAATTAATCTCCCATATCATCAAAAATTGAAATTTGTTCATATTGTTCACTATTTTCTTCTTCTATAGCTTCTTCTACTATAGGATTTTCAACAATATCAACTTTAAAATTTTCATCGATTGTAACGGCATCAAATCGATAAATATATTTAATCTTACGATCATCGCTCATCTCTTCGATGTTTCTTTTACAATACTTATCAATTGGAGTTAAATGATAATCACTAATAGAGAATTTAAATGGAACATTGTTATCAAAAAGACCATAAATATCGATATTTTCTATTTTGTTATCAATAATACGATAACCAATTAATTTATGTGGATCGCTCTTAAATGATTTAAAAATTGTTTGAGTTGCACCTAATCTTTTTGTAAGAGTTAAATTAGATGAATCATAATTTCGATACATTCCACCATCAGTTATAAACATAATTTTTTCTTTAACATCATTTTTTAATGGGATTAATGCTTTTAATAAAGATCCTCTTAACGTTGAAATTGCTTTAATACCGCTTGTTTTTAAGCCTGTTGCAGTGATTTCTTGTTCATTAAAGAATGTTCCAACACCACTTTCAGTAACAACTAAAACGTCGTTATTATTGCTTAAAACAGCGACATCAACCATTTCATCGTTTTTTAATAATTTCATACATTGAACTGGTTTTGAATATCTAGAAACGAAGAATTCAGGAAGTTTTGTCTTCTTAATTTGTCCATTTTTAGAAATTAAACCGATTGAACAATCAATATTAAAATCTTTAACGATAATTGCTTTTATAATAAATTCATTATTTGGAAGAGTTACGATGCTATTAACGTGAACACCTTCATCTTTCCACTTATTTTCAGTTATTTCATGAGCAGGAATAAATAAATAGTTTCCAGCATTAGTAAACGCTAAAACATAATCTAAAGAAGAAATTAATTTAGCTAAAACAATTGAATCTCCTTCTTTAATTCCAGGAAGTTGTCCTTCACATGCTTTATATGATTTAACTGATGATCTTTTAATATAACCATCTTTTGTAATAACAACATAAAAATCTTCTTTGGCGATTAAATCACGCTTGTTAATGTTAATATTTTCAACTTTATCGGATATTTCAGTTCTTCTTCCTTTACTATATTCTTCGCTAATTTTACGCAAATCTTCGCTAATATATTTAGTTAATTTAGCTTTAGAACTTAAAAGAGCAGCAATCTTATTGATTGTTCTTTCTAATTCATCTCTTTCATTAAGATAAATTTCAACATCAGTATGTGATAATTTATAAAGTCTAATATTTAAAATTGCTTCAGCTTGATCTTCGTTGAATCTATATTGTTCGACTAATTTCTTTTTAGCGTCATCTTTATTGATACTATTACGAATTAAATTGATAATTTCATCAATAATTGAAACAGCTTTAATAAGGCCGTAAACAATATTTAATCTCTTTCTAGCTTTATTTAAATCATATGTAAGAGCTTTTTTATTAACGTTAATAAGATGATCTAAATAAATATCTAAATATTCTATTAAAGATAAAGTTTTTGGGTGATTGTTACAAATTGCGACAATATTTGCGTTATATGTAATCTTTAAATTTGTTTTCTTATATAAATATTGGATGATTATTTTTGGATCGATATCTTTTTTAAGATCAACAACAATATCAATATCATCTCCACTAGATAAATCTTTAACATCAACAATACCATTAACTTCTTTATCGCGTTTAATTTCATCAATAGAATGGACTAATTCTTGTTTTTCAATACCATAAGGAATTTCATTAATAATGATTTGAGTCCCATCCGAAACTTCTTTAATTTCAAATTTAGAACCAATTTCAAACTTACCTCTACCTGTTTCATAAATTTGTCTAATTCCACCATTATCATAAATAATTCCACCAGTAGGAAAATCAGGACCTTTTAAATCAATTAATAAGTCATCTAAAGTACATTCTGGATTATTTAATCTAGTAATTGCAGCATTACAAATTTCGGCTAAATTGTGTGGAGGAATTTCAGTTGCTAAACCAACAGCAATACCCTTACTTCCATTTACAAATAAATTTGGAATATATGAAGGTAAAACAATAGGTTCTAATTCTTCATCACTAAAGTTAAGAGTAAAATCTACAGTGTCTTTTTCAATATTTTTAACGAGAAGCATCGAATATTTTGATAATCTTGCTTCAGTATAACGATAAGCAGCGGCTGGATCGCCATCAATTGAACCATTATTTCCTTGGAAATCAACTAAACATTCGCTCATTTTCCAACTTTGAGACATTCTAGTTAAAGCATCATAAATTGAAGAATCGCCATGAGGATGAAATCTACCCATAACATCACCAACGATTTTTGCACATTTTCTTGTTGGTTTTTCAAAAGTATTTCCGTTGGTAAACATGGAATAAATAATTCTTCTTTGAACGGGTTTTAAACCATCTCTAGCATCAGGAATTGCTCTATCTTGGATAACATATTTTGCATAGACAGCAAAACGATCGCTCATTAAATCATCAAGAGCTTGTGAAACTATATTTTCAATAATTTGTGGTACTTCTTTCTTTTTGCTAGCCATTATTTAATTTCCTTTATAAAGTTATCGTTTTCGTTAAAATCCACGTATTCTTCTAACCATTTTCTTCTTTTTTCTGCATCATCACCCATTAAAATATTAATTTTATTAGCACAAATTAATGGATCATGAATTGAAACTTTCATCAATAAACGATGTTCTTTATCCATGGTTGTGAATTTTAATTGTTTATCACTCATTTCACCTAAACCTTTGAATCGAGAAATAGAATATCCTTTCCCTATTTCTTGTTTAGCTTTATCTAAATCAGTTTCATCATAACAATATCTTTCAATTGTTTTTCCTTTTTCAGTTTTAAAAACACGATATAAAGGTGGAATCGCAACAAAAACATGACCTTCACTAATTAAAGGTTTCATGTAGTTATAGAAAAATGTTAATAATAAAGTTTGAATATGAGCGCCATCGGTATCAGCATCGGTCATAATAATAATCTTGTCGTATTTAATATCATCAATATCAAAATCTGGGCCAATACCAGCACCAATTGTATTAACAATAGTTGCGAATTCTTGGTTTTCTAAAACTTTATTAACAGTTAATCCATCAGTATTTTTTGGTTTACCTCTTAAAGGTAAAATAGCTTGATAACGTGGATCTCTTCCTTTTTTCGCTGTTCCTCCAGCTGAATCACCTTCAACAATAAATAATTCATTTTGCTTATAATCTTTTGATTGAGCTGGTGTTAATTTATCACTAAGAATAATTTGTTCTTTACTATTTTTCTTTTTATTTCTTGCTTCTTCTTTTGCTTTTCTAGCAGCTAAACGTGCAGTTTGAGCATCAATACATTTCTTAACTAAATTGATAGCGAAATCCTTATTTTCATTTAAATAATATGAAAAACTTTGATAAACAAAATTATTAACTGCTGTTTGAGCTTGTGAAGTTCCAAGTTTTGTTTTTGTTTGACCTTCAAATTGAAGTAAAGATTCTGGGATTCTTAAAGAAATAATTGCAGTTAATCCTTCACGAATATCGGTTCCTTCAAGTTTATTTTTACTCTTTGCTAAGCCGTTATTTTCAATATAATCATTAACCGCTCTTGTAATTCCTAATTTAAAACCAATTTCATGAGTTCCACCATCAATTGTGCGAATATTATTGACATAACTTCTAATATTTTCGCCATAATCATCGAGGAAATACTCAAAAGCAACTTCAACATTTATTTCATCAATTACATCTTCAAAATAAATCGAAGATCCGATTGGCTTTTTAGTTGATTCAATTTCGTGAATATAATCTTTAATACCATTTTCATAATAGAACTCAGCCTTTTTATTATCTCTTTCATCAACTAAATAAAAATGAACTTTTTTTAATAAAAAAGCAGATTCTTGAAGATAGTTATAGATTCTTTCATAGCTAAATTCAGTGGTTTTAAAAATTGTTTTATCTGGCTTAAAGGTTGTTGATGTGCCGTGTCTATTTGTATTTCCTAAGACTTTTAATGGAGTTTTTAATCTTCCACCATTTTCAAAGCCAATTTCATATATTTTTCCATCTCTTTGAACAATAACATTCATAAAAGAAGATAAGGCATTAGTTACGCTACTTCCAACACCATGAAGTCCACCACTAGTTTTATATGAATTTTCATTAAATTTACCACCGCTATGAAGTGTTGTTAAAATGAGTTGAATTGCAGGAATTCCACTTTTTTTATGAATATCACAAGGAATACCTCTTCCTTCATCACTAATTGTAATTGAACCATCTTTATGAATAACAATGTAAATTTTATTACCAAAACCATTGATAGCTTCATCAACGGAGTTGTTTAAAATTTCCCATACTAAATGATGAAGACCATAAGTATCGGTACTACCAATATACATACCAGGTCTTTTTCTTACACCTTCAAGACCTTCTAAAAGTTCAATACTACTAGCGTTATATTCTTTAATATTTCCCATAAAAAACCTTAAATATTATATCAAAAAATGTGTTATTTTTATACAATTTTTTTAATAATTTTTACAATTTTTTTATTCAATTTTTATCGATTTATAAAGTGACAACATCTAATTATTTATATATAGCCAAGAGCATTTTTTTCTATTAGAATATTATTCGTTATGAATATTTTTTATCAAATTTTAATTATCTTAGCATTTTCAATTGCTGGTTATTTATTTGGATCAATTCCAAATAGTGTAATCATTGGTAAATATTATAAAAAAGATCCTCGCGAATTCGGTTCAAAAAATCCTGGAGGAACCAATGTTGGAAGAACTATTTCTCATTTTGCAGGGGCTTTAACTATTGTTTTAGATGCTTTAAAAATAATAATTCCATTAACTATTACTTGGTCTTTAATAAATTATTATGAACCATTCGTAAATTTTATGAATAGTAATTATTTAGTATATAATTGGTATGGTTTTGGAACATCTTTATCCGATTTATGTTTCTATTTAGTTGCTGTTTTTGGATTTTTAGGTCATTCAAGAAGCGTTTTTATTAACTTTCAAGGCGGAAAAATCGTTTCTACTTTTGTTGGCTTAATGCTTTCAATAAGTTATTTATCTGTTCCTATCTTTATTGTAATTTTCTTTATCACATTAAAATTAACTAAATACGTTTCACTTTCTTCAATTACAATGGCAAGTGCTTTCACCATCTTTGCTTGGATAATTTATTTAGTTTATCTTTTAAGTGGATCAAACCCAGAAATAAGCGGATATTTGATGTATTTTACGATTAGCGCTCCTATTTCAATTTATTTACCATTGACTACTACTTACGGATTAATAGTTTTAATTTATAAACATAAAGAAAATATTAAACGTCTTAAAAACGGAACTGAATCAAAGGTTTCCTGGATTGATAAAATTGGCAAAAAAGCCGATAAATAAGGTAAAATTAAAAGCCTCTTCGTTAATGAAGAGGCTTTTTTATTTTCCTTGATTTTGTTTCATGCTATTCATAACAGCTCTTATTTGAGCTTCACTTGGTTTTCTACCCATTTGCATGAACATAGCACGAATCATTTTTTCATTTACTGGAGGATTTTTCTCCATTTGTTTTTTAATAATTGCTCTTGTAATAAAGAAACCTGCAACAAGTCCTCCCACAATAGCTAAAATTATATAAAGAACAAATTCCCAAACTTGAATATCCATTTTTTATCCTTTTTTAGTTAAAAACTAAGCACGGCCATCGTAATCGCCAGTATCAGTTCTAACTAAGACTTCTTCATCTTGAGAAATAAATAATGGAACCTTAACTACTAAACCTGTTTCAAGTGTAGCTTCTTTTAAAGCTTTGTTAACTGAATCACCTTTAACTGCTGGTTCAGTATGTGTAATTTTTAAAGCAACTTTTGAAGGAAGATTAATACCTAAAATTTCATCATTATAAGTAACAATTTCAACTTCAAGGTTTTCTTTTAAAAATCTCATTTCCCATTCTAATCTTGATTTAGAAATTTCAACTTGTTCATAAGTTTCTTGATCCATAAAGACTAAGAAATCGCCATTATCATAAAGATAGGACATTTTTTTCTTATCTAATCTAATTGGATCAACTTGATATCCACTATTTGCTGACATTTCGGTAATTGCACCAGTTCTTAAGTTTTTAACTTTTACTTTAGCAACCATTTTTCTCATTGCAGTTTTGTTTAATAAAATGTCTAAAACAAGATAAATATTACCTTCGTCTTCAAAATAGTTACCTGGTCTTAATTCTGTAACGTTAATCATTTTTAATCTCCTTCAAACAAATATTACTTTCTAGTTCTTTTTTTAAAGTTGTTAATTCACCATGTCCAGGATAAACATTTAAACTGGGATCTAATTTAACAAGTTTTTTCAAACTATCTTTGATAGTTCTAGATGAACTTGTTGGTAAATCGCTTCTTCCAATGCTTCCTTTAAAAAGTGTATCGCCAGTAAATAAAGCATTTTCATTTTTTATTAAGTAACAAACACTTCCGTTGGTGTGAAATGGAGTTTCAATAACTTTTACATAATATTTATTAATAAAATTTATTTCATCTTCATCATCGAGTAAATAAATATTATTAATATTTAAGTTAAGTTCTTCTTCTCCACTCATTTTTGAACAATTTAATCGAGAATTATGGAGTTTTTCTTCTTCGTCCTTATCTATAAAAACAGTGCAATTATAGTAAGATAAGAATTTTTCTAAACCTCTAATGTGATCAAAATGTCCATGTGTTAATAAAACACCTAAACAACTTGTATGGTTTTCTTTGACGTAGTCTAAGATGCGATCGCTTGTTGAACCAATATCAACTAAGATAAAAGGCCCGCCTTTTTCTCCAATAACATAAGAATTAGAGCAAAATTCATCATCATAAACTGAATCAAATCTGAATGTTTTAACCATAAATTCTTAAATAAATTTACTATTTCTTTTCTTTGAAAACAGTAACTTTACGGCAATGTGGACAATATTTATTTTTTTCAATTCTATCTGGATTGTTTTTCTTATTCTTGGTTGTAATATATTGTTCTTCACCACAGACTGTACATTTTAAAATAATGTTATCGCGCATAAAAAAATCACCTCATTTCTTAAAGCCTAAACATATTAACATAAAAGATGTTATTTTTCTAGAAAATTTCGCTATTTTTAAGTAAAATATTGACCATGAATTTAAGAGAAAAAACGAAGCAAATTAAAATTGGAAATATTACCATTGGTGGAACAAATAAAGTTTTAATTCAATCAATGTGTGACTTAAAAACTTCTGATACTAAAAAAGTAATCGAAGAAATTAATAAATGCGCCTCATTAGGTGCAGATTTAATGCGCGTTTCTATCTTAGATAAAGAAGATGCTTTAGCAATTAAAGAAATTAAGAAAAATATTAATATTCCGCTTGTTGGCGATATTCATTATAGTGATGAATTAGCTTTATTAGCGATTGAAAACGGAATCGATAAAATTAGAATTAATCCGATAAATACTCCTAAAGATAAACTTATTTCAATATTAAAAAAAGCTAATGAAAAAAATGTTGCTATTAGAATTGGTTTAAATGAAGGATCTATAAATAGTGAAGGTAAAACTATAAATTCAATTAATGGTTTAGTCAATTTAACTTTAGAAACAATAAAACTTTTTGAAGAAAATAATTTCTTCAATATCGTTCTTTCTATTAAAACTTCTTCTCCTTTAAAAACTATAAAAATATATGATAAATTAGCTAAAAAAACTAATTATCCATTACATATTGGAGTAACTGAAAGTGGATTTGATGATATTGGAATTATTCGTTCAACAATTGGATTATCAAATCTTTTACTTAAAGGAATTGGTGATACGATTCGTGTTTCTTTAACTCATGATCCTGAATTAGAAGTAATTACAGCTAAAAGAATTCTTCACGATTTAAATTTATATGATAATTATCCAACAATTATTTCTTGTCCTACTTGTGGAAGATGTAAAGTCGATAATTTAAAAGAAATCGCTACTAAAATTACTAAATATTTAGAAGAAAATAATATAAATATTAAAATTGCCATCATGGGATGTATAGTAAATGGAATTGGTGAAAGTAAAAACGCCGACCTTGGAATAGCCGGCGCTGATCATAAATTTATTATTTTTAAGAAGAAAAAAATCTTAAAAACGGTTGATGAAGAAAATCTATTTGATGAATTAATTAAAGAAATAGATAAATTAACTATTTCGAAGCAATAATTTCTTTTAAAGAAGGATTAAATTCCTTCTTTTTTATCATCTCAATTTCTTCCTTATATGGAGGCTTATCTTCAACATAAGGTGTTTCTAAAATCTTAGGAATATCTTTTAATCTTTCGTCATAGACATATTTAATTAAGGCATCAAAACCAATTTCTCCAAAACCAAAATTTTCATGACGATCTTTATGAGCTCCTAAAGGGTTTTTTGAATCATTTAAATGAATAACTTTTAATAAATTTAAGCCAATAATACGGTCAAATTCATTAATTACGCAATCAATATCATCAACAATATATCCAGCATCATTTATGTGGCAAGTGTCTAAACAAACACCAATTTTTTCTTTATATTTAACTCCATCAATAATCTTTTTGACTTGTTCAAAAGTTGTACCTAATTCAGTGCCTTTTCCAGCCATTGTTTCAATACAAATAATAAAATCTAGGTCTTTAACTTCTTCGATTACTTCGTTTAAACCATTAATAATATTATTTAAACCAACATCTTCTCCTAAATGGACATGAAGTCCTGGGTGTAAGACTAAATAGCGGCATTTAAATGCAACACATCTAACAATTTCAGATTTTAAAAAATCTTTAGAAAATTTTAATTTTTCTGAATCAGAATTAGCTAAATTAATCATATAAGGAGCGTGACAAACAAATTTATCTAACTCCATTCCGTTTTCTTTAGCTAATGCGATACCTTCTTCAATTTTACATTTTTCAATTGGTGTTCTTTTATTATTTTGAGGAGCACCTGTATAAAACATTAATACATTTTCACCATATTTTAAGGCTTCTTTTACACTTCCTAAATAATAATCAGGTCCAGCCATACTAACATGTGATCCTAATAAAATTTTATCCATTTTTCTTACCTTCACTTCTAAATTTATTATCTAATTCTTTACGAATTGATTTTTTAATCATCTTTCTTTTATATTTTCTCTTAACTTTTTCAGTTTCAATTCTTACTTTTTTCTTATAATTTGGTTTAACATTTCTAGATTTAATCTTTGAAGTAGCTTCTTTAATTTCTTTTTCTAATTCTTGATTAATATAGACCTTTTTTTTCTTTAAGTCTGGTTTTTGGTCAACGACTAGTTCTTTATTAGTAATTTTTAAGTACTTTGGTTTAACTCCTAAATTAATGAGCTGATTAACTTTATCGAGTGAATCATGGTTATAGAATACATAAGAATTACCTTCTTTTCCGTTTCTAGCGGTTCTTCCAGCTCTATGGAAATAATATTCAATATTATTTGGGATATTTACACTTAAAACATCACTAACATCATTAACATCAATTCCTCTAGCTGCTAAATCTGAACAAACTAAAATTTGGAAATCGTTATTATTTGCTTTTCTTAGCATTGCTTTTCTTTCTCTTAAAGAAAGTTCACCAGAAATTGTACCAACTTGATATTTTTGTTTTTTAAGATGTAAATAAATATCATTAACTTCCTTTTTTGTATTAGCAAAAATAAACAATAAATATGGGTTCTTTTCTTTTAAGAAAATGTCGATTGCATCGATATTATCAAGATGTTTTGTATTAATAAAATAATGTGTAATTTTATCTTCTAAAGTATTACTTGATTCATCAATAATTAAATCATTAGGCAAATTCTTCTTTAAAAAATCACGAACATATTGGGAAATTGTAGCACTTAAAACAACAACTTGAGGATTAATTAATTTATTAAATACTTTTTGAATATCGTCAAAAAAACCTGATTCAGAAAGCATATCTGCTTCATCTAAAACTAAAGTTCTACAATTAGATAGATCAAAAGAAGAATCTTCTAAAATAAAAGATAACCTTGTCGGAGTTGCAATAACAATTTGAGAATTTGTTTTTAGTTGTTGTTCTCCTTTTTTTAAACCGATTCCGTTAATAATAGTTTTGATAGCTAAATTAGGAAAATATTTTTTAAATTCTTTAAAAAATTCATATGTTTGAAGAGCTAATTCGTTTGTTGGAACAATAATTAAAGCTTCAATTCCGCCGCTAAAAGTTAAATTATTAATAATAGGAACTAAAAAAGAGTGAGTTTTTCCACTTCCGGTCTCACTTTTAACAATAACATTTTCACCTTTTAAAATTTTTGGAATAGCTATATCTTGTACTTTTGTTGCTTCTATATAATTTAACGAATGCAATGCTTCAATCGTTTCTTTTTTTAAGTTAAATGATTCGAATTTCATGCAATTATTTTATCTTATTACTCTCAATTCTTCACTAAAAATGATAATATTTTATAGTGGAATTTGAAATTTTAGAACCAATTGGCTATTGTAGAGGTGTTCAAAAAGCCATTCAAATAGCTTTAGATGCAAAACAAAAAAACAGCGATAAAGATATCGTTATTTTAGGTCAACTCGTTCACAATATAGAAACTATCGAATTTTTAAGAAAAAATGGAATAAATGTATTCGAGTTAGACGTTGAACAAATAATCCCATTTTTAGAAGTTTTTAAAAATAAGCATACAATCTATATTTTATCTGCTCATGGTCATTCTTTAGAAATAGAAGAATACTTAATAAAAAATAATTTAAATTTTATCGATGCTACTTGTCCTATCTTAAAGAAAATAAATTCAAATTTTAAAGAGTTAGATTTAAAAGGCAAGGCCTTGTTTTATTATGGAAAAGAGAATCATAATGAATGTAAAGCAACAATTTCATATATAAATACCGATGATTTAACAATTATCCCTAAAAAAGATAGATATTTTAATTTTTCTAATATAAATAAAAAAATTGTCTTAACAAATCAATCAACAATAGATTTAAAAGACATTAAGGATTGCTTAGTTAAAGATAAAGATGAAAAAGAATACGAAATTATCGACAATTTCTGCCCAGTATTTAAACAAAGATTTGATTTAATCGATAAATACATTAACCAATTTGATATGTTTTTAATTATCGGTGATAAAAATAGTTCTAACGCAAACGAATTAGTATCTGCAGCAAGAAATAAATTTAAAGATGCATATTTAATTTCATCAATTTACGATATAGATGAGATAAAAAACTTTGAAAATCATAAAAAAGTGGCTATTCTTTCAGCCACTTCTACAAGCGAAGATAAAGTTAACAATATCTTCGAATTCTTAAATAATAATTGGTAATTTTTCGTGATCAACTATTAATATTTCTAAGTCCTTATCGATATTTAAAAGGACTTTTTTCATTTGCTTCATATAAATTCGTTCGATTTCATGAGGTAAGTCTAAATAATTATATTTATTTAAAACAACATCTCTTCGACCATGATGTGGAATATCGCCACTAATATAAATATCGTAACCTTCATTTTTAGCGTCGATAAAATGATACCAACCGCCGCCACCAATAATTGCAACTTTTTTTATAGTTTTTTTACCAAAATTTAAAAGTTGACCATATTCAACATTGAGTTTTTCTTTTGCATATTTTGCAAATTCTAAAACATCCATTTCTTCTTCTAATTCGCCACCTCTTGCCATAGGTATTGCTTCGAGCTTATGAATGTTTTTTAAATTTAATGCTTCAACTAAAGCATCATTCATTCCACCTTCACCTTCATCAAAATTAGTATGATAAGAATAAATTGGAACATTATATTTATCTAACCTTTCAACTAAAGCAGCTTTAACTGGATCATTTTTTAAGACTTTTTTAAAAGTTCCATAAATAAAAGGATGGTGAGTTATAATTAAGTCAATTTTAGAAAAATCAGTTGTTTTTAAAACTTCATCCAAAACTACATCATCAAAATCTAAACAAAGTAAAATTGTTTTAGTTTCTTCTTTTAATTTTCCATATTGTAAACCTGGAAAATCATGATACTTTTTAGCAATGTTCTTTGGAAATTTTTTAGATAATTTTCTTAACAATGATTTTGTATTCATAAAATAGCCTCACTATTTTCTTTATGTTCTTCTATTAATTCTTTAAAACGAGCAGAATTTTTATCAAGTTTAGAACTTATTTCTTCAATTTTCAAATTTCTTAATTTATATTTTTCGATAAAAATCTCGTTCTTTTCTTTTAATAAAATTGGACCATATTTGATTTCTTTATTGTTATAATTTTTTATACCTTTTTTAAAAGAAATTACTTCATAAAAAATTCCTTTTTCTTTTAATATGATTTCATTATCAATATAATAGCCTAAATCTATAAAAAACTTTCTTGATAAATCTATATTTGTATGTGAATCAATTACAATTTGTTCAATATAATCTAATTTTTCTTTATGTCTTAAAACTATTTCTTCAATTGTATTAAAACCCATTCCAGCCATAACTAAGCAAGAAAAATCATCAGTTAAATCATCTATCCCATCACTTAATTTAGATTCAATATTTAAACCTTTTGTATTATTTTTGAGATTATTAAAAGGCTCGATTTTATTCTCAACTCCTTTTAATCTAATAGTTTCGCTTTTATTTCTTAATAAAACCAAAAGATATCCATGATCACTTCCTACATCATAGACTCCTTTACTATTTAAATCGATTAAATTGGCAATTTTATTAATTCTCTCTGATATCATAAAAATCTTTATCTTCTAAAATTTTTCTTAATTTAAATAATGCTTTTGTTTCAATTTGACGAATTCTTTCTCTCGAAAGATTATACATTTTACCAATTTCTGATAAAGTTCTTTCAACTCCATCATCAAAACCATATCTAAGTCTTAAAATTTTTTCTTCTCTTTCATCTAGTTGTTTTAAAGCTTCATCAACAATTTCTTTTTGTTCCGAACTTATTGCAAAATCAAGAGGGGAAATTTCTCTTTTATCAGGAACAACATCTCCTAATTCAGTACCACTATCATCACCTAAACTTGTTTCTAAAGAAATAGTATCTTTTGATAATAATAAACAAGCATCGATTTTTTCTAATGGTATTCTTTTATTTAATTTTTCAAATATTTCTTCGGAAGTTGGCTCTCTTCCTAATTCTTGAATAAGTAAATTTTTAGTTTTATTTACCTTATTTAGGACTTCAATAACGTGTGCTGGGATTCTAATATTTCTATTTTGCTCATTAATGGCTTTTAACATTGCTTGTTTTATCCACCAAGTAGCATATGTAGAAAATTTTAAACCTTTTGTATAATCAAATTTTTCAGCAGCATGAATTAAACCGGCATTTCCTTCTTGAATCAAATCTTGAAAAGGAATGTTCGAATTAAGAAACTTTTTAGCCATTGCTATAACTAATCTAGCATTAGCAGCGATGAATCTTTCTTTAGCTTCTTCATCACCAGCCTTTATTCTTTTAGCAAGTTCAAGTTCTTCTTTTGGTGTTAAAAGCTTATATTTACTTATATTTTTATAATATTGCTTTATATCATCGGTAGCTTTAATATCATCAAAAGAAATATTTGAACTATCTTCTTCAATTTCATCAATGTCTTCGTCATTTTCTAAATCATCTATAAATGAATAACCACTAGATATAAAGGTATTTTTAAGTAACGAAGCATCTTTTTTATTTATAGAATAGTCGTCACAAAAACTATTAAAATCATCATTATTGATAATTCTATTTTCTTCATCAATTAAGTCATCTAACGAACTTAATAAGTCGTTTTCATTATCGTTAGATGAAATTTTATCGGTAATTACTTTTATTTTTTTAGATAAATCTTCATTCATAAAAGATTAATTAATAGAAAAATCATCTAATTTCTTTTGTTTTGTTGGGTGTTTTAATTTTTTGATAGCTTTAGCTTCTATTTGACGAATTCTTTCTCTTGTAACACCAAATTCTTTACCAACTTCTTCTAAAGTTCTTGGCTTATTATCATCTAAACCGTAACGTAATTTTAAAACTCTTTCTTCTCTCTCTGTTAAGTTACTCATAACGTCATAAAGAGCTTCTCTTAACATGGTTTTTGATGTGAATTCGGTTGGTGAAAGGCTTTCTTTATCTTCAACGAAATCACCTAAGTGTGAATCATCTTCTTCACCAATTGGAGATTCTAAAGAAACTGGTTCTAATGCAATTCTTTGAATTTCTCTAATTCTTTCTGGAGACATTGCTCCATCCATTTTCTTAGAAATTTCTTCTGGTGTTGGTTCTCTGCCTAATTCTTGAGTTAATTGTCTTTGAACTCTAGTAATTTTATTGATTGTTTCAACCATATGAACAGGAATTCTAATAGTTCTTGCTTGATCAGCAATAGCTCTTGTAATAGCTTGTCTAATCCACCAAGTAGCATATGTTGAAAATTTAAATCCTTTTGTATAATCAAATTTATCAACGGCTTTCATTAAACCCATATTACCTTCTTCAATTAAGTCTAATAAAGGCATACCTCTTCCTAAATAGTGTTTTGCAATAGAAACGACTAAACGGAGGTTTGCATTAATTAATTCATGCTTTGCTTTTTGATCACCATTTAAAATACGGACAGCAAGTTCTTTTTCATCTTCAGCTTTTAAGAGTCTAACTCTACCGATTTCTTTTAAATAAAGTTTGACACTATCATTAATTTTAACATCGCTTAAAACAATTGAATCAATGTTATCGACATCAATATTAAGTTCGCTTGTTTCATTTGGATCAATTTCTTCATCAAAATCATCCATTGCATCAGCATTTTCCATATCTTCAATTGATGCTTCATCAAAATCGATATCATCAGCACTTGCTTCACCTTCTAATGTATAACCATTATTTGTGAAATAAAGGAAGATTTTTTCAATATCTTCATCAGAAAGATCATATTTTCTTGTTGCTTCAATAAAGAAATCTTGATCAATTACTTTTGTATCTGCATTTTCTTTTAAAAATCTTTTTAATAAAGTGTCTAAAGACTCTATAGCTTCTTCTTCCTCAGAATCTTCGTCTATATAGCCTTTTTCTTTAATAATTTTTTCAACATCTTTTTCAATTTGATCCTTGTTTATTTTTTTTGAGCTTTTTGCCATAATGCATTCCCCCTTTCATTTTTAGCTTTTTCAGCAGTTCTATTTTTTGATGATGAGAGCATCGATAAGACATACTCATCACTATTATTTTTTCGATTTTTTAAGAGTTCTTTATCACTCTTTTTAATACTCAATAAGTTTTTCTCATAACTTATGTTATGAATTAATTCTTCAATAATACTTATTGAATATGGGTCATAATTTTTCAAAGTGAATATTTTCTCAATTTCAATTTTTAATGAATCTTTATTCTTTGAATCACTAGAATCAACTATTTTATCTAACTTTTCTTTATTGAAATCTCTATCACTTTGATTAGCAGCATAGTTTTCAACTATTTCATAAAGTTCACTAAATGCTGGCGTATAGAAAGAATTTAATTTTGCCTTAAATATTTCATATGCTTCTGAAACAGTGAACATATAATTTAAAAGCTTTCTTTCAGAACGTGTAATTTTGCTATCCCTAATGTTTTTAATAGGTTTTTTAGGTTCTATTTCAATCGCAAAATCTACACCTTCATCTTCTTCTTCGCTTTCAATTAGAGGTTCTTTAGGAATCTCTAATTTAGCGTTATTTATCATGTTTTGAATAACGTTATATGAAACATCGGTATTTTTTACTAATTCTTTGATTGTAGAATCAACAAATATTTCATCTTTGTTATCTTTTAATAGTGGAATAAAGAAATTAATCATTTTTTCTTTATTTTCTAAAATATTTAAATCTAAACTCTTTTTACAATAATTAATAAGCCAATGCATTTTATCGGTTAAAGTTGAAAGATATTTTTTTAACTTTTCTTCACCTAAATGATCAAGAATTTCATCAGCATCTTTATAATCAAAATCAACATCATTACTAACAACACGATAAGGAATCTTATAACTATCTAATAAACTAAACGTTTTATAAATAGCATTTTGCCCAGGTCTATCTAAATCTAAACAAATTCTTACCTCGCATCTTAAATCTTTTAACATTTTTAAGTGTTCTTTCGTTAATGATGTTCCCATTAAACCAACTGCACTTTTAATTCCGACTCTATAACAAGCAATAACATCCATAAAGCCTTCAAGAAGATAAACATAGCCAACTTTTGGCGCCTCATTTAAAGCTTCGTTGTAGTTATAAAGTATTTTTGATTTATTAAATGCAATTGTATTTGATGTATTTACATATTTAGCTTCAGATTTTCTATCTCCAAAAATTCTGCAACTAAAACCACAAACATCTCCATCGCTATTTTTTAAAAAGAATGCGATTCTACCAAAATTCTTGTCTTTAATAATATTGTTTTTTAAATCAATAATTCCGGTATCATCAATTTCCTTTAAAGAGTGTTTTTTATCACGGGTTAAATATTCAATTAAAGTGTTCCCATCTTTTAACGCATAACCAACCCCAAAATGACGAATAATATCATCATTTAAACCACGGTTATGAAGATAATTTAAAGCTTCAACTCCTTCTTCACTTTGGAATAAAGATAATTGATAAAAAAGAGAAATATCTTTTAAAATTTCAAGCGATTTTACTAAACGAGGATCTTTTTTAACTTCTTTAATATTTTCTAAACCTGGCTCAACGATGTGACAAATTTCGCAAACCTTTTTAGCAGCTTCTATCCAAGAGCATCTTTCCTTTTCTTTAACAAATCCAATTGCATTTCCACTTTTCCCGCAAGCAAAACATTTAAAAACTTGTTTTTCTTGTGAAACGGAAAAATTTCCAAGATTTTTATCATCATGAAAAGGACATAATCCTTGATAATTTCTGCCTTTTTTTGTTAACGGAAGGTAATAAGAAATTACATCAACTATATCGACTTTTTTATTTATTGATTCAAATAAATCAGTATTTTTTGAGTTATTTAAGTTTTCCAAATAAATAATCCTTTAAATCTTCAATTTTAACTACATCTTGTTTCATAGTATCTCTATCTCTAACAGTAACTTGATTTGTTTCAAGAGTGTCAAAATCATATGTAATACAATATGGAGTTCCGATTTCATCATTTCTTCTATATCTTTTCCCAATACTTCCTGTTTCATCAAAAGAAACTTTGAAATATTTTCTTAAATCTTTAAAGACTTCTTTTGCTTTATCACTTAATTGTTTACTTAAAGGTAAAACAGCTGCAGTAATTGGAGCAATTGAAGGTTTTAAATGCATAACTTTTCTAATTTCACCATTTTCTAATGTTTCTTCATCGTATGCATCACAAACAATCATTAAGAATAATCTATCTAAACCAAGTGATGGTTCAATACAATAAGGGACATATTTTGTATTAGTATCTGAATCAAAATATTCTAAGCTTTCTTTAGAAAATTCTTGGTGACGTTTTAAATCGTAATCTGTACGATCAGCAATTCCCCAAACTTCACCCCAACCAAATGGGAATAAATATTCAATATCTGTTGTTGCTCTAGAATAGAATGCTAATTCTTCAGGTTCATGATCACGATATCTTAAGTTTTCTTCTTTAATACCGAGATTTTCAACGAAATTGATACATTCTTTTTTCCAATAATCAAACCATTCTAAATCAGTTCCTGGTTTACAGAAGAATTCTAATTCCATTTGTTCAAATTCACGTGTTCTGAATGTGAAGTTTCCTGGAGTAATTTCGTTTCTAAATGCTTTTCCAGTATTAGCAATGCCAAATGGTAATTTCTTTCTTGTAACTCTTTGAACGTTTTTAAAATTAAC
The DNA here is from genome assembly GCA_949299395.1 of uncultured bacterium. Taxonomy (GTDB): domain Bacteria; phylum Bacillota_I; class Bacilli_A; order RFN20; family CAG-826; genus Onthovivens. The sequence goes on along the minus strand of CASGAB010000003.1, from coordinate 65,640 downwards.
GAAAACACCTTGAGCAGTTTCTGGACGTAAATAAACTTCGTTACTACTTTCTTCAGTAACACCCATATGAGTTTTAAACATTAAATTAAATTTCTTAATATCAGTAAAATCATGTTGCCCACATTGAGGACATTTAACATCGTTATTCTTAATAAATTCGTTTAATTCATCATAATTCATTCCATCAACATTGACGTCTTTAAATTGAGAACTAATTAATTGATCAGCTCTGAATCTTGAATGACATTTTTTACATTCAATTTGTGGGTCATTAAAAGTTTGAACGTGGCCTGTAGCAACCCAAACATTTGGATTCATTAAAATTGCAGAATCAATTCCAACATTTAATTCTGATTCTTCAACAAATTTAGTCCACCAAAGATCTTTTAAATTTTTCTTTAATTGGCTTCCTAATGGACCATAGTCCCACGTATTAGCTAAACCACCATAAATTTGGCTACCTTGAAATACATAGCCAGTGGTTTGTAAATGTGTAACAACGCTTTCAAAATTTTTATCCATATTTTATCTCCAAAAACACTGAATTTTACTTAGAATTCAGCTCATTGTCAATGTACTTTAAGAGTACAATATTTATTATAATTATTTATCTAAAATTTACAAAAGAATTAAGATAAATTCCGTGATAATTTGAAATGATTTCAGAAAAATATTTAAACAATGTTAAAAATGTTGTTTTGTCGATATTTTTCTTGAAATTTTTATCATCCAAATCAAGTTTTTCTTTTTCATAAAACTTTGTATAAGTTGGATCTAATCCTAATAATTTCAAAATATTATAGTAAAAATATAAAGTTAAAAATTTACTGTCATTTGATAAATCGTCAATATTTTTTATAGTTTCTAGAGTTAATTCAAATATTTTCTCTACTTCTAATGTTTCATATTCAATTTTCATTAATAATTCACTGATAAAATCTAACGACAGCAAACGGTCGAAATCACCAAAAACATTTAACATCATAAATTTTGGAGAAAAACTTTTAACTTTAAAATATTTTGTAGGTCCTTTATAAAGTTCGAACTCTCCAAATGAAAATTTTTGAATAGAATTATTCTCTTTTCTTTTATTTAAAGTTAAAGATGCTGAATAAAGACTTTCTTTAGATAAAATCGAAGCAATAAATTGATTATCTTTATATTGAGCTAAGGAAATAATTATTCCGCTTACCGTTTCCATCTAAATTATTTAAATCCAAGTTTTGCTAAAAAACTACTAGAATTCTTCCAATTATCTACTACTTGAACTAAAAGTTCGAGATTAATGTTATAACCAAGTAACTTTTCAATATCTTTTCGTGACTCAATACCAATTCTTTTAATCATTGAGCCTCTTTTACCAATAATGATTCCTTTTTGACTATCTTTTTCAACAATAATTTTTGCAAAAATATTTTTACCTGTAGAAAAGGAAATTTCATCACACAAAACAGCAATTGAATGAGGAACTTCTTCTTTTAATAATTTTAAAGTCTTTTCCCTAATGATTTCTTGGACCATAAAAGTAAAATCACGATTTGTTATTGTATTTATATCATAATATTGAGGTCCTTCTGGTAAATAAGTTTTAATTCGAGAAATTAAAAAATCGATATTAAAGTTTTCTAAACTACTAATTTCAACCATTTCAGATTCTGGGAATAATTCTTTATATTTATCTTTTAATTCATTAATTAAAATAACATTTGTTAAATCAATCTTGCTAAAAACAATGATAACCGGTGTTTTAAAACGAACATTTTTAGCAATAAAAATATCAGAATCAGAAAACTTTTTAGAAGCATCAACCATTAAAAGAACTAAATCGTTATTTTTCGCATTGTAATATGCAATTTTATCCATTTCTTTTTCTAATTCAGTTTTAGGTTTATGAATTCCAGGAGTATCAACAAAAATAATTTGCGAATCTTCATCATTATAAATACCTTGAATCGCATCTCTTGTTGTTTGACTTTTTGGACTAATAATTGATATTTTTTTACCAATAATCGTATTAATTAAGGTAGATTTTCCTACATTTGGTCTACCTAAAATAGTTACAAAACCACTTTTCATTATTTAAGCTCACTTCCATCGAAATAATAAGGAATTAATTCTTCGATTTTATATTCAACAATTTCACCTTTAAAATTTGCTAAATAAATTGGAACATCTTTGTTTAAATATTCAGCAATAATTTGTCTACAAGCTCCACAAGGAGAAACTGGTGTTGAAGTATCAGCGACAACAGCAAAAGCGATAATATCGCCTTTTTTTACGCCTCTAGCATAAGCACCAAAAATACAGTTTCTTTCAGCACAAATTGTTAATCCATATGAAGAAGATTCCATATTTGCTCCAGTAAATATTCTTCCATCTTTTAAAAGCATCGCGGCTCCAACATGAAAATTCGAATAAGGAACATGAGCAAATTCACTTGCTTTAATCGCTTCATTAACTAATTCTTTTTTATCCATAAATCTTCTCCTTCAAGAATTTCATCTTGTAATTTAAACATTACTTCTTCATCTTCTTTTTCCATATGATCATATCCTAAAAGATGTAATAATCCATGAACAAAAAGAAATGAAATTTCTCTTTCGATTGAGTTATTGTATTTTAATCTATTTTTATTAGCGACATCATAACAAATATATAATTCTCCAATATCGAGAGGAATATCGCCTTTAATAATTTCGTTTTTATCATCTAAAAAAGCAAACGAAATAACATCGGTTGGTCGATCCACATTACGATAATTTTTATTAATTTCATGAATTGTAGGAATATCAACAAAAGTAACCGAACAAATTATATTATCGCTTAATTTAAGATGTTTAAGTGTTTTTAAAGCAAGCTTGTTAAATACTATTTCATAATTAGAAATATCTATAGGAAGCGTGTTATTAATATATAATTCCATGCCAAAATTATATCAGAATTATCAACTTTTTAGTAGTTTTTCGAATAATAAAAATAAACCGATTTTAAATAATTTAATTTTTCATAATTTTCCTTAAAAGATAAAACTTTATCAAGATTTGAAGAAATATAGAAAAATGAAAAAATATGAAATAAAACATAATTTAAAGAAATTACTCCTTCAAAAGAAGAAAGAAATAATGAGGCGATGATAATTATTAAAATAATTAGATATTTTCGTAAATTATTTAAATTAATAAATTTATAAACCTCATTATTAAGTTTTTTAAAATTATCTAATAATTTTTCATCTTCTTCTTGTTTATATCGAAATAAACCACTCTCAAGATTCTCAATTTTATTTTTCCTATAAATCATATATTTATTTGAAAAAACAAAAAAAGTTATTTGAAAAATCATTATCGATAAAGAAAAGACGATGCTTAAATAGCTATTTATTCCTAAAATTAATAAAGTAAAAATAATTACAAGTGAAGATGATAATAAACTCATCTGGTTAGTAAATAAAAATGTTTTAAGTTCGGTAATTTTTAAATATTTATTTCTTAATGATCCTTCGCTTTTATAAATACCTAAAAATAGCTTTAAATCAGTCTTTTTCATTACACTCATTAAACAATAATTAAAAAGCAATAACGAAAAAATAAAACTAATAAATAAAGATAAAGGAATGAAAAAATCGACATTTGAATTAATAAAATATAATCCAGTTAAAAAGAAAGAATATGTAACTAATTGAAAAATAAATAATCCAACCTCTACTTTAGGTGAAATAATATTTTTATTTTTTAAATAAAATTCACTTCCTCTTACCTTATTAAATTCAACTAATTCTCCATTCCAAAGAGTTAAAAATTCTTCTATTTTTAAAGAAATTAATCCGTTTTTTGGATCTAATATTTCAATTCGATGTTTTCTTACTTTTTTTAAATAAATTAAGTGTAAAACATCATCTTTTTTGAAAACTAATAAAGTTTTTTTAGCCCTTAAATTTTTAATTTCTGCTTTTTTATCACTAACTCGATAAGCAAGTAGATCTACACCTTCATTTTTAGCAATTCTAATAATTTCTTTTAAAGATACTACCTCGTTTAAACTAGTTTGAGGATAAAATAAAAAATCTTTCCTTTTATAGATATTTGCTAACAAAATTTTTAAAGCGGTAATTCCACAATCCTTTTCGCCAATCTGTTTAATAAAATAAGTCATAAAACTCTCCTTTATATAAACAAGAATGCTGGAATTTGAAAAATCCTCTCATTTTTTTGAAAATTTATTTAAATTTCTTCTTCTTTCAAACCTTATTATATATTATTAAAGGGAAAGAATTATCCCATAGCCCTTCACAAAGTGAAACGCTCTTAAATTAAAAAAATTACGCAGCAAAAACAAAAAAGTTCTAACTAATTTGTTAAGTACTTTCATTTGTAATAATTATCTATTTCAAGCAACAAAAAAGTCCTTTTTCAAGGACTTTATTTTATCTATATTTTTTTCTAGCATTTTCGCTTTTTAATTTTCTCTTTAATGATTTTTTTAAAAAGCATTCTCTTCTACGACATTCTTGGATGGTTCCGGCTTTATTAACTTGTCTTTTGAATCTTCTTAAAGCTTCATCTAAAGTTTCGCCTTCTCTAACAACGACTTTTGACATTCTACCTTCACCTCCTTTGACGCGTGCTTAATATTTATACACAAAAATATAATAAAATTCAAGAAAAATCGATTATTTCATTAAAGAAACGCCATTACTAGTGCCGATTCTAGTAGCACCTGCTTTAACAAACTCAATCATATCATCATGAGTTTTAACACCACCAGCTGCTTTAACACCTAAATCTGGTCCGACTGTTTTTCTCATTAAGGCAACATCTTCTAATTTTGCACCCCATTTTGAGAAACCAGTTGAAGTTTTAACAAAATCTGCACCTGATTCTTTAACTAATCTTGAAGCTCTTTCAATTTCTTCATTATTTAATAAACAACATTCAATAATTACTTTTAAAACATTATTTGGAATAGCTTGTTTGATTAATTTTAATTCATTTAAAACATAGTCATCTTTATGGTCTTTTAAAGCACCAATATTAATAACAACATCTACTTCGTCTGCACCATGATCAACAGCGTCTTTTGATTCAAATACTTTTGCTTCGGTTCTCATAGCTCCTAAAGGGAAGCCTGTGACAACACAAACTTTAACATCACTTCCTGCTAATTCTCTTTTTGCAACTTCAATATAGCATGGATTAACACAGACTGACATGAAATTATATTCTTTAGCTTCTTTACATAATTTAACAATTTCTTCTTCTGTTGCATCAGCTTTTAATAAAGTGTGATCGATTAATTTGTTATATTCCATAGTTCACCTCGATAATATAAATATTTTAACAAAAAAAGACTCGATGTTGAGCCTTATTTTGAACCTTTTACTTTAATAATTTGTTTTCCATCATAGTATCCGCAATTTTTACAGACTGTATGTGGTTTACAAACTGCACCACAGTGAGAGCAAACACTTACACCTTTAATTTTAATTTTGATGTGTGATCTTCTCATTCTTTTTGCAGTTTTACTAGTTCTTCTTTGTGGGACTGCCATATATTAATATCCTCCGAATGCAAGAATAATTATATAGATATAACGATAAATTTCAAGTAATTTCTTTTGACAGTGTAAAAATTAATTTTTGTAGATAAATTCGCGAATTTTTCCGTTTAAATTATCTTCACTTTCAACTTTTATTTCTAAGAAATTTGAAGAGTGTCCAGGATAGTAACCATTTTCCTTACTTTCAAATAAAAATTCGATTTTTTTGCCAATAAATTGACTTTGATATTCTTTTTCAAGTGTTTCAGATAAAGAAATTAAACGATTAACTCTTTCTTTTTTAACATTTCCATCGACTTGATTTTTCATTTTTTCAGCTAACGTTCCTTTTCTTGGAGAATATGGAAAAACATGTATTTTAGAAAATTTTATCTCTTTAGCATTATTATATGTTTCTAAAAAGTCCTCGTCAGTTTCACCAGGAAAACCAACGATAATATCGGTAGAAATTGCAATATCAGGCCTAATTTCTCGAATTTTAATAATTTTCTCTTTAAACTCATTTAAGTTATATTTTCTATTCATTTTTTCAACAATTTTGCGACTTCCGCTTTGTAAAGGAACATGTAAATGATTTGCAATTACTGTATATTTTTCTAAAAGATATAAAAACTTCTCATCAATATTACTTTCTTCAATACTAGAAATTCTTAAACGATATAAATCTTTATTATTTTCTAAAATATATTCTAAAAGATCGCTAAATGTGAAGTTTTCATATAAATCAAATCCATAAGAAGACATATCAATTCCAGTTAAAACTACTTCTTTATATCCATTTTGAATAAGTTCATGAATTTCAAAAGAAATATCTTCTTTTTTTCTACTTCTTGATCTTCCTCTAACATAGGGAATTAAGCAATAAGAACAAAAATTATTACAACCATCTTGGATTTTTACATATGCTCTTGTATTAAATAAAAAATGATTCAAATGTATATTTTCATAGTCCCGTTTTTTATTATCATCAATTAAAAGTTGTTTTTTAGTAGTTTTATAGTTATCTATTAGTTCAATTAATTTATCACGATTTTGTGTTCCTATAACAATATTTGCACCCAGATCATTTAAAATTTCTTCTCCACCAAAAGATGCATAGCAACCCATAACTACTAAAATAGCTTCAGGATAAAGTTTTCTATAATGACGAATCATTTTTCTATCCTTAACCACAGATGTTTGAGTTACAGCACATGTATTAATAATAATTACTGTTGGAAAATCGTCATTTTTTGCATCGAAAAGTCGATAATTATGGTCTTCTAATTCATTTGCAATACATTCGACTTCATAACTATTAACTTTACATCCTAAAAATTCTATTAAAAATGTTAAATCTTTTTCCATTTGCATAATCTTCTATAAACGTAATAACTAATTAAACTGTTTTCATATAAAGAATATAAAAAGCTAGTTAAATTATTTTCATAATAATATTTAATAACAGTTCTAATTCGATCAATAATCCTTTCTTCTGAAGGATTTTTAAGGTATTTATCGAATAAACAGATGTAATTATCTAAATAACCTTGTTTATTAATAATAAAAATTGTTCTTAAATCGTAATGATAAAAAGCTACCGATGTTTCATCTTCCATTACTCTTACAAATTTAGTAAAAAGTGATTCAAATAGATCCATTTGATAAGTTTCAAAAGGATTTACGACAAATGGAGCATATTTTTTTGTTAAATCTATATAAGGTTCTTTTAAAATTTCTTCGAAGTTTGTCGTATAAACTAAATTTGTAGAGCGATTAAAAAAAGGAATATATATTTTTTGATCTTCTACTCTTAAATATGGTAAATCTAAACTTCTTTCTTTGATATTTTCGATAATTTCATTGTTTGTATTAAAGTTTTTATTTAAATATTCTTCTTCAATAATTTGTTCAATAGTGTTTTTATTTAAAATTCCTTTAATAATGATATTTGCTTTTAAAATATCAAAAAGAGACTCTGTATCAGCATAAAACATAAAAGATTGTTCATCTTCTAAAAGATGCTTATATTTATTGAAAAATATATACTCATCTGAGTTAATAAAATGTCTTTTGTTTCTAACTTTATATAAATAATCGAATAGTTTCATAATTTTAATTCATAAAATAACTAAAGATGGAAATAAGCGATAAACATGCAGTTTCACTTCTTAATATTCTTTTTCCTAAAGATGTTAATTGATAACCTTTTTCAATAGCATAATCAACTTCTTCTTGAGAAAATCCACCTTCTGGACCAATTAAAATATTAATTGTTTTACCTTTTAAAGAAGATAAATAATTTAAAACATTTATTTCATCTTTTTTTGATTCATTTTCAAAAGCAATAAAGCTTAAATCTGCGTCATATTTATCGATATTTTTATAATCAATCACGTCATTTAAAATCATTAATTGATCTCTTTTTGATTGCTCAGTTGCTTCTTTGATAATTTTATTAAATCTTTCTAATTTCTTTTCTTTATTCTTAGAATCAATTTTAGCAACACAGCGTGAAGAATTAATTAAAACTACTTCTTTAACTCCAAGTTCAGTAGCTTTTTGAATAACTAAATCAAGTTTTTCGCCCTTAGGAATGCAATATAAAAGACGAATATATCCGTTAATTTCGTTATTTTCTTCAATCTTTTTAACAATTTCATAGCTAAAAGGAATAACATTAGTAATCTTTGCTAAAAAGACACCTTCATCATTAACAATTTCAAATTGATCGAACATTTTCATTCTCATGACTTTTAAGATATGAAAAATGTCATCACTTGTTAATTCATAACTATTTTCTTTTTTTAAAAAATAACGTTGCATGTTATTTTAAATGAACTCCATTTTTATCTTTAATACGGTTTTGTTTAATTAATTTAAATAAACCATAAATTACATAAACAAGATATAAAACTGCTAAAGGAACAAAAATTGCAATAATAACAAGGCTATTATCAATTAAAAAGATTGTTAAAAATGCTATTAACCAAATGCCAAAATTGATTAATAAACGCATAAAACCTTGAGTTTTAAAACCTAAATAGAATAAATCGGCTGAAAATAATCCCAAAAGAATAGAAAAAATATTATAAGTTTTTAGACTTTTTTCACTAAATTCTAATTCTTCATCTCTAATTTGTTCGATTGTTTGGGTTGTATCGGAAATATCAACCATATCTTCAATTGGTTTTTCACATCCACAATATGGGCAGCGTTCTTTTTGAAATTTTGTTAATTTTTCACCACAGTTTTTGCATTGTAACATTGTAATACTCTCTTTTATTTTATTTTTTCATTGAATTCTTTTATTAAATCAAGAATCGTTTGATCATTTTGTATAACTTTATTAAATAGACTATTTAATAAACTACTATCTATTTTATAATAAAACTCCCCTAATGATAAAGAAATTGCTAAATTTGTATCAATGTCACCATTAAATTTTATTAATTCAACAATAAGTTCTTTTAAATTATTGGTTTTAAAGAAAAAATAAAGACAATTTAGTAAAGTTTGATAAGCAAAAACAGTTTCTTTATTTATATTAATTTTATTTACATCAATTTGATAATTTTCTTTTAAATAATCTTTTAAAAATTCTTTAGTTTTTCCATTTTTTGCATAATACATTAATTCCATAAAAATCTTAGTTGAAATTATGGATTCATCTTCATTATGAGTTGCTTCAACATTCTTTCTTGTTTCAATTAAAATTATATTTAAGTCATCATAAAAATAAACAATCGGAGATATTCTCATTAAACATCCATTTCCAATAGATTTATAACCTCTTAATGAATCAGATTCACACCATTTTTTAAAAGAATAACCATATTTAGAATTAGGATAAAGTTTATACCATTTTTTTAAATAAATAGCATAAATATCGTTATTTTTATGATGCAAAAGATAATCCATTGTCGCTAAAGTTAACATCGAATCATCAGATAAAAAGTTTTTATTTTCTTCAATTAATGGATAAATTTTATCATTAAAAGAAAGTTCAAATTTAGAACCGATTGCATCACCTAAAATTGCTCCAATACATTTAATTTTATCCATAAAAAAAACTAGTTTTTTCAAACTAGTTTAATTATAGATTTTAAGTCTTATTTTTTAAAGTTTTTCATAAATTTAGTAAAGAATGAATCGTTTTTATCACTTGCTTCTTTATAAGCTTCAAGTGCTTTCTTTTGATCTTTACTAATTGATGTAGGAATTTTTACATCAACATGGACATATTCATCACCATATCCATTGCCTCTTAATTCCTTAATACCTTTATCTTTAAGTCTAAAAACACTATTTGGTTGAGTTCCGCTAGGTATTTTTAAATTAACTTCACCATAAACAGTTGGAACAGTTAAAGTTGTTCCTAAAACAGCATCAATAAAATCGAGCGGGATAGTAATATGAACATTATTTCCATCACGCTTGAAATAATTATGTTCAGTTACTAAAACTTCGATATATAAATCGCCGTTTTCGCCGCCATTTAAGCCTCTTCCACCTTTTCCAGCAACTCTAATTTGTTGTCCGGATTGAATACCAGCTGGAATATTTATTTCAATGTCTTTTTTGACTCTTGAATAACCTTTTCCACCACATGTAGGACACTTTGTTTTAATAATTTTTCCAGTTCCACCACAATAAGAACAAGGCTGTTCAGATTGCATTGTTCCAAAGAAAGTTTGAGTTTGTCTAATAACTCTACCTTTGCCGTTACAATGAGGACATTTATCATAATCAGTTCCGTTTTTAGCGCCGGTTCCATTACAATCCTTACATTTTTCATCATAAGAAACAGGGATTGTAACTTTTTTACCATTTACAGCATCCATAAAATTAATACGGATTCTCATTAATGTATCATCGCCCTTATAAGGACCATTTGATGTTCTTCTTGAACCGCCAAAACCACCAAAACCACCGAACATTCTCGATAAAATGTCGTTTAAATCATCAAAGTCGCCGCCACCAAAATTGAAGCCTTCAAATCCGCTACCAGCGAATGGATTTTGTCCACCGCTAGCTTGATCAAATGCGGCGTGGCCAAATTGATCATAAGTTTTTCTTTTATTTTCATCACTTAAGACACTGTAAGCTTCAGTTGCTTCTTTAAACTTTTCAGCATCGCCAGTTTCTTTATTATCAGGATGGTATTTTTTAGCTAATTTACGATAAGCGCTCTTAATTTCATCTTGAGAAGCACTTTTATTAATACCTAATATTTCATAATAATCTCTCTTACTACCAGCCATAAATCCTCCTTTCATCCATCAATAGATAATAAAGGGAAGTTTTTACTTCCCTTAGTTATTATTTATCAGTGAAATCTGCGTCAATAACATCGTCATCATTTTTAGTTTCGGTGTTATTGTTTGTATCTGTTGAAGAATTTTCACTAGTTTGTTGAGCTTCTCCTGTAGGATTTGCTTGTTGAGCTTGGCTAGCTTGAGCTTGTTGCATATAAGCAGCTGCTTTTTCAAGTTCACCAAGTCTATTCTTTAATGTTTCGATATCGTTGTTATCTAAAGCAGTTTTTAATTCATTTCTTAATTTTTCAGTTTCTTCTTTTTGTTTTGGATCTAAAGAATCACCTTTTTCTCTTAAAGCAGTATCGATTTCAGAAATAAATGATTCAGCTTTATTTTTAATTTCAACTTCTTCTTTTCTCTTTTCATCAGCCTCTTTATTAGCTTCAGCTTCTCTGACCATTCTATCGATTTCTTCTTTTGATAAACCATTAGAACCAGAAATTGTGATTTCTTGTTCTTTTTGAGTATCTAAATCTTTAGCGCTAACTTTAACAATACCGTTAACATCGATATTAAATGTAACTTCAATTCTTGGAGTTCCTCTTGGAGCTGGTTTAATTCCAGTTAATGCGAAATGGCCTAATAATTTATTATCGTGTGCCATTGGTCTTTCACCTTGATAAACCATAATATCAACTGCTGGTTGATTGTCTGCAGCTGTTGAGAAGATTTGAGATTTAGTTGTAGGAATTGTTGTATTACGTGGAATTAATGGAGTCATAACACCACCCATAGTTTCAATACCTAATGTTAATGGAGTAACGTCAAGAAGAATAACATCTTTAACATCACCACTTAAGATACCGCCTTGGAAAGCAGCACCGATTGAGACTGCTTCATCAGGGTTAACAGAAAGATTTAATTTTTTGCCAGTAATTCTTGTGACTAATTCTTGAACTGCTGGCATTCTGATTGAACCACCAATTAAAAGAACTTCATCAATATCGTTATAAGATAATTTTGCATCATTAATAGCATTTTCAAGAGGTGCAACACATCTATCAAGTAAATGTTTTGTTAATTCTTGGAATTTAGCTCTTGATAATGTTGTTTCAAAAGAAATAGGACCATTTGAACCCATTCCAATGAATGGTAATGAAATAGTTGTTTCTAAGTTAGAAGATAATTCGATTTTTGCTTTTTCAGCAGCATCTTTATATCTTTGAAGTGCCATATTGTCGCCAATATCAACACCATGTTCAATTTTGATTTGAGCTCTAATCCATTCAGCAATGACATTATCCCAGTCATCACCACCAAGTTTGTTATCGCCAGATGTTGAAACGACTTCGAATGTACCATCACCAATATCAAGGATAGAAACATCTAATGTACCACCGCCAAGGTCGAAGACACAGATTTTTTCGCTCTTTTCTTTACCTAAGCCATAAGCTAAAGCTGCAGCTGTAGGTTCATTAATAATACGAACAACATCAAGTCCTGCAATTGTACCTGCATCTTTTGTTGCTTGTCTTTGAGCATCATTAAAATATGCAGGAACTGTAATAACAGCTTTTTGGATTTCATGACCAATATTTTTTTCTGCATAGCTCTTCATATAAGCTAAGACTTTTGCAGAAATTTCTTGTGGTGTGAAATCTTTATTTAAGCAGTTAATGTGAACTTTTTCTTCAGTTCCCATTTTTCTTTTAATAGATGCGACTGTATCTGGGTTAGTAATTGCTTGTCTTTTTGCAGCATTACCAACGATTTCTTCACCGTTTGATTTGAAACCAACAACTGATGGAGTTGTCATAGTTCCTTCTGGGTTTGGGATAACTTTAACAGTTCCATCACTTTGTAAATAAGAAACAACTGAGTTAGTTGTACCTAAATCGATACCTAAAATAATTTCTTTTGCCATAATATTTACCTCCTAAAATTATTTATCTGATTGACTTTCGTCATTGTTTTCTTCTTTGTTTTCAACTTCATGAGCACTTACTTTAACCATTGCTGGTCTAACTAAATGATCATGTAATTTATAACCTTTTAAGTTAACTTGTTTTACTAAGTTTTCTTCGCCATCATCTTGAACTTTTTCAACAGCTTGCATAACTTTTTCATCAAATTTATCATCAAGCTTTGGTTCGATAATTTGAACACCTTCATTTGATAAGATATTTAATAAGTTTGAATAAACAAATTGGAATCCCATCAAGAAGTTTTTAGTTTCTTCAGATTTTGATTCGTATTTTAGAGCAATCTCGAATGAATCAAGAACACTTACTAAATCAGAAATAAATCCTTCTAAACGATATTTAATAGCTTCACTATGGTCTTTTTGAATATCTTTTCTTAAGTTAGCCATATCAGCATAAACTCGATAATATTCATTTTTCCAATGTTCAACATCTTCTTTTAATTTAGCAATTTCATCATCTTTTTTTGCTAATTTTCTTTTATATGAAGCCTTCATATCAATAGGCTCATCATTTTCTTCTTTTTGACAGCAACCTTCATGATCATGATGTCCACAACAACATTCGTGTTCTTGAACTACTGATTCATTTTCTTCATTTTTGCAGCATTCATCATCTTCATGATGATGACAGCAACAATGTTCGTTATGCTCTTCCATCATTTCCATTTCCTCCTTCATCGTCATAATCATCTCTTTCATATTCAATATCCGAACTACCTAAATGTTTAATTAATTCATTAATTGTATATTCAAGAGCAGATAAGACGTTTTCATAATCCATTCTTCTAGGTCCAATAATTGCAATTTTTCCTAAGGAATTTCCGTTAGTTTCTATATCTTTTGAGATAATAGTTAAATCTTTTAAATCATCATTAATTTCAGAAGCATCGGTAATCGTTTCTTCAGTTAACTTAATATATTTATTTAATTCATCCGGATGAGAGAATAAATCAAATAACTTTTTAAGTTCTTCAGCATCATCCTTATATTCAGGTTGAGCTAACATATTTTCAGTTCCATAAATCGTGCTTCTTTCTTTTGCAAATTCATAGAATGTTTTAACTAATGATGTAAATAAATAGTTGTAGTCTTCAATATAATCTTCAAATAAAGGTTTTAATGATTCTAATTTATCAACTAGCTCACTAACTGCTGTTCCTTTTAATCTTTTATCTAACATATCAAGGCAATTTTTAACATCATTCATTGATACATTATCTTTAAGAATAAAAGTTTTATTTTCGACATAACCTTTATCAGTAACAAAGATTGCTGAGCAACTATTATTAGTTAAAGGAATAAGTTGAATGCTTAATAAGTGTTCAGCAGTCGCACTTGGTCCTAAAACTATACTAGTTAAATTAGTCATAGAAGAAAGAATTTCACAGCTTTCTCTAATAACTTCTTCAACTGATTTTGACGATGAAAAAATACTTTGGATTTCATTTTTAAATTTCTCATCAACCTTTTTACTTCTTAAGTTCTCAATATAATATTGATAACCTTTTGTTGAAGGAACTCTTCCACTTGAAGTATGGGTTTTTTCTAATAAACCATCTTTTTCAAGTTCAGCCATTTCATTACGAATAGTTGCACTAGAATAAGGTAATTTATATTTTTCAATTAAATAATTTGATCCAACAGGTTCGGCATATTTTATAAAATCTTCTATGATAAGTTTTAATATTTTTTGCTTTCTATTAAGTTCCATATTTTTCATCTAGCACTCTCATTACTCAAGCGCCAGATATATGATAATTAGAACCATTAGCACTGTCAAGTAAAAGCTGCTAATTTTTATAAAAATTTTAATAAAATTCTATCTAAGATTGCGATACCTTCGTCACTACACGAAAAATAGCCTTTTTTTATCTTAACAAGACCATCTTTTTTAAGTTCCTCGATTATGTTTTTATATGTTTTTAAGAAATCATCTTTAAAAACCTTATTATATTCTTTAATCTTAAAACCTTTTTCTATTCTTAAATTAGTAATGAAAAAATATTCTTTTTTTGTTTTAAAAGAAACTTCTTCTTTATTAACTATCCTTTTTCCATCTATATAATCTTTAAAAGAAATTGAATTGGTGTAGCGAATATTATTTTCATATCCACTTGCTCCAATTCCTACAGCAACATATTCATTATTTTTCCAATAATTTAAATTATGTTTACTATATTTTTTATTTTTAGCAAAATTAGAAACTTCATATCTTTCAAAATTATTTTCTCTTAAAAAAGAAACAATATAATCATAAAAAATCCTTGAATCATCTTCATTTTGTTCTTTATATCCTTTATTAAAGAAAATTGAATTTTGATCAACGATTAATGAATAAATTGATAAATGATTAATATCAAGTTTTACAAAATTATTTAAATCTTCTTTTAAATCAGTTAATGTTTGATTTTTAAATCCATAAATTAAATCAACATTGATGTTTTTAATATATTTTTTTACGAGGTTTATAAGTTTAAAATAATCGATTCCATAATCTCTATTTATTTCTTTTAAAATATTGTTATTAAATGATTGAATGCCTATAGAAATACGATTAATACCGTATTTTTTAAATATTCTAAGTTTTTCTTCATTAATATCTTCAGGATTACATTCAATAGTAAATTCCCCACCACTTCTAAGCATTTTCTTTAAAATTAACAAAAGATTAGTTAAATCCTCACAATTTAAAATAGAGGGTGTTCCACCCCCTATATAAATGCTCTTAAATTTTTGATAATTATTTTTTACGTCTAATAAATCTTTATTTAATTCAACTAAATACTTTTTAATAAAGGTATCGTTTTTTATTAATTTTACAAAATCACAATAAGGACAAATTTTTGAGCAAAAAGGAATGTGAATATATAAACTATTTATTTTCTTCCTTATTCTCATTTTCAAATTCTTCAAATTGTTTTTTTGTTTCTTCACTATCAACGTCTTCTAAATAACGTTCCATAGTTTCATTAGCAATTTCTTCTTCGGTTGGTTTTTCATCCTTTTTATCTTTATTTAAAATCTTATGAATAAGTAAAGCTAATCCGCCAATAACTACTGCGGCAGCAATAACTGCTACTAAAATTATCCAATTATTTTCTGCGAGCCAATCTAATACCATTTTAAACTTCTCCTAAATTCCATTAAAATAATACACTATTTTCTTTTAACAGGTATATAGATAAATTTATTCTTTAAGATTTCTTTACGGTAGTAACCTAAGAAAACAAGCTTATCCATGGAACTTCTTGCAGTTTCATAAGCACAACCAACTTCTTTTTTATATTGAGAAATTGTATATGACATGCCTACTGTACAGTGTCTTGCATAAAAATATGCTTGGCCATGCGATAAATTAGGATTAAGTTCAAGTAAATGTTCTTCTAAAACTTTTGCTTCAGCTTCGCTTAAGCCAGTTGGAATTGTATCAATTGCAATTTGTTGATTCATTGCAAAACCTTTTTCTTCTTTAGCAATAGTTTGAGGAGATTTAACTTCAATTTTACTTTCTAAATCGCTTAAATCAGGCATAACTGATTCAACTTTAACATCTTCTTCAAACATTTCTTTAGAAATTTCACTAGCTTTTGCATTACCTAAAACTTTAAATGCTTTATCGATAATATCGTTAGTTTTATTTAAAACAAACATTAATAAATAGGTAAGATCTAAACTTTTTTGTGATTCTAAAATATGTTTTTCTAACTCTTCTTTATCTTTTAATAACTCTTCGAAATTTAAAGTTGATCCAACTTCATCTAAGCCAAATGAACATAAAATATTTTTAAATACTAAAACTGCGATTTCTTCGCTATATGTTTCCATTGGTTTAACATAATATGCATAGTATAAAGTAGCAGCAGCTTTGATAAACATACCAAAACTATCATTTTTTAAGAATAAATCAAGTGATTCCATACTCTTATCAATTGAAGAAACTGGAACACCTAAATAAAGTTTATTAATTAAACTTTTTGTTAAAACGTTTTGGATTTCACTACTTCTAAATGTTGAACCATTAACACCTTGAATAATATCTAAATAATTTTTAAAAGATTCGCCATTAATATCTTTTGTATAATTATTTGTCATATCTTCTAAAGCTAAGAAATAATGGTAAATAATCATTAATTCAGGTGAAATAGCTTGAACATTTTTACTTAAAATTCTATTTAAAGAGATTTCATCTAAAGTAAGGTTATAATTCTTTGCAACTACTTCTAATATTTCTTTATAAGCATAACGACGATAAATTTCATCGGTTTTATTAACAAGCAAACGAATATATTGAGAATATAATCTCATTAATCTTCTTTCGACATTATTAATTTTTTCGTTAATTGCTGGGGTTAAACAAATACTATATAAAGCACCGGTGATGTGTTTGAGTTCGGTTGATTTCATGAAGTGAGTTCTATACTCTAAAATATTTTGCCAAACACTATCAACTTGTGGTGTTCTCATATATTCACTAACTTCTTTTTTAGTTGCATAAACATCATTACTATATTTGATTGCTAATTCATAATTTGCCATATAAAAAACCTCTATTAATATAATATATAAAAATACTAAATTAATAAAGGTTAAATACTAAAAATCTACTAAAAAATTGTAATAATTTTAATTTTAGTCGTTTTCATCACCAACACTAAGAATAGACATGAAGGCTTCTTGAGGAAGTTCAACGCTTCCGACCATTTTCATACGTTTTTTACCTTCTTTTTGTTTTTCTAAGAGTTTTCTTTTACGAGAAATATCTCCACCATAACATTTAGCTAAAACGTCTTTTCTAACAGCTTTAATATCACATCTAGCAATAACTTTTCCATTGATTGCAGCTTGAACTGGAACTTCAAATTGTTGACGAGGAATAACTTCTTTTAATTTTGATACGAGTTTTATGCCTTTTTTATATGCATCTGGTTTATAAACAATCGAAGAAAGCGCATCAATTACTTCGCCATTAAGTAAAATATCCATTTTCGATAAATTTGAAGGCTTATAATCACTTAAAGAGTAATCAAGTGAAGCATAACCTCTTGTATATGATTTAAGTTTATCGAAGAAATTATAAATAATTTCATTTAAAGGCATTTCATAAACTAAAACTCTTCTTGTTTGATCAAAATATGTTTGATCAACATAAATACCACGTTTTTCTTGACAAAGTTGCATAATTGGACCAATAAATTCTTCAGGAGTCATAATTTCTGCTTTAACATATGGTTCTTCAATTCGATCAATTAATGTTAAATCAGGTAATTTTGAAGGGTTTTCAAGATTAATGACACTTCCATCAGTCATATAAATTTTATAAATAACACTTGGAGCGGTAAGAATTAAATCAAGGCCATATTCTCTTTCGAGTCTTTCTTGAATAACATCCATATGTAAAAGTCCTAAAAAGCCGCATCTAAAGCCAAATCCTAAAGCTTGAGAAGTTTCAGCTTCATATCTTAAAGAACTATCGTTTAAACATAATTTTTCTAAAGCTTCTTTTAAATCATCGTACTTTCTTGAATCAGTAGGATAAATACCACAATAAACCATTGGATTTATCTTTCTATAGCCTGGTAAAGCTTCTTTTGCTTGATTATTTAAAAGTGTAATTGTATCACCAACATCTACATCTTTAATATCTTTAATTTGTGCGCATAAATAACCAACTTCACCGCAATTTAAAATATCTCTACTAACTTCTTTTGGTGTTCTAATTCCAAGTTCAGTAACTTTAAAAGTGGCACCACTTCTCATAAGTTTTATTTCATCGCCAACTTTTACACAGCCATCTTTAATACGAATTAAAATAACAACACCACGATAAGAATCGTAATAACTATCAAAAATTAAAGCTTGTAAAGGATTAGAATTATCTCCTGAAGGAGCTGGACAATCACTAACAATTCTTTCTAAAATTTCACGAATATTTTCGCCTGTTTTAGCACTTACAGGTATAGCAGTTTCGCCATCAATTCCAATTCTTTCAGTAATTTCTTCTTGGCAAAAAGAAATTCTAGCACTTGGTAAATCAATTTTATTAATAACTGGAATAATCATTAAGTCATTATCAACAGCTAAATAAAGGTTTGCTAAAGTTTGAGCCTCAATTCCTTGAGTTGCATCAATTACTAATACTGCGCCTTCACAAGCTGCTAAAGAACGAGAAACTTCATAAGTAAAGTCGACATGCCCTGGAGTATCGATTAAATTAAAAATATATGAATTACCATCCAAAGAATTATATCGAATAGTAACAGCATTTAACTTGATTGTAATTCCTCTTTCTCTTTCTAAATCCATTGAATCAAGAAGTTGATCTTTCATTTCTCTTTTTTCAATAGTTTCGGTCAATTCTAAAATACGATCAGCGATTGTTGATTTACCGTGATCTATATGAGCGATAATTGAAAAATTACGAATCAGTTCTTTTTTATATTCCATAGTCTATAAATATATCACAATCTTCCTTATTTTTTATAAAAATTTTCTACTTCTTTTGAGATATCAGAACTATTTTTTATAAATTTTGAATTTTTCCACAGTTCTGAAAATAAAAATTTATAATTTTTATAGGAATATCTATTATCAATTAATAAAGCCATTCCTCGATCATTTTCGGTTCGAATAACTCTACCAACCGATTGCATGATTTTATTTATACCTGGATTAACAAAAGTAAACTCATATCCGTTAAGTCCTTGATTAATAAAATATTCACTCAATTGAGAGTTTTCATAAGAAATTGAAGGTAATCCTACTCCAATAATTACTACTCCAATAAGTCTACTATCAATTAAATCTATTCCTTCAGAAAAACTACCCCCATTAACGCAAAAAGCGATTGTTGTTTTAAGTGGGTTTTCGACAAAATTATTTAAAAATTCTTCTTTTTCTTCTAATTTCATATTCTTTTCTTGGAAATAAATATCAAAATCATTGAATAAAGAAGATTTTGAAACGAGCTCTTTTAATTTATATAAATATTCAAAAGACGGAGAAAAAACTATATAATTTCCAACCTTATTTTTAATGAACTCATAAACATCAAAAAGTACGTTAGCCATCGTCAAATCTCTGTCTTTATATTTAATTGAAATATCGTTTTTAACTAAGACTTTTAAGTTTTGATCTTCAAAAGGCGAGTCCCACTTGAAATCTTTATAATCTTCAGCACCTAATAATAATTTTTTATAGTATGAAACCGGTGATAAAGTTGCACTAAAAAAGATAGTTGAGGCTTGTTTTGATGAAATATTTTTTAAATATGTTGATGCATCTAAACAATTAATAAAAATATCGATATCGTTGCCGTTTTTGTATAAATTAATTTTAAAATTTGATTGGTTATAAAGATCATAAATTGCTAAAAATGAATTTAAATGTAACGAGAAATCATCACTAGCTTTTGTTTTAGATAAGTAATCTTTCTTTTTAAAAGCAATATAATTATTTTTGAATTTATTTATTAATAAAAGAATATCTTCATTAATTTCTTCGATAGTTTTCACGTTTTCATTATCAAAAAAGATATCTTTATAAACTAAAATTTTCTCTTTTAATTCATTTAAATTGTTATAAAGTTTTTTCGATTTTAACTTTTTAAGTTCTTTCATCGCTTCATTAATCTCATTCATTAAGATAAAAGCTGAATACATAGAACGAGATCTATCAACTAAATTGTGTGCTTCATCAACTAAAATAAACGATTTATTATCATTACTTTGATCATCAAAAAACCTTCTTAAATAAGCGGTTGGATCATATAAATAATTGTAATCACAAACGATGTAATCGCATCTTAACGATAAATCTAAAGATAATTCAAATGGGCAAACACCATATCTATTAGCAATCTCTAAAATAGTATTTTTATCGAATATATCGTACTTTTTTAAAGATTCAATAATGATTTCATATAATTTTGAATAATAATCTTTTGCAAATGGACAATCATCAGGATTACATCTTTTATTTGGATTTTTATTAATACAAATCTTTTCTCTTGAAGTAACTTGTAAACATTTAATTTTTACTCCATTATCAAATAATATTTTTATTGCATTTAAAGCCGCATCAAATCCACTATTTTTAGCACTTAAATAGAAAATTTTATTACATTTTTTATCTTTTAAACCTTTTAAAGCACCATAAATTAAAGACATCGTCTTTCCTATACCTGTACTAGCTTCAAAAAAATAAATATCTTTATTTGATAAACATTCATAAGTTAAATTAACCATTTCTTCTTGTCCTTTACGATAAAAAGAGAAAGGAAAAGACATTTTTTGTAAAGATAATTCTTTTAATTCTTCAAACTCTCTTTGAGAGTCCAAATAATCAGAATATTTATCTAAATATGAATTTATTTTGCTTGTTAGTCGTTTTTTAGTATATTTAAAGTTTTTAATAAGTATAGTTCCATCTTGTTGAGAGATGTATGTTAATCGTATATTTATCGTTTCTAAGCCTTCAATTAAACAATAAATTAAGGCATAAACTTCCGCTTGTCCTAAATGCCATTTTTTATTTTGTTTAAAAAACTTTTCTAATGAAGTATTTGTCGATTTGATTTCATCAATTGTTATCTCATTATTTTCTCCGACAATAATTCCATCACATCGACCACTTAATGTATATAAATAATCACGATTTTCAAAACTATATTTTAAAAAATATTCAGGAATATATTTTTCACCTTGTAAAGATTGATAAGAACGGTGAATTTTACTTCCTTCTTCCATTGTTGAATAGTTAAAAACTCGAGAATCAATGTTCCCCGTTCTTAATATAAAATCAACTAAATCGTGTACACTAAGCTCTATTTTTATCATTTTAAATTATTTGATTAATTTCAAAAGTTTTAGCGTTTCCATTATAGAAATCGTTGTAATCCATCGCTTTTTTACCTGGTTTTTGTAAAATCTCAATCTTTAATGCATCATTTTTACATTTAACAATAAAATTCTTTTTATCATAAGAAATAATAGTTCCTGGTTTTTTATCACTGTTATCCTTAACAACTGAGGTTTTAAAAACTTTGTATTTAACATCATTGAAAATGAAATGAGCGCCTGGATTCATCGCTAAAGCTCTAATTTTATTAAACAAAACTGTCGCATCTTCATTAAAATTTATCACTTCATCTTCTTCTTTTATTTTTTTAGTAAATGTAACAAGAGATTCATCTTGTTCTTCACCCTTCAATTCGCCATTAAGATAACCATCTAAATATTTATCTACACATAAAAATGAAGCAACTTTTAATTTGTCTACTAAAGTTGTGTAGTTATCTTCATCTTCAATTTTTATCTTTTCAATCGCAAAAACACGACCAGCATCCATTTTATCGACCATTTCCATTAATGAAATTCCGGTTTCTTTATCACCATTTAACAAAGAATATTGAATAGGTGCAGCGCCTCTATATTTAGGTAAAATTGATCCATGCAAATTTAAGCATCCATATTTAGGAACCATTAAAAGTTCATGAGAGACAATTTGTCCAAAAGCCAATGTTAAAATTAAATCAGGTTCAAGTTTTTTAATTTCATCAACATGTTCACTGACCTTTTTATATTGATAAACTGGTAAATTATATTTTAAAGCTACTTTTTTAGTAGGAACTGCTTCAATTACCCCTTTTCTACCTACAGGTTTATCTTCTTGAGCGACAAGACCAATAATGTTATAGTTATTTTTGATAAGTTCTTCTAAAAGATATGCACTTATTTCAGGAGTTCCAAAGAATAAAATTTTAATATTTTTCTTGTTTAACATTTGTGAAACCTCCTATATATTATTTCGAGTTATATTTTAGCAATTTTTACGACAAAAATATAAATATTTCGCATTGATTTTTAAATGAACTTTTGGTAATATTTTTAAGCGTATTAATTGAGGTAGATATTATGGCAAATATTAAATCACAAATTAAAAGAAATAAAACAAACGAAAAAGCTAGATTAAGAAATATCTCTTACAAATCAAAATTAAGAACTGCAATTAAAGCTGTTAAAGTCGCTGTTGAAGCAAAAGACTTAGAAAAAGCAACTTTAGCATTAAATAAAGCTGTTTCAATCATTGATAGAGCAGTTGTAAAAGGTATTGTCCACAAGAAAACTGCCGCTAGAGAAAAGAGTACAATTCAAAATTTAGTTAATTCAATTAAATAAAGTACCGAATTGGTACTTTTTTTATTACTTCTTTTACTTCTTATAAATAAAGTAAGAATGATTCAAAAGCGAAGAAACGATCAACGTTTCCTAACTTAATATTTTTGTCTAACTCGTATAATTTATTTAAAATATTTTCAATTTCATCTAAAGTATAATTTCTTAAACCTCTTAAAGAGATTTGAACAGCATATGGGTGCATTTTTAATGATGTTGCTATTTCTTCATTAGAATATCCGCTTAATGATAAATAAAGTATTTTATCATAAGAAATGAAATTAGTTGTTAAAAATGCAATTAAAACAACTGGTTCGATTCCTCTAATAGTTAAATCATTATAAATTTTAAAAACTTTTTTATTATCTTTTGCTAAAAAAGCATTTGATAAGTCAAACATATTATCATCGATATTTACCGAACAAATAGCTTCAACATCTTCTTTTGTGATTATTTTTTTATCAACATAAGGCATTAATTTTTGAGCTTCATTATTAAATAAATATAAATCACTTCCTACATTTTCGCTCATTAACTTAATTGCACTTTCATCAATTTCATAACCGTGCATTTCAAAATATTTTCTTATATAAGATAAAAAATCATTTTTCTTTATGGCTGGAAATGAATAAATTTTCCCCTTTTTTTCAATTAATTTAACGATTTCACTTCTTGCTAAAAGTGTTCCATTTTTTGTAGCTTTATGGGTAATAAAAATAGTTAAAATCTCATCATTATCATCTTTTAATAAGCCAAGTAATTTATCATTAATAAACTTATCAATCTTTTTTCTTTCTTTTTCTTCACTTAAAAAATCAGCATTATCTAAAATAATGCATTTTTTTGAAGAAAATAAAAAATCTACTTGTTCTAAAGCACTGATAAAATCATTTAACCCATCAGTTAAATAATCACTTTTATAAATATTTTTTTCTTCTTTATCAAAAAAAGACTTAACAAGTTTGTTAACTCTTTGTTTAATTAAAAAATCTTCTTCACCGAATAAAATATAATTCATTTCTAAAAATATTTTACTATAAACTTAATAAAATTTATATGTGATTGTTCCTTCTAAATCAGTTCTTCTAATCTTTGCATTTACTCTTTTTAAATTTGCTAAAACTTCATCATTTGGATGATTATACCAATTGTTTTTGCCAACAGAAATTATTGCTTCCTCAGGAGTTATTTTCTTTAAAAAATCTAGTGATGATGCTGTTTTCGAGCCATGATGCGATACTTTTAAATAATCAACATCAAGCGAAGGATAATCTAAAATTATTCTTTTTTCAATGTTAGTAGAAGCATCTCCCATAAATAAGAAAGTTTTATCATAAATATCTAAATATAAGACAAGCGATTTTTCATTTTCATCATCACCCCATAAATCGACATAATTATTTAAATTAATTAAAGGAAGATTTTCATCCTTAAATGAATCAAAATTATTTTGTGTATAAACATTTTTAACTTCGAAATTATTAGTTAAAGAAGTTAAAGCTCCACTATGATCATAATCATCGTGTGTAATAAAAACTCCTTCAAGTGAATAAATTCTATTTTTCTTTAAATAAGGGATTAAATTATTTAAAGCAACATCTGTATAAGTTAATCCTCCTGTATCGATTAAATAAGCCTTATTTTTAACTCTTATTAACGTTGAATCGCCTTGTCCAATATTAATAAAACTAATTTGTGTAGACATATAATTATCGATAGGAATTGTATAAATTAATAATATTGCTGATAGAATGAATCCGACTTTATGATATTTTCTTTTAAAGTTAACTTCATATAAATATAAAAATAAAACGAGCAAAATAAAATAAATTATATATAAAAGATGATTAAATTCCGGTATATGAATATTAATTTTTAATGAATCACAAGCATAAATTATTCGATAAACTACTTTTAAAATCTCTTCAATAATAAAGTTAGGCAAAAATAAAAAAGTTAAGATAGCAAAAACAAAAATTACTTTGCTTAGGAGCATAAAAATCATCATGAAGACAAAAGAAATAATATTAAACGAATTATTAAATGAAATATTAAAAGGTAAAACAATAAAAACTAATAGTAATTGAAGAGCAATCTTCTTTTCAAAATAGCCTAAATCATTAAATTTTGAGCCGCTTAAGCCTAAAAAAGTATAGATTAAAAAAGACATATAAAATCCAGCCTGAAAAATTATACGATTAGATAAAACTATAAAAAACGATCCAACAATTGCTATCGCTTCTAGTCTTGAAAATTTTCTATCTAAATAAATCCTGTTAATAAAATTAAAAATATAGAAAACGATAACTTTTATTGTTGTAAAACGAGAAATATTTATAAATAAAAACGGAAAAACAACGATAAATGACAGAATATATGATGTTTTTTCACTAAATTTTAAGAAGAATATTTTCTTTAAACCATACAAAATAAAATTAAGATAAATGCCGCTTAAAGAGAATAAAGTTATGATTTGAAGATCTTTAATTAAATAAGTTTCCTCTAAACTATAATCTAAACTTGAAAATAAAAAACCACTAACAAAGTTTCTAATTATTTCATTTTCAAAACCATTTAAAAAGTTTTCTTTTAATATAAAAAACGATAAAGGAAAATTAAAAACTGAAGTTATTTTACTTGCTTCAATTTGATGATCAACATCTTTAGAAAATAAATATTGATTAAAATCAAATCCTGATTCTAAAACGGTAAAATCTATTGATTTTATCGTATATTTTTCAACTTTTATAATATCAAAAGTATCAAAGGCTGATTCTTTATCTACCTTTAAATAAAAAGAATCTAATCCATTAAAACAAATTACATAACTACTTTTTCTTTCTAAAATTAAGTAATATTCGCTATTAATAAATAATAAATCTTTTAAAAATAGAAAAATAAAGAAGGTCGAAAACGCTATTATAAAAAGAGCTATAAATTTCTTATTTTTCTCTTTAAATAAGAAAAATAAAGATAAAATAGCGAAAAATATCCCAAAAATATATGAAGCATTATAAATTAAGGATGCGCTTAATAAAGAAAGAAAAAGCGTTATATAAAGCATTTAATCTTTCAAGATGATTTCATTTCTCATCTTACTGAAGGTAGAAGGTCCGATTCCATTAACTTTTTTAAGCTCTTCTAAAGCATAAAAAGTACCATTTTCATCTCGATAATCTACTATTTTCTCACTAATAGTTTCACCAACGCCAGTAATTTCCATCAATTCAGCACTTGAAGCAGAATTGATATTAATTTTAAAAATTGGATTATTTCCACAAACATCATCTACTTCAAATTTAGGTGGAATATAGTAAGATTCAGTATCTTCTAAAACAGCTTCAAAGAAATAACATCTTTCATCAGCATTACTTGTAACTCCTCCAGCCGCTTCAATTAAATCAGCCATGGTAGCTCCTTCATCAAGAACATAATTACCGCTTCTAGTAACTTCACCACTTACGCCAACTGAAATCTTGTTTTCTTCTTCGATTCCATTATTAATAATAGAATCATCTGGATTTCCCACATTTTTTAAATTAGAATCAATCGCTTGGAAAACAACAAGTCCAATAACAGTTACAATTAAACCGCCTAATATGATTTTAATAATCATAAAATAAAAACCTCCTTTATATACAAGAATGCTACAAAGGAGGTTTTTTATTCACTTTTTTAAAAATTTTTATTATTTAATAGAAACAATTTCAATATCGTAAGGTTTTGCAACTTTAACAGTGACAGTGTCACCAACTGAATGACCAAGTAATGCTTGACCTAAAGCGCAAACATTTGAAATTTTAATGACATTGTTATCATCATTTCCACTACTATCTTTATGTTGCATTAATTCAACTGAAGAAATGATTTTAACTGTAATATCTTCATTTGTTGATAAATCTTTATAAGTAACGATGTTTGAAAGTTTAACATCTTTTGCTTTTTTATTATCAACAACAATCTTTGCATCAGCTAAAATTGCTTCGATTTCTTTAATTCTACCTTCAATTTCAGCTTGTTTATTTCTAGCAGCATCATAATCAGCGTTTTCACTTAAGTCGCCCATTGCTCTAGCAGCTTGAAGTTGTTCGATAACTGCAGGACGTTCAATATCAATTAATCTTCTATATTCAGCTTTTAAGCCTTCAGCACCTTCTTTTGTTAAAACTAAATCTTTTGAATTTACCATATCTTTTTCCTCACTATTCGCGATAAATATTTTATCAATAATTAATAATTAATTCTATTACTTAATGTCGTTTATTTTAGGATCTTCTTCATAAGCTCCTAAAACTTCATCAGCTTCTGCTAATTCTTCTTCATCAGTAACTTCAAAAAGCTCACCATCTTCATTATATTTCATAACGAAAATATCTTCTGGTTTTGCTGGATCATAAACGAAAACATATTCTGCTCCGCGTTCTTCATTTTCATATGTAAAAAGGATATTGAATAAATATTCATTACCTTCTTCATCATAAATTTGAATTTCGTTTTCACCTAATTCTTTTTTCATCTCTTACTCCTTAAATAATCTTCTAAAATAATATAAGCACTAACCATATCGATATTAGCTTTTATATCATCACTTTTAGCACCTGATTCAATTAATCTTTGCTTTGCTTCGATTGTTGAAAAAGATTCATCAAAATAAATAAATTCGATTGTATCATCTAATTTTAATACATCCGCAGCAAATCGACGAACAGATTTACATCTTTCTCCTTCATTTCGATCAAGTTGAAGAGGTAAACCGATGACTATCTTTTTAGTATCAAGTTTATTAATTACTTCAATTAAATGTTCTCTAGCTTTTTTATAATTTCCTCTTTCAAAATTGAAATTTTCATAATTATGAACAATTCCTAATGAATCGGAATAAGCTATTCCTAACGAAGTCGTTCCTAAATCTAAACCAATTATTTTTTCCATTCTTTTAAATCTTCTAATGTGAAATTTAATTTCTCAATATCAAGAATATTACCTTGAGCACGATCTGGTTTTCCACCACCATTTCCGCCACAAACAGCAGCAATTTTCTTTAAAACTTCTCCTGCTTTATATCCTTTTTCAATTAGATCTTGGCTTGCTCCAACAACAATTGGATGTTTACCATCTTCATTACCAACTAAGATAACAAGATAATTTTGAGCTCTACCTTTAATGAAATTTAAAATTTGCATTAAGCCATCTCTATTTAAATCACTGAAATATCTAACAAAGAAGGTAACTTCTTTTTCATTTTTAATTAAATCAGCAATTGTTCTTTGTTGATTTTCAACCATTTTCTTATTCATGTTTTTAACAATTTCTTTAACTTCTGCTAAATCATTATTTAAAACACTTAATCTTTGCATAATTTCACTATTTGATTTAACATCGAGATCTTCTCTAATTTGAGCTAATAAATCATCTCTTTGCTTTAAATATTTATATGCAGAGAATGAAGTTGTTGCTTCAATTCTTCTAACACCAGCTGAAATACTTTCTTCTGATTTAATAACAAATAATCCGATATCTCCAGTATTTTTACAGTGTGTTCCACCACAGAATTCTTTTGAGACATCTCCAAAAGAAACAACTCTAACTAAATCGCCATATTTTTCATCGAATTCAGCTAAAGCACCTGTATTTTTAGCTTCTTCAACAGGAAGTTCAACTGTGTTATTTTCTAACATCATTGAAATATAACGGTTAACTTCTCTTTCAACTTTTCCTAATGTAATTGGATCGATCTTTTCAAAGTGTGAGAAGTCAAACCTTAAATATTCTTCGTTAACGAAGCTACCCTTTTGACGAATATCTTTACCAACAATATTAATTAATGCAGATTGTAAAAGGTGAGTTGCACTATGGTTTTTCATAATTGCATGTCTTCTATCCTTATCGATAGAAAGTTTGACTGTGTCACCTAATGAAACTGTTCCAAGTTTAATTTTAATGTGATGTAAATGTTGCTTATTTGGAGCTTTAATAACGTTAGTTACAATTGAACTAAAGTTATCATTTTCAATAACACCCGTATCAGCAACTTGACCACCCATTTCCGCATAGAAATTGGTTTTTTCAACGATAATATCTCCTTCGTCTTCTAATGAATTGACTTTAACATCATCTTTAAATAAACCAATAACTTTACTTGTTAAATCACTATAATCATATGTAAATGAAGATTCATCTTTAAAATCCAATAAATCTTTTGATTGTTTATTGAAAGATTCGATATTTTTTCTAGAATTTCTTGCGAGTTCTTTTTGTTTTTCTAAACATTCTTTGAATTTATCAAAATCAACATTAACTCCACCATCTTCACAAATTTCTCTAGTTAATTCGATTGGGAAACCATAAGTATCATAAAGTTTAAATGCATCTTCACCACTTAATTCAGTTTTTCCTTCAATCATTTCATTTAAAATCATTTCGCCACTATTTAAAGTTTTTAAGAATTTTTCTTCTTCTGCTTTAATGATTTTCATTAAAAATTCTTGTTTATCCAT
Organism: uncultured bacterium; assembly: GCA_949299395.1. GTDB lineage: Bacteria > Bacillota_I > Bacilli_A > RFN20 > CAG-826 > Onthovivens. Next base: position 36,191 of record CASGAB010000003.1, on the reverse strand, counting down.
TAAATATGGATAGAATCCATTCATATTCTCAGCAACTGTAGGAACAAGTTTATATAAGAATGGTTCGTGGAATCCGAGTTTTTGGCCATATCTCATAGCTCTTCTTAAAAGTCTTCTTAAAACATAGCCTCTTCCTTCATTTGAGAAGAATTCACCATCAGCAAGAGCAAATGTACATGCTCTAATATGATCAGCAATAACTCTATATGGCATTAAATATTCACCTTCATAAGGTTTATCGCATAATTTTTGAGTTTCTTTAATATAAGGCATGAAAAGGTCGGTTTCAAAATTTGTTTCTGTTTCTTGTAAAACACAAGCAATTCTTTCTAAACCTGCACCAGTATCGATGTTTTTATGTGGTAATTCTTTATAATCTTTTCTTTCTACACCATTAACAGCATTAAATTGAGAGAAAACGATACCCCAAATTTCAATATAACGATCATTTTCCATATCGTTTTTAAGTAAATCTATACCAATATTTTCTGGATCATATTTTTCACCACGATCAAAGAAAACTTCAGTGTTAGGTCCACAAGGCCCTTCACCAATTTGCCAAAAATTTCCTTCTAATGGAATTAAATGAGATTCATCTAAACCTTGCTTAATCCATAATTCACATGTTTCTTTATCGTCTGGATGATATGTAACATATAATTTTTCTTTATCTAAACCAAAATATTTTTCGTTAGTTAAAATATCAAATGCCCATTCAACAATTTCTTTTCTAAAATAATCACCAATAGAGAAATTACCAAGCATTTCAAAGAATGTGTGGTGTCTTGCAGTTCTACCAACGTTATCTATATCATTTGTTCTAATACATTTTTGAACATTTGTAATTCTTTTACATTCAGGAATTTCACTTCCATCAAAATATTTTTTTAATGCAGCAACACCAGCGTTAATCCAAAGTAAAGATGGATCATTATGTGGAATTAAACTTGCACCCGGTTCAATCATATGACCTCTTTCTTTAAAGAAGTTTAACCAAGTATCTCTAATTTGTTGTGATGTTAAATATTTCATAAACATGCCTCCAAAAATAAAAAAACCTAAATAATAAAAATTATTTAGGAACGAATTTATCGCGGTACCATCCTATTTCAAAATGTAATTTTGCACTTAATTTAATAGTTATAACGTAACAAACGAGGCTTTTAACCTTTTTAATGGGAAGTGGCTAAGATAATTTTATTTTATAGTCTTTCACCAAATGACTACTCTCTAAGAAAATAAATTTTTACCTTTCTTTTCCTCGGTCAAAATTATAGAAAAAATAATGATATTATTCAATAGTTTTTTTAGTTTTAAAGAGTGCAAAAGATCGAACTAAATAGAATAAATCAATTACGCCATTAATAATGATAAAAACAATAATTCCAATCGAGATTATTTTATTATCATTTGCTGGATTATAAATCTCTTGATAAAACTCTTGACCACTATTAACAACTAAGAAAAATTGAGGTTGTAATGCTAAAAATGCAAGAGACAATACGTTAACAATTGTTGAAATTAAAAGTAATATTTTTCTATTGAAATAGAAAATCATAAAGATAAGAGTTAAAACATTAACTACTAGTCCAATTGTGGTTAAATAATCAAAAGCAAATGTTGCTGGTCTAAAAAGTGAGGTATCTAAAACTAATTCGTTCAAGGAGTAAGTTCCTCTAATAATTGTTGAATTTCCTCCAAATATAGCAGTTTGACCATTAATTAAGCTAACCATTGTTCCATTTTGTGCTTCAAAATCGAGCAATAAAAGTAAAACAAAAGATACGATATAAAAAACTACCGTAGCAACAATTGTAATTGTTCTAAAAATAAAACTTCTCATCTTAATCTTTTAATTTACCTTTATAGAAAATGTGTTCAATTAAGCCACCACCAACACATTCTTCACCTTTATAAAATACGCAAGCTTGTCCTGGAGTGACTGCTTTATATGGCTCATCATAAACAAGTTTAATATCGCCATTTTCAAGATTATAGCATGTTACGCCCCTATCTTCTTGACGATAACGAAATTTAACATTTAAATGTTCGCCATCTTCAATATGTTCATTAAAGTAATTCATTGAAGAAATAATTGCTTCATCACTAAATAAATGTTCATCTTCTTCATCTTTTGCAACATATAAAATGTTGTTTTTAACGTCTTTTTTGCAAACAAAGAAACCATGAGAATCTAATCCTTTAATTCCACCGATTCCTAAGCCTTTTCTTTGACCTAAAGTATAATAATATACTCCTTCATGTTCTCCTACTACCATATTAGAAGAAACTTCTACGATTTTACCTTTTTGAGCAGGAATATAGTTTTTTAAGAATTCTTTAAAATTTCTTTCGCCAATAAAACAAATTCCAGTTGAGTCTTTTTTATATTCAACGGAAGCAAGATTAAGTTCTTCTGCAATTTGACGAACTTCTTTTTTTGTTATATCTCCTAATGGGAATAAACAAAATTTAAGTTGATCACTATTAATTTGACTTAAAAAATATGATTGATCCTTACTTTTATCAAAAGCTTTATAAAGATAAACTTTACCATCTTTTTCAACTCTTTTTGCATAGTGCCCCATTGCAATCATATCGCAGCCGTTTTCTTTAGCAAAATCAATAAAAGGTCCAAATTTAATATATTTATTACAGAAAATATCTGGATTTGGTGTTCTTCCTTTTTTATATTCTTCAATAAAATAAGAAAAAACATGATCCCAATATTCCTTAATATAATCAATTCTTAAAAGAGGTAAACCGAGTCTATCGGCAACATCTTTTGCATCTAAATAATCTTGTTCTTGTGGACAAATATTATTATCAATTGTTGGGTTACCTAAATAATCGTTATTTGCTAACGAATCCCAATTTCTCATAAAGCAACAAACTACTTCATGACCTTGCTTTTTTAATAAATAAGCAGCAACAGCACTATCAACACCGCCGCTTAAACCTAACATTACCTTCATAAATTAAAAAAGCTCCTTAGAATCGACCATAATTGTAAATGGTCCATCATTAACTAAATTAATCTTCATGTCAGCACCAAAAACACCAGTTTTAACATTAAAACCTAAACTTCTAATCTTTTCGTTAAATTTTTCATATAAAATAACTGCTTCATTAGGTCTTAATGAATGAATAAATGATGGTCGATTTCCTTTTCTAATATCAGCATATAAAGTAAATTGAGAAATAGATAAAATTTCTCCTCCAACTTCTTTTAAAGATAAATTGGTTTTACCATTTTCATCTTCAAAAATACGTAAATTACAGACTTTTTCTGCGATTTTATTAGCAATTTCTTCATTATCTCCCTCAGTAAAAGATACCAAAAGTAAATATCCTTTTGATATTTCATTAACTAAGGCACCATCTATTTTTACATTAGCGTTTAATACGCGTTGAATTAGTACTTTCATCGTTCATTATATTAATACATTTTTGCCTAAAATCCTATATAATTTAATAGTATGAATAAACCTTTAGCATTTAGAATTAGACCAAATGATTTAAGTGAAATTATTGGTCAAAAAGATTTAGTTGGAGAACACGGCTTTTTAACTAACTCCGTTAAAGCAAAAACTCCGATATCTTTCATACTTTATGGTCCTCCAGGAACTGGAAAAACTACTATTGCAGAAGCTTATGCTAAAAGTTTAAATGCCCATATCATAATTTTAAATGCTGTTACTTCAAATAAAAAAGACATTGAAGAAGCAATTGAAGAAGCAAAATATTATGATCCAACAATCGTAATTATCGATGAAATTCATCGAATTAATAAAGACAAGCAAGATATATTACTTCCTTTTGTTGAAAATGGAACAATTTATTTAATTGGAGCAACTACTGCTAATCCTTATATTTCAATCAACCGAGCAATAAGAAGTAGAGTTCATCTTTTAGAAGTTAAACCTTTAAATAATGACGATATAGTCGATGGTTTAAAAAGAGCTATTGATAGTAAAAATGGTTTTAATGGTAACTTAAAAATTGATGATGAAGCTTTATATTATATTGCTAATTCTTCTGGTGGAGATTTCCGCTTTGCTTTAAATTACCTAGAAATATTATCAATTTCATATGAAAAAGAAGAAATTAACCTAGAAATGGTTAAAAAAGTCTTAAAAGTATCGAATCTTTTAACCGATAAAGATGAAGATATGCATTATGATAGTGTTTCTGCTATGCAAAAATCAATTAGAGGAAGCGATGTTAATGCTGCCTTATATTATGCCTCAAGATTATGTATCGCTAACGATTTACAAAGTTTAACTAGAAGACTTTTAGTTACCGCTTATGAAGATGTCGGTATTGCTAATCCTCAAGCATGCATGAGAACGAAAATTGCGATAGATTCCGCTGAATATGTAGGTTTACCTGAAGCAATTATTCCTATTTCTGTTGCTATAGTTGACCTTTGTTTATCACCAAAATCGAAAGCAGCATGCGAAGCTATGTATAAAGCATATGATAGTGCTTCTTCTAAGCCTTTACCTGTCTTAGATTATTTAAAATACACTCCTGTTAACGTTCAAGAAGAAGATAAATATCCATATGATATGCCAGATGTATGGCCACATCTTCAATATCTTCCTGAAATTTTAAAAGAAGCGAAATTTTATATGGCAAATAAAAATGCTTCCTCTTCTTATGAGAAAGCATTAAATGATAATTATGCAAAATTAGAGAAAATTGTTCGTTCAAGTGATGTTAGATCACTTAGAAATAAATACTCAAATAATTCTAAATAACTACTAATAAACTACTAATTAATAGAAATCTTCTTTGAAATATTACTTTCATCGAATTTATCATCGATTTCAAATGCTTCTAAAACATTTTTTTCGACATGAGAATATTCTTCTTTATTTGTATATAAAGTTGCGAGTAATTCTCCTTCTTTTACGCTATCTCCAATCTTTTTATTTAAGATAATTCCAGCTGACATATCGATTTCATCTTCAATCTTTTCTCTTCCACCACCAAGTTCCATAGAACCTTTTCCAATAGCTAAAGCGTTAATTTTATTAACAAATCCAGTTTTTGGTGAATGAATTTCTATAACGTTTTTAGCAACAGGGAATTTTTCAGGGTTTTCAATATAAGATACATCACCTTTTTGTGCTTTAATAAATTCTTTAAATTTATCGAATGCTTTGCCGTTTTTTATGTTTTCAATTAAAGCGTTTTTAGCATCAATTTCGTTATCAAAAATTTTTCCTTGCTGAAGCATAATTGCTCCGCTTTCAAGACATAATTCGATTAAATCTTTAGGACCATTACCTTTTAAAGTATTAATAACTTCTTTTATTTCAAGATTATTACCAACAGCAAAACCTAAAGGTTGATCCATATCAGTAATTTCAGCTTTAACGTCTTTATTTAATTCTTTTCCTATATCAACCATTGTTTGAGCTAAATTTTTAGCATCTTCGATGGTTTTCATAAAAGCGCCGCTCCCATATTTAACATCTAAAAGAATACAGTCAGCACCACTTGCTAATTTTTTGGACATAATTGAACTAGCGATTAAAGGGATGCAAGAAACTGTGCCTGTAACATCTCTTAATGCATAAAGTTTTTTATCAGCTGGATCAATTTCAGTATCTTGACCAATAATAGCCATTCCTACTGTATTAATTTGATTTTTAAATTCTTCGTAAGTTTCATGAATATCCAAACCTGGAATTGATTCTAATTTATCTAAAGTTCCACCAGTATGACCTAAACCACGACCACTCATTTTTGCAAGTTTTCCACCGCAAGAAGCAATCATTGGTCCTAAAACTAGAGAAACTTTATCACCAACTCCACCAGTAGAATGTTTATCAAGTTTGAGTCCAGGAATCATACTTAAATCCCAAACTTCTCCAGAAACACGCATTTCATCGGTTAAAATGCCAATTTCTTTTTTACTCATTCCACGAAGATAAATAGCCATTAATAATGCGCTAGCTTGATAATCAGGAATAAAATTATCAACATAGTTTTTAATAAAATAATGAATTTCTTCTCTATTTAATTCAAAACCATCTCTTTTTTTCTCAATTATTTCAATAATATCCATAAATTAATCTCCATTAATATTATAGATAAAAAAATATCCGTTTTGTATCAATTTTTGTATAATTATGAAGATGGATTTTGTCGAACATTTAGCCAAATATTTATCAAAAGAGATGATTGATAAATTAATTGATGAACTACAAAAAGAAAGAACTTCTTCTTTAGTTTTAAACACCGACAAAATATCTAATCAAGAGTTTTTAAAAATGTTTCCAGAAGTTAAAAAACATCCATTTTTAAATAACGTTTACTATTACGATAAAAATATCTATCAATTCGGAAAAAACTATCTTTTTGATAATGGTGCTTACTATATAATGGACGCTTCAAGCATGCTTGTAAGTGAATTTTTAGATGTTTCTAAAAATGATTTAGTTTTAGATATGTGTGCGGCTCCAGGAGGAAAGTCCATTTATTTATCATTAAAAAATAACGATATTAATCTCGTTTCTAACGATATTTCTCATTCAAGAACTCTAACTTTATCAAGTAATGTTGAAAAATTAGGATTAACCAATATTGTTATTAATTTTGATTTTTTAAGCGATCCAAATATTTTAAATAATGCATTTGATAAAATTATTTTAGATGCTCCTTGTAGTGGTTCGGCCATGTTTAGAAAAATGGATGAAATGAAAAATGATTGGACCTATGAAAAAGTTTTATCCTGTCAAGCAACTCAATATAAACTTTTGAATCGCGCAATTGATTTATTAAAAGGTGGTGGTGAACTTATTTATTCTACTTGTTCTTTTTCTTTTGAAGAAAATGAAGAAAATATTATTCGTTTATTAAAAGAAAGAAACGATATTGAATTAATTGATTTGCCTCATTTTGATGGTGAATATCGTTATGAAAAGTTAAAAGAAACAGTTCATTTATTTCCAATGTTTTATAAAGGCGAAGGTCAATTCATAGCTAAATTAAGAAAGAAAGGAACATTAAAAGCTAACTTAGTTAAAGAAAACAAAATAGAAAAAAATAAAATTGCTGATTCTTTAAATCTAAATTTTAAATATTGCAAAACGATTAAGAATCAACTTTATGGATCAAATTTTGACTTTTTTAATAAAAAGATTCCATTGATAAAATATGGAATAAATATCGCTGAAATTAAAAAAGACTACTTCATTCCTTCATTTAATTTGGCTCATTATTTATCAAGTGAAAATTCAATAAAATTAAATGAAGATGAAATGAAAAAATATCTTAAAGGCGAAACTATCTCTAAAAATTTAAACATAAAAGATGGATACTACACTGTATCTTTTAAAGGAATAAATTTAGGTTATATTAAATATGTTAAAGGTATTTTAAAAAATCTTTATCCAAAAGGATTAAGACATTAATTTATCTTTAATTTCAATTAAAGCAACATTAGTTTTATTTTGACAATCGATAGCAATATCGGTTGTCTTTTTATTTTGATAATCAAGCGAAGAATATAAAGCAACTTGTTTAATATAAACATCATATTTTTTTGAGTTATCTTTAACACTTAAAATCTTATTATCTCCACCAATTGCAAATGCAATAACGTTTCTATTTATTTTATAAGCTGGTCTAAAAGTACCGTGTTTATAATCTAAAGTCTTAAAAACATCTCCTTTATTACGAGTTCCTTCAGGAAAAATCATAACATCTAATTTACGATCTTCAGCTAATTTTTCCTGGACTCTACTCATAACTTTTAAACTTTGTTTTAAGTCATCTCTATCCATAAATTCGCCTTCTAAAATCTTAACTGCTCTTCCGATTAATGGGAATTTTTTAGATTCAATTTTAGCAACAAAAGTTATCGGTCTTTTTGCTAAAGCAATAAAGATTAATGGATCCATATCGCTAATATGGTTACAAACAAAAAGATAATTTTCATTATCGTTTCTATTTTTATAAAATTCATCTAAATCTTCAGCGTGAAGTTCAACATTAAAAGCTTTTAAAATCTTAAGAATAATCTTTTGCACCTTATGAAATCTTAACTCTAAAATTCTTTTTGTAGGATTAATTGAATATGGTAAAAGACATGTAAAATATGCCCAAATAAGAGGGAAAATTACTTTTATAACAACTTTAAAATATTTCCACATTTTTTTAAATCTCTTCTTTTAAATAAACAGCAATACAATGAGGTTCAATTGGTAAAGTTTTAATACGGACATCGCTTCCTTTTAAATAACCAGCTTGTCCACAAACTAAAAGATAATAATCGTCTAAAATCACTGTTTTTCTAACATCGGTTGGGTTAAAACAAATGATATATTCTTTATTATCTAATGATTTAATTTTTGCAGATAAAAGTTCACCATCTGTAATTGAGAAGGTATTCATTTTACCAATTTTTTCAGGATTTTCTTCATTAATTTTGAAGATATTTTTTCTAAAATAAATCATCGATTTTAAATATGTAACCATATCAAATCTAGCATCTAATGTATCCCATCTAAATTTATTATATTTATCACCCATATTATAGGTGTTATCTTCATAATATTTTGTTAAACCAACTTCTTGACCAGCATGGAAAAATGGAATACCGAATGAAAGTAAAATAGTACCATTAATTTGTTTAATAATATCTAAAACTTTCTTCTCTTCATCTTTTCCATAAATTGATGAAACTTTATCAAAAAGCGTGAAGTTATCATGACATTCTACATAGTTAACTGATTGAGCAGCATTAATAAATCTTGCTGGATAAACAAAATTAACTGATGAAGAAAGGAATACAAATTTAAAGCCTTCAACATATGATGGATTGCCTGTAAAATATCCACCACTTTTAAGTTTATCGGTTCCGTTTGGTCCTTTTAAGGTATCACGATATGTATCATTAAAGAAAGCAATATCTTCCATTTTAAATGAATTTAAAATTGAAGCTTTTTTATCGCTCTTTAATTCTGTATTCATATCCCAACCTTCACCATAAACCATGAAGTCAGGTTTAATTTCGCGGCAAATTTTATTAACTCTTAAAATAGTTTTGACATCTAAAATCCCCATTAAATCGAATCTTAAGCCATCAATTCCGTATTCTTCAGTCCAGAATTTGCAGCAATCAGTGATTAATTTTCTAACCATTGGTCTTTCACTATCAACATCGTTGCCACATCCTGTTCCATTACATAAAGTTCCGTCTTTTCTCTTTCTAAAATAATAACCTGGAACTACTTTTTCGAAAGCTGAATATAATCCTTCATAAACGTGATTATAAACAACGTCCATATTGACTTTGATTCCCTTTTCGTGGAATGCAGCGATCATTTTTTTACATTCGATAATTCGAGCATATGGATCATTTGGATCAGAAGAATAACTTCCTTCTGGTACAAAATATTGTTGAGGATCATAACCCCAGTTATATGAATCTAAAGGATGTAATTCATCGATAGTTTTAAAATCATACATAGGTAAAATTTGAACATGAGTAACACCAAGTTCTTCAATATGATCAATACCTGCTTTATGACCACATTTAGTAACTTTACCGGTTTCTGTTAATCCTAAATATTTGCCTTTATTTTCGATATTAGTGTGTTCATCGATTGTATAATCTCTAACATTAAGTTCATAAATAATTGTATCTAAATAAGATTTATAGGTTGGTAATTTATCTTCGTGCATATCGATTTTTGTTTTAGAAAAATCAATAATTACATTTTCTTTTCCATTAGCAACAGATGCTTTTCCATATGGATCAGTTGTAAAAGCAGAAATTTCATTATTTGTAACTGAATAAATATAATGATATCCTTCATAATCACCATCTAAAGTTAAAGAGAAAACACCTTTATCTTCTCTTTTTAAATAATGACCTTCATATTTACTGTCAAAATCTTTTCTAATTAAAACCTCTACTTTTGAAGCAAGAGGAGCCCAAATTTTAAAAGTTGTTTTTTCAGTTGTATAAGTAACACCTAAGTCATCATTAGGATAATAATAATCATCATCAAAAGAAGGAAAATCTAAAGCTTCAATAACAGATAATGGTGCAACACCATAGTTTTCAATACTAACTTTATAAGAATTTCCTAATTTAAATCCTTCATTAAAAAAGCAAGTATACATGGAAATTCCATTTAAAAATACTTGTTTTTTGATTTCTAATTTAACTACTCTTTCATCGTTAATAATTAAGTTAATAGGAGCAGAATCATTTTTTTGAACCGAAGAAAATAATGCAACTTTTATAGTATTTTTATCAATTAAATTAGCTCCAAAATAGTTATCAATCATTTTAAACTACGACCCCCACACAATAATCATTTTCATGAGATAACGAAGCATCATATATTTTATCTTTATAAAGAACATAGATTGCTCCATTTTCTTTCTTTTTTACTTTTATATCTTTCAAATCAATGGCTAATATATCTAATTCTAAATATTTAATCAAGGCTTCTTTTAAAGCAAAGCGAGAAGCTAAAAATTCTTCTTTATTTTTTGCTTCATAATAAAGCTTTAATTCTTCATCATTTAAAACTTTTTTAGCTAAGTTTTCTTTATTTTTGAATCGAGGTATATATGTTAAATCAATTCCTATAGGCATAATTAAAATGTCTAGTTAATCTTTTTTACTGTAGATTGATCATAACTTCCATGATTATATTCTTGTTTACTAGCAGCATAATCAAAGTTATGGATTAAAACTTTACTACCTTTAGATGAATTAGTTGCTGGATCACTACTAACAACTCCTTCTCTTTGTAAACGTTTGAATATTCTAGAAGCTCTATTAAATCCAATTGAGAATGTAGTTTGAATTTTACTCATTGAAATATATTCTTCACTCATCGCCCATTTTTTAACTTCTTGATAAATATCTTCATCACTTCCAAAGCGTGATTCTTTGCTTGCTTCCATTAAATTTGGATCTTCAGTTACTGGTTTATTGATAATATCCATGATTTCTTCATTATATTGGGTATCATAATTATTTCTTAAATAATCACAAACTGCTTTAATTTCTTGATTAGAAACATAAGCACCTTGGCAACGGATAAGGAAAGTATTTGATAATAATGCGCATTTGATGAGCATATCACCATTACCGATTAATTTTTCAGCACCACCTTGATCAACAATAGTATTTGAATCAGTGTATGAAGATGAAAGTAAGGCAACTCTTGAAGGAATATTTGCTTTAATAACACCATTAATAACATTAACTGATGGTCTTTGTGTTGCAATAATCATATGAATTCCAGCAGCTCTAGCTTTTTGACCAATTCTAACGACTGGTTCACTAATACGTTTATTAGATTCAACTAAATCAGCATATTCATCAACAACTACGACAATAACTGGTAAAGGCTCTTTTCCATGAGCAATAGCCCATTCATTATATTCTTTTAATTTTGAACAATCTGTTTCAGCAAAAAGATTGTATCTTTCTTCCATCATATCGCAAATCTTAAGCAAGACTTCATATGGTCTTTGAGGATCATCAATTCCAACCGGAGGACATAATAAATGTGGAATTTCACGATATTTATTAAATTCAACAGTTTTAGGATCGATTAATAATAATTTTAAATTTTCAGGCGAATTTCTCATGATTAAAGTCATGATTAAAGAGTGAACAAAAATTGATTTACCTGAACCTGTTGTACCACTAACAAGTAAATGTGGAGTTTCTTGAAGATCAACAGTTAAAAGTTCGTTATTAATATCTTTACCAAAAGGAATATTTGTTGGTTTTGTTTTTGGTAAACGATTTAAACTATGTAAACAATCTTTAAAATTAACGATTGAACAAACAGCATTAGCAATTTCTAAACCAGATGTAGTTTTTCCTAAAACAATAGGCGAAAAACGAGCATTAACTCCACCAAGTCTAATACAAATATCATTAATATATGAATCAAACCCTTTAATTGATTCGCTTCTTTCTGTTTGAATATCATAACGAGTAACAGAAGGTCCGATTTTATAAGAAACAACTCTAGCTTTAACTCCTAAATCAGTTAAAACTTGGTTGATTGTATCACTTCTTTCTTCAGCAACTTCTTTATTTTTTTGATCAGTCTCATGAGTTGTTCTATCTTCAAGCAAACTTAAAGAAGGTGCTTGATACTTAATTTTTCTTCTTGGTTTTGCTTTTGGAGCATTCATTTGATTTTCTTTATTTAAATCATCCATATAGCCAAAGGTAGGTTTAACAGCAACATCATCTTTTGGAACATCATAATTTGAAATAGGTTTTGGAGCTACTTCTTCATTATTAAATGTTGCTTCATGAACTAATGGTTCTTCATAAAGATCTTTATAAACATCATTATTAAAATTATTTTGAGGTCGTGAAGCTAAAGGTTTATTAAAACTAACTTTATCGGCAAAAGTTTCTTCTTCATCAAAATGAGCTCTTGTTAAAGGCTTATCTTCAAAATGATCTCCAGCATAATATTGTTCTTCTGGTTTAGAAGGTTCATTAAATCTAGCTTGAGCTCTTCTTTCATTTTCAATTCTTTGTAAATATTCTTCTTTAGAAATTTCTTTTTTAACATCTTTTTCTTCTTCAATAAAAGAAGGTGTAACACTCTTTTCTTGAGTTACTTCAATATTTGTATCATCGCCATCTTCTAAAGTATCAATTGTGGTTGTTGTTAAAGTAATATCTTTTGCTTTAGTAAAAGCACTTTTTGGAGAATATTGATAATTGAAATTACGATATTCATTAAACTTTTTAATTAAATACATTACTGGGCGGATTAAAAGTAAAACTGTTCCAGCAACAAAAAGAATTGAACCAATTGCATAAGATCCAACGTAAGTTAAAAAATCATTAAAAATTGCAACTAAAAGTAAACCGATAATTCCAGTATTTTCAGTAATATTGATTCTAAAATATTCATCAGTTAAAACAACTTTATTAAGTAAAACATCGCAAAAATTACCAAAAGTTAAATATGAAGCAGTGCCATCTTCTAAAAACGATAAATTAATACCATTACTTAAAAGCATCATTCCACCAAGCGAAAATAAAATAACTCCACTAATAAAAAGTCCTAATCTTATTTTCTTTTTTAAAGGATGATAAATTATTAAGCTTAAACCAAATAAAAAGAGTAAAAAGTAGATGATATAAGAAAATATTCCACCTACAAAAAATGAAATAATCCAATTGATTGATCTTGCTATATAAATAAAAATATCCCATTTTGAAACAGGAGCTAAATTAAGCGATAAAAATATTGCAAATAAACATATAAAAACACCGATACTACTTTTAGCAGTTTCGTTACTAATTTTATTAACTTTTTCTTTATTAATCATAGTTAATATTATAATTATAATATTAAAAAAATTCCATCGTTTATGATGGAATTTTACTTATTTTTATTAAATTTATAATTCTATTCAATAATAACAATATTAGGTTTAACAACTGGATTTCGATTATTATCTTTTAAAAGCATTTTTCTAATAATACTAACAATTCGATCTTCAAGTTCATTAACATCAAAATTAGTTGTTTCTTTAAGCCGTTCTTTAACATTTAAAACAAAGATATTTTGAATATCTTTTAACATTTGATCAGCATCTTTATCTTTTAAAAATAAGAATCCTCTCATTTGAATATCTGGTCCTGCTAAAATATCTCTTTCGCTTTTTGAGATTGCACAACCTAAAACAACTACTCCATCTTCGCCTAATCTATTTCGATCAGAAATAATTTCATTAACAACATCCCCTACTCCAATTCCATCGATCATAACATCTCCAATCATAATTTTATTATCATAATTAAAATCTAATGATGGAGTTTTATCAGTTTCAAAAACTAATGTTTGACCATTATCAAGAAGGAAAATAGAAGAATGTGATAAACCAATTCCCATATCAAAAGCAAGTTTTGCATTTGCTAAAAGAGAAACATAATATCCTTCAATTGGAAAATAATATTTTGGTTTTAAAAGTGAAATAAGCATCTTTAAATCTTCTTCATAAGCATGCATTTTATTTAAAGTTGACTTAGTTTCATAATGGACATGACATCCACTTTTATATAATTCATCAATTGTTTCAGTAGCAATAATTTCATTATTATCTGAAGGAATTGCTGCTAAATAGAAAGTATCACTTTCTTTTAAAGAAATAATCTTATCATCGTTTTCATTATTAGCTAAAAGTGAGACTTTATCGTATATTTTTTCACTTTCATCACTCATTAAAATAACAAGTGAAGAATCTTTTACTCTTAAAACATCATCTTTAGAAACAATGTCTTTAGATGGATAACGATTTAAATCTTTAATCTTTTGAAGTTTAAAAAGTTCCGCTGAAGTTTCATCATAAAGATAAATCTTACGATGACATTCATTACAAGCTTTAAAAATTTCATCGATATGATATAAATTATCGCTATTTGCAGCGATAAATACTCTTCCTTCAGCATTATGTAAATAATTAACTAAACGAGGATATAATCGATGATTTGGTGAACAATATCCTTTTTTAAGAGAATTAACTGATTCACTTAATAAAATTAAAGTAGGATTTTCTGCAATTTTACCTAATGTATTTAAATCTAATCTAAAGGATGCTTCATTAGAATATTCAACGATAAAATCACCAGAATATACGATATTTCCTAAATTTGTTTTAATTGCAAAACCAAATGTTGAAGGAACTGAAGCACAGGTTGAGAAAAATTGGAACTTGTGCCCTGCAATTTCTAAAGTTGCAGGAAGTTCAATTGTATGGAATTCATAATCATTTTCTTGTAAATATTCTTTAGAAAAGTTTTCTAAAAAGAGTTTTGTAAGGGCAGTACAATAAATTGGGGCTTGAACTTCTTTATAAATATATGGGATTGCGCCATAATTATTTTTCTTTCCTTTAGGAAGAATAAAAGCTTTAACGCGGTCTTTATTTTCAACTAAATATGAAAAATCAGCGATAATAAAATCGATTCCAGGTGTAGTTTTTGAAGGATATTTAAATCCTCCCCCAACAACAAAAATATCTTTATTGATCTCGATTACATAAAGATCTTTACCATCTTCATCTAATCCGCCTAAAGCCAAAATCTTAATTTTGTCCATTAAAACTCCTTTATTTTTAAATAAATTATGAGCTATTTCATTGATAATGTATCAACTAAAACGTCATCTATATTATATAAAGAAAATGTTTCTTTTTCATCATCAAAAATTAAATAAGTGCGAGGATTGTTATTTTTTGGTAGTGAAATTGAACCAGGATTAAAAACAAAACGATTATTATCTAGTTTTGTTAATTCATAAATATGGGTGTGACCATATAAAAATATTGTATTTTTCTTAATTTTATAATTGCCTTTATTAAATAAATCACCATGGGTTAAAACAAAATTATGACCATTAATTTTCATTTTTTTAAGATCATAAAATTCTTTTTCTAAAACAAATTCATCAACTCTTGAATCGCAGTTTCCTCTAACAAAAATACATTTAGAAACGATCGATTTTAAAATTTTAGTAACATCAATAGGAGAATAATCAACCGGTGGAACGTTTCTAGCTCCGTTATAGTTGACATCTCCTAATACTAAAATATTACTAAAATTGTACTTATTATCTAATAAAACAATTTTTTCTGCTGATGATTTAGCTCCATGAATATCTGAAACTATTAAATGTAGCATAATCAATAATTTTTAAAATAATTATTTTCTAAAGAAACCTTTTTTCTTTTTATCTCCGCCATTTATAGAATTATCTCCTTCTACTTTTGGAGCAAATTCTTTATGAGAAACAGAGATTTTACCCTTTTCATCAACACCAATGACTTTAACTTTTAAAGTTTCACCAACTCTAACAACATCATGAGCGCTCTTAACATAGCCATTAGCTAATTTTGAGACGTGGCATAAACCTTCTTTATCACCATAAAGTGAAACGAAAGCACCGAAATCTTCAACACGAGTAACAGTTCCAACGAATTCTTCGCCAATTTCTACTACTCTTGCGATATTAAGGATAATTTCTTTTGCTTTTAATAATTGTTCAGCATCTGTGTGATAAATTGAGACTTTACCATCATCAGTAATATCAATTTTAACTTGATTACATTGTTCAATAATTTCGTTAATAACTTTACCGCCTGTACCGATAACTTCTCTAATTTTGTCTTTATCGATAAAGAATGTAACGAATTTAGGTGCATATTTAGATAATTCTTTTCTTGGTTCAGAAATAGCTCTTGCCATAACTTCTCTAATTTCTGCTCTTGCTTTATGAGCTTGCATTAAAGCGTCATGTAAGATTTCTCTTGTAACACCTTTAATTTTGATATCCATTTGTAAAGCAGTGACACCTTTTTCGGTACCAGCAACTTTAAAGTCCATATCACCGAAGTGATCTTCTAAACCTTGAATATCTGTAAGTATTGTATATGGGTGGTTACCATCTAATGGACCAGAAGTAATTAAGCCCATTGCAATACCACTAACCATTCTTTTAATTGGAACGCCAGCAGCCATTAAAGCCATACATGATGCACAAATTGATGCTTGTGATGATGAACCATTAGATTCACAAACTTCAGCAACACATCTAATTGTATATGGGAATTCTTCTTCACTTGGTAAAACGTATGATAATGCTCTTTCACCTAAAGCACCATGACCAATTTCTCTTCTTCCTGGAGTACCAGTTCTACCGATTTCACCAACTGAGAATGGTGGGAAATTATAGTGATGCATCCATCTTTTGCTATCTTCTGGAGACAAGCTTTCTAAGATTTGTTCATCTTCTTTAATGCCTAATGTACAAGTAGAAATAACTTGAGTTTGACCTCTTGTAAACATTGCAGAGCCATGGACTCTTGGTAATAAATCAACTTGAGCATCTAAAGGACGAATTTCATCGATTTTTCTACCATCTGGTCTAATTTTTTCTTCAGTAATTAATCTTCTAACTTCGTTAGCGACCATACCTTCTAAAATATCATTGACCATTAACATTGCTGCTTTATGTTCTTTTTCTTTTTTGTATTCATGATTATCATAATCATCTAAGATTTCGTTTTTTAAAGCATCAATTGCATTTTGTCTTTCTAATTTATCAAAAATAGAAATTGCTTTGATCATACGATCATAAATTCTTCCATAGATATCATCAACGATTGATTGATCTGGAGTATAAAGTTCAATTTCTCTTTTTTGTTTTCCAACTTCTCTAATGATTTCTTCTTGGAATTCACAAAGTTGTTTGATTGCTTCATGACCAAACATAATTGCATCAAGCATTTCATCTTCACTTAATTCATTAGCGCCTGCTTCAACCATGTTGATTGCTTCTTTTGTACCAGCAACTGCTAAGTTAAGGTCTGAAACTTCTCTTTCTTTAACTGTTGGATCAATTATTAATTGTCCATTAACTCTACCAACATAAACACCAGCAATTGGACCATCAAATGGAATATCTGAAATTCCAAGAGCTAATGAAGAACCAAACATAGCTGTCATTTCTGGAGTTGAATCTAAATCAACTGACATAACAGTATTAATAATTTGAACTTCATTTCTAAATCCATCGCTAAACATTGGACGAATTGGACGATCGATTAATCTTGCAGTTAAAGTAGCATGTTCACCAGGTCTTCCTTCTCTTCTTAAGAATCCGCCTGGAATTCTACCAATTGCATATTGTTTTTCTTCGTATGTGACTGTTAAAGGGAAGAAATCTCCTTCTTTTGGTTCGTCACTACAGCATGCTGTTGATAAAACAACAGTATCATTTAATCTAACAAAAACAGCACCATCTGCTTGTTTTGCTATCTCTCCGGTTTCTACAACTAACTTTTTACCGAAGAACTCTTTTTCAAAAACACGTTTCATTTCTAATTTTTTCCTCAAATATTAAACGTTATGATTATAACATTATTAAAACCTAGTTTAAAACTCTATTTTTTAATAAAAATAGAATTAGAAAATATGATGTTTATCGAATATTCCTAAGAGGAGAATTGAGCGTTATAAAGTTCGTAATAGAAACCTTTTTTATCGATTAATTCTTTATGATTTCCAAATTCAATAATTTCACCATCTTTTAAGACTAAAATTAAATCACTATTAACGATGGTTGAAAGTCTATGAGCAATAACAAAGGCGGTTTTTCCTTCGGTTAAATTCTTAAATGCTTCAGTAATTTTCATTTCAGTACGAGTATCAATATTTGAAGTAGCTTCATCTAAAATCATAATATCAGGCATAAGTAACATTACTCTAGCAATACAAATAAGTTGTTTTTGGCCTGCACTTAAACCAGAATCATCAGCAATTTTTGTATCAAATCCTTTACCTAATCTTTCGATAAAATCGAGACAATTTGCTTTAACGCATGCTTCTTTTACTTCTTCTAAAGTTGCATCTTTTTTACCATAAGCAATATTTTCAAAAACTGTTCCATTAAAAATCCAAGTATCTTGTAAAACCATTCCAAAATGAGATCTAATTTCTTTTTTAGAAATAGTCAAATTACTTTCATTATTTAAATTTATTGAACCAGTTTGAGGATCATAAAAACGTAATAAAAGATTAATCAAAGTTGTTTTGCCACAACCCGTTGGACCAACAATTGCAATCTTTTTACCATATGGTACATCTAAAGAAAAATTCTTAATAACTTGTTGTCCTTCAACATATCCAAAATTAATATTTTCAAAAGAAATATCATTGATTTTTCCTTTAATTTTATTAGTTCCATTATCAATATCATTTTCAGTTAAATATACGTTTTTAAGCCTATTTATCGAAGAAAATGCATTTTGAAGTTCGCTTAAACATGAAGTAATTCCATCAAATGGCTTAGCATATTGAATTGAATATTGTAAGAAGGTTGTGACCATGCCAACACTCATTGTTGTTCCTAAGAATATACCACCGTTTTTAAAGGTAAAAACACAAAGTAAAGCGCCTAAAGTTCCAACAAAAGCATAAATACAATTATTAATTAATCTTGAAGCTGGATTTACTAAAGAAGAAACAAATTGAGCTTTTTGTCCAACTTTATAAAGATTTTCATTAGTAACTTTATATTTTTCAAAGGATTTTTCACCATAGTTAAAGGATTTAATGGTTTCAATATTATTTAGGTATTCAAGGAAAATGCCACTACCTTCACCGATATATTCATTGCATTTTTTATAATATTTAGCGCTTTTTTTAGCAATTACATACGATAAAAGGAAACTAAATGGAGTTAAAACAATAACAACAAGGGCTAAAATCCAATTTAAATAAAACATTATCGAAATTGTTGCAATAATTTGCATAACTCCAGTGAAGAATTGTCTAAAACCACTAATTAAACCGGTATTTAAATTATCGACATCATTAATAATTCGACTAATTAAATCGCCTTTTGATTGTTCATCGATATATTTAATTGAAACTTTACTTAATTTTTCGAATGTATCGACTCTAACTCTAACGGTAATTCGTTCTACAAAGAAGCCTAATAAAGTATCAAAAATCAACTGAAAAACTACTAATACACAAATTAAAGATAAAATTATACAGATATTTTGATAAAAGTCATTCCATTCTATTTGGCCATTATTTAATAAAGCTTCGCTAATAATATCAACACTATCACCAATAAAATAAGGAATAAAAGTAAGTGAAAAAACAATGATTATTGCCATCAATAAACATAGAATTATTGAGATCATCTCTTTTTTAAGATATTTATACAAAAACTCCATATTACTCATAATTTTTCACCTGTGATGTATAAATTTCTTTATAAACTCGAGAAGTATTTAATAATTCTTCATGAGTTCCAACCGCTTCTACTCCACCATGATACATAACAATAATCTTGTCACAATCTGCTAAAGATGTTGCTCTTTGAGAAACGATAATTGTCGTTAAATCTTCGATATTTTTGATATTATTTCTAACTTTTTTATCAGTTAGAAAATCTAATGCACTAGTTGAATCATCTAAAATTAATACTTCACCTTTTTTTAATAAAGCTCTAGCAATTGAAATTCTTTGCTTTTGTCCACCAGAAAGATTTTTACCAGCTTCAACAAAATTATGATCAAGTTTATCCTCGTATTTAGAAACAAAACTATATGCATCGGCATCAATTAATGCCTTATTTATCGAATTTTCATCAATATTATCATTTCCCATTGTTAAATTTTCTTTAACGCTTCCGCTAAAAATAGAAACCTTTTGAGAAACTAAAGAAATGAGTGAAGTTAAATAATCTGTATCGTAATTTTTAATATTTTTATTATTAAAAAGAATCTCACCTTCACTAGCATCAAAAAATCTTTCAATTAATTTAATTAAGGTTGTTTTCCCACTACCAGTTCCACCGATAATTCCTATAGTTTCACCTTTATTGATATTAAAAGAAACATCTTTAATAACATAGTTATCACCATCTTCATATCTAAAATAAACGTTTTTAAAAGTAATTAATGGAGAACCAACTTTAAATTCATCAAGAGTAATTTCACCGCTTTTAATCGAACTTTCTTTAGTTAAAAATTCATTAACTCTTTTTCTTGAAGCTAAGGCTTTTGTAAAAACTATGACTAGATTAAAAACAACAAGTAATGCAGTCATTATTTGATTTAAATATTGAATTAAAGCAAGTAAATCTCCACTACTCATTTCTTCTGGTAAATTAATATAATTTTTAGCAAATAAAACAATTACTACTGCTGCACCATTAATAATTAAATAAGTAAGAGGATTAACAAGAGCATTTAAAAAAGCATTTCTTTTTGATTCTTTATAATATTCTTCATTAATCTTTTTAAAATTATTAACTTCATCTTCTTCTTTATTAAATGCTCTAATAACTCGAGTTCCAGCTAAATTATCGTTAGAAACAGTAACAATTTTATCAACTCTTTTTTGAACCTTTAAGATTTGTTTCGATGATAAAATAAAAATAATTGTGATAAATAT
This sequence comes from uncultured bacterium, assembly GCA_949299395.1. Classification (GTDB taxonomy): domain Bacteria; phylum Bacillota_I; class Bacilli_A; order RFN20; family CAG-826; genus Onthovivens. The sequence goes on along the minus strand of CASGAB010000003.1, from coordinate 15,196 downwards.
CGAAATAATTAAGACTGCAACTAAAAAAACAATAAATGCATTAGTTGAAACAAAAATACACATTATTAAAGAACCAACTACAAGTAAAGGGGCTCTTATTGCAAGACGAATTAAATAAGCTACTCCTAGTTGAAGACGAGAAGTATCATTACTTAACATCGTTAATAAATTACCTTTACCAACTATTTCAAGTTCTTTTAAAGATAATTCATCAACCTTTCGATAGATTCTATTTCTTAAATCTGTTCCAAAACCTTGAGAACAAATACTAGCAAAATATTGGCAGGTCATTGTTGAAAAAAAGCCAAAAATAACTAGTCCTAAAATAGTTAAGCCTAAATAAATAATATAAGAAAAATCGCCACTATTTCCTTTTTCAATACCGACATCAATAATCTCTTTCATTAAAAGAGGTATAAAAAGCTCAAAAATAACCTCAATAGTTTTAAATATTGGGCCAAAAATTAATTGTTTTTTATAATTTCTTAATGAATAAGATATTGTTTTTAAATCCATAAATACTATTTAAAATTATAACAAATATTCATACTTATTATTATAAAATATAAAAGGACCATCTAGGTCCTTTTATATTCTTTTTTTTAATTACTATTTACGTAATCCGAGTTCAGCAATTAATTTGATATAAGCATCTCTATCTTGTTTTTCTAAATAAGATAATAAAGATTTTCTTTTACCAACTAATACTAATAAACTTCTTCTAGCGACATGGTCCTTATCGTTATTTTTTAAGTGTTCAGTTAAATGTTTAATTGAAGCAGTTAAAATAGCAACTTGGACTTCAACACTACCTGTGTCTTTGTCGTTTTTACCGAATTTTTTAATTAATTCAGCTTTTGTTTGTTTACTAACAGCCATTTTCTTTCTCCTTTATTAAATTAATTAGCTAATATCAATAGATGAGGTTGGAGATTCCTTATCCAAAGATAAAAGTCTTAAATAATATATAGAATAATACGATAAAAATCAATATTTTTTTATATATTTTAATTAAAAGTTTTTGCCATAATCAAAATAATAAATCGCATCATCTAAATCTTTTTCAAGTTGTTCAACTAGTTCTTTTATTGAAGCAAATTTAATTTCATCTCTTAAACGATGATAAAAAGAAACTTCGAGTTCTTTTCCATATAATTCATCTTGGAAATCAAAAATATAAGTTTCAATCGTTAATTTATTACCATCACCAAGGGTAGGATTTTTTCCAATGTTAGTGATAGATCTCATTTTTTTACCATTTAATGTAGTCATTGTTACATAAACTCCTTCTTTAGGGACAATATAATTATCTTCTAAAGTTAAGTTTGCTGTAGGAAAGCCAAAACTTAAACCGTTCCCTTTTCCTTTTGTAACAACTCCTTTTATTGAATAAACTCTACCAAGCCATCTATTTGCTTCATAAAGTTCACCATCTTTAATTAATTTTCTAATTGAATATGAAGAAATTTTATTTCCATTATGATCATTAACATAATTTAAAATATAAACTTCATTAAACCTTTCTTTTAAATAATAAACATCACCTTGAGCGTTATAACCATATTTAAAATCTGGACCACAGAAAATCTTAACTGGATTAAGTTTTTTTAAGACAAAATCAACAAACTTTATATATGGCATATGTTTAAAATTATCATCTGTTTTAATAATAAAAACATAATCAACACCTAAATTTTTAAATAATTCTAAACGAGTATCGATAGTTGTTAAACATCCTTCAACAGTTTTTAAAGGTTTATCAAATGTTAAAATACCTAAATTACCGTTTGTATTTGTTCTGGCATAATTTATAAGTTGAGTATGTCCAATATGAACACCATCAAAATTACCTAAAACAAGTGATAATTTAGCTACTTCATTTACTTCATCAAAATTCTTTAAATAAATAACATCCATGGTTAAAATTTTACTACTTTTAAGGCTAAAATATAACAAATTTTTGCTTTATATATAAAAATAATTTATTATTTTTAAGTCGATGAAAGCCTTAAGAATTATATTAGCTTCAATTAAAAGAGCTGATCAAGAATTTAACCTATTTAAAGAGGATACTTCAATTTGTATTGGAGTTAGTGGAGGAAAAGACTCCATGGCTCTTTTATATTGTTTAGATTTATATAAAAAATATAGTAAAACAAAATTTGAAATTCATCCGATGGTTATCGATTTAGGTTTTCCTAATAGTGATTTTAATGAACTTAAAAATTATGTTTCTTCTTTAGGTTATAATCTTTATATTAAGGATGCTAAACAAGTTTATGAAATTCTTTCAATACAAAAAGAAAAACAACATTTAACTCATCTTCCTTGTTCAATTTGTTCAAAAATGAAAAAAGCAATTATTAATAAAGTTGCTCATGAACTTAATTGCACCTATGTTTCTTTTGCCCATCATAAAGATGATGCGATTGAAACCTTATTTTTAAATGAAATATATGGTGGAAGAATCGCTACTTTTGCTCCAAAAATGTTTTTAACAAATGAAAAAATTACGTTTATTAGACCATTTATTTATGTTGAAGAAAAAACAATTGAAAGATTAATAAAAGAAGAAAATATTCCAGTTTTTACTTCTTCTTGTCCTAATGATAAACATACCAAAAGAGAAGATATTAAAAACGTTTTAAAAGATATTTATAAAAAATTCCCAAGTGCTAAAGATAACTTCTTAACGATGTTAAATAATAAAGAAAAATTAGACATTTTCTTTGATCATTTTGAGTTTAAAGTAGAAAATACATCGTATTATTTTAAACACGTCACTGATTTAGAATCTTTAATTTTAGAAATGAATTTTTTAAAAAGTAAAAAGATTCCTTCTTCAAATAATATTCATCTACATTATTATCATGAAAATACTCTTATTGGAGTTATTAATTTAACTAAAAATGATAGAAAATTTGTGGTAACACTCGTTAATTTTACTTCTTCCTATTTAAAATATTTAGAGTTAATAATCTATGATTTATATTTAAAAATCTATGATAAATTTAATCCTATTTCCTTCTATTTAGATGTTAATAAAAAAATAATTAAAAATATTAAATATATCCCTTTAAATAAAGAAAAATTAGGTAACAAGTACCTAATTTCTATCTCTATTAATCCAGTATATATTTCTAAAATATTTAAAGAGAATAACTTAATTAAATAGTTAAACCAATAAAAATAAATTGGTTTAACTATTTTTTTATCTTTTCTAAATCCTCTTCTTCTTTAGATAATGCTTCATCAAGTTTTTGAAACTTAAAAAATGAATCATCTAAAACAAATTCTATTTCTGGAACTCTTCTAGTTTTTAATCTTTTAGCAAGTTTAGATCTAACAAATCCTTTAGAGTGATTAAGTTTAGCAAGATTTTTTTCAGGATTATTAAAAAATGATACATAAACTTTAGCATAACTATGATCACTAGAAACAACAACTTCAGTGATTGTTAAAAATCCGATTGATTCATTTTGCATATCAAATTGAACAATCTCTTTAATATCTTTACTTATTTCTGCTGCTAAACGTTCTTTTGAATTACTTCCCATATCTTATAAATCTTTAAAATATAAATTAACTAACTAATCAACTTCAACCATTTCAAAGGCTTCAATAATATCGCCTTCATGAATATCGTTGAAATTCTTAATCTTAATACCACATTCAAAGCCTTCTTTAACTTCTTTAGCGTCATCCTTAAAACGTTTAAGAGAATCAATTTCTCCGTCATAAACAACAACGCCATTTCTTAAAATATGGACTAATGCAGTATTTTTAATAATTCCATCTGTAACCATACATCCTGCAATTTCACCGACCTTAGAAACTTTAAAGACGTTTCTAACTTCAGCTTGACCAAGAATATTTTCAACGGTTTCTTTTTTCATCTTACCTTTAATTGCACCTTCAACTTCTTCAATTAAAGCATAGATAATTTTTTGAGTTCTAATTTCAATCTTTTCTTCTTCAGCTTTTTTTCTAACTAAAGCAGATGGTCTAACATTAAAGCCATAAATAATAGCTCCTGAAGCACTAGCAAGTAAAACATCACTTTCTGTGATTGCTCCAGCTGCACTTCTAATAACATTAATCTTAACTTGATCGTTATTTAATTTTTCTAAAGAAGCTTTAACTGCTTCAGCACTACCTGTTGTATCAGCTTTAACAATAATATTAATGTTAGTCATTTGACCTTCATTAATTTTTTCATATAAGCTTTCTAAAGATGTAACTCCACCACTTTGAGCTCTTTCTTCATTAATTTTCTTTAGCTTTCTCTTTTCAGCAATATCTTTTGCTTGTTTTTCGGTAGGGAAAGCCATGAAGTGATCTCCAGCTAAAGGAACTTCGTTAAGTCCGATAACACTAACTGGAGTTGATGGTGTTGCTTCTTTTAAAACTTGTTTATGTTCATTAGTCATTCTTCTAACTTTGCCATAGGTAGAACCAACAACGACATAATCTGAAGAAAGTAATGTACCATTTTGAACTAAAAGTGTGGCTTTAGGTCCTTCACCTTTATCAAGTTCAGCTTCTAAAACTGTACCAATAGCATATCTATCAGGATTTGCTTTAAGTTCAAGCATTTCTGCTTCAACTAAAACAGTTTCTAATAATTCTTCAATACCTTCTTTTTTCTTTGCAGAAATTTCACAAACCATGACGTCACCACCATATTTTTCAGCGACAACTTCATGTTGAATAAGTTCATTAATAACTTTTTCACTATTTGCTCCAGGAACATCCATTTTATTAACTGCAACAATAATTGGAACATTTGCAGCTTTAGCGTGATCGATTGCTTCTAATGTTTGAGGCATAACTCCATCATCAGCAGCAACAACTAAAATAACAATATCAGTAACGGATGCACCTCTACTTCTCATAGCTGAGAAAGCTTCGTGTCCAGGAGTATCGATGAAGGTAATCTTTTTACCATTAACTACTTTTTGATAGGCACCAATTTCTTGAGAAATTCCGCCATATTCACTAGCAGCAATATTTGAATTTCTAATTGCATCGATTAAAGTTGTTTTACCATGGTCAACGTGACCCATAACGGTAACAACAGCTGGTCTCTCTTTTAAATCTTCAGGTTTATCATCGATTTGAATCTTTTCAAAATCTTCTTCATCGATAATTTCTTCTTTTTTAAAGTCAAAACCAAACTCTAAACAAATTTCACCGATTGTATCATCATCTAAATAGTTATTAATGGTAACAATTTTCTTTTGCAAGAATAATTTTTTAATAATATCAGAGGCATTAACATTTAATTCTTTTGCTAATTCTCCAACAGTTAAAGATTTAGTAAAAACAAAAACTTGGTCATGAACTTTGTTCATGTTTTTGTTTTTATTTTGATTAGATGCTGGAATATTAGTCTCTCTATTTACCTTTTTATTGTTCTTTTTATCCATATCTTTTCGCCTCCTTCTTCTTTTTATTTCATTTTTAAATAGTTGAGCATTCTTTCATAAACTTCTTCAGGTACTTTTACTTCGAGTGCTCTATCTAAAACTTTTTTTGCTTTTGCTTTAAGGATAATTTCTTCATCCTTTTTAACATAAGCTCCTCTACCATTAGCTTTATAAGTTGTATCTAAAATAACTTCTCCATTTGGAGTACGAACAATTCTAAAAAGTTCCTCTTTTGGAAAAGATTCATTAGTAACTAAACAGCGGCGTAATGGTATTTTTTTCATTTATTTTATTCCTCGTAATAATCATCACTATCATATTCAGACCAATCTTCTTCGTCTTCATCATAATAGTCGTCATTTTCTTCTTCTTCGAATTCTTGAAGTTCTTCAGCAGTATAAATATCCATCTTTTTGAATGGTTTTTTAACTTCTTCAGTTTCTTCTTTTTTAACTTCTTCTTTCTTTTTAGAAGATTTTTTACTCTTATTTTCAGTTTTTGTTTTCTTTTCTTCTTCTAAAGATTTTTCTAAAGATTCAAGTGTTGTAGTAGTTTTAACTTCTTTAACTTCTTCAACTTTAACTTCTTCTTTAACTGGCTCAGTAACTGTAACTGGAGTTTCTTCTTTAACTTCTTTAGTAGCTTTTGGAGCTTCTTCAACTGTTTCTTCAACAACTGGCGTTTCAACTTCTTCGACCATATCGATAGAATCATCATCGATACCGAATTTTTCATCTAAGATAGCATCATCTTCAACTTTTTGAGTTTCAGCTTTTCTAGCACCAGATTTAAGAATACTTTGTTCTCTAAATCTTTTTCTTGCTTCTTCAGCTTCTTGAGCTTTATCTTCTTCAATATATTCTTCAATTGGTTTATATGAAGTGATTCCGTTTTCTTCCATTTCGCTATCATTAATAATTTTGATAACTTCTAAACCTGTTAAGCGTTTAGCTAAGATAACGTTACTTCCTTTTGTACCAACTGCAATTTTCATTGTGTCGTTTTTACAAATAACAGTTGCACTCTTATTTTCTAAATCGAAGTTAATACCTAAAACTTCACCTGGTTTTAAGATTTCTGCTAAGTAAACACCTAAATTTTTGTGATATAAAATAACATCGATTTTTTCTTTTTGATCACGGCCAGAACCTAATTGAGCAACAATTCTTTGAATTCTTTCGCCGTTTTTACCAATACAAGCACCACTTGCATCAACGTTTGGATCAGTTGAATAAACAACAACTTTACTTCTAACACCACTCATTCTAGCGATATCTTTAATTAAAACTGTTCCATCAACGATTTCGTTAACTTCGTTTTCAAAAATCTTATGTAAGAATTCTGGGCAGCTTCTTGAAACTTGAATAACAGCTGCTTTTTTATCATCTCTATTGATGCCTTGGACATAAACTTTGATAGTATCGCCAGTTTTAAATCTTTCATCACCAATTAAATTCTTTTTATATAAAACAACTGTTGTTCCATCTAAATTAACTAAACATGAAGTATTATCGAATTTTTCAACAATACCAGTAACAATCGTTCCGATTTTATCAGCAAACTCTTCTAATAATGCGTCTTTTTCTGCTTTAGAAATGGATTGTTTGAAGTTAGAAATAAATCTATCAACATCTTTTTTAGTTAATGTATCAAAATCGATTTCTTCACTATAAACATCTCCAACTTTTAATTTTGGATTTCTTTTTTGTGCTTCTTCTACTGAAATTTCAATAAAGTCATCAGTAATATCTTCATCATTTAAAACATTAAATTCATGGAAAATATTAATTTTTGCTTTATCTAAATCAACTTCGACTCTAATATGAGCAGCTTCAAGTTTTTCTTCGCCTTTTGTTTTATCAACCTTTTTAGCTTTTGCTCCTCTTAAATCGATTTTATATTCATCTTCAAACTTCTTATTTAAAGAAAGTTGAAATGCGTCTTCAATAGCTTTTTTAATAATTTCTTTGGAAAGTCTTTTTTGATTTCCTAATTCTGTAACTGCTTCTAAAAATGCTTTCTTGTTCATACTTTTCTCCTAAAATTTAATTGCTAATCTAGCTCTATCAATATCTTTTCGATTAACTTTTGCTTCGACTGTTCGAGTTTTTACTTTAAAGGCAAGAACTACGAACTCATCATTTACTTCCTTTAAATCTCCTTCTAATGTATTTTCACCTTTAAATGGATGAGATAAATGGACATTAACGTATTTTCCTTGATATTTATCAAGCTTTTCTAAGGCAATAGGTTTTTCAGCGCCTAGAGAAGAAACATCAAGTGTATAAGGTGTATCATCAATTATAAGTTCATCTAGTAAACTTGATAAGGTATTAGAAACTTCAACAATATCATCTAGATCGATATTTTCATCTCGATCAACAACGATTTCTAAGATACTTCCACCTCTTTCGTTATACGATTTAATTGAATAAAGGTCATATGAAATTTCGCTTAATTTCGCCTTCACTTTATCTTTAATTAAATTTACGTCAATCATTTAACTCCCCCTTCAAAAAAAATAGATGCCTAATAAGGCATCATTCGGTTAAAATGATATCGTTATAATAAAATAAATTTTTAAAGAAATCAAACAAAAATGTTGAATAAATAGGTAATTTTTATGAAAAAAGAGAAAAGTTGCGGTGCCGTAATCTATAAAATAGTTGATAATGAGATTTATTATCTACTTTTACATATGGGTTTTGGTCATATTTCTTTATGTAAAGGGCATGTTGAAGATGATGAAACAGAGCTAGAAACTGCAACTAGAGAAATAAAGGAAGAAACTTCACTTGAAGTTAATATTGATACTAATTTTAGAAAAATTATAACTTATTCTCCTTTTGAAGGAATTATTAAAGATGTTGTCTTTTTTGTTGCTGAATCTAAAGAAAACATCCTTTTTCCAGTCGATAATCATGATGATGAAGTCAAATCTTTTGAATGGCGACCATTTGATGAGGCAATAAAAAAGATTACCTATGATTTAGATAAAGAAACTCTAAAAGAAGCGAATGATTATCTATTAAAAAGACTTAATAAGTAAATAACTAGTACTTTTTAAGTATTTATTTATATATAAAATTATCGAATTAATTCAAAGATTTTTCTAGCTTCTTTCATTAATTTTTCATTTGATGAAAGAGCATTTTCTTCATATTCATTTGCATCAACATTATCACTAACAATTTTAATTGAAATAATATCAATTTTATTTTTAATAGCTATTAAAGTTTCGGCTACTACTTCCATATCGCAGATTTCACATTTAAAATCATTTACTAAATGATTAATTAAAGTTTTATCAGCAATAAATTTATCACCACTTGCACAGTTAATAGTATTTAGATTTAATTTTTCACTTAATAGATCAATATATTTTCTACTTAAAGGAATAAATTCATCTTTAAAACCTGGATATTGAGCAGGTTTTACCCCATCAATTAAAGAAAGATCAAAATCATAATATAAAGCATTTTTAACGAGTAATATTGTGTTTTTAGGAGTATCACTAGTTAATCCTCCACATGCTCCGATATTTAAAATTAAATCTATATTATATTTATCTATTAAATATTGAGCGCTACTACTAGCATTAATTAAACCAATATCACTATTTAATACATATACACTATGATTTAAATAATTAAAATTAACGATTTCAAAGGGAAAATCGTTAATTTTATTTTCTTCTTTTATATTAAATTCTTTCTTAAATGAAGAATATTCTTTTTCTGTTGCTAAAATAACACCAATATTCATAACTTATATGATTTTAAATTAAATTAACCCTTATTTCTATCTCTATATAGTTCTTTCTGCATAAAAAATAAAAAAATATGCAGAAAGAGAATATCTATATGCATATATTTAATTAATTATTTAATCATTTAAAAAATCTATAGCTTCTTTAATCCGATCTTGAGCTGGAGTATTAAAAGCACTTCCTACTCCATGATAGCTCCCTTCATATTCAATATATTTATATTTATTAGACTTATATTTAGTTAATAATTCATTAAATATTCTAGAATTATAAACACTAACTAATGGATCATCTTTAAAAGAATATATAAATATAGGGATATTAATAATATTAAAAATATTATTAATATCATCATAATATTCTTCTAAAGAATATAATCTATTAATATTATTATCATCATCATTATAATTATTAATACCTTTTAATATAAAATCTTTACTACCTTTATGAGTAAGATCGTTCTTAATAGAAATAAGAGGATACCCTAATAAGATTCCTTTTGTATCAATATTTTTATTATTAATTAATATATTATTCTTATCTTTAAAATAAGAAAGAAGAGTATATGCTCCAGCACTTAATCCTACTAAAATAACACCGTTATTAATATTTATATTATTCTTATCTTTATTCCTTAATAAATATAAGAATAATTCATTAACACTAGTTATTGTGTTAATGAAACTATCTTTAACTAGATAGTCATAAATAATAACGTTATATCCATATTTATTAAATTCTTTAGCAACACTACTTCCCTCTCCTTTTCTTGCAACAAAAGAAAATCCTCCTCCTGGAAAGATAATTACTAAAGGATTATTGCTGTTATCATTAATAAAATAACGATATATTCTTTTTTCAATATTCATAACTAATACATATTTTACTTAATAATAAAAATATCTACCATTTTATTATTATTTTTAAATGATAGATATTTTTGAAAGGAGGTATGGTTTTATTGTATTGAAATATGAAAAACCACGAAAAATGAAAGAAACACAACAAACTACAAAATCTATAAGTTTCTTGTAACAAGGAGATATTTATTTTATATCACACTACTTCTTTAATAGGAATACCTAAAAACACTCAAAAAATTAATTAAGTTCATAGGTTGTCACAATTACATTTTTTTTAGTTATCTTTGTTAATAGCTTTAAAAAAAATCTCACTGTTATAATTATTTTTAGATATGAAAGACTTCGAATCTCAAATTTTAGAATATTCAGATCACGTAAATTATGCTCAAAATGAGTTTATTTATAACGACTATGAAAAACAAAGAAAAGTTTCTATAGACATCATTAAATATTTAGATGAATGTGATGAATTCTATTTTTCTGTTGCTTTTATTACAGAAGGTGGTTTAACAAATCTAAAACTCGCTTTACAAGAAGCAGAAAAACGAGGAGTAAAGGGTAAAGTTTTAACTACAAATTATTTATCTTTTAGCGAACCAAAGGCTTTAAAAACACTTTTAGGTTGTAAAAATATCGAAACTAAAATGTATTATTTAACAGAAGAAGACAGGATTGGTTTCCATACAAAAGGTTATATTTTTAGAAAAGGTGATCAATATAACGTTATTATCGGTTCATCTAATTTAACAGACAGTGCTATTAATTCTAACAAAGAATGGAATTCTTTAATTAAAGGAACAATTGAAAATAAAGCAATTTCAAGCGTTATTAAAGAATTTAATAATATGTTTTATAAAGCCACTCCACTTGAGGAAGTTTTAGAAAAATATACGGATGATTATAAAGCTCAACTAATCATTCGAAAAACTAATGAAGAAAATAGAGTTTTTGTTGTTCCTAAGCCAAACGATATGCAAAAACAATTTATTTTTAACTTAAATGAATTAATTAGTAATGGTGGTGAAAGGGGATTATTAATTAGTGCTACTGGTACTGGTAAAACTTATGCAAGCGCATTTGCTTGTAGAGAACTTGATCCTTTTAAAGTTAATAAGCTTCTTTTTATTACTCATAGAGAAACCATCCTTAATCAAGCAAAAGAAACCTTCGAAAAAGTTTTTCATAATGAAAATAAAAAAATGGCTATTTTCTCCGGTACCAAAAAAGAAATTGATAATGTTGATTTTATTTTTGCATCATATTCAACAATTTATAAAAAAGAAAATCTCTTAAAATTTGATAAAAATGAGTTTGATATGATCATTATAGATGAGGTTCACAGAGTCGGAGAAAACCATTATCAAGATATCGTTAATTATTTTGAGCCTAAATTTTTATTAGGAATGAGTGCAACTCCAGATAGAACTGATAATTACAATATTTATGAACTTTTTGACCATAATATTTTATATGAAATTAGATTAATGCAAGCTCTTGATCTTGATTTCTTAGTACCTTTTAAATATTTTGGTATAACTGATTTAAGTGTTAATAATATTCCGATTGATGATAAATCTAATTTTAATCTTTTAACAAGCGACGAAAGAATCAAACACATCTTATATCAAAGCGAATACTTCGGCTATTCAGGTAATAGATTAAAATGTTTAGTGTTTGCAAATAGTGTTGAAGTTGGTGCAGAAATATCAAGAAAACTAAATCTTGCGGGAAAACGTTCAGTATTTTTATCTGGTGCTGATAGTATTGAGACTAGAGAAGATGCAATTAATAGACTTGAACAAGATGAAGATAATGAAAACGCATTAGATTTTATTGTTTCAAGAGATATTTTAAATGAAGGCGTTGATATACCTTCTGTTAATCAAATAATTTTATTAAGACCAACTGAATCATCAATTGTTTTCTTACAACAATTAGGAAGAGGGTTAAGAAAATATGAAAATAAAGATTATGTTGTTGTTCTCGACTTTATTGGAAATTATGAGAAAAACTTTAATATTGTTAAAGCTTTTAACAAAGATAGTTGGAATAAAGGAAACGCTGTTAGAGCTACAAGACAAATAATGCCAGGTTTATCGAATATAGCATTTGATAAAATTGCTAAGGAAAATATTTTTAAATCCATTAATAATGCAACATTAAATAGTAAAAAAGAAATTTATTCATCTTATCTTGATATAAAAAATAGATTAAATCATATTCCTACTTTAATCGAGCTAGATACATATGCAACTACTCCTGTTAACGTTTTTTTAGATGACCAAATCTATAAATCTTATTATGAATTTTTGATTTCAAAAAATGAAATTGATTTTTCATCAGAAAAAATGCTTAACAATAAAGAAAGGTCAATCTTAATGTATCTTTCTAAATATTGTTTTGACGGAAAACGTAAATGCGATATAGAGCTTATTGAAGATCTTGTTTTTAAAGGCCAATATTATCTTAAACCAGATGAAAAAGCTGATTACATAAAAGATCGAATTCAAGACTTTTTAGAAATGCATACATTTGATACAAAAATTAAGTGGAAATTTGGAATGTTTGCTGATGAGTCAAAAACTAGAATAATTCCAACAAATGATCTTAATGAAATTTGCAATAATCAAACTTTTATAAAATATCTAAAAGATAATTTAAGTTATGCCCATAAAGCAAATAGAGAAATTTATAATTCATCGAATAGCTTTGTTTTATTTGAAAAATATTCAAGAGGCGATGTTTCACGAATCGCAAATCTTAATAGAGGCGATACGAACACAATTTATGGATATAGAGTTAAAGAAAAAGAAGGAATTATCCCAATTTTTATTAATTATGCTAAACAACAAAACGATATTAAATATCATGATAAATTTATTACACCATCCTTTTTAAATTGGTCATCAAGATCAAATTTAACTCTTGATTCAAATGAAATTAAAAAATTAATTAGTTTAGCTCAAAACGGAACTTGCAAAATAAGAATCTTTGTTCAAAAATCAAATCTTAGGTTAATTAAAGATGAAGGGTTCTATTATTTAGGCGAAGCAAAAATTATTGAGAAAGAAAATTTTTTTGATACTGAAACAAATAAAAATCTTGTCCATTTTAAACTTCTTCTAGATGAGGAAGTAAGACAAGATATTTATGAATATTTAACTTTAGATACCGATGATTAATTATTTTTTAAGTAATCTTTTAAATATGGTATAACCAAAACATCTGCAGGTAATAAATCTAAACTCGATACATCGCTATCGAGTTTTTTTAAGTCGATCCATTTAGCTGCTTCATGTTCTTTAAAATTAAGATTTTCTGAATCGAGTGAACAAATAAAAACATTCATTATTAAATAGAAATTTCCATAATCATATTCAACTTTGCATAAATATTTTTTTGGAGTAATTTTTGCATCAAGTTCTTCTTTGATTTCTCTAATAATTGCATCTTCCATGGTTTCGTTTTCTTCAATTTTTCCACCAGGAAATTCCCATTTATCTTTAAAATTACCATAACCTCTTTCGGTTAAAAGTAATTTATTATCATGAATAATTGCAGCTGCAACAACATTAATAGTTTTCATAATTTTTATCCTTTAATTTAACTTTATAAATATTAGCAAATATTTTTAATAAATCTAGCTTGAACTGCAATTTTAAATTTTCCCCACGAACTAATATTAATAAGGTGAGAATTTTTGGGCAAAAAATTCTCACCTTATTAATAAAAGGAACTCAGTGCCTGACCCTTTATGCCAGTTACATAAAGTAACATGCTACGAGTAATCAATTTTATTCAATTTTAATTAAAAATTAATATTATCTTAATATTTGATATATCTATATTAATAAGATAAAACCTACATTTGATGCAGGTTTTATAATTACTTAACATCTATTCTTATAGATGTATTATCACTTATATTACTTAATAAAGATAAATCATTATCGTTAGTTAATTTTCCAATATTAACTAACGAACTACTATAAGAATAATCTTTATAAAAGAAACATAAATTGCCCCAAGGAATATAATAATTTAACATACCCTTATTTGCTTCACTTCCTCTACTATTATCATCTACTTTTAATTTATTAGGAAGATAACCAATCTTTTCAGTATTATTAAAATCACTAAAAGATATAGTTAAAGGAAGATAAGATAATAAATCTAAAGTAGTAAGATTATCTTTATTTAAAGTAATACTTACTTTTTTATCGTTAATATAAAAATAAATATATTCAATATTTTCTATCATATCATTATCTCCTTCACTACTATTAAAATCTAAATTAAGAGAATCTAACCAAGTAGTTATTTATTCTTTAGCACTACTTTCATTATTGATTCTTGAATCTGTAATTCTTAATCCATCTAAAAAATTATATGAAGAATAAGTATTTCTTAATTCATTAATACTAGAAGAAATAGAAGAAGATCCACTAGTTGCAAAAGGAATAATTGTCTTTTCACTAAAATCAAAACTATCTAAGAAAGTTTTAATAATTTGAGGAGCAACACCATTCCAAATTGGATAGCCTACAAATATATATTTATATTCATTGATGGATTCAATTAATCCATCAATAGTTGGTCTAGCATCATTACTTCTTTCTTCTCTAGCTCTTTCAATTGTTTCCTCATAAGAATAAGGATATTCTTCGGTAGGGTTAATTTTATATAAAGTTGAATCATTAATTAATTCATTAATATATTCACTAAAAATTTCAACATGTCCTTTAGTAATTACATCCCCATTATAGCTTTCCCCGGTTCTAGTAAAATAAGCAATTAAGACCTTATTTTCACTTAATTCAGGATCAACAGGATTAGTAGGTTCTTCTGGATTAGTAGGTTCTTCTGGATCAGTTGGTTCATCAGGATCAGTTGGATTATCTGGATTTTCTACTTCTCCTCCATTATTATCTCCATTGTTATTATTTTCACCATTATTAGTTGTTCCACAAGAAACTAATAAAGAAATAGCAAATAAAGAAGTTAATATATTTAAAAATCTTTTTTTCATATTTTTCTCTTGTATTCTAAATTTACATCTTAGAGTAATGAAATTTAGAACATTTCCTTTCCTGAGAATGTAGAATTTAGAGCCTTACTTATTTATAATTAAATCG
>CASGAB010000002.1 GCA_949299395.1 uncultured bacterium | reverse complement strand
GAAAAGACAAACTATTTGTCACCGGTTCAATATCGTTTACTTTTCGGTTCAATATGATAGTATAAAAATAGGTCTAGAGATTTGGGTACTGCTCAAAAATGTCAATTATCCCCAGAAATCTATCTGGGGTTTTTTATTGCACTTTTTATATTATTTTCTCTAATTTTAATAATATTTTCTTATTTTCTAGTCCTAGATTAAATCCACCTAGTGAGTTTTTAGCTAATACTCGATGACAAGGAATAATTAAAATAATTGGATTTCTTTTTAAAGCACCGCCAATTGCTTGAGAAGACATTCTTTTTATTCCCCTTTTTAAGGCAATTTTAGAAGCTAATTCGCCATAAGTTATACTCTTTCCATAAGGAGTAGTAATAAGTTCATCATAAACTTCTTTTTGGAAAGAAGAGATTTTTTCTAATTTTATTTTTGGTAAAAAAGAAGGGATATTACCGCTAAAATACTCATCTAACCAACTAGTTACCTCATCAAAAATAAGTAAATCTTTTTCAATAAATTTACCTAAATCTACATCTTCTTTTTTCAAATATAATTCATTTAAAAATTCACCATCGCTTATTAAATGAAGTTCACCAATAATTGATTTATAAATTTTTATATATTTCATTTTTATTCAACATAATCCATTCGATAACCCATTCCTACACAGGTACGAAGGATATTTTTACTTGCTTCATCAACACAAATCTTTTTTCTAATTCCAGCCATAAAGACTCTTAAACCATTTTGATCTTGCCCATTTGTTCCCCAAACAGCATCAATTAAAGATTCGTATGAACAAGTTCTTCCGATATTTGTTGCTAAAATTAAAAGAATCTTATATTCAAAATTTGTTAAATGAACTTGTTTTCCGTTAACGTAAACTGTCTTTCCACCATAATCAATTGTTAAAGGACCATTAGTTAAAAGGTGTTCATCTTCTTCTTTTTTATATCTAAATTCTTTTTTAATACGAGCTAAAAGTTCTAAGAAATTATATGGCTTAGTCATATAATCGTTAGCTCCAGCATCTAAAGCTAAAACTTTATCATCGATACTACTTCTTTTTGTTAAAACAATAATAGAAATTTTATTATTAAAACTACGTAAAAATTCGATAACACTCATGCCATCTCTATCTGGTAAATTAAGATCTAAAACTACTAAATCAACAATATTTTTAATACAAAAATCTACGCCTTCTTGAGCATTATCAACAGCAAAAACATGAAAACCTCTTTCACCGAGAGCGCCTCTAAGATGAACTTGATTAATTTTGTCTTCGTCAATAACTAAAATTGTCTTATTAGATTGTTTTTCCATAATTATTATTTAAAATCTACAGCTCTTGGTTCTTTTGGTAAACCTGGCATCGTTAATATATTACCACAAAGTACAACAATAAACTTAGCCCCATTTGAAACATAAGCATCTTTTACGTGTAAGGTGAAATCTTTAGGGACATTAATTAATTTAGGATCATCACTTAAAGATTGTGGTGTTTTTGCCATACAAATATAGTAATTTCTTCTTCCTTCTTCCTCTAATTTTTTGATATTTTCTAAAGCTAATTCGCTATATTCAACATCTTTTGCGCCATAAATATTTTTAGCAATTTTTTCGATTTTTTCTTTAATTGAATCATTAAAATCATATGTAAAAGTCATATCTTTATTTAAATTTGTATCTAAAGATTCCATAACTTTATTTGCTAAATCAATTGAACCTTCGCTTCCTTTAATAAAGCCATCTAAGAAAGCGAATTTAATATTATTTTTATTTAAAATATTTTCTAAAAAAGCGATTTCTTCTTCATTGTCAGTAGCAAAATGATTTAAAGCAACGACAATTGGAATATTAAATTTCTTTAAATTTGAATAGTGTTTAAGTAAATTTTCACTTCCAACTTCTAAAGCTTTTAAATCTTTTGTAGCTAAATCTTCAAAAGCTTGACCACCATGGGTTTTTAAGGCTCTAATTGTTGCAACTAAAACTATTGTTGAAGGTTTTAAATTACCTTCTCTACATTTGATATCTAAGAATTTTTCAGCACCTAAATCAGCTGCAAAACCTGCTTCTTCTAAAATAATAGGAGCAAGTTTTAATGCATATTTTGTTCCAATTAAAGATGCACAACCATGGGCAATATTAGCAAAAGGACCACCATGAACTAAGCATGGATTTCCTTCGGCGGTTTGAACAACGTTTGGTAAAAGTGCTTCTTTCATTAAAAGATAAATAGCGTTTTCAATATGTAAAGCTTTAAGGTAGATTGGCTTATTATCTAAAGAATATGCAACTAAAATGTTGTTAACTCGATCGATAAAATCTTCTTCATCTTTAGCAATACATAAAATTGCCATGAGTTCACTAGCAACTGTAATTACAAAATTTTCTGTTCTTCTTATTCCATTTATTGAAGGGCCTAAACCTATTTCAACTTCTCTTAATTCACGATCATTAACATCTAAAGCTCTTTTCCATAAAATACGATCTTTATCGATATTTAAAGGATTTCCTTGATAAATTGAGTTATCAATAACAGCACTAATTAAATTAATTGATGAAGTTAAAGCATGCATATCACCAGTAAAATGGAGGTTAATATCCATTGTTGGCTCAATAGTTGCTTTTCCTCCACCAGTTGCACCACCTTTAAGGCCAAAAGTTGGACCCATAGAAGGTTCTCTTAAAAGAGGCAAACACTTTTGATTAATTTTATTTAAAGCATCACATAATGCGATAGTTGTCGTAGTTTTTCCTTCTCCTGCTTTTGTAGGAGTAATTGCGGTAACTAAAATTAATTTAGCATCTTCGTTATTTTTAATTTTTTCATATAAAGTCGGTTTTAATTTAGCTTTATAATCACCATAATGGATTAAATCTTCACTATTTATATTTAACTTTTTAGCAACTTTATCAATATTTAATAATTCCATAGTTAAACAACCTCCTACTTTTATTCTTTAATATCTAAAAAATCATTTAAAACATGCGCAGCAATCAAAATTCCTGCACTATTTGGTACAAAAAACGATGATGCTATCACGTTTTTATCAAAATCTTCTTTAACTTGTTCGCTTGAAAAGCAAACCCTTACTCCACTTAATTCTAAACCTTCTTTTTTAATTTCATATCTTATTTTTTTAGCAAGTGGATCGTTATATGTTTTATTTAAAGTAGTAATTTCATTTTTTGAAGGAAAAAACTTTTTTCCCATGCCTAAAGAAGAAATGATTTTTATATTATTTTTTAAGGCAAATTTGATTAATAAAATCTTTGCTTTTATATCATCAATACAATCGATAATGTAGTCGTTATCTAATAAAAAAGAAAAATCAAAATTTTCATCAATTCGTTCATTTTTTATCTTGATATTTAAATCTTTATTTAATTTATTAAGTTTTTCTTTTAAAACATCGCATTTATATTGATTAATATCATCTAAATTATAAGCTTCTTGACGGTTGATATTGCTTTCTTCAACCTTATCTTTATCAACTAAAGCAATAGTTTTAACTCCACTCCTAACTAAAGAAAGAGGAATAATACTTCCTACTCCTCCAATTCCGATAACAGCAACTTTTAAATCCTTGATTTTATCGAATTTTTCTTTATATAAAGCTTTTGTTCTTAAATCTATATTCACTACTATTAATTATAATTAATTTGACTTTTTTTAACCATAAATTTAATATTTTTAAGGAATAAATAGGGGAAAAATATGATTGAAATTTTACTTGCTTCAAATAACGAAGGAAAAATTAAAGAATACGAAGAAATGTTTGAAGGATTGGACATTAAATTATACTTATTAAAAGATTTAAATATTGTTTCTGATCCAGAAGAAAATGGAAAAACATATATTGAAAACGCCTTAATTAAAGCTAATGCTCTTAAAGATAAAACTAATCTTTATATTTTAGCTGACGATAGTGGAGTCGAATTTGAAGCACTTGGAGAACATTTCCCTGGAATTCATACTCATCGATATGCCATAGAAAATGGTGGTAATAAACTTTTAAATCCTAAACTTGCTAAAGAAATCGGTGGAACGAAAGGAACTTTTTATTGTGCTTTAGCTTTAATTACTCCTAAAAAAGAAACCTTTACTTTTTTAGGTAAAGTTAATGGAACAGTCGCTAAAGAATGTGAAGGAAATAATGGCTTTGGTTATGATCCTATTTTTATTATTGATGGATTTGATCATCCAAACGCTTATTATAGTGAAGAAATTAAAAATAAAAACTCTCACCGAGCAAAAGCCGTTGAGAGTTTAATTAAATTTTTTAAAGAAAAGAATATTTTATAAATTATTCTTTATTAATTTTTCTAACAAAGATAATTAAATAAATTATCAAAACTGCTGCTGGAATAATTGCGCAATATTTTACTATTTCGTTCTCTAAACTAAATCCAATAATTAAAAGGATTAAGGCAAGAAGAATTGAAACTCCTCCAACAATATAAAGATTTCTTATCTCTTTTTTAAATTCTTTATTTGGAACGATGATAGTTTCTTCACTTGCTTCACTTATTTCACCATTTTTAATATTGGTATTTAAATATTTAACTTCACCATTTTCAAAAATAAAATCACCTTTATTAATAAGATTATGGGTTTTAGTTAAATTTTCTAAAACTTTGTTTTTATATTTATTATATCTTTCAACAAAATTAGGATTATCTTCAATATAAAGGGCTTTTTCTTCTTGTTTAACCATTGAAACTACTTCATCAAAATATGCAAAATCATCTTTTAAATGATTTAAAACATTTAAAAATGGTAAAACATATTTTTCATTAATAAATGAGCCATCTTTCATTAAACGAATATCAAGTTCATTAAAATAAACCGAAACATTTTGAACAAAATCTTTTAAAAATGCTAAAAATAAATAGGTATTTGTTGAATTTAAAACGATTTCATGTTCTTCAAAAAGAGGAATAATTTTATCGTAATTATCTTCTAAATAAGTATTTAAGTAACATAAATTTAAAATGTATTTTGTTAAAATATCAAAATCATTAGGATTAATTTTTAATGCTTCTTCATAATATTCATTTGATTTTTCAAATTTTAAGTGAGTGTAAGCACTAAATCCTTTTTTCTTTAATAATTTATAACTTCTTGCTAAAGCTTTTTCTCCTTCAATAACTGGAAATTTAATTCCACATGTAGGACAAACCTTATCTTCTTCTACTTTTTCATCAACTTCAATTAATGTTGAACAACTTGGACAAATAATTTTTTTCATACTTAATAATTATATAAATATAAAAAGAAAAAGCCATTATTTTTTGGCCTTTTCTTTTTTAAAATAAATCTATTATTTATAGATAAATTATTTAATTTCTTTTAAGAATGTTTTATAAGCTAAATAAGCTTCATAAACATCGACTTTTGAAACAATTTCCATTGGTGAATGCATATTTAAAACTGCAACGCCAGCATCGATAACGTTCATATTTAAATTAGCTAAAATATAAGCGATTGTTCCACCGCCCCCTTGATCAACTTTACCAAGTTCAGCAGTTTGGAAATGAACATTATTTGCATCTAAAATATTTCTTAATTTAGCGATAAATTCAGGATTTGCGTCATTACATCCACCTTTTCCTCTACTTCCAGTATATTTATTAAAAACAATACCTCTTCCTAAAAAAGCACTATTTTTAAGTTCGTTAACTTCTAAGAAAAGTGGATCAACTCCAGCACTAACATCACTTGAAAGCATATATGAATTTGTTAATGCGTCTCTTAATTTTAAGTCACTATAATTGCCTTCGGTTAAATTAATAAGTTTTGCAATTGTATTTTCAAAGAATTTTGATTGAGCACCAGTTGCACCAATACTTCCAACTTCTTCTTTATCAACTAAAGCACAGCAAGCTGTTCTAAATGGGTTTTCAATATCTAAAATAGCTTTAAAAGAAGTAAATGCACAAACTCGATCATCATGTCCATAACCAGCAACCATTGATCTATCTAAACCATAGTCTCTACTTTCTCCAGTTGGAACAACTTCAATTTCTGCAGATAAGAAATCTTCTTCTTCAATTCCATATTTTTCATTTAATAATCTTAAAATATTTGATTTGACTGCATCTTTTTCGCCATCTTTTAAAGGAATTGAACCGACTGTAACATCAAGTTTTTCACCTTCAATAACAGTTGCAGCTTTCTTTTGAAGTTGATCAGCAGATAAATGAACGAGTAAATCACTAATTCCTAAAACTGGATCATTTTTATCTTCGCCAATATTAATATCGATAACTGTGCCATCTTTTTTAATAACAACACCAATTAAAGCAAGCGGAATTGTAACCCATTGATATTTTTTAATACCACCATAATAGTGAGTATCTAAAAGTGCAAATTCTTGTGATTCGTATAATGGATTTTGTTTTAAATCTAAACGTGGTGAATCAATATGAGCACCTAAAATATTTAAACCTTTTGTTAAACTTTCTTCACCAATAACAAAAAGTAAGATATTCTTATTTCTATTTAAAACATAGACTTTATCACCAGTTTTTAAAGATTCAAATGCATCAATATTTTTAAAACCAGCTTTTTCAGCAAGTTCAATTGATTCTTTAACAACTAATCTTTCATTTTTACCATTAGTTAAGAAATTTTTATATTCTTCATTGAATGAAAAAATTGCATCGTAATTATCATATTTTTTCCAAGCATTTTTTCCGTACATAATAATTTCCTCCTATTTCCAAATAATACTATATCTAAATTAAAATATTAGTAAAGCAAAATGAGTTATTTTAAGCATAAAAATATAATAAAAGATAAATAAATGATAATATTTTTATATGAAATTAAAATTTGAAGAAAACTTATTAAATCTTTATGATGGATCAAAAATTATTGGATACATCAAATTTAGTATTAAAGATGAAATTTTAACAGTTATTTCTACTGTTGTTTCCGCAGATTATCAAGGACAAGGTTTAGCAAGAAAAATGATGGATGAAATCATGGTTTATGCTAAAAATAATAATCTTGAAGTTGACTCAATCTGTTCTTATGGAATCAAATATTTAGAAAAATTAAACAGTTAAAATTTATTTTCTTTAATCATTTTTAACATTTCGAAAGCATCATCTTTTGCTTTAACTTTATCATTAGCAAAAACGATGTTTCCTTTTTCATTTATTAAATAGGTAGTTCTAACAATTCCCTTATATTTTCTTCCATATATACTTTTTTCTTTATAAACATCATAATCATATAAAACATTTAAAGATTCATCACTTAAAATGTGAAAAGGAAGATCATATTTACAACTAAACTTATCATGAGATTTTACACTATCTTTAGAAATACCGATAATTATCGTATTTTCTTTTAAAAATTCTTCATATAAATTTTTATATCCAATCGCTTCTAAAGTACACCCGCTGGTATCATCTTTAGGATAAAAATATAAAATAACCTTCTTCCCTAAAAAAGATGATAACTTAATTTCTTCATTGTTTTGATTTTTTAAAACAAAATCTTTTGCTTTCTCATTTATCTTTAACATCTTTTTAACCTCGTTTAATTATTAAATATTTTACATCTTTAGAGATAGAATAAAAGTTTAACGCTTTCATTATTATTGAAAAATATCGAAAACAATATATAATTATTTTTATTATTGGAGATTATTAAAGAAATGGACCCGTTATCGTATCTGATATTAACTGATTCAATAAATATTAACACCACTACCGTCTTAGGAATGCCTGATTGGGTAGCTTGGATTATCATTGTAATTTTACTTTTTGTTAGTGCTTTATATAGTGCTAGTGAAAATGCTTATACAAACTGCAACAAATATCATTTTAAAGCCTTAGCAAATAAAGGCTCTTTTGTTGCAAAATTAATCGTTCGATTAATCGAAAAATTCGATAATACTCTTATTACTGTTTTAATAGGAAATAATATTATTCAAACATTAATGAGCTTCCTTTCAGCAATGTTATTTTTTAATATGTCGCTTGCTTATGGATGGAGCGATGGTTTAGAAGCAATCGTTTCTACTGTTGTTATGGCGGCTTTAGTTTATATCGTTTCTGATACTTGTCCAAAAATTTTATCTAAAGCAATTCCAAATAGAATGGCTTATATACTTGTTTTCCCAGTTACATTTACAAATATAATTCTTTATCCAGTCATCCTTATTTTTAAAGGAATTTTATTCTTAGTTCATAAAATCTTTAAAATCAAAGATGAAAGCTTACTTTCTAAAGAAGATTTAATTCATAGTGCAGGTCTTGCAATTAATGATGAAAACGATAATGAAGATGAAGAAAGTGATGAAAAATTATTCGAAAATAATGAAAAGGAGATTCTTTCTAATGCATTTACTTTCGATACAATGACCGTTAAAGATGTTTATACTCCAAATGAAAAAGTTGTTTCTTTAAATATCGAAGGATTAACTGTTAAATCTTTAAATAAAAAGTTAATTGAAATCCCATATTCTAGAATTCCAATTTATGAAGAAGAAAAAGACAATATTATCGGAATTTTAGTTTTAAAAACTTATTTTGAAGAATATTCAAAAGATCCACACTTAGAAATTAGATCTATTTTAGAAGATGATATTAAAGTCGATGTTAGTGAAAAAATCGATGATGTTTTTACTAAACTTAATAAAGAAAAAGTCCATTTAGCAATGGTTTATGATAAAGATAAAATGGTTGGCATTATCTCAATGGAAGATATTTTAGAAGAATTAATCGATAACATTGATGAAACACCTTCAAATTCTTTGAAATGGAGGGCTAAACATGAGTAATCGTGAAATTTTAATCATAGTTTATTCCGTTTCATTAGTAATTTTACTTTTCCTTTCATTCTTCTTCTCTTCTAGTGATATGGCTTATGGAAGTGTTGATATTTTACGTTTTGAAAGAGATACATCAAATAAAAAAAGCGTTAAATATGCTCATAAATTAAGTGAAAATTACGATAAAACAATCTCAACTATCTTATTTTTAAACGATACAGTTAATGCTGGTTTAGATTCTATTTCGACCCTTTTAGGTGTTAATTTAGCTTTCTTAATTTTAGGTTCATCAACCGAAAATATTGAAACGATTGCTGAAACATGGGGTTTAATTGCTTCATTAATTTGTTTAATTACTAAAATTGTTTTTGGTGAAATTATCGCTAAATCAATTGGTAAAATTTATAACTATCGTTTAGCAGTTGGATATTCAAAAACTATTAGAATATTAGATTATATCTTTATTCCAGTAACTTTCTTAGTTTCAGGATTTGGAAAAATTGTAACTTACCCAATCACTCATAATGTTGAAGACGTAAGAATTATTGAAGATGATTTACATGAAATGATTGATGATATTGAAGCTCAAGGAAGCGTTGATGAAAAACAAGCTGATCTTTTACACGATACAATTGATTACACGACTACAAAAGCTTATGAAATTATGACTCCTAGAGTTGATATTTATGCGATAGATATTGATGATGATATTAATGAATATATTAAAGATCCAAATATGTATCGATATACTAGAATTCCAGTTTATGAAGAAACAATCGATAATATTATTGGATATGTTAATACAAAAACTTTAATGCTTCTTTCACTTCAAAATAAAGAAATCGACTTAAGAAGTTTACTTATTACACCACTTCGTTTCCCTCGTTCCATTGAAATTAATGAAATCTTAAATATCTTTAGAAAAGAAAAACAACATTTCGGCTTAGTTATCGATGAATATGGTGGAATTGAAGGCTTAATTACCATGGAAGATATCTTAGAAGAATTAGTTGGTGATATTTGGGATGAACAAGATGATCCAAATGCTGCATATTCTCAAAGAAAAGATGGGAAATATGTTATTGACGGCATGTTAAACTTAGAAGATTTCTGTGAATTATTTGATATTGATTTCGATGAACTTGATACCGAATACGTTACAATTGGCGGATATTGTATTGAATTATTAGATGATAAATTCGCTAAAATTGGTGATAAAATCGAATTTAAAAATTTAAAAATCGAAGTTATTGCTGTAGATGATAACCATACAATCGAAAAATTACTTGTTGAAAAAAAAGAAGAATCCGGAGCAAATCAATTAATGAAAATCTTCATTAAAGATGACGATGAAGATGATGAAAATAAAAAGAGTTAGGCAAGTCCTAACTCTTTTTTTATCTCTTCAAGTCGAGTGTTTGTCGACTCAATGAATTCTTTTAAGTCTTCTTTATATACATCATTTTCTTTTAAATAATTATCAAATTCATTTTGTTTATCATAAAAATCTTCTTCATAATCATCTAATTTATTATTAACCTCTTCTAATCGTTCTTTATTTTTAACAACTTCTTCTACAATAAATGATTTAATTAACTCTAAATCGGTATCTAATGTTGTATCTATTTCATCAATAAATTTATTTAACTCGATATTGAAGTTATAAATTTCACCTTCATATTTAAAATCTAAGAAACCATAGTTGATTGAAAAAAGGAAATTATACCAATAAGTTCGTGGTATTTTATTTTCTATTCCATTTAAAATATCACGATATTTAGCGATATCACTATCTAAGGAAGTAAGCGTTTGAACAGTTGAATCAAACGCATTAATTCCGTTTTGAAAATTTTCTTTTTCTGAACTAATTTTTTCTAAACTTAAATCAAATTCAGTTTCGTAAGTGAAAAAAATTGTACTACTTTCCTCAATCAATTTTTTCTTTTCATCAAATAAAGAAGTTAAAGTATTCAACTCATTTTTTAAATCTCTTTTTTCATTATAAGGAAGATTTGATTTATCAATTTCTTTTAATAAAAGATTAATATCGTTTTCAAATTCACCAATAGTTATTAAAGAAGCAAAATTAAAAAAATATTCTGATTCACTTGTTTCTTTCAGCTTGATCAATTTATCTTCATAAATAGCTAATTCATTACTCATTTCTCTAATTTTATAAATAAGATTTTGGACATCATGGTATTCAGTTTCAACCTCTTCCATTAAATGAATAGTATTAACTTTATCAACAACTTTTCGATAATTATAGACCATAATATGGCAAGGAGAACCTATACAAGAAAGAGCGAAAAATAAGAATAATGTCGTCGAAACAAAAGAAATAGTAACTCTAAGAGGAAGTTTAATCGTAATTTTTTTATATAAATCGCTATGGTTTTTAATTAAATAATAAATAATCCAAGCTAAACCATAAGAAACAACTAAAGATATGACTGCAGAAATTAAAAACAAGAAAGATGAAATAGCACTTTTAAATGCGGCTTCTAAAAATGCTGGACTAGCATAAAGTGAATTAAAAAGATCTAAATTAATTCCAATACTTTGTCCAAATCCATAAATTTCATTATTAGCAATTGCAATTGCATTTGCACAATTTGAAGCTAAATCAGCTAAGCTTTGACTATGTATTTCTAAAATAAGAGGAATAACATAAGCGTATAGTGGATAAAATGCAAAAGTAAAAGCAACGAAAAGCACTAGATGAATTATACTCATCAAAGGATTTCTAAAAAAGCCGATTATTAGGCCAAAAATTATTATTAAGGTAATCGTGATATCAATAATCATAAATGCTACTAATATTATATAGAAGAAAGGGCTTTTTTTAAATTAGACAAGACGTAAAAATTGTAACAAAAAAAGCGAAATTATTACTAACATCGCTATTTCTTCATTAATGGTGGCCCAACCCAGGGTCGAACTGGGGACACAAGGATTTTCAGTCCTTTGCTCTACCTGCTGAGCTATCGGGCCAATATGTATCTTTTTATAAAAAATGGCGGACCAGACGAGAATCGAACTCGCGATCTCCACTGTGACAGAGTGGCATGTTAACCGCTACACCACTGGTCCGCAAAGCACTTAACGTGCTTTAATAATATACCATAGGTGACTTTTTAAAACAACAACTTTTTTAAGTAATTTTATTATTTTAATTCACCTAAATAGTAATTCTTTTTACCTCTTCTTAAAATGAGATATTTACCATGTAAAGCATGGGTTGCATCAATCATTGCTGTTGCTTCAGTAATTTTATTTCCGTTTAATGAAACAGCATTATTTTTAATAAATTCTCTTGCTTCACGTTTTGAAGCAGCTGCTTTTAGGGTAATAAGTAAATCTTCTAAAATCATTGGAGTAACTTCTACTTTCATAGCTCCAAATAATTCTTCAATAGCACTTTCGCTTAATCCAGAAACATCTCCTGAAAATAAAACTTCGCTCATTTTTTTAGCTTCAATAGCATCATTTTCGCTATGAACAGTTTTAACAACTTCATAAGCTAATGCTTTTTGTCCAATTCTTTGGCCTAAATTTGCTAAATGTTCTCTTTCAATATTTTCAATTTCTTCCTTACTTAAGAAAGTGAAAACTTTTAAATATCTAATTGCATCTTCATCACTCTGATTGATAAAGAATTGATAGAGTTTATAAGGTGAAGTTAAGTTTCTATCTAAGAATAATGCGCCATCTTCACTTTTACCGAATTTTTTACCATCACTACGAGTAATTAAATGAGCTGTCATACATTCAGCTTCAGCATCAACACCTTCAAGTTTTCTAATTAACTCTAAACCAGCTGTTAAATTACCCCATTGATCACTTCCACCAATTTGAATATGACAATTAT
Organism: uncultured bacterium; assembly: GCA_949299395.1. Taxonomy (GTDB): domain Bacteria; phylum Bacillota_I; class Bacilli_A; order RFN20; family CAG-826; genus Onthovivens. Next base: position 220,961 of record CASGAB010000002.1, on the reverse strand, counting down.
ATTTTTTCCATAAAGTATAGAAATCGATTGATTGAAGAGTCATATAGGAAAATTCTGTTAAAGAAATTCCTGCTTCAAGTCTAGAAGAGATAATATCTTTATTTAACATATAGTTGATGTTAAAAAATTTAGCGTAATCTCTAAGATATTCTAAAAGTGAGATTTTAGAAATCCAGTCATAGTTATTTAACATGATTCCTTTTTCAGGATCATCTAAATCTAAAAATCTTGATAATTGTGCTTTAATACCTTCTGTATTTTCCATTACTTTTTCTGGAGTTAAGAAGCTTCTTTCTTTACTTTTTCCTGAAGGATCACCAATCATTCCGGTAGCTCCTCCAGCAATAGCAATAATTCTATGGCCAGCTTTTTGTAATCTCATTAAGATTGAAATCATAACGAAATTACCGATATGCATAGATGAAGCACTAGGATCAAAACCACAATAGATTGTTTGTTTTTTATCAAACATTTCTCTTAAATGTTCTTCATTTGAATAATCTTTAATGAGTCCTCTCCAGTTTAATTCGTCAATAATATTTGGCATAATTTTTCCTTTCAATTATTAATCACGGTATTTGATATAAGTTTGTCTTCCGTTTTTTTCAATTTGAACGATAGAAATAATATCATTTTTATGAATTACTTCTTCGCTTCCATCTTCATAATAAACCTTGATTTCGTTTTCGTTTACTTTTTCTCTATATTTACACATTCTTTCTTTATGATCTTTGATCATAAGTAAATCACCAGCATGTAAGCCATAATTTACGATAGAAACAACAGGAATTCCGAGTTTTTTATAGCCTTCTAAGGAACGTAATTCAATTAAGAATAAGCCTAAGATAGGGATTCCACCAGCTTCTAAAACTAAATCAACCATAGCTTTAGCGCTTCCGCCAGTTGCAATTAAATCATCCATGATGATAACTCTATCGCCTTTTTTAATTGCATCTTTAGGAATTTCGATTGTATTTTGACCATATTCAAGATCATATGATTTTCTATAACCAACTAAAGGAAGTTTACCTGCTTTTCTAGCTAAAACTAATCCTTTATTATTCATAGAACAAAGTGGGGCAGCAAAAATAAATCCTCTACTTTCAGCTGCAATGATTTTATCCCAGTTATCATAAGAAGGGAGTTCCTTATTTAAATCCATAATAACTTGGTGATAAGCATCGCCATTTGCAAGTAAAGGTGTAATATCTCTAAATTTTATTCCTTCAATAGGAAAATCATTGATAGTACGAATATATTCTTCATAAATATCCATAAATTTCGTGCTCCTTATTTAACAACTTTATTATTATATAATAAAAAATTAAAACTTGGTTGAATCTTTTTTAACGTAAACCGACTCAAATTTATATTCTTTATCAGCAAGTTGACCATTAATTAAATCAACTAACATATACATAGCTCGTTTACCAACCTCTTGCATATCAATATAAAGATTGGTGATATTTGGACGGATAATTGAAGAATATTTAGTTCCAATAATTGAAATAACTTCAATATCTTCAGGAATTGAAAGACCACTATCTATAGCAGCATTCATTACTGCAGCAGCAATTGAATCACGATAAGCGATAACATATTCTTTTTTAACACGTTTAAATCTTTCTTTAAAATCTAAATAAGTTCTTTGATATGAGTCATCGCAGTTAGTAATATCATATTCTCTATCATTTTCTAAATGAGTTTGAATGAATGCATTTTCAACACGTGAAAGAAGACGACCTGCATTATGAACATGCAAGAAGTTCATCTTTTTATCGCCTTTTGTAAAATAATCTGTAATAACTTTTTTAATTAAATGTTCATACCCAAATGGGATACAAGCAATTTTTGAAGCTTTAATTTTATTATTAACAGCAACAACTGGAACTGAATAATTATTGAAAAGTTCGATATCTTCTTCATTTAATTCATCATCAAAAACAATGACGCCATCAACATGAGATTTAATGATCTTCTCAATTGATTCAATAGCGTCACTTCTTGAATGTGAAGTTGTATATAAAGAAACTGAAAAATTCTTATTTTTACAAATTTCAATAATTCCGTTTAACATGTTTGCAATATAAACATAGTTAGCACTAGGAATAATAATACCGATGGTTGTCGTTTTATTTGTTGCTAAAGCTTGAGCTAATCCACTTGGTTTATAGCCCAACTTTTTAATGACTGATAAAACCTTATTTTTGGTTTCATCTTTAACGGTTGAAGTATTATTTATAACTCTAGAAACTGTAGCAAGCGAAACACCAGCTGCCTTTGCAACTTCATAAATCGTTACTCTTTCTTTAAAATCGTTATTCATACACCACTATTTTACCATTTTTATGAAAATAAAATGAAAATATTTTCATTATTTTTTATATGTTACAATATTTTTCAATTTATATCGATAAAAATCGTATTTTTTATTAGAAAAAGTTATAAATGTCATTATATAAATTAGGCTAAAAATCATATCAATGATATAATATTTTCATGAGTAGTTTTGACAAGTTTGACATACTATCCGTAAGCGAAAGAGCGTTTAAAGCAAAAGCTAGTGGAAAATACGTTGTTAATGGTTCTAGCGGAACTTTATATGATGAAAACGGTGAAGTTGTTTCTTATAAAGAAGCAAATAAATATTTAACAGAAAATTTTGCAAAATTTTTAGGCTACTCTTCTCAAGATGGTTCAGAAAAATATAAAGATGGAGTCTTAAAGTGGCTCTTCGAAGATAAACTTTCTTTATTAAAAAATAGAAAAATTGTATCCGTTTGTGCTTCAAGTGGTGGAAGTGAAGCGTTATTTTTAACTTTTAAAACATTGACTAAAGATCATACACTTCTTCTTCCATCAATTAGATGGCCAAATTACGATACTATTGCTGAAATGGCTAATATTAATTTTGAAACTTTTAATAGATTTAACTTTCAAAATAAATTTGATTTTGATGCTTTAAAAGAAAAAATAACTTCAATTGAAGGAAAAATCCTTTTAGTAATTAACGATCCTTGTCATAACCCTACTGGATATAATTTTTCAAGTGATGAATATGATGAATTATTTAAAATAATTAACAAAAACGATAATAAAATAGCACTTTTATTAGATTTAGCATATTTAGATTATTCACATTCTAGAAGTATGGTTATTGAAAAAATAATTAACTCTGATTTTAAAAATCCATTATTTTTAGCTATATCTGCTTCAAAATCTTTTGGATATTATGGTTTAAGAATGGGCGCTTTAATTACCATTACAAATAAAGAGAGTGAAGATCACTATTTAGCTAATTACAAAAAGATAATTAGAGGAACAATTTCTTCAACTAACCACTTAGCAAGCGGTGGATTATCTTTATTTTTTGAAAACGATAACGATATAAAAATCGTCAAAAGAAAAATATTAGAACAAACTGAAAGAGTTTATAAAATCGGAACTGAAATTTGTAAGATTTTAGATGAAAAGAATATTAAATATTACCCATATTCATCAGGTTTTTATATCACTTTAATTAAAGAAAATGCCGAAGAATATCTCGAAGAACTTGAAAATAAAAACATCTTCTTCACTTTAATGAGTAAAAACGAAATCAGAATTGCAGTCTGTTCAATAAAATTATCTGATTTAAAATACTTGAGGGAAAATTTATAAGATGAGCGAAAAAATTATTTTAAATTTTAGAGAATTAGAACATTTAACAAAACAGGATATCTTAGATTCCCGTTTTTTAAAGTGGATTATCGAATCATATTTAGCTTCAAAGCCTTTTAAAAATGACAATTTTAATGTTTTACCTCAACTTGCAAGTTTAATAAATAAAGATGAATCAATCAAAGATTACGTTACTAATTTAAACGAAGAAACAAGAGAACAAATTTTATCTATAATTAACGATATTTACGACTACTATCGTACAAAAGAAAGATATCTTATTTATATAAAAGATGATTCAAAAGAAAATTTATCACATAGAGAATTCGTTAAAAAATTTATGCATTTTTCAAATTTAGTTGTTGATTTTTATCGTGATATTTATGAAGGAATTTTAAATAAAGAACAAACTGTTTACCGTATCTTACCTTCTGGTGGTAACGTAGGAATTATTTTTAGTAAAGAAAGCTTACCTTTACCTCAAAATTATGAACTTTTGAATAAAATTCCTGTTCTAGAATCAATAGTTAATCAACCTCCTTTTATGATTGGAACTAAGCAAAATACTAGAAAAGGTTTTTATCATGAAAAAAATGAAAAAATTGATATTTCTAAGTTAAATTTAGAAGATTTTTACTCTGTTTTAATCAAGATAAATGGTAAACATGGTCTTATTGTTACTCATAAAGACTACATTTCATTTTTAGCTTCAGTAGGAAACCTTTTTGAAGTTACTTCATTTGATGAAAGCGTTGATAATGTCGATTTTATCACTCTTTATGGATTAAAAAATGTCGATGACTGCTACTATTATTTGGATAATAATCTATTAGTTGGCGTCTTAGGAGATGACTATAATATTGATTATTTTGGTTACATGAAAAAGATGATTTTAACCGAATATAATTTATTAATGATTAAAGAAGGAAATCTTCCAATCCATGGTGCTGGATTCCAAATATATGATGGCAAAAAGACTAAAAATATCGTTATTTTAGGTGATAGTGGAGCTGGAAAAAGCGAAACTTTAGAAGCTGTTAAAACTGTCTATCATGGAAAATATGAAATCAAACCAATATTTGATGATATGGGAACATTCTTCTTAAAAGAGAATAAAGTTTATACTTCTGGAACTGAGATCGGTGCTTTTGTTCGACTCGATGATTTAGAAACATCTTATTCATTAAACAATATCGATAGAGCGATTTATTTTAATATTGATAAACCAAATTCAAGAGTCGTTATTCCACTTCTTTCATATCCGGATAGTATTAAAAAATACGAAGTTCATGCATTTTTTATCGCCGATAACTTCTCTACTGATCAAAATAAATTATTTATTTATGACAATATAGATGAATCAATTGAAACTTTTAAAAATGCCGAAAGAGTTGCTTTAAATACAACTAATGAAAAGGGAAAAGTTTCAACATACTTTGCTAATCCATTTGGACCAATGCAAGAAAAAGAAAAAGTAGAATCTTTTATAAATAACTACTTTAATGCTTTAAAAAATAATAATGTTCCAATCGGAAGAATTTTAACTTCTCTTTCTTTTGATAAAGAAAATGGACCAATTGAAGCGGCCCATTCATTAATAAACTTTTTTAATAATTTAGATTAATCTAAGAAAAAATCTTTTCCAACGGTATAAGTATCATCAAGTTCTAATAAACCGTGGATTTTTTCATATCCTGGTAAACCTAGTTCTCTTCCAGAACAAAGCATTCCGTAACTATCGATTTTTAATAATTTTCCTGGAGCAATTTGTTTACCATCAGGCATGAAGGTATAAGGTAAAGCACAAACACACTTTAAATTGAGTTTAGCATTATAAGCTCCGCAAACAATTTGAAGAGGTTCTTTTTCACCAACATCAACTTTACAAATATGAAGGTGATCACTATCTGGATGTTCTTCAATATCAATAATTTTAGCTACCTTAAAGCCGCTTCCTTCTTGATAAGGAAGTTCTTCTAAACCTGCATTTTTTATTTTTGTATTAATTACATCTAAAACTTCTTTATTTAAATGATGAATAAATCCATCAGCTTTAATTTTTACAATATCAGAAATATTAAAAATGTTGATTCCAACGAGCTTTTCATCCTTATATAAAGCAACGACATCGTCGTTTTTTACTTCTTTATTAGGGAAAACACTTGGTTCAATTTCAATTAATAAAACGTCTCCAATAGTTTTATGGTTATAATAACATCCGTATTTCATATTAATATTTACTTTCCTTAAATTCTTCGACCTTTTCTTTAGTTAAATTTTCTAGCATATATAATAAAGAATTTTTAGCTGAAATAAAATCATCAATATCCATAATAGATGAAGCTGTATGAATTGAACGAGCAACAATACAATGTGTTAAAGTTAAGCAATCAGAACTAAATGCAACAGAAGCATTTGTTCCACCAGCTGTTTCAAAATATTGATATTTACCATTAGTTTTTTCAACTGCTTCTTTTTGGAACGATAATAAAGCTCTATTTGCAATAAATGTTCTATCGACAAATCTAAGTAAAACTCCATCTCCAATTCTTCCATATTCAGTTGGAGAAATTGAATCTTTTGCTGTTGAACAATCTAAAATAAAACAGAAATCAGGTTTAATATTTTTAATCGCTGCAGGTAAACCTCTTAAACCGACTTCTTCTTGAACTGATCCACCAACATAAAGATCAAATGGTAATTCTTTATCTTTAAGTTCGTTTAAAACTGATAAGCCTAAAATTAAACCATATCTATCATCTAAAGCTTTTGATAAAATTCTAGTTTCGTTATTTAAATATTCAAATTCACCGACTAAAGTAATCATATCACCGATTTCAACACCACTTGCTAAGGCATCTTCTTTTGATTTAAAACCGAAATCGAATAAAAGATTTGAAGCATTAACTTCTTGTGAAGCATTTAATAAATGTGGAGGAGTTGAATCAATTGCACCAATAAATTTTTCACCATTTTTTGTAGTTAATTTTACTCTATTTGATAAAAGAGTTTGATAATTAAATCCACCTAATGGGAAAGGAATAACTAAACCATTTTGTTTAATATCTTTAACAATAAATCCGACTTCATCCATATGAGCATCAATCATGACTTTTATAGATGAATCTTTTCCTTTTTTAAGTCCAAAAATATTGCCGGAATAATCTTTATAAATCTCTAATCCTAATTTTTTATATTCTTCTAAAAGATAGTGAGCAACTTCTTTTTCTTGACCGCTAACAGCATCAAGCTGAGTTAAATCTTTAAAATATTTATCTTCAAGAGCATTTAATTTATTCATCTTAATATTTTCTCCTTTTCTTAAAATTAATCGATTTATTTTGATTCCTTCATTTTTATAACGAGCTTCAAATTCAGTTAAAGCATCAAATTCTTCATCATCTTGATAATTTGTATCGTTTTTTAAAATATCAAATCCGAATTTTTCAAATTGATCTTTACTATATAAATAGAAATCATAGTTATCACTTTTATAATAAATATAATGGTTTTCTTTTAATATTTTTATATAAGCTTTTAAGAAATTTGGTGATGTTAATCGACGTTTTTCATGTCTTTTCTTTGGCCATGGGTCAGAGAAGTTTAAAAAGATTCCGCTTAAAGAATTTGGTTTTAAAATATCGACTAATTTATAAAAATCTTCAGCAATTAATTTAACATTTGTTAAATTTTCTTCATCAATCTTTTTTAAAGCAATACCCGCAACAGTTTCATTAATTTCGACAACTAAAAAATTGAAATCAGGATATTTTTTAGCAATTTCTAAAATAAATTGCCCTTTTCCTGGTCCAATTTCAAGGTAACATTCTTTTTTTGAAACAAAATCGATAATTTTTTCTGCTTCATTTAAATAAAAGATATTTTTACCTTCTTTTAAATAATCAACCGCCCATTGTTTAAATTTAGTTCTCATTTAAATTTCCTAAACTATAAATTGCGTGTGCATAAATTGACATTGAGTTATAGAAATCTTCAAGATCAATTTTTTCATTTTCTTCATGAATATGATCTACTTTTCCCGGAAAGCAGCTACCAAAAGCAACAGTATTTTTTGCTTCTTTTGCATAAGTTCCACCGCCAATAGTCATCATCTTATTAACTGTATCACCAGTTTCTTCAACATAAACTTTAGCAAGTTCTTGAATGAATTTATTTTCTTCTGGATCAAAATATAAAACATCGCTTCCTTTTTTATATTCAATATTTAAAGGAGATGCACTCTTAATTTTTTCAATAGTAGAGACAACATCGACATTTTCTGGGTATCTAAAATTGACTGTCATTTCAAAATGACCATTTAAATAATCAATCAGGCCAACATTATATGTGGTTTTACCCATATTTTTTGTTTCATAGTAACAATATAAATTCTTACCATTAACATCACCATATTCATTAGCTAAAAGAGAAAGTAATGATTCGTTATAACAATCTCCTAAAGTAGAAAGTGCGATAATTCCAGCATTAATTCCGATTTCAGGTGTTGAACCGTGAGCTGCTTTTCCTAAGAAAACAAAAGTATTTGAGTCTAATTTTTCAAACTTAATTAAATCGTGTTTTTTAAGATATTCATCAAGTAATTCAGGTTTTTTAACTCTAACTTCTGCTCTATCAATAACGCTATTTGAAACAACACCAGCTTTAATATATTCAATATTTTCTAAATTAATATCACCAACATATTTATAGTCAGTGATTCCTTTTTCTCCATAAATAAGAGGGAATTCAGCATCAGGAGTAAATCCATAAGTTGGATCTTCTTTTTTTAATGTTTCAAAATAATATTTTAAGCAGGACGAACCTCTTTCTTCATCACCACCAAAAACTAATCTAACACGATAATTTTTGATTAATCCATTATCTTTTAATGCTTTTAAAGCATAATAAGCACTAATTCCAGGGCCTTTGTCATCACTTGTTCCCCTTCCATATAATTTTCCATCTTCAATTGTTGGATTAAATGGACCAAATTTCCATTTTCCAGAAACAGGAACAACGTCTTGGTGAGCTAAAACATAAATTAAATTCTTACCTTCACCAAAAGAAATTTCTAAAGCTCTTCCATCACAAGTATCAACGTTAAATCCATCTTTTAAAGCAATTTCCTTTAAAAAATCGAAACATTCTTTAACGCCTTTTCCATAAGGAGCATCTTCACTAATTGTTGATGCATCATAAATACTATTAATAGAAACATCTTTTTTTAATGTTTTTAATGCTTCATTAAAATATGGTTTAACTAAATCTTTAAAATTAATTTCACTCATATTTTCCCCTTTCAAATAATAAGTTAAATCAAAACCTTGTCTATTCTATCACATTTATAAGACTTTTTTATGTCTTGTAGGAGGTTCCATATCCTTAAAAACATATTTAGTTAAAATAAGATATGAACTTGGGCATAAAATTCCTGCTAGAACTGCTTCTCCAATCATTCCAAATACTGTAACTATTCCTAAATATGTAAAGAAAGCAGTAAGTGAAATATAAGATGAGAAGAAATCACTAATTCCTAACAAATTTGTTATTCCAAATGGATCTAAAACACCAAATAAATATAAACAAGTTATAGTTAAAACTGTATGAAGAACAGTTAAAACTATTGGTAAGATAATGTTAAAAACATGGATAATCTTCTTGTTTTCAAAACCTCGAATTAATTCAAATAAATAGCCAGCCAAAAAGCCAAAAAGCATTCTTGGTAAAATACTAATAAATGGATTAACGAAAATTGTATCCATTGCCCCAGTTGGCATAACTGCTGCTCTAATTAAAGAAGATAATCCAAAAGCAAAGCCATATAATAGCCCTCTTTTATATCCAAAAAGCATCGCTCCTAAAATAACTAAAATATGCATTGTAGTAAAAGTAACAGGACCAACTGGAATATATCCTAAATAAGTTGTGAAAGTAAAAATTATAATTAAAGCGATAAATAGAGCATCTATCGCAATCATTTTTGTTTTGTTTTGCATAAAGACTCCTTATTTATTAATTAAATAAATTTGATAAAGACCATCTAAACCAAGATCTTCTTCATAGTGGAAGCAAATGATTTCATTACGAATAATTTTTGCATATCCACCAGTTAAAATTCTTTCTATTTTATAGCCAAGTTCGCTTTCAATTCTTCTAGCAAATTCGCTAACCATATAAGCTTGACCATAAACTATTCCAGATTGAATACATTCGATTGTATTTTTTCCAACAATCTTTTTAGGTGCAGCAATTTCAACTTGATAAAGTTGAGCAGCGCTTCCAACTAAAGAATTCATCGAAACTTTCATACCAGCCGTAATAATTCCACCAATAAGTGCGCCATTTTTATCAATTACAGACAGTTTTGTAGCTGTTCCTAAATCAGCAACTACAAAAGGAGCTTTATATTTTCTTAAAGCGCCTACTGCTGTACACAAAAAATCTGTTCCAAGTTCTTTTGGATTATCAATCTTGATTGGTATTTTAGTTTTTAGTGAGTTATTTAAAACTTTAACCTCACAGTTAAATAATTGTTTAACTGCTCTAACGATAACATTAGTTAAAGTTGGAACAACAGAAGAAACAATTGCTCCTTCTATTTCATTAATCTTCCCATCTAATAAAATTTTGACTTTTACTGCATAATCATCGCTACTTAAGTTATCAATGGTTTGTAATGAATAACGATATTTAAGTTCATCTTCATCATAAAAACCGAGTTTGATTGCAGTATTACCACATTCAACACATAAAATCATAAGTTCTCCTTTTCCAGCCTCTAAAGAGTGCCGTTAAATTTCACGAAATTATCATACCATTTTAGCGATAAAATGCAACAAAAAAGCCTCGTATAAGAGGCTTTCTTTTTAATAAAATTATCCTTTGATAACTACACTAACAATTTTATTTTTAATAACAATGACTTTGACGATTTCTTTTTCTTCAGTGAAGCGTTTAACATTTTCACTATTAAGAGCAATTTCTTTTACCTTTTCATCGTCTTCATTTAAGTTAACTTCGATTGTATCTCTAAGTTTACCATTAACTTGAACCGCCATTTTTACGGTATTTTTAACTAATTTTGTTTCATCACATGTTGGCCAAGAAGCATATGTAATTGTTTCATTATGACCTAACATATGATAAATTTCTTCACCAATAAATGGGCAAATACATGCGAACATCTTAATAAATCCTTCTAAATAAGGTTTATAAATTGTTTTTGCTTTATAAACATCATTAATAAAGATCATCATTTGAGAAATTGCAGTATTGAATTGTAAATTTTCAAAATCAGATGTAACTTTCTTTACTAAAAAATTATATGAATAATCAAGTTCACCACTATTTTCATTGCTATATTTAGATAAATATTCGTTTTCACTAAATAATCTATAAACTCTATCGATAAATTTTCTTGAACCTTCAAGCCCACCTGATGACCAAGGGAGTGAAGCTTCAAGTGGCCCCATGAACATTTCATAAAGTCTTAATGTATCAGCACCAAATTGTTTAACAACATCATCTGGATTAATAACATTTCCTCTAGATTTAGACATTTTTTCACCATTTTCACCTAAAATCATGCCTTGATGGAATAATTTTTTGAATGGTTCTTTTGATGAAACGATGCCTTTATCGTATAAGAACTTATGCCAGAAACGAGCATAAAGTAAATGTAAAACTGCATGTTCTTGACCACCAACATAAAGATCGACTGGTAACCAGTGATCTAATAATTTTTTATCACCAATTGCATTATCATTATGTGGATCAATATATCTAATATAATACCAACAGCTTCCAGCCCATTGAGGCATTGTGTTAGTTTCTCTTAAACCGTGTTTTCCATTAACTTCAACATTTAACCAATCGGTAGCATGAACAAGTGGAGATTCACCAGTTCCTGAAGGTTTATATTCACTTAATTCAGGTAAAGTTAATGGTAAATTTTTCTCTAAAACTTGAGAACCATCGTCCATATTGATAACAGGAATAGGTTCACCCCAATATCTTTGACGTGAAAATAACCAATCTCTTAATTTATAGTTAATCTTATAATTTCCTGCACCGAGTTCGATTAATTTATCAGTAACTGCTTTTTTTGCATCTTCAATATACATTCCATTAATAAAATCACTATTAATATGTTTTGCATCACCCTCAAAAGCTTCAGTTGAGATATCGCCTTCTAAAACTTGAATAATTGGAATATCGTGCTTTTTAGCAAAGACATAATCTCTAGCATCATGAGCTGGACAACCCATAACAGCGCCACTTCCATATGAACCTAAAACATAATCAGCAATAAAAATAGGAACTTCCTTATTATTAATAGGATTTATAGCATAAGCTCCTGTGAAAACACCGGTTTTTTCTTTATTTAATCCAGTTCTTTCTAAATCGGATTTAGATTCACATTCTTTAACATATTTTTCAACACTTTCTAAGCAATCGCTTGTAGTAATCTTTTTAACTAATGGATGTTCAGGAGCAAGTGAAACAAATGTTGAACCAAATAAAGTATCAGCTCTAGTTGTATAAACCTTGAAACTTTCATCGAATCCTTTAATTTTAAAGATAATTTCTGTTCCTTGAGATTTTCCAATCCAGTTTCTTTGCATATCAATGGTTGATTGAGGCCAATCTAAGCCATTTAAATCTTCATCAAGTCTATCAGCATAAGCAGTAATTTTTAAATTCCATTGTCTCATTGGTTTTCTAATTACTGGATAACCACCTCTTTCACTCTTACCATCAATAACTTCTTCATTTGCTAAAACTGTTCCAAGTTCTGGACAGAAATTAACAGGTTTATAATCAACAAATGCGAGTTTTTCTTCAAACATTAAAGAGAAAATATATTGAGTCCATTTATAGTAAGATGGATCACAGGTTGTAACTTCTCTATCGTAATCATAAGAAAAACCTAACATTTGAAGTTGTCTTCTAAAGTTAGCAATATTTTTTAAAGTAAATTCAAGTGGTGGACGATTCATTTTCATTGCATATTGTTCTGCAGGTAAACCAAAAGAATCCCATCCAATTGGGTGTAAAACATTAAATCCTTGCATTCTTTTCATTCTTGAAATGATATCTGTTGCAGTATATCCTTCAGGATGACCAACGTGAAGACCTTCTCCACTTGGGAAAGGGAACATATCTAAAGCATAATATTTTGGTTTAGAAAAATCGTAAACATCGGTTTTATATTCATTATTTTTTAACCAATATTCTCTCCACTTATTTTCAACTTCAATATGATTGTAAGCCATATTTTCCTCCTTTTTACCATATAAAAACGCCCTTAATACATAAGGACGTTTAATTAACGCGGTACCACCTTATTTCATTGTTTTAGTTTAAAAACAATGCACTTTATCGATGTTTTTAATTAAATATACGTGAGACTTTATCATCTTATTATTGTCTTACACCAATCTCGACAACTCTCTATAAATAAGAATAATAAATTAATCGTATACAGTAATTTATCACAAATTATTTAACAATTGAACTATAAACTTCTAAATATTTATCAGCTGATTCATTCCAACTGTGATCAGTTGTTAAAGCGTTTTTAACAAGTCTATCAAAGACATCTTTTTTTAAGTTATAAACATTCATTGCGGAAGCAACACATTTAATAGCTTCCATAATTGAATAATCATCAAATCCAAAACCATTAGCAATATCATCATTACTTCTTTCATGGTCATAACAAATAACACTATCTTTTAAACCACCTGTTCTTCTAACAAGAGGTAAAGAACCATATCTTTGAGCAATCATTTGACCTAATCCACAAGGTTCAAAAGCACTTGGCATAATGAAGAAATCACTTGAAGCATATAATTTGTGAGCTATATCATCGCTATATCCAATATAGACATAGGTATGATTGCTATTTCTAGCATAAAGTCCATTAAACATATCTTCAGCATATTGCTCGCCACTTCCTAAAACAGCAAAGTTTCCACCTTCATGAGTTAAAAAATCTGCCATAGCATAGATTAAATCTAAGCCTTTTTGATCAGTAAGACGAGAAACAACAGCAAAAAGTGGTAATTCAGGATCTAAGCCATTTTGTTTACAGAACTCAATTTTATTGAGTTTTTTATCAGTTTTATAATTTTTAACATTATATTGATGATAAATTGTCTTATCTTTTTCAGGATTAAATTCATCTTGATCCATACCGTTAAGTATACCGACGAAATCGTTTTGTCTTAAAACAAGGTCATACCATAAACCCTTACTTCCTTCAACAGTTGTAAGTTCATAAGCATGAGTTGGTGAAACGGTAGTAATTTTATCAGCAAATTTAATACCTGCTTTAAGTGTTGAAACTTGATTTTCTAATCTAACGGAACCATCATCAAAAAGGGAGGTTGGAAGATTAAATAAATCATATAAACTATCTCTATTTAAATATCCTTTAAAGAGCGGATTATGGATAGTTAAAACTGTTTTGATTCTTCCTAAATCTTTATCGTCCCAATATCTACATTTTAAAATACAAGGAATCATTCCACCTTGCCAATCGTGGACATGAACGATATCAACTTTAAATGGAAGTTCTTTTAATAATAAGATTGAAGCATTTGCAAAGAATGCAAATCTTTCTCCATCATCATAAAAGCCATATAATCCACCATCTCTTGAGAAATATTGATCATTTTTAATAAAGAAGTAATCCATTCCTTCGTGTAAAAGATGATAGACTTCAGCATTTGGATTTCGCCAATTCATTCTAACTTCATAAGAATATAATTTATGAGGTTTTTCTTCGAATTTATCGAAATTTATCTTTTTATAGTATGGAGAAATGATAGCCACGTTATGACCTTTTGCAATAAATTCTTTAGATAATGCATAAGCGACATCACCTAATCCACCAGTTTTTGAAAAAGGTAAACATTCGCTAGTAACCATCACGATATTCATAAATTAAATTGATTCTCCTTGTGGAATATAAATAATTTCACCATTTTCGCCTTTAACTTCTTCTTTTGTTCCAAAAGTTGTAAGTTTATCAGCTACGACGTGATCTAAATGAACGCCTTTTTTAATTACTGAATCAGAGAAGATAATTGAATTTTCAACAACTGCTCCTTCTTCAACAGTAACATTACGAGCGAGAATAGAATTTTTAACTGTACCATAGATTGAACAACCATTAGCAACAACTGAATCTTTAACATCACTCTTTTCACCATAATAAACTGGTCTAGTATCATGAGTTGTTGTATAAATTTTCCAAGCTTGGTTGAATGGTTCATTTCCTAAACTTGTATTAGTAAGTAAATCTTTATATTTCATTGAAATGTTGAAATATTTTTCAAGTGAATCGACATAAGAAACATTTCCTTTATATTCGATTGCATGAACATCAACGTCGCCAAATTTTTGAATATAAAGAATTAATTCATCGATTGTAAAAACGTTTGATAATGAGGAAACTCTCTTTAATGCTTCTCTTAAAGCATGGGAATTAAAGATATAAGTTTTTAAACCAACTAATGCTTCTTTATCTTTTGGATCGACTTTTTCAATTTTTTGAACATTTCCTAAAGCATTGACTGTAATTTTATTTAAACCAAAGTATTCTTTTCCAGCATTACTAACTTTTGAATAAACTATTGAGAAATTCTTTCCGCTTTTAATATGTTCTTGAATAATTGGAGCGTAATCAGCTTTATAAACGATTCCAACAGGACAGACAATAACGTATTTACAGTCAGGTTCATATAAGAAATAGTCGTTTTGAGCGATAGTATTTAAATCAGTATTATAGAAAGGATTGTGGATACCTCTTTCATTAATCATGTAATTTAAATAACCGGTTTTGGAATTTTTTAAATATTTATTATCACTTCTCATGTGTTTGATAATACTTCTAAAGTGATCCTTAATTAAAATTCCAATATCATCAATACCACTATTTGTTAAATTTGATAATGTAAAGTCTATAAATGCATACCTTCCTAAAACTGTGGTGGAAGCTAATGGTCTAGTTTCTGTTAAAAGTCCACAAGATGGGGAAGTATGAAGATTAACTAATGCGACAACGTTTTTCATTATTGTAAATTCCTTTCATAGTCAAGTAAGACTATTTTTCCACTATCTTTATTAATAACTTCTTTTTCTTTAATAACAGTGTCAGGACCTAAAATTGCGTTTTCAACATAAGCGCCTTTTTTAATAATGACTCCTGGCATTAAGACTGAATTAGTGACTGTTGCACCTTCTTCAATTCTTACTTCATTAGAAATAACTGATTTAATACAAGTTCCTAAAATTGTAGCACCTTGATTAATTAAGCAATCTCTAATTTTTGCTTTTGGAGAAATATATTGTGGATAGGAGTTAGTATCTTCACTATAAATTTTTGGAGAAACATCAAAATTAATGGTTTCTTCACTTCTTTGAGAAGGGAGAAGTTCCATATTTGCTTGATGGAGGGAATCTAAAGTTCCAACATCTCTCCAATATCCCTTAAATCTATATGCGACTAATTTTCTTTTTTCTTTTAACATCTTTGGAATGATATTTTTCCCAAAGTCGTGTTCACTTTTTTCGTCTTTAGCATCTTCTAAAAGTGCTTGACGTAATGTTTTATAGGTAAAAACGTAAACGCCCATTGAAGCTAAATTTGATTTTGGTTCTTTTGGTTTTTCAACGAATTTTGTAATTGTATCAGTTGAATCAACTTCTAAAATACCAAAACGTGATGCTTCTTTAATATCAACTTCTAAAACAGAAATTGTACAATCTGCTTTTGACTTGATATGTAAATCAATCATTTGATCATAACTTGTTTTATAAATATGATCTCCTGAAAGAATAAGGACGTATTCTGGATCTTCGCCATCTAAGAAATCAATATTTTGATAGATAGCATCAGCAGTTCCCTTATACCAGTTTGCGCCTTGTTCGGTTTGACGTGGTGCTAATGCAACACAGGTTGAATCAACCCCATCAAATCCCCATTTTGATCCGTTACCGATGTAGTTATTTAAAACTACTGATTCATATTGAGTTAAAACACCAACAGAATCGATCGATGAATTAGCTACATTTGATAAGGAAAAATCGATAATACGATATTTTCCACCAAAATAAACTGCAGGTTTTGCAATCTTTTTAGTAAGGGCATGGAGTCTGGTGCCTTTACCTCCCGCTAAGATCATCGCAACAACATTTCTACCCATAGTTTCCTCCTTAATTTAAGTAAAAATATTTATCTTAAAATTTTATTTTTGTAACTTAGGAAATTTTTGAGAACATACGAACTGAACTAGAGTTCTTATGATGTAATACAACTAATGTTTCGTCTACGAGTTCGGTAATATCAGCAACTTTATCAGTTGGACAAGAGATAATAACTTGTAAATTGAATTTTCTTAAGAGTTTAACAGCTTCTTTAATTCTACCTCTATCCATCTTAGAGAAAGCTTCATCGAAAATAATTAATCTTGAAGTATTTGCGATTTCGCCTTCTTCATGAACGTGATATAGTTGAGCAAATGATGCTAAAACTGCGATATAGAATGGGGTTTGAGTTTCGCCACCACTCTTCTTTTTAATCATTATAGATAATCTTTCTTCTTTGCCTGAATCTTTATTATAAACGATTAAGTCAAAGTCGAGATAAGAACGATAATCGGTAAATCTTATAATATTATTAAGTAATTCTTCAGATGAATTGTCAGGATCATTTACATCGACAATTTGTCTAAATAGATCTTCCATGACATCCTTATATTTTTCTAAGAATAAGGATTCATCTTCGCCACCTTCTAAAATTATATCATCTTTTAACATGTCATAGTATCTTTTAAATACTTGAGATGGTTTTACTGTAAATTTATAAGAATCTCTTCCGAATGAAGATTGAGCTAATGCTTCATTTAAATTTTCAATTTGATCTTCAACATCTTCAATTGCACCTCTTAATTTGAAGATAAAGTCATCTTTAAATTGTTGGGTTGCTTTTAAATATGCGTCATGAATTTGGTCATTATATTCAGGGAGTTTTACATCTCTAAATTCAACTAATTCTTCATCAAATGCTTTATTTTCTCTGCTATCTGCATCATAAGAAAGATGATATTCATGGACATAATCTCTTCTTAATTTACAGAGTTGATTAAATGAATTGTTATATAAATATTGGAAGCGGGTTAATGATGCATTTGCTTCACTTAAAATATCAAAATATGATAATCCACTATTAACTTTTTCTTCAAAAAGTGGGATTCCTGCTTCATTAATTAATGTTTCATCATAATTTGAAACTAAATTATTTTTTCTAGTTTCAATTAATGATTCAGCATAAGTAATTTTTTCGTTTTTTAAAGATTCAATTTGTTTAGTTAAGTTACCTTTTTCTAAAATTAAATCTTCTCTTTGACGAGTAATATCAGCAATATCGTCATTAACATCTTCCAAACGTTTATCAAGTGAAGCAAGTAAAGCGGTGTCATGTTCTTTAAGTTCACCTTCAATATATTCAAGAGTTTTTTGATAACCTTTAAGTTCGTTCCCTCTTGTTAAAGATGATAATAAGTGATCAATTTCACCATTAGAAATAACTTCTAAGTTATTTGCTTCAGTAATTAAAGAATTAAGTTTCTTATAAGAAGCTAAATTTGCCATAATTGCTTTCATTTGGCGAGCTTTATCTTCTAAGAATCTTTCATCTAAATTACGACCAATATAAATTTCTTGATATAAACGAGGATTGATTCTAGAAAGTGTGAAATTACGATATAAATCGCATTCTCTTGTAATACCATTACCACTTTCTCTAGCTTCATCGACATCTTCGCTCTTATGAAGTCTACCAATTAAGAAGTTAGTATAAGCTCTTGCTCCTTCATGATCGGTATCAATTTCAGTAGCAAGTGAATCGCTATCTGCTTGATAATCTCTATCAATAATCTTTTCTTGGTCAACTAAAGCTGTTCCATAGAAAGAATATTCTTCTAATAATCTTTTTAAAATTTTATAAGCTTCTAAATAATATTTTGGAGCAACAAAGATATTAAATTTTTGGCTTGATAAATATCCTTCAATTGCATTTGACCAGGATTTATCTTTAATATCAACTAAGTCACAATAAAGTTCGACATCAATTTCTTTATTAAATTTAATTCTTAATTCATCTTTTAAACGATCACGAACATAAACTAAACGAGCATTGAATGGTTTTGTTCCTTTTTTAATTGATGCTTCTTCTTCTTTAATTGAAGCGATTCTTTTTTCAAGATTATGAATTTGTCTTGCTAAAGAAATTGCTAATGTAGAAACACTATTTTTGAAATCTTTTAAAGCATCTTTATAGTTATTTAAATCTTCTTTTGTTAAATCTAAAACATTTTTATTAATTTTTGCTTCTAAAGCTTTTGAAACTTCTAAAACTTTATTTGATGAATGTAAGATTTGGACGATATCTTCTTCTTTATCTTCATCAAGAACATCTTTGTCGATTTCATTTAAATCAATTAATAATTTATTTGCTTCATCGCTAAATTCACTAATGTAACGAGTTAAACTTACTTTAACTTCATTAATTTCATCATTAATTTCTTTAATTTCAGCTGTTACACTCTTTTTTTGTTCATATAAATCTTCAGTTATTTTAGCAACATCATTATTCATTCTATCTTGAATAATGTGGATTTTTCTTTTTTCAAGTTCATCTAAAGTTGATTTATATTCATCAAGTTCGCCATCGATTTCAGCAAGTCTTTTTGAAGAATCGATAACTTCATTTTTAAAGGCTTTTAATTTCTCTTCATCATTATAAAGTTCACATCTTTCAATTAAATATCTTGTTAAAGTGAAGTCTCTTTCTTGAGTTTTATAAAGATCATAACTTGTTTTAATTTCATCAAGTTTTGTGATTCTTTTCTTTAAATTTTCACTTTCAACTTGTAATTTTTGATATTGAGCAATGTTATCTTGAAGAACTGTTAAATCTAAATTTTGTTGAGGATCACAAACGTATTCTGTAATAAAAGTTGTGATATCTGTGATTGGAGTAAATGATGTAGCTTTCTTTAAAAGTGAGAAATATTTATCTTTTAAACCACCCATCTTTTTCTTTAAGAATTCTTGATATTGTTTATTTGAATCAAAGAAACGATATTTATCTTTATAATTTGTGTTAAAGAAGCCACTTAATCCTTTATAATCGAGCGGAACATTATTTTCGATAAATTCATTTTCAGGAATTTTATCTTCTAAACAGAAGAAACGATGTTCTTCGCTCCCATCATCAAAACAATCAAAAACAATACCCATAGCAAAATCGCTATTTGCTAAATCATCATGGAATTCTAATACAATATAGGAAGTAAATCTTCCATTTCTTAAATATTTAAAGCCGCCTTCAAGATCATCGCCGACTTCACCCCTAAGATAGCCCTTTAAACTACGAGCAGATTTTTCTAAAGCTGCTTTATTAAAGCTTCTTCCAGTTGTATCACCAAGCATGACAACTTCAAAAGCGTCAACTAAGGTTGATTTACCACTACCATTTAAACCTGTTAAAAAGACGATTGGTTTAATATCAATTGTTTCATTCCAAAAATAATGCCAATTGATAAGTTTAATTTTAGTCAATATTTTCATCGTTAAGTACCTCGTCTTCTCTTCTATTTAAGTTATCTAAAGCTTGAGACATTGCAGCGATTTTTTCATTATCAAGTGCATAAACAATGGAAGGTAAAATATAAAAAGCAACGTTACCTTCATCATAATTTCCACTAACTTTAGTAATAATATTGTGATTTGCTAAAAATCTTAAAGCTTTAGCAATATTTCTTCCGGTTAATTTTTTGCCTGGCATAGTAATACCATGTTCAAGCATTGTTCTAATTAAAATTGGGGTTGTAATATAAATGCTTTCCCCACTTAATGAAGTTTGATTTCTTTCATTTTCATAAATTTGTCTTAAAACAAATAAAACAAGTGAAGATTCTCTATCTAAACGAATTCTATTTTCATCGTTATCATTAAATAAAGAAACAACACCTAAAATTTTATCGATTTCAATACGCCAGTTTGAAAAAGATAAATAGTCATTAATTAATTCATAATATTTTTCAATAAAACGATAATCAGGGGAAATTTTGACGATTTTTTCTTTATTATCATATAAATCTCTAACAACAAAACCTTTTAAAAGAAGGCGGTTGATGACGCTTCCGAATTGGTTTTTTTCTCCATATGATAGTTCGTTATATTTTTCTTCAAACATAAACTATTTTTCCTCCTTATTATCTTTTTTAATATATGCAAAGTTAGGAATGATAAATTCATTATTTTCGATTTGTTTTGGTAATAATTCTTCAATTGTATAGAAAGAAGCTTCATCTTCACCTTTAACAGTTGCAAGAATTAAGCAAATAAGTGAATCATAATTTTTAATTCTTAAATCTTTTGATTCAATTTTGTTGTTATTATCAAAAGATCTTTCCATAAATGAATAAACTCTTTCATCGGTATAGATATTTTTTGTTTCTTCCAAGAAGTTATCCATTAAGAAATCATCATTTTCAAAATTAACAATTTCCATTGGAACACCGCTTTCGCGATATTTTTTAAGAACTGGAAGAGTTATTGATTCACTATCGATAAATCCTTGTTCATAAAATGAAGAGGATTCTTGCATTTTTGATAAAATTTCAGCTAACGCACGATTATCATTAACATTTGATGCATAATGCTTAAAGATGTTATCAAGATGTCCTTTAATCGTACGATCGGTGTTATTAAGATATAAAATCTTTTGAGTTGAAGATTTTGTATATTGGTTATTTTCTCTATCGATTGATGAGATTAAAGTATTTAAACTTTCATAAGTGTCGCTAATATAGTTAATTTTAGTGATAATATCGTTTTCAATTTCTTTTTTATTATTGTTTTTAGCACTAATTGAAGCTTGAACAATAAGGCGATCTCTAATTTCTTTATCGTTAAGCCACTTATTTAAGATTCTAATAATTGGTCTTTTAAATTTAGCAACGCTATCAAAAGTTTTAAGTGGATGATAGTATCGATCACTAATTTTTTTCTTATAAACATCAAAATAACTATGTAAAACATCATTAGTATCGAATAATTTTGTTAATTTATTTTGGAAGATTCTAATTGAATGGACTAAAGTTATAAGTTCAACTTTTAACTTTTTAGTATTTTCATAGCATCTTAAAAGTGTTGGATATAAAAGTTCATCCATATCTTCATCTTCAAGTTTAAGTTCACTATAGGTTGAATGGACAAGTGATAAATATGGAGCTTCTTCATCGCTAACAATATCACTAAATGTTTTAATTAAAGAAATTGTATAAGCAGGAAGAACAATAACTTCTTCATAATTATCAATATCCATTGAAATATCTATCCAACCGGTTTCTTCAAGTCTTCTAATAACAAAAGAAGCTTTTGAAGAAGCACTATCCATAGTTAAATTATTTTTTTCATCTTCACTTAATTCTTCGTCATCTAAACTAAAAAGAGCTAAGTTCTTCTCTTTTTCTTTTAAAGCATTCAAAAAATCACTTTTTTTAATAACTGCTTCATCATTTTGAAGAAGTGAGTAAAGTAAAGCTAAACTTTCTATATAAATCTCTCTATTTTTTCCAGCAAATATTGAAAAATAATTAGATGGTACAATATCAAATAAATTCATAGTTAAAACCAAGAAAAATTATAACAAAAATATATCTTTAAAAAAAGATAAAATGGGCATTTTTCTTTAAAATTATATTTTAAAGAATAAGAGAAAGTCGAAAAGATAAAAGTTTATACGTGAAAACTTTTAAAAATAGACAAAAATATTCGATACTTTTCCTTAAAAGGAATATAAATTTACATTTGCTTATAATATTTTTTTATGATAATATCTATAAGCATTGAAGTTAAGGAGGTAAAAGAAATGTCAAGAGTTTGTCCAATTACCGGTAAACACCCTCTTAGTGGAAATAAACGCTCACACTCTTTAAGAGCTACAAGAAGAAGATGGGATGTTAATCTCCATACATATAAAATTGAAATTAATGGTCAAATTGTTAAAGTTAGAATGAGTGCTAGAGCATATAGAAGCCTCAATAAATCTAATGCAAAATAATTAAAAAAAGACTAATTAACTTTTAAATATAAAAAATGACTGCGTAATTGCAGTTTTTTTTATTTATTAAATAATGATTTTATTAAAATAATGAAACAATAATTGGGATAAAAGTGATTAAAAATGTAATAAATGATCCCCATTCTAAAATTGCTAAATAATTAAAACGAGGACGATTATAAGTTTGAGCATCAACTTTAACTAGTTTTGCCCAGGTTTTATAAGAAGGATTACAAATTAAAATAATCATAAATACTATTGCAATAACAATGATTATTATATTGATAATAGGTGTTGACATAGTTAAACCTAAAACGTCATTTCGACATAAAAGTAAAAGTTCTAAAACTAAACTTAAAAGTGTTGAAAAAGAAAAAATAATTGCAAAAACTAGATGTAATCTATAAGCACTTAATTTAATAAAAAATAATAAATTAAATGATAAAAGTGCGATAAATATCACTGAAACAAGTAAATATAATTGATAAATATTACCTAATTCAAAGTGATTATAAAGAATATAAAAAATAAGTGAAAAACCTAAAAGTAATGATCCAAAAATAATCAATATTTCATAAATCCAACTTTTTGCACTATTTCTTTTAAATTGATTAAGTTCAAAAGGGAAATAAGAAATAAAACTATATTTTCCGCTTCCAGTTTTATTAAAAGATAAAGTCATTGCTAAAAATGAGAAGACAAAAACAAGCGCTCCTACTATAAATAAAACTAAAATTAAACTTTCCAAAACACCCATACTATTCCTCTTTCAATGAATTAATAGCGTTTTTACGGTTTTCACTTTTAAAAATATAAGACCCTGAAACTAAAATTTCTGCTCCAGCTTTAATAACTTTTTTAGCAGTTAAATTATTTATACCACCATCAACTTCTAGAAGGTAGTGATAATTATTTTTTTCTTTTAAAGTAGATAAGAATTTTATTTTATTTAGAGAATTTTCCATAAAACTTTGTCCACCAAATCCTGGTTCGACACTCATCACAAGAACTAAATCCAAATAAGGTAAAAACTCAACTATTTCTTTTGGATCAGTTTTTGGTTTTATTGAAAGCCCAACCTTACAATTATTTTCTTTAATCTTTTTAATTAAAGGTAAAACTTCTTCTTTTTTTATTGCTTCATAATGGAAAGTAATAAAATCTGCTCCAGCTTTAATAAAATCCATAAAATATTTTTCTGGATCAGTAATCATTAAATGAACATCTTTTATTAAATCCACTTTTTTAGAAATACAACTTAAAACATAACTTCCAAATGAAATATTAGGAACAAAATGTCCATCCATAACATCAAAATGTAAATAAGTTGCTCCTTCTTTTTTTAATGATTTGATTTCATCATAAAGTTTAGAAAAATCAGCAGATAAAATTGATGGAGCTATATAAATTTCTTTCATATTAATATTATCCAATATTTTTCTTAATCATTCCAAATAAACGATTAAATAGCGGAGTCGATTTTTTAATGATTTCTTTATCTTCATAAAGTTCTTTAACATCATCTAACATTTCTTCAGCACTTTGATAACGGAAAGTTAAATCTTTTGAAGTAGCTTTTAATACAATATCCTCACATTTTTGTGGTAAATCAGGCATATATTGAAGTGGTGAAGGAATATCTTTTTTAACATGATCAAGCGCAACTTTATTTGCATTTTCATCATCATAAGGTAAATATCCAGTTAAAAGTTCAAAAAAAGTAACTCCGGCTGCATAAATATCTGATTGCTCGTTTGGTTTATATCCTTTAATAACCTCTGGAGCTAAATATTGAGGAGTTCCAACAACTTTTTTTGGTTCATCAATATTTAAGTTATAGTGTTTAAACATTGAAATTCCAAAATCAGCAATTTTAGCTATTCCATCACTTCCATAAAAGATATTTTGAGGTTTAATATCTCTATGAATTATTCCTTTTGAATGAATAAAACTTAATGCCTCAAGAATTTGAATCATTATTTGACAACTTTCAGGTAAAGAGAGAAATTTTTTAAAGTTTAATGTATCTCTAATTGTTTGACCTTTTTGAAGTTCGTTAACAATAAATAGTGCGCCTTCATAACTTCCGTAATTATAAATTCTTACAATATTTGGATGATATAAACTTGCAGCAATTCGAGCTTCATTTTCAAAACGAATTAAATTTTGAGGGCTATTAACAGATTCCTCGTTTAAAATCTTTAAAGCTACAGGTCTTTTCATGACTATATCATAGCCTTCAAAAACATCGCTCATACCACCATGACCGATGCTAGCTTTGATTTTATATCTATCATCGATTAAATCATTAATCTTTATCATCTATAGGCTCCCATAAAACACAGGAAATATTATCGCTTCCACCATTATAATTAGCTAAATTAACAAGCGAACGTACTTTATCATCAACAGAATTGTTTGATTTTAAGTTTGCTTCAATATCAGATGCAGAAACATTATTATAAAGTCCATCGCTACATAAAAAGAGTGTTTCACCACGATATTCATAAATATTTAAATCATATGAGAATGTTGGGAAAAGTCCGATTGCATTCGTTAAATAATGTCTTTTAGGATGAGTTAAAGCTTGAGTTTCACTAATTTGACCAGAGTTAATTAAATATCTAACATAAGTTTGATCTTCAGTTAAAAGTTCAAGTTTTCCATCTTTAATTGCATAGCATCTCGAATCGCCAGCATTTAAAACCATGAGTCTTCTTTTGTAAATTAAAACAACTGTTACAGTTGAACCCATTCCACGATATTTTTCATCACTATCTTGAAGATTGAAAATTCTTTTATTAATTTTTTTTACTGTTGAACAAAGCCAATAATGAGCATCGAAAAAGGAAGTGAAATGACCTTTTTTGAGGAATTCTTTTCCTAAAGTTTCAACAACTTCACTTGAAGCAAATTCGCCTTTTCGATGCCCGCCCATTCCATCAGCAACAACAAGTAAAACATTATTAAAAGAATTAGATAGAGCTTTTACTCGATCTTCATTTGTTTTTCTAACCTTTCCTATATCGCATAAAAAGGAATATTTTCCCTTATAAATTTTTGTTTTCATTTTTAGCCCTCAATTGACCACATGCGGCATCTATATCTGTTCCAAATTCCTTTCTAATAGTTGCAGTAACACCTAATTTTGTTAATGTATCTAAAAAATCATGAACACTACTTTCATCACTTCTTTGATAAACCAATTCTTTAATTGGGTTATAAGGAATCAAATTAACGTAAGCTAATGTTCCTTTGATTAATTTTGCTAATTCTTTTGCATTTTCTTTAGAATCGTTAATACCTTTAAGAAGAATATATTCAAAAGTTACTCTTCTTCCCGCTTCTTTTTCATAATATTTAACTGCATCCATAAGTTCATTTAATGGATATTTTAATGAAATTGGCATAAGTTTATTTCTAATTTCATCATTTGGAGCATGTAAAGAAATAGCTAAATTAATTTGAAGATGTTCTTCAGCATATTTTCTAATTCCCTCAACAAGTCCGCATGTTGAAACAGTTAAATGTCTTGCACCAATTGCAAATCCATAAGGGTGATTTAAAATTCGAATAAAATCTAAAACGTTATCATAATTATCAAAAGGTTCGCCAGTTCCCATAACAACAACATGAGTAACTCTTTTATTTTCATCTTCTTCTTTTAATAATTCATCTAAAATTAAGATTTCACCGACCATTTCTCCAGCAGTTAAATCTCTTTTCTTCTTTAAAAAACCTGAAGCACAGAAGGCGCAGCCCATATTACATCCAACTTGAGAAGAAACACAGCCAACATTTCCATAGTTATATCTCATTAAAACAGTTTCAACTAAGTTTCCATCTTTCATTTCAAGTAGAAGCTTAATTGTTCCGTCTTTACTAACTTGTTTTTTAAAAATTTTAGGTTTATCTAAACAAAAATCAGTTTTTAAAATTTCTTTAAAAGCAAGAGAAATATCACTCATTTTATCAAAATCATTAACTCTTTTTTCATAGATCCATTTGAAAAGTTGAGTTGCACGATATTTCTTTTGGAAATATTTATTAACAAGTAAATCTTCTAATTTTTCTATTTTAAAATCGTAAAGATTATACATTATTTAACTCTCCTAATTTTTGCAAAATAAAGAATAGAATTACCTTCTTTATTTGGTAAGAACATTTTTTCTTCTTCTAAAGCGAAGTTTCCATTATTATTTTCGATAAATTCAGAAACAATGTTTCTAGTTTCTTTTTGATTAATTGTAGGAACAACATAAAATAAAGTTCCATTAACTTCTAAATAAGAAGAAATTTCTTTAAGGCCACTTCTCATTTCAGAAATGATTTTATCTAAAGAATCAATATCAAAATAAACGCCATATTCAGGATTTCTTCTAAAAAGTTCAAAGTTTGAAGATTTAGGTACATATAAAATTAAATCTTGTTTAGTTGATAAAACAGACATTAAACCTGTTTCTTCAGTTTCAAAGAAATGAGTTTCATTTAATTTATGAGATTTAATTTCATCAAAAACTTTATAAGTTAAACGATTATTTTTACTAACAAAATTCAAAGTATTGTTTTTATCGACAAACTTTTTAAAAAAATCTAAAGCAATTGTATTTGATTCGCCTAAATAGCAAGTTAAATTAGAATTTTGAAAATCGATTGAAGAAAAAATTCCAAAAATTGCAAGTTGAGTTAAATAAATTTTTCCATCATGAAAAGCGTCTTCTTTTCTTATTGAAGTTGGATTTGTATATTCATAAGTATCATCGTTTATTCTTTTAAAAGCCATTGTTGGAGTAAAAGATTTTGCATAACTTACTCTAACAAATTGTTGAGGCATAGCTGACATTTCATAAATTATTGCTAAACCATCTTTTTTACCAAATTGTTTAGTAATAAGTTTGATTAACCATTCAGGTTTATTAAATCTTAAAGAATAAAATTTTAAAGTTCCTTTTTTAATATCAAAGAAATCAAAACTTCTCTTTTTAGAAATGACATCTTTAATATAGAAAATTTCATCTTTTGATAATTGATGTTTCTTTTGAATAATAAACATTAAAAAGTCATTGAACATCTTATTTGGATCAACTTTTTTTCTAAAGGCATTATTTACATAAAGTAAACCTAAATGAATGATTTCTTCTTCATCTTTAAAATTTAAAATTTCAGCAAGATGTTTAATAGTAAAAAAGTTACGAAAAAAAACACCAGCAATTTGAGAGATTTCAATACTTTCACCTCTAGTTGCTTCTTTTGTTTCTTTCTTTAAAGAATTTTTTAAATCAAATTCTTTATCGATAACATTTTTGATTACTTGAAAAGCTACTTTATAAACATCCATACAAATTCTTAATTCTTTTTATTAATTTTATCTTCAAAACCTTCAAAAGCGTTTCCTAAATATAAATCGTCTTCACTTGGTTCTTCTTCATCTCCATCATCGTGATCATGACGACAATGTTCACATTCGCATTCATCATCATCTTCTTCTTCATAGTAATCATCAGTTTCATCATAATCGACATTGACTAAATTTTCTTCGCTCATAAAACGAGGATAATCAGTATTAAATGAATAATGATAATTATCGCTAGAAAAATAATAGAAAATACATTCGATATTTATCGCAACATCTTTTAAATATTGTTTGATGATTTTAAATGCATCTTCTTCTAAAACCGAAACTTTTTTAGGAGCATGAACTTCGACTAAAATGTTCCAAGTATTTTGTTCGATTCCATTATGAACATATAAACATTCTGGTGCTAAAAAATTAACTTCATCAGCACTAATTTCATATAAATCAGCAATCTTTTTTGTTGCATCCTTTGAAATATTTCTTAATAAATATGGGTCAACACCAAAAATTTTAATTGTAATCATTCTTTATCTACCTCGTTTTATTGACTTTATTATCATATATGATAATAACCATAAAATCAAAACTTTATAGGTCGTAAGGTGAAATATTTAGGTATAAATGGATGTTTTTTAAGGTTTGGTATTTAAATAATAGGGCTTGTAGGAATGACTTTGTTACGCCATAATTTTTAGTTTTAATATAAACAACATAAGAGTAATATTTTTTAAACTTTTGTTGAGCATAACTTAATACAACTAAGTCATTCGGTAATTTTTTCTCTATTTCTCTTTTTATTTCAATAGTTTTTACTTTTAAATCATAGATAATTGGCGAAGCAATTCTTAAAGAAATAATGTTAGAAAATGGTGGATAATTAAACTTTTTTCTAACCTTCATTTCATAATCAAAGAAGCCATCATAATCGTTATTTATCGCATAATTAATAACTTTATTATCTTTTTTATATGTTTGAACAACGGCTTCACCTTTTTTAAATCTTCCACTTCTTCCAATTGTTTGAACAAGTAAAGAATAGGTATATTCATTTGCTTTATAAGATTGAATATTTAAAAGTGTGTCGGCGTTAATAATTCCAACAAAAGAAACATCTTTAAAATCGTGTCCTTTTGCAACAATTTGAGTTCCAATTAAAACATTACATTTTTTTAGGTTAAATTGATTTAAAACATCTTCAATTTGATTTAAAGAAGGTGATGTATCTGAGTCTAAAGTTAAATAAGGTACAAGAGGGAATAATCTTTCGAATTCTTCTTTAACTTTTTCGATTCCATAACCATTAAATCTAAGGTTTATTGATCCACAAATTGGGCATTTATGAGTGTATTTAACTCTATAATCGCAGTGATGACATAATAAAACATTATTATCTTTATGATAAACAAGCGGAATATTACAGTCTGGACATTTATAAACATATCCACAATCATCGCAAATTAAAGAAGTTGAAAAACCTCTTTTATTAATCATCAAAATAACTTGTTCGTTATTATCGATGCATTTCTTTATCTTATCTATTAAAACATCCGAAAAGATAGAGGAACCTTTTTTAAAAACGAGTTTATTTTTAAAATCTACAAGAGAAATATCGATTTCTTGTTTATAAAATTTTTGATGTAGTTCAAGTAGTTTATATTTTCCGCTTTTTGCTTTAGCCATTGTTTCAACGGATGGAGTTGCACTACCTAAAATTACCTTGCACCCCTCAATTTGACTTCTATAAAAAGCTACTTCTTTTGCATTATAAGTAAGATCTTGTTCTTGTTTATAACTTTCATCATGTTCTTCATCTATAATGATATATTTTAAATTTGAAATAGGAGCAAAAATAGCACTTCTAGTTCCAACAACAATTCGAGCTTTACCTGATGAAATTTTACGATATTCATCATATCTTTCTGCACTTGTTAAAGAAGAATGTAAAACTGCAATTTCTTCATAAAAATAAGATTTAATATGCGAAATCATTAATGGAGTTAAAGCAACTTCAGGAACTAAAATTAATGTTCCACCACCATTTTTTAATCCGTCTTCAATTAATTTAATATAAATTAAAGTTTTGCCACTTCCTGTGACACCCTTTAAAAGATAGATGTTTTCACGTGAAACACATATTCTATCAAAAACTCCTTGTTGTTCTTCATTTAACTCAAACTCATTTTCAAATTTAAATATTTGTTTAGTATTAAAACGATATTTTTCTTCAGTCTTTTCTTGAATGACCCCAAGAGAAATAAGATTATCTAATGTTTTACTATCATTAACTTCAGATTTTAAAACTAATCGTGAGCTACTATTTTTAAATTTATTTAATAAATTTTCTTCATATTTATTCTTCGCTTGATAAGTTTCATCGACCAATTCATAAAAAGTAATATATGAGATTTTTGGTTTATTAATAAAAGACTTCTCACTTCTTAAAGAAGGCGGAAGCATTGTATTTAAAACTCCGATTAAAGGATAAACATATCGATCCTTTAAAATAGAGGCAAGTTTCAATAATTTAGAATTAATAATAGGTTTTTCATCGATAATTCCATTAATTTCTTTGATTTTGAAACCTAATTCCTTTGTTTTTTCATCTAAATTTTCAAATCCTTCAGTTTTTAAAACGAAGCCTATCAAATTTTGACCATTAAAATTAATAAAAACACGTGATCCAACACTTACCGGTTCATTAGAAAAATATAGGAAATTCCTATCTAATCTTAAAACTTTATGTTCAGTAACAATGGAAAGTAAATATTTCACACTATTATTTTAATTTATTTTTGATGATTTGTTTAATCTCTTCTCCACATGTTTTTGGAGTTACATTTTGAACAACATAATCATATAAAGGGGCGAGTTTTAATTCTTCTTCAGCTTTTGCTAATCTTTCTTTAATTTTTTCTTCAGTTTCAGTTTTTCTTCCTCTAATACGTCTTTCTAGTTCTTCTAAAGATGGAGGAATAATAAAGATTGAAATTTCATCATCGCCATTTAATTTTGCAAGAATTTGTCTTGCGCCTTGAGTTTCAATTTCAACAATAACGTTTTTACCTTCATTTCTTAATTTTTCAACGTAATCATTTAAAGTTCCGTAATAATTACCGCAGAAATAAGCATGTTCTAAAAATCTATCTTCTTTAATTTTTTGTTCGAATTCTTCTTTAGAAATGAAAAAATAATCTCTCCCATCGACTTCTCCTTCTCTAGGAGCTCTAGTTGTACAAGATACGCTAAAAGCAAGGTTTAAAGAAATATCATCCATAATATATGAACGAACTGTACCTTTTCCAACCCCGCTAGGGCCACTAATAATAATAAGTAAACCTTTTTTCATTAAATTCCCTTTTAATTTCATTAATATTACAACAATTAAAAAAAGAATATCAACCTAAAACAATGTATAATACTAATTATATGAATAAAATCGACTTTTTGAAGAATAGAATCGAGGAAATCAACGAGAATTTAAAAGGTGCTTATTTAAATAAAATCAACGAATTATCATCGCTTGATTATTTATTTTCTTTTTCTAGATCAAACGCTAAACATCTTTTATTATCTTTAACTTCTCAACTTCCTTTCGTTTCTTTAATCGATAAAAAATATAAAGAAACTTTATCTTCTTTATTTTTACATAACTTAAAATCGAAATTATTAAATTCCTGTTTTATTGAAGCATCAATTTATAATTCTGATTCAATTATAGATTTTAAATTTATTAAAACTACTGATACATACGATAAAATCGAATATCATCTTCTTTTTGAAGTTTTTAAAGGCAATACAAACTTAATTTTATTAAATAAAAACAGAATTGAAATTGCTTATCGCTATCATTCTTTAGAAACTTCTCACCCATTAATTCAAAATACAATTTATCTTCCTCCTCAAAGAATTGAATTTACAAAAGAATTTGATGTTACAAATGAATTAAAAAAAGAAAATGAATATATCGAGAATTTAGAAAATAAATATTTAAAAGAAAAATACAATTCTTTAATTTCTCAACTTAAAAGAAAAAGAAAAAGTTTAGAAACTAAAAAAGAAACCTTAGAAAAAGATATCGAAAAAGCTAAAAAGAACCTTGCTTATCGAGAATATGCTGATTATTTTTTAACAATCATGAACGATATTCCTAAAGGCGCGTCTTCTTTTACTTATGACGATAAAGAAATACCATTAAAAGTTAACTATAATGCTTCAAGCAATCTTTCTTATTTATATAAGGTATATAAAAAAGCAAAACAAACCATTAATTTAGCTCAAAACTTTTTAAGTGAAACTAATGAAGAAATCGGCTATATCGATAATATTATGGCTTTAAAAGATATCTATAATGAATCGGATTACAATGAACTTATCGATGAGCTTAAAAAAAGAAACTTAATAAAAATTAAAAATAAACACATTAAAGAAAATAAAATTAAAGCAATTTCGCCTTATTTTATTGAATACGAAAATATCAAAATTGGTTTCGGAAAAAACAATGTTCAAAACAATGAATTAACTTTTAAAATTGCTAAAAAAGACGATTATTATCTACATTTAGCAAATGAACATAGCCCTCATATTTTAATTATTTTAAATGGTTCGCCTTTAAAAGATGAATATTTAAAAGTAGCTATGGATTTATTACTTAATTTAACTAAAAAAGATGACGCTACAATTTATTTAGCAAAAATAAAAGACGTAAAAAAAGGCTCCTATGTTGGAGAAGTCAATCTTTTAAAATATGAAACTTATTTTTATAAAAAAGAAAAAAATTTAACTAGCGAAATTAAAAACGCTAAAAGATTTAATCTTTAGTTAAAAAATCTTCTCCTTTTAAAACTTCTTTTGTTGATAAATTGTAAAAATTAACTTGTCTTAAAGCTTCATAAACTATAATCGCAACTGAATTTGATAAATTTAAACTTCTTGCTTGAGGAGCCATTGGAATTCTCATGCAATGATTTAAATGAGCTTTTAATATATCATAAGGAATTCCAGTTGATTCTCTTCCAAACATAAAAATATATTCTTTAGTAACATCACTTAAATCAAAAGATGAATAAGCTTTTGAAGCATATCGAGTTACATAATAAATTTCTTTATCTTTATAATCTTTATAGAAATCTTCATAACTATCGTATATTTCAAAAGATGAAAGAGGAATATAATCCATTCCAGCTCTTTTAAGTGATTTATCATCTAAAGTAAAAGATAAAGGACCAATAATTATTACCTTTATTTCAGTTGCATTAGCAGTTCTTAAAATATTTCCAATATTTCCAGGTTTTTCTGGTTGATATAAAACAATTTTAATCATATTAATGATATTATCATAAAGACCTATTTTTAGTATAATGTTTTTGTATGGCAATTGATTTAAAACAACTATTTAAAGAAATTACATCAAAGGATGTTAGGACTATCTCATATATTGATCAAGGAATTTCAAATTCCAATTATTTAATTAACGATGCCTATGTTTTAAGAGTACCAAAAGATAATAAAGAAAAAGCTACAAATTATACAAACGAAAAGAATAATTATAAAGTTATTGAACCACTTAAAATTAGTGAAAAACTTTTATATTTAGATGATGAAAACGGCTTTAAAATCACAAAATATATTCATAATGCTCATACTTATAGCGTAATTAATGAAGAAGTTATGAATAATGTCGCTAAAATGCTTCGTAAACTTCATAATTCAAATATCAAAGTTCCTTATGGCTATCAAATGTTTAAAAGATTAGAAAATTATAAAGAAGTTATCGATCCAAAATATTATATTAGCGATGTTTATGAACAATCAGTTATAAAAAATGTTCAAAAAATATTCCCAAAAGAGCCATTAACTTTCTGTCATAACGATTTAGTTAAAGGAAATCTTCTTTTTAGATTTAACACTTCTTTTATAATTGACTGGGAAACTTCCGGAATGAATAATCCACTTTTTGATCTTGCTTCTTTTATTTCTGAAAATAATTTAACCGCTTCTCAAGAAGAATATTTCTTAAAAAAATATTTTGGTTATAAATATAATTCCTTAAAGAAAAAAAGAGTAGATACTTTTATTTCTTTTTTAGATCTACTCTTCTATTATTGGGCAATGGCTTATTTTTTAGCTTTAAAGGAAGAAGTTTTCCTCGATATTGCTAAAGAAAAATTAGAAAGAATTAAAGTTAATTTTAAATAATTCCTTCACTCTTTTTAAAATCAACTAGTGATTGGCGAATAACTTCTTTCGCCATTTTTTTATCTCCAATATCCGTAATTTCAGTTTCTTTATTTTCTAAATATTTATAAACGGAGAAGAAATGCTTAATTTCATCAACAAGATGTGATGGTAAATCAACTAAATTTTCGACCATATTATAAAATGGATCGTTAATTGGAACCGCTAAAATCTTATAATCTTCTTTTCCACTATCAATCATATTAATTACACCAATTGGTTTAACCATAACAAATGAAAATGGAATAATTTCTTCACTAGAAATTACTAAACAATCAAGCGCATCACCATCTCCACATAAAGTTAAAGGAATATAACCATAGTTTTGAGGATAATGGGTTGATGTATATAAAATTCTATCAAGTCTTAATAATCCAGTTTTTTTATCGATTTCATATTTATTTTTCATTCCTTTTGAAATCTCAATCATTACTGGAAAACAATTTTCATCAAATTTTAATTTAGCAAATCTTTTATCTGTTGGATTCATATATTAATACTCTTTTACCTTTTCTCTTACATAATTATCATATTCGATAACTTCTTCAAATGTTTTAAATTTAGCAACGAAGAAGTAATCTCCCATATCATCTCTTAATGCTCTTGGAAAATCTCCAAAATAGCAGATATTATTTCTATATTTTTCTAAAATATCTTCTTTAGAATGAGCATAATTGAATTCGTTTCTTCTGTGAGATGATGCTGCATAATATTTTTCATAATCCATTTTTTGTCTATTTTCATCATAAGCCATAATGTCAGCATATAAATTATAAACATCAATTGAATTAGCAAAGTTAATTAAATCAGGAGTATATCCTCCAGCTACTCTAAAGTTAGCTTCTAAAGGAACAATTGTACCTTTTGGTCCTAAATATGGATGATCTTCTCTTAATCTAAAGAATTCGAAGTGGAAGAATCTTCTTCTTAAATTAAATGCTCTAACACTTCTTTCACCGATATCTTTTAAATCTTCAGGAACAGCAGGAAGACAACAATACATATCGTCTAAATTTTGATTAACAACATCAGCTGTATTAACTGCAAAAACGTGAGATGTTTCAAAAACGACTTCCCCTTTTGAATTTGTAATCCCATCAAATGAAATTAAATCACCATTAATATATTCTTCAAAAATATATTCCAATTCAGACGGGATTGATAAAACAAAATCATTAAGTTCAATTTCATTATCAATCTTTTTAGTACCTTGAGCACCGACACCAACGTTTGGTTTAGCAAAAATTGGGTAACCAACTACATTAGCAAAATTTTTGAGTTCATCTAAATTTTTACTAACGACATATCTAGCACATCTAATTCCTTCTTTTTCATAGAATTCTTTTTGGTTAGATTTTTTCATTCTATAAGTAATTTCTTCTTCGCTAAATGATGTTCCAACTTGGAAAATATCTCTTAATCTTGCATCTTTTGTTAACCAATATTCATTGTTGGATTCAATATATTCAATTGATCCATATTTATCTCTAAAATATTGAACTGCTCTTTTTTCATTATCGAAATTATCCATAAAAGAACAAAGATAATATTCAGTTAAAGCGAATTTACATTGTTCAGGAATTTCATTATAAGGAGCATCTCCAATACCTAAAACATCAAAACCATGATTCTTTAAAGCAAGACAAAATTTCCAGTATGAATCTGGAAAATGAGGTGAAACAAAAACAAAATTGCGCATAGAAAATCTCCAAAAATATTCTATAAATATTCTACTTGAATAATGCGATTCTGTTAATTGCTTTTTTTAGTGAAAAAGATGCTAATTTAACCATATTATCATCTTTTATGGCCTTATTATTTAAAATATCTAGTGCTTCATTCTTCTTTCGCTCAGCTCTAGATAGGTCAATTTCATCTTTGAATTCATATGTATCTAAAAGTAAAGAGCAGACATTTTTATTAAAATCTAAAAGCCCACCGCTTGTAGCAACATAGATTTTTTCGTCATTAATTTTAAAGAAAAAATGAGATGTTTCTAATAAACAAATCACCGGATCACATCCAACTAAAAGTCCCATATCACCAACATCTTTTGAGGTGAAATAAACTTCTTCAACATCATTTGCTTGATATGTTTTTCCGTCTTTAGAATGTATGTAAAGACTAATTTTGGACATCTTTCTTTTCCTCGTTAACTTTCTTAATTACATCATCAATACTTCCACAGAAAAGGAAATATGATTCAGGGTATTTATCAAAATCACCACTTAAAATAGCTTTAAATGAACGTAAAGTATCTTTTAACGGAACATAAACTCCTTGATAGCCACTATAAGTTTCAGCAACCTTAAATGGTTGAGATAAAAAATTTCTTAATCTTCTTGCACGAATAACAATCTTTTTATCATCTTCACTTAATTCATCAACACCTAAAATAGCGATGATATCTTGCAATTCTTTATATCTTTGTAAAATCTTTTGAACGCCTCTAGCGATATTATAATGTTCTTCTCCAACAATATTTGGATCAAGCATATTTGATGATGATTCAAGTGGATCAACAGCTGGATAAATACCTAAAGATGCGATTTTTCTATCTAAAACTGTTTTAGCATCGAGGTGAGAGAAAGTTGCAGCTGGAGCTGGGTCAGTTAAATCATCAGCAGGAACATAAACTGCTTGAATCGATGTAATTGATCCATCTTTTGTTGAGGTAATTCTTTCTTGGAGTTGGCCCATTTCAGTTGCTAAAGTAGGTTGATAACCAACAGCAGAAGGCATTCTTCCAATTAAAGCACTAACTTCGTTACCTGCTTGGATAAATCTAAAAATATTATCAACAAAGAATAAAACGTCTTGATGCATGGTGTCTCTAAAATATTCACACATTGTTAAAGCTGATAAGGCAACTCTAAATCTTGCGCCAGGAACTTCATTCATTTGTCCATAAACTAAGGAAGTTTTGTTGATAACTCCGCTTTCTTTCATTTCATGAATTAAGTCGTTTCCTTCTCTTGATCTTTCGCCAACACCAGCGAAAACCGAAATACCTTGTTGATATGAAGCGATATTATTAATTAATTCTTGAATTAAAACTGTTTTACCAACACCTGCACCACCAAAAAGTCCAATTTTACCACCTTTTAAATAAGGGCAAAGTAAATCAATGACCTTAATTCCAGTTTCTAAAATTTCTTTTGATGTATTTTGATCCTCAAAAGCTGGAGCATTTCTATGAATAGACATTCTTGGAGCATTTTCTAATTCACCTAAAGGTTCTTCGTCAATTGCATCACCTAAAACATTAAAAACACGGCCTAAAGTTGCATTTCCAACTGGTACTTGAATACTATTTCCGGTATCTAAAACTTTCATTCCGCGATAAATTCCGTCAGTTGGACCTAAAGAAATACATCTAACAGTGTCATCACCAATATATTGAGCAACTTCTAAAGTTAAAGTTGTATTTTCATCAAGTTCAACTTTTAAAGCATTTAAAAGCGCAGGCAATTTCCTATCTTCAAAACGGACATCAATAATTGCACCAACAGCTTCAACTACATAACCATAATTTGCTTCCATAATTTCTACCTCTTTATATTTTGACTTGCACTGGAAACTTCATTAATTTCTGAAGTGATGTTTCCTTGTCTAATTTTGTTATATTCAAGATTTAAATCTTCAATTAAATCATCAGCGTTCTTTGTTGCGTTATCCATCGCCATTCTTCTAGCTGATTCTTCCGCAATTCGAGCATCAAATATTTTTATAAATAGCGTGTAAGTAAGATATTCTTCGATTAAATAATTGACAATCTCATCTTTATTTGGCTCAAAGATAGGTGAATAATTTCTTTTATAATTCTCCTTAATATCAAGAGGAAGTAATTTCATTGTTTCAACCTTTGAAATAAGGGAATTGTGATAGTGAGTAAATATTAAATCAACCTCGCTATATACACCACTTTTATATTTTCCAACTAAATAATCTTTTAATTTATCGAAGTTTGTCGTAGTTTCTTTTAAATATGAAACAAAATTTTCATCCATATTTAATTCTTCTTTTAAAAGTTCATTTCGACCTTTTTCTCCAATAATTAAAATTTCATCATTCTTTTGATAATAATTTTTTAAAAAACGAATAACTTCAATGTTATAACCACTACATAAACCATTATTTGAAGTTATAACAATTAGTAATCTTTTATTAGCGTCATGTGTTTTTAAAAGATCATAATGAAAAGAATCACAATCTGGATTATTTTTATTAATAAAGATTGTGCTATGAAAAATAGATAAAAATCTATCATAAAAATCGAGTGCTAGTCGATATTCGTTAGTAAGTTTCTTTTCTTTAGCACTTGAAACTAGTTTCATCGCATTAGTCAGTTTTTTAGTTGATTTAACTGAACCTAATCTATTTTTTAAAATATTTAAACTAGTTGCCATTACCTAATGATTGTTCCTTTTTAAATGAAGCAATTGCCTCAACAAGTTCATTAATCTTTTCATCACTTAAAATGTGATTATTATCAATTTCTTCAATTAATTCATTATGGAAATCGTTTATATATCTATATAAAGATGATAAGAATGGTTTAACATCTTTAATCTCTAAATCATCTAAGAAGTTGTTTTTTGCAGCGAATAAATAGATAGCCTCTTCACTTGTTTTTAATGATTCATATTGATTTTGTTTTAAAATTTCTTCTAAGACACTACCATGTTTTAAAATAACTTTTGTTGAAGCATCAATATCACTACCAAATTGGTTGAAAGCAGCTAAATCATGATAGTTAGAAATTTCCATCTTTAAGGAAGCTGACGCTTTTTTAATAATTTTATATTGAGCACTACTACCAACACGAGAAACAGAAAGACCAATATCAATTGCAGGTCTTTGACCTCTATTAAATAAACCGGTTGTTAAGAATATTTGACCATCGGTAATTGAAATAACGTTAGTTGGAATATATGCAGAAATATCACCAGCTAAAGTTTCAACAATTGGAAGAGCAGTAATCGATCCACCGCCTCTTTTTTTATCTAACTTAACGCATCTTTCTAATAATCTTGAATGGAGATAGAAAATATCACCTGGATAAGCTTCTCTACCTGGATTTCTCTTTAATAATAAGGATAAAGTACGATAAGCAATAGCATGTTTTGATAAATCATCAAAAACTATTAAGACATTTTTACCTTCTTGGCACCACTTTTCAGCCATAGTTACACCAGAAAATGGTGCTAACCATTGAAGTGGAGTAATTTCTGAAGCACTAGCATTAACAATAACTGTATAATCCATTGTTCCACTTGTTTTTAATTTTTCATAAATTGAAGCAACAGTTGAATTCTTTTGACCAATAGCAACATAAATACAATAAACGTCTTTCCCTTTTTGATTGATAATTGTATCGATAGCTATCGCAGTTTTACCAGTTTGTCTATCACCAATAATTAATTCTCTTTGTCCTTTTCCAATAGGAATAAGTGAATCGATTGCTAGGATTCCAGTTTCGATTGGTTCATTAACAGATTCTCTAGCAATAACTCCAGGAGCAATTCTTTCTATAGGAGCAGTTTTTGTATATTCAACTTTTCCTCTTCCATCTAATGGATTACCTAAAGAGTCAATAACTCTGCCTAAAAGTGCATCTCCAACAGGAACTTCAACTACTTTTCCAGTTCTTTTTACCTTGTCACCTTCTTTAATCTTATTTGAATTTTTCAATAAAACAGCATAGACAGATTCTTCTTCAAGATTCATGACCATACCATAATCTTCATCATTAAAAACTAATAACTCACCAAGCATTCCTTTTTTAAGACCATAAATTAAAACAATACCGTCGCCAACAGTAACAACGGTTCCAACATCATTTGCAACTTCGAGTTCGTTTTTAAAGCCTTTGATTTCTTCTTTAATTAAAGATGAAATTTCTTCAACATTTATTGCCATAATTTACTCCTTTACTAGTGTCTTTTTAATATGGTTAATCTTGGTTAAGATCGAGGTGTCATAAATATCGTTTCTTAATGATAATTTAAATCCGCCAACAAGACTTTTATCGATAACTACTTTTAAATCGATTGTTTTATTAGTTTTTTCTTCAGCGATAGTTTTAATTTTTTCTACTTCTTCATCACTCAATTCTTTAGATAAATAGAGGGTCCCTTCTTCAATATTTAAATAATCATCAAATCTAAATAAGGTTTCCTTTAAAACTTCATATATATAAAAAGATAAGTGATTTTTAATCAAAACTTTTAAAAAAGCTATTAAATCTGGGTGACAGGTTGAAAAAATTTTATCGACAATTTCATATTTATCTTCGTTTTTAAGGTTTTTTGAATGCATGATTAAAATAAAATCATTGTTTTTCTTAATGATTTCTTTTAAAGATTTAACTTCATCTCGAATTAGTCTTTCGTTATTTGATTCGATAGCTATTTCAAGAAGAGCATTCGCATAAACATTAAAAACATTTGAATCCATAAGTTTCTATTTCATTTTTTCAACAAAATCATCAATTAATTTTTTATTGTCTTCTTCATTAACTTCTCTTTCTAAAATTTTGCTAGAAAGATTAAGTGCAACATCCGATATCTCATTTTTAATTTCTTTTTTAGCTTCTTCTTTATTTTTTTCAATAATAATATTTGCTTCTTTAATCTTCATTTCTGCTTGTTTATTAGCATCAGCAATAATTAAATCTTTACGATCATTGCCTTCTTTTACGGCTGATTCAATAATTTTTGAAGCCTTTTCATGAGTTAAAGCTATTTCTTTTTGAGATGCTAAAAGATTAGCATTAGCTTCATCATTTTTCCTTTTTGCTTCATTTACTTCTTCTTCCATTAATGATTTTCTTTTTTCAATAAATTTTTTAATTGGTTTGTAACCAAAAACAATTATTAAAACAATCATTAAAATAAAAGCAATAAATTGGACTAAAAAATCCCAAACATTAGGAAAAATCTTGCTAGCAATATCTTCTCCTAAATTTAAATAATCATCGATATTACAGCTAGTAATGCTAATTAAAATTAAAAATAGAGGTGATATTTTTAAGATGTTTTTTAACTTTTTCATTTTCAAAATTAGACTAAGAAGAATAAGAAAATTGAGAGTAAGAGACAATAAATAGCGGTTGTTTCAGTTAAAGCACAGCCTAAGATCATACCAGTTCTAAGTTTGGAATACATTTCTGGATTTCTTCCCATAGCTAAAAGAGCTTGAGAACAGAGATATCCTTCTCCCAAACCTGAAGCCATCATTGAAAGACCGCACATACCGATTGCAATATATGCAAGTCCTTTATCAGTGAATTCTGCTAATACACTGAGAGCTGGTAATAAATTTACTAAAAAGTTCATAGTGTCCTCCTTTTTATTTGCCAACTTCTAATTGAACATTTTCTAAAATATTCTCTTCAACATCTTCATTTTGCTCTTGAGAGATGAAAATCATCGTTAACATCGAGAAAACTAATGTTTGTATAAATGAAGAGAATAAATCAAAGTAAAGATGTAATATTGGAGTAATTAATGGAGCGAGTAAAATATCGCTTCCTTGAATTCCATTTACTCCAACTAAACCAAATAATGGCCTAAATAAATCTGCTGATAAAGCTTCTAAAGCAGCATAAACTAAAGCCATAATACAATATCCACTTAAAGCATTACCTAAAAGACGTAAGGTAAGAGATAAAAGTGGAGCCCACATCGTAATCAAATTTATAGGTAAGAAAATAGGGAACGGATCAACAAATCGCTTAAAATATCCCCATCTTTGTTCTTTAACCGCAGTAATATGTATAAGTAAAAAAGTAGCAACAGAAACGGATAAAGGCATAACTATATAAGTAAATGGAGATGCTAAACCAGTTAAACCAAAAGCAAAGGTTAAGAATAAATAAAAAGTTAAGCCTAAAAAATAACCGGTTAATTTTCTTCCTTTTTCACCCATTATTGAAACAAGAAACGCTTCTAGAGAATTAACAAAATTATAAATTAATAAAAGCAATCCTTTTGGTGTTTTTAATGGATCTTCACTTGCTTTTTTAAACAATAATCCAATAACAAAAAAGAAAATAACAAGGAATAACATTACAATTAAAGACCAAAAAACTTCAGCATTAACGCGAAAGTTTATAATGTCATTAATTTGTTCTTCACTTATTGCTAAAACAATAAATTTATTCATCCTTGCTCCCTAAATAAAAAGTTAAATTTGAAATAAAAATTGGTATTAATCCAAATAAAAGGAATAAATATCGATAATTATCACCTTCATTATTATTAAAATAAAGAAAGATGGCACTTAAAATTAAGCCAGCCCCAAGTAATAAAAATCTA
This sequence comes from uncultured bacterium, assembly GCA_949299395.1. Lineage (GTDB taxonomy): Bacteria > Bacillota_I > Bacilli_A > RFN20 > CAG-826 > Onthovivens. Next base: position 178,249 of record CASGAB010000002.1, on the reverse strand, counting down.
ACAAATGAAATTAATAAAACACTAAATAATGTATTCTTTTCTCTATTTGTTCCGCTATATAGATTAATTAAAAGGGCAAAATAACAAAAAACAGAACAAATACTTAATATAACTACTGCTTCAATTGAATTAAATGCTAAACCAATAAGCGAAATTAATATCAATGTTAAAGAAATAATTCCATAAAGTATTTGGGCTTTAATCTTACTTTTCGCCATGCAAATATTTTACCTTATTAGTATTAAAAAATAACTAGATTTTCATTACTTTATGAACTATTTTTTCTAAAAAGAATAGAAAGAATAGAAATATTCCAATTCTTGCAAAAAGAGATACCTCAAACTCTTTTATTGGAATAGAATTTAATTATTAGTTATAATAATTAAGCAAAACAAAAAGAAAAGGAAATAATAATATGAGTTTTAAAGTTTTTTTAGACTCCAAAGAACTTGAATTTGATAAAAAAATCAAATTAAAAGATCTTACAAATGGAGACTATTCAATTATTTCAGCTCTTGTTAATGGTAGAGTTAGAGAATTGGATTATGATTTACATTATGACGCCAATGTTAAATTTTTAACTTGTGCTGATCAACCTGCAGCAGGAATTTATGAGAGAGGAATTAGATATTTATTTGCGATGGCTGCCCATCGTCTTTATCCAGATATTAAATTCCGTTTTTCATATTCAGTTTCTCGTTCAATTTTTGCCAACGTTGAAATTGGGAAAAAACAAATAACTACTCAGGTAGTTGAAGATATTTATCGAGAAATGAAAAAAATAGTCGATAATGACTATGCTTTTGAGAGAATTATAGTTTCTAATGAAGAAGCTTCGAAAATCTATCAAGAATTTAATTTAACAGATAAATTAGAAATTCTTCCATATAGACCAGAAAGAACTGTTCACTTTTATAAAGTTGATGGATATTTTAACTATATGTATGGAAAAATGGTTCCATCAACCGGATATTTAAAGAATTTTAAACTTATTTTCTACCCACCTGGAATTTTAATTCAATATCCACGTAGCGAATTTAATGGAGAAATTCCTCCATTTATTGATGAACCAATTTTCCAAGATACTTTAGAAGGTAGTGATGCATGGTCATCATTAGTTAAACTTTCTACTGCTGCTGATATTAATAATTATGGCAAATCAATGCAAGGAACTAACCTAATTAATGTTTGTGAAAATAGACATAACAGAATGCTTACTGAACTTGGACAAATTATTCAAGATAAGATTAAAAATATTCGATTAATTTGTATTGCAGGTCCTTCAAGTAGCGGAAAAACTACTTTTGCCGATCGTTTAACTCTTGAACTTATCTCTAGAGGTATAAATCCAGTTAGAATTTCTATCGATGATTACTATAAAACTAGAGAAAATGTTCCTTTTGATGAAGATGGAAATAAAGATTACGAAAGTATCGATGCTTTAGATGTTGAACTCTTTAACCAAAATGTTCTTGCTTTATTAAGTGGCGAAGAAGTTAATTTGCCTCGCTTTGATTTTAAAACTAACCAAAGAATCTTTAATCGAAAATTAAAAATCGGACCAAATGATCCAATTATTATTGAAGGAATTCATGCTTTAAATGAAGCAATGACTCCTTTAATTCCTAAACATATTAAATTTAAAATTTATATTTCACCTCAAGCTCAAATCAATATAGATTATGAAAACCCGATTTCTATTACCGATATTAGATTAATCAGAAGAATTGTTAGAGATTCAAAATATCGTAATTCATCAGCTGAAGAAACAATTTCAATGTGGCCTTCAGTTAGAAGAGGTGAATTTAAATGGATTTATCAAACTCAAGAATACGCTGATTATGTCTTTGATTCATTCTTAAATTATGAATTGTGCATTATGAAAAAATATGCTCTTCCATTATTAAATAATATCGATAAAGACGGACCTTTTGGGCCTGATGCTGAAAGATTAATCAAATTATTAAAATATTTTATTGATATCGATGAAACTTATATCCCTTGTAATTCAATATTAAAAGAATTTATTGGCGGCTCTTGTTATCGAGATGTCCAGCCTTAGAAGCTCTAATTTTTAAAGCTCTAGCTATTCCATCATGAATATTATGAAGCTGTGCAAGATAGACTTTTTCTAAAGTCTCATAGTGTGCAGCTTCATTTTTTGTTGATACAGCTTTATAAAAACCCAAGAAAACGGATTCTAATCTAAAAAATGATTCATACAAATTTAAAAGAGTAATATTAAAATAATATTCACGATTAGAAAAAATTAAAAGTGGCGAAGAATGCGCAATTTCACTAGATAATTCATATATTTTTGAATAATGTTTTAAACCTGCTAAAGTCTCAACACCATCTCTAAAATTAAGTTTAAAATCAACGTTTAATTCTTTATTTTCAATTGAAAAAAGATAACCATATTCGATGAATTTTTTCATATCTTTACTTTTTAAATCATGTTCTTTCATGATTTGCTTTATTTCTTGGAAAATTTCATCAGTTTTTTCTTTATCTTTTATTTGTCCACGATATGCTAAAGAATATTGAATATGTCTAAAATAGGAATCGAATGTTTTTACGCCATTTTTAACTAAACAATATAAAATACATTCATTTTCATGCATCGTTCTCCAAGTTGAAAAAGCTTCAACTTCGAAAGCATTAACTAAAAGATTGACGATACATTGAGCTAAAGAAAACGAATTCTTTAACATATCTTTAATTAAAGAATCGTATTTATTTAACTTCATGTCTTTATTTAAAATGTTTAAACAAAAATTAAGATATAGCGATAAAGTCGATATTTGAGGGTTAAACTTATTTAAAAATGCTGGAGATTTATAGTTAAGTTGTTCATTAGTTAAATATTTATCACAAACAATTGAACAAATAAAAGAAATGAAATTTTCATCATTAAAAGAAGCTTTAATTCCTTCTTTATTCATGCCTCTACTATTAAAATAAAAACCAAGTTCGTTAATAATATAAAGAACGATAACAACCGGATTTATTGCATTATATTCTTTAAAAACAGCAGCATTTAAAACCTCAAAAGCTCCATCTGTAACATTTTCATAAATATCATAGATTTGGTCTAAATATTCAAAAGCTTGAGGAGTTACATTTAATCCTTTTAAAATATTTTCTAATTGTTCTTTATTAATTTTTGCAACTTTCATTTTTAACGCCTAAAGAAATAATACTACAAATAGGACAATAATTTAATAAGAAAGGCAAGCGAATCAATTCGCTCTTTCTTAAATATTTTTTCGTCATATTGCCCTTTTTTAAAAATAATTAAATGCTTAGATAACCTTAATATCTCTTTAAGAAATAATGAATTTTTCATTATTATTCCTTTATATAAAACATTTTCAGTATATTTTTTACGTTTTTGAGATAAAACTAACACATTTTCACTTCCTTTTTTATTAATATAAGTGAGCTCCTGAATACTAAAAAGTTTGATATTTTCATCTATATTACTTAAAAACGAAAGATCTAAATCTTTAATTATTCTTAAGATATTGTAAAAAGTTTTGATGTCATGATTAATTGAAATGTTTATAAGTTCATTAATCAAATAATGTGAATCTAAATCATCATATAATTCATAAAGACCAACTTCTTCTATTAAAAAGGTAAAAATATCTAAATTATTTTTAAAATAATTAATTTTTTCGTTTATTAAGTTATAAATATCTATCTTTTTTAATAAAACTTTACTCACGTTATTTGGGATCTCTAAAAGATATTCATAAATATAAATTAAAAAACTAACAACTCTTTTTTCTATCTTTTCAATATTAAAGACATTTACATTTAAGGATAACAAATAATTTTTAAAATCATCTAAATCATCTTTATCTTCAAAAATTATCTGTTTAGATTTAGTCATCAAAATCTTATTAAATAATTCACTATTAGTTTTAAATCTTTTTATTTCTATTTTTTCTTTATTATTTTTAAAAAATTCAACAAAAGAGCCGAATGAGAAGTTCTTAAAATCATTCAAAAAATTATTCATTAAACTGTTTTTTAAATTTAAATCTTTAAAAATATTAAGAACCTGAACGTTATTTGAGTTATATTCATAAGGAATATAATTTAATTCTGATAAAGCGACATTTTTGCCACTTTTTGAAATATCTAACATCAGTTTATAAAGATCTAGTTTGATAATTTTGTTTTTGTTTTCCTCTAAGTATTTTTTAATATAGCTAAAATCTTTTGCTCTTAACTTAATTTTTAATGTTTTAACTTTCTTAATTTCATCAAAAACTTCACCATTAAAAATCGTAGACTTTAATAGCGATATTAAAAAGTCTTCCTCAATATTAATGGCTTCCTCGTTATCTTGGATAAATAAGTTATTAAAATCATCTATATCTTTAAGCTTCTTAAAAGAAACGTTTGAAGCAACCTTAAAAGAAATTGTTCTTTCATCAAAAAAATATCGAGCTTCACTGACCTTAATTTTTTCAATTAAAGAAATTAAATCTCCTTCTTTTTTAATAATTATTGGAGTCGATAATTCGCCAAAAAATGAATTCCAATCATCAACCTCTATTAAATGACGGGGCGTATCATTGATATATTTTAACAATCTCATAACTAATAAAGTTCACATAAATCGCTAAATTTACATATTTTGCAGTTTGGAATCTTTTGTTTACTAAATTTATTATTTTTAAGAATTAGTAATAAATTATTAATTATTTTTGACCAATCTAAATAACTATTTTTAAAGCCTAATGAAGTAGTTTTTATTTTATCGGATTTATCATTTTTAAAGAGTTTTTCAATTATATAAGATTCATTTTCTATAGAAAAAGGATCAATATCTTTAAATCCGATATCAAGATTTGTTAAGCCTTTTAAACAATTATGTTTTTCTTCGTTATTGATATAATAAACACCATTAATATCGACATTTTCGCTTTTTAACAAGCACAAACTAACGTAAATCGAGTTCATATCGAAAACATTTTTATTAAAAATATAAACTTCCCCTTCAGAATCCTTGCAATGATATCGGCATGGCATTGTGATTTCTTTATCAAATATTTTTATATGTTTTTCAAAATTTTCATCATAATCATTTTGAAATTTAGGAAGATATGTTGACTCTAAAAAAGTATTGTCTATTGAGTTATCATTTAAATTCAAATTATATAAATTAATTAAATATACACTAAAAGGACAAAATGAAGCTGCTATTAGGTTTTTATAGTCAAATAATGGTGGAATTTTCAAGGAAAATAACTTCTTTTTTAAAGTTTCCTCTTTTAAATAAAGCTTAATATTTATAAAACTCTTATTCTTTAATTCACTAGAAGCAAAAATTATAACATTTTCTTCATAAAGCTCTTCTTCCTTTATTTCTTTATTTTTTAAAAGATCGTCGCATCCTAAAAATAAATTTTTATTTCCATTATTATTGATATTTATCGAATTTTTCTTAAATAAATGTTTGACAAAAAAATTATAATATTTCGGATAAATAATATTATAATCATTAATTTTTTCTATATTTTTTATCGCAAACAAAACTTGTTCTTCAAAGTTATTAAACAAGAAATAATACAGCATAACAAATTTAATTATTTGAAAATTCTAGTTGCTTCGATTGCTTTTTTCCACTTTTTATCAATTTCTAATACTTCCTCTTGAGCCATTTTTGGTTCAAAAGTTTTTTGAATCTTATGTACTTTACTTATTTCGTCGATATTTTTCCAATATCCACTAGCTAAACCTGCTAAATAGGCAGCGCCTAAAGATGTTGTTTCTAAATTCTTAGGTAAAATTACTTTAGAAGATAAAATATCTGATTGATATTGCATTAAATAATTATTTTCACTAGCTCCACCATCGACTCTTAAACTATCGATTTTTTTAGAAGAAATTCTTTCCATTTCTTTAATTACATCTTTTGTTTGAAGAGCAATTGAATTTAAAGTAGCTCTAATAAAATGTTCTTTTGTTGTCCCTCTAGTTAATCCAAAAACTGCACCGCGACAGTCATCATCCCAATAAGGAGCGCCTAACCCAACAAAAGCAGGAACTACATAAACGCCCAAACAAGAATCACAATTTAAAGCATATTTTTCGCTTTCTGATGCTTTTTTAATCATTCTCATTTGATCTCTTAACCATTGAATTGAAGCTCCGGCGACAAAAACAGAACCCTCAATTGCATAAATTACTTTTTCATCAATTTGCCATGCTATTGTAGTAATAAGTCCACCCTTATCATAAATTGGTTTTTCACCAACATTCATTAAAACGAAGCATCCAGTGCCATAGGTAGATTTAACATCACCCTCTTTAACACAGTTTTGCCCAAATAATGCTGCTTGTTGATCGCCCGCTACACCACAAATCTTTAAATTCTTTTTTAATAAAGATGCGTAACCGAAAAAATGAGATGAAGGGCAAACTTCAGGTAACATAATTTTAGGAATATTAAATAATCTTAAAAGTTCATCATCCCATTCAAGTGTATTAATATTAAATAACATTGTTCTAGAAGCATTTGTAACATCAGTTTTAAAAATCTTTCCACTAGAAAGTTTATACATAACCCATGTATCAATTGTTCCAAACATTAATTCGCCATTTTCTGCTCTTTTTTGTCCATTTTCTATATGATCTAAGATGAAACGAATTTTAGAAGCGCTAAAATAAGGATTAATAATTAAGCCCGTTTTTTCTCTAACAAGTTGAGTTTTATCAGCTAAAGCATCACAAATATACGCAGATTGTCTTGATTGCCAAACTAAGGCATTATAAACAGGCATTCCTGTTTTTTTATCCCAAATAATTGTTGTTTCTCTTTGATTTGTTAAGCCAATTGAATCAATATTGGCATATGTTAAATTAGTTTTTGCTAATAAATCATTTATGACATTTAATACGGATAACCAAACATCAATGGCATCTTGTTCTACCCATCCATCATGAGGAAAAAAACATTTAATCTCTTGTTGAGATTTATAAAAAACATTGCCTTCTTTGTCGATTAAAGAAGCTCTAGTCGATGTTGTACCTTGATCAATAGTTAAAACATATTTTTGCATTATTTTACCTCTTCTTTTGGTTTATCTATTTTCTTTTTATCTTTTAATAAGTTACTTAAATATAATTTCCCAAGTTCTCTAAGCATCAGTCTAATCTTCTTTTTACTTGCTTCATCATAATTTTCAATAGTTTTATAATAAGCCTCACCCGCAAAAAGAATATCTTTAAGTAAGCCACCTAGAGTCATAATTTTATTAGTTTCAACTAAATCAAAAACAAATTTTGTTAAAGTTTTTGCATCTTTTCTGTTCGTTTGATAATACCAAGTATTAAAAGTTGTGTTAAAACAGCTAGAATAAACAGTTAAACTACTCAGTCTTTGGAGTGTTGTATATTTTGTTTTTCTATCAAGTTTCCAGGTTAATAAATCATGAGCTGAAATATTAATTCTTGTTGAAGGAACAATTTCCCAGTTATTTGAAGTATCAAAAATCATCCCAATAATATCGTCTTCTGTTACATATTTATGGAATTTTTTTCCATATTCACTGTAATCATATTCATCATCTCTAAAACCAGGACCATCAAAATTATAAACAAACTTTATTCTATTTCTTTCTCTTTTATTGAGGTTGAAATATGTATAATACGCAAGATTTCCACCCTTTGAGTGACCCGCAATATAAACTTTTCCTTTTACTTCTTTTAAAACTTTTCTAGCATAATCTCTAGCTAATTTTTGAGCTGGAATTTTTTCCATTAAAGCCATGTTAAGATCTTCTTTCCAGCCAGTTATCGTATTATCAGTTCCTCGAAAAACTATTACATATTTTCCATCAATATAATAAGTTAGAGCGAAAAATTGTGTATCTTTGTCTTCATTAAATCGATCACAGAAATAACCAATTTTTACATCTTCATATCTAGAAGCAGAAAAAAGAAGGCTTAAAAATTGGATATAACCTCTTCCTAATGCTAAATATTTCTTTTTAAGTTTTGAAATAATTGTATTTTTTCCGAAAATACTTAAAGGTACCATTCCATGAGTTGTTTTCTCATCAAAATAAATAGAATTTTTAAAATCAGCATAAGAAAGTGCTGTCAAAGCAACAATATCGCTTTCACAAAGAGGAGTCTTTTTAAAAGAATCATCCTTTTTTAATTTTAAAAAATTCTTAATAGTCGCCATTTTTATAAAATCTCTTTAGTAGAAATAATATTAACACCTAAATTTAAAACATTTTCAATTAAAACTTGATTCATTTTAATTGGTTTTTTAACTTTTATTTTATTAATTTCATTCATTACATTAAAAATTTCTTTTTTAGGGATTTCACCTGAAGTTTTAACAGGGCAAACTAAATCTAATTCGCCATCAACTAAAACAGTCGATGTTAAAGTTCTAACTGGATTTACGCTTTCTTGTTTTACATAATTTAAACCACGCAAACATGTATAACCAGTAATATTTTCGCCATCTACTTTAATATGGCAACCTTTTGGACAAATAATACAAATAAACTCTTTACTCATAATTAAATCTCATTAACTTCAACACAAATGTTTTCAAAACTATTAAAATCAACATCTCCTAATTTCAATTTCACCATTTCTGATGGTATTAAATCAGGTTTAATAAGTTTTTTAATAATCTTATCACCATCTTTAAAGATAATTTCGCCTTTACTAATTGGTTTTTTAACTCTAAAAGAGAAATTAACTTCGTTTAAATCTTTATTTACTTTAATTTCGTTTGGTAAAACATAACCTAAATTTTGATTATGAGAAACTGAAATAGTTTTTATAACTTCTTTTCTTCCGTTTTTAATTAATAAAGCAGCATTTTTTCCAGTAATTTCACCTTCATCAGAAACAAAGTCAACTAAATCATGGACATGTAAAACATTTCCGCAAGAAAAAACTCCATCGAGTGTAGTTTCTAAATTTTGATCAACATATGCACCTTTTGTTTCAAGATTTACTTTTGCTCCATTATTTTTTAATAATCCATTAAATGGATAAAGTCCAATTGATAATAAAAGTGTATCACACTTGATATATTCTTCTTTTCCAGGAATAGGTTTTAATGAATCATCAACATCACAAATAGTAATTCCTTCGAGTTGATTTTTTCCATGAATTTTGACAACTGTATTATGAAGTCTTAAAGGAATATCATAATCGTTTAAACATTGAACGATATTTCTATTTAATCCATTTGAATAAGGCATTAATTCACTAACACCAATAACATTTGCTCCTTCAAGCTTCATTCTTCTAGCCATAATTAAGCCAATGTCACCACTTCCTAAAATATAAACATTTTTACCAACTAAATATCCATCAATATTAAGTAATTTTTGAGCAAGACCAGCAGTATAAACACCATTTGGTCTTTCTCCAGGAATCATGATTTGACCACTTGTTCTTTCGTTACATCCAGCAGCAAATATTAAACATTTATATTTAATATTTACAATTCCTTCTTCACTTGAAGAACAAACGATTGATTTATTGTTTGAATTTATCGATAAAACAAGAGTATTTAAAAGATATTCAATATCATTTTCTTTAACAAATTTAATATATTGATAAGCATATTCTGGACCGGTTAATTCTTTTTTGAATTTATGTAAACCAAAGCCATTATGAATACATTGATTTAAAATTCCACCAAGTTCATTACTTCTTTCGATAATTAAAATCGAAGTGATTCCTTCTTCAAATGCCTTTTTTGCAGCACTTAATCCAGCACTTCCTCCGCCAACAACAACAATATCGTATTGATTATCACTATTTCTCATAGTTTGCACCCTTGCTCTTATATTTAAAAACTTCACTACCTTCATCTTTATAAAGGATTGAAGATAATGGAACGTTTAATTCTCTAGCTAAAATCTTAGCAACTTCTTCTTGGCAGAAACTTCCTTGGCATTTTCCAAAGCCAGGACGTAATCTCTTTTTAACACCTTTAATTGTAGTTGCGCCACAATTTCTATGAATAATATCAATGATTTGACCTTCACTAATTTTTTCACAGCGGCAAACCATTTTTCCAAAGGTATTATCTTTTTTAATAAGTTCGTTATATTTTTCAATTCCAAGATTAAATAATGAAGGTGTTGCTCTTCTATTTTTATTAAAATTCTTGTTTTCAGGTAAATTTAATTTATCTTTAATTAAGTCAGAAACATATTCACCAATAGCTGGAGAAGATGCTAAGCCTGGAGACATAATTCCAGCAACGATAAATAATCCTGAATTTATTTTACTTTCTTCGATTATAAAATCATCAATATCAGGATTTGCTCTTACCCCAGTAAAAGTTCTAATTGTTTCTGCATAAGGTATATTTTTAAATAATTTTGCTGCAGAATCTTTTAAACTTACCATTGTTAATGAATCTGTGGATGTATCTTCTTTTGTAGATTCATCATTTGAAGGACCAATAATATAGTTAAAAGATGTAGTTGGAGAAACTAATACACCTTTTCCGACTTTAGTTGGGCACATAAAAAGTGTGTGTTTACACCAAGTATTATCAAAATGATCTAATAAAATATATTCCCCTTTTCTAGGAATAATTTTAAATTTTGGTTTTTCTAAATAAGTTAAAACTTCATCAGAATATAAACCAGCAGCATCGACAACAGTTTTAGAGTAATAAGTATCTTTATTAGTGATAACTTCATAAATATCATCTTTTTTAACAATATTTGTAACTTTTTCACGTAATTTTAATTTAACGCCATTATCCATAGCGTTTTCCATTAAAGCAACAGTTAATTCAAATGGAGAAACAATACCACTATCTTTAGCATATAAAGCATAAAGACATGTATCATTTAAATTAGGTTCCATTTTTAAGAGCTCATCTTTTTCAATTAATCTGGCATCAACACCATTTTCTTTAGCTCTTAAAACTAAATCTTCTAATGTTTTTTTATCTTCTTCATTAAAACCGATTGTTAATGAGCCGTTTTTAATAAAAGGAACGTGAAGTTCTTTACAAACTTCTTCCATCATTTTGTTTCCTTTTAAGTTAAAATAGGCTTTTTTTGTATTAGGTTTTGGATCATAACCACTATGAACAATTGCACTGTTTGCACATGATGTCTCTTCACAAACATCAGCATGCTTTTCAATTAAAAGCGCATTTACTTCAAAGCGCGAAAGATAGCGAGCAATCGCACAACCTATTACTCCACCACCAATAATTATTACGTCCAATACCTTTTTATCCATTTTATTTTTCTCTATTTACTGAGTCCTCTGCATGGAAAGTTTCTCCATGATATCTTTTATGTAATTTATCTAAATTATATTGAGCAACTTCTTCTAAAGTGATTCCTAAGCCACTTGCTGTTTCGGCAATGTACCATAAAACATCCCCAAGTTCGTCTTTAAGATGTTCTTTATCAAGTTCATGTCCTTGATATTTATATTTTTTAACAATATCGCAGCATTCTCCTGCTTCGCCAGCAAGACCTAAAACACCATTAGTAACCATATCTTTTTTTCCTTCTGGAGAAATAAGATTATATGCGTGTTTTTGATATTCGTTAAAGTCTAATTTATATTCACTCATACTAAAATCCTCAAATATTTATTATTTAATTTTTTCAAAATCAGCTACACCGTGTTTACAAAGTGGGCAAATGAAATCTGCAGGGATTTCTTCACCTTCATAAACATAGCCACAGATCTTACAGATCCAACCAACTTTCTTTTCACCTCTTGCTGGTTTTGGTTTGATATTATCCATATAGTATGAATATGTTAATGATTTTTCTTTACATAATTCTTTGCTATCAGCAATTGTTGCAACAAAAGAGTAATGTGAACCTAAATCTTTTACTTCTTCAACGTTTAATGATAAATATGCATTTGTATATTTTGTTAAATATAAAAGACCATTTTTATCGCGTTTTACGAATGGATAGTTTTCAAATTTATTAACATCTCTTCCACTTTGGAAACCAAAGTTTTTGAAGATTGAGAATGGAGTATTTGTTGATAAAATTGAAACAGTTGCTTTTTTAGTATCTTTAATAACTTCTGCAGAATAGTTGTTTTTGTTAATTCCAAACATAATTTTTGTTGGATTTTCTGCAACTTGGCAAACTGTATTTAAAATCATTCCGTTATTTTTACTTCCATCATTTGAAGTTAAAACATATAAACCATATGAAATATTAAATAATGGATTAGAATTTAAAACTGTTTTTGGGAAATCTTTAGCAATTTCACGAGCTAAAGCTTTAACATTTTCGACTTGTGAACTTCTTAAAGCACTGTTAATAGTGAATGAAACATCATTTAATACTTTCATATTTTTCATTGAAGCAAAAATTTCATTCATTAATTTAAGTGAATTTGGTGCCCAAGTTCCGTTTTCAACTAAAGCAACAGTTCTATTTTGCATATTGTGATATTTTAAATCTAATAAGAATTCTTCAACTGGAGTGAAAATTCCCATGTTATATGTAGATGAAACAACGACTAAATGGGAATATTTGAATGTTTCAGCAACTAAATATGATTTATCAGTTTTAGAAGCATCATACATATGAATGTCTCTAATACCTTCCATACTTAAGCTATCAGCAATCATATTAGCAACTTTTTCACTATTGCCATAAATTGATCCATAAACAATTAAAACACCTTTAACTTCTGGTTCATATGCAGACCATTTATCATAGAAGTTGATTAAATAAGGGAGATTTTCTCTCCAAATTGGACCGTGTAATGGACAAATTGTTTCAATTTCAATTGTTCCAGCTTTTTTTAAGATTGCTTGAACTTGAGTACCGTATTTTCCAACAATATTTGTGTAATATCTTCTAGCTTCATCTAAATAGTCATGATCAAAATTCATTTCATGAGCAAATAAATTACCACTTAAAGCACCGAAAGTACCAAAAGCATCAGCTGAGAATAATGTTTTTGTATAAATATCATATGTAACCATGACTTCTGGCCAGTGAACCATTGGAGCCATGACGAATGTTAAAGTATGTTTACCTAAAGAAAGAGTGTCACCTTCTTTAACTAAAATTAAATTATCAATGACTCTTCCGTTTGTATAGTTTTGGAACATTTTATAAGCTTTATCAGTTGTAACAACTGTTACATCACTATATTTATCAATAACCTTTGCAATTTCAGCAGAGTGATCTGGTTCCATGTGGTTAATGATTAAATAATCTAGTTTCTTTCCTTCTAAGACATCTTCAATTTTCTCGAAGAATATGCCAGAAACCGAAGAATCAACAGTGTCTAATAAACATGTTTTTTCATCATTAATAATGTAGGAATTATAGCTAACTCCATTTGTTAAAGGATAAATATTTTCAAAAAGTGCTAATCTTCTTTCACTAGCACCAACATAATAAGTATCTTTTGTGACTAATCTTTTTAAATACATAATTATCTCCAATCAAAAATCTACATTAAAATTATATCATTTTATAAGTACAATAATAAATTAAATACATAAATTTGTATTAACCTTTTTGAGAAATTTTATAAATAATAAATATAGGTGCAAACCACTTTAAAAACTAGAAAAAGCGAATATAATAAATATATATTCAATAAGGAGAAATTTTATGCCAGAATTAAGATTATTCAAATGTAATAAATGTGGAAAAGTTATTGAACTTTTACCAGGAACACATGGTTGCCAAACTTTTTGCTGTGGTGAACCAATGGTTGAATTAAGTGCAAACTCAACTGATGCTGCTACTGAAAAACACGTTCCAGTTGTCACAGTTAATGGAAATCATGTCCATGTTCAAGTTGGAAGCGTTGAACATCCAATGATGGAAGAGCATCATATCGCATTTATCTATTTAGTTACTGATAAAGCTATTCATAGAGTTGATTTATCTCATACAGGTAAACCAGTTGCTGATTTCTTTATTGAAAACGAAACACCACTTAAAGTTTTCGAATATTGTAATCTCCACGGTTTATGGGTTAAAGAATTATAGTTAAATCTATTTTTTAATAATTAAACTTAGCTTTATCGGCTAAGTTTTTTTATTTTTATAATAAGATATTTATTCGAATTTTATCGTAAATAAACTTGTTGATTTATATAACCTCTTTCGCTATAATATTTAAGCATTACGAGATGGCGAAATTGGAGAAGCGGTTAACTCACTTGGCTGTGAACCAAGCATTCACCGGTTCGATCCCGGTATTTCGCCCCAGATAAAATTGTACCCCTTTTGTTTAAAAAAGGGGTTTTATTTTACCTAAAAAAACCTCTCACTTATAAAGCAAAAGGTTATTTTTTCTTTTTAGGTTCATCAACAACACTTACTTCATTGACTCCTTCGAAGTCACTTAAGATATTTGCTTTAATCTTTTTATAATAAGTAAGTTCATCGATAACACTTTGATTAAATCTTTCCCCCGGAATAATAATTGGAATTCCAGGAGGATAAGTCATAATCATTTCTTTTGATATTTTATTTAAAGCATTTTTAAGTTTAACAACTTTAAGTGAAGCGTGATATGCATCTCTAGGTCTTAATGCTAAAGGAGGGAAATTATCTTTTAAATAGTGATGATCAGGATAAATAATATCATCTTTATAATACTTTTTAGAAATTTTAGTTAAAGCATTAATAATTTTATCAACATCACTCTTTTTAGTTCCAACTGTAAAAAGTAATAAAAATACGTAAGTTTCGCCAAGTTCAATTTGAATATTAAATTTATCTTTTAAGATTTTATATAATTCAAAACCAGTTAAAGCAAGATTATCAAGCTCAACAACTACTTTTGTTTCATCATAATCATAAGCACCGTTTTCTTTAAAATAATCTTTTCCGCGAGCTTTGAAACCTTTAATTTCATTAATTCTCTCTCTTGCTTCTTTTGCAAGTTTAATGACGTGATTTATAGTTCTTGAACCATGAAAAACTAAATATTTTCTAGCTGAATCTAATGAAGCAATTAATAAAGATGATGGTGAAGTTGTTGTTAAAAGATTGAAAGTTTTAACAACGTCATATCGAGGAACTCTATTTCCGTTAACTAACAACACTGAAGATTGAGTTAAACTTCCGCCAGTTTTATGAATAGATAAAGTCGACATATCAGCTCCAGCTTCCATTGCAGTAATTGGAGAGTGAGATGAAAAATAAAAATGAGATCCATGAGCTTCATCAACAAGAACAACCATGTTTTTTAAATGTGCATATACAACGATCTTTTTTAAGTTACATGTTGCACCAAAATATGTTGGATTAATAATAAAAATCGCTTTAGCATCAGGATTTTCATCAATTGCTTTTTTCCAAGTTTTATATGAAATTTGATTTACAATTTCTGTATTTTTATCAATTTCTGGCATTACGAAAACAGGTGTAGCACCACTTAAAACGAGCCCATTAATTACTGACTTATGGACATTTCTAGGCATTAAAATCTTATCATTTGATTTTAAAGCAGCCATTAACATTATTAAATTTCCTTGGCTACTGCCGTTAATTAAGAATTTTGAATATGTTGCTCCACAAGCCTTTGCAAAAAGATCTTGCGCTTCTTTAATAACGCCTGTTGGATGAGATAAATTATCCATTCCTCTTGGTGCATTAACATCACTTTTATAAATAGAAGGACCAAAAACCTTATTAAAATCTGTTCTAATATTTCCTTGGTGATGACCAGGAACATCAAAAACAGCTACTCTTTCCTTTAAATACTTTTTATAAGCATCTAAATAAGGGGTCTTTTTTTGCTCTTCTAAATCATACTTTCTCATATGCAAAAATATAATAAAGACTTCTAATTTATATGACAATCATTTTTTAACAAATTATAATATTTGCATGATAAAAATTGTCGCAATTAGTGATACTCATGGTTCTTATCAACCATTATTAGATATATATAACAAAGAATTTGATGCAGATTATTTCTTCCATCTAGGAGATTTTTGTATTCCAGATTATTTAGTTAAACCATTTTTAGCAGTTAAAGGAAATAATGATTATTCAACCGAGTTTCCTTATAAAAGGGATCTTAATATAAAAGGATTAAAAGTTCATTTAGAACATGGTGATGGTTTTAACTTTATTGCAAATAGGAGAAACTATTTAAAGGATTTAGATTGTGATTTATTTATTTTTGGACATACTCATCAATTTTATAGCGGCGTTTTTAATGAAAAAACCATCTTAGTCAATCCAGGTTCTTTAACAAAACCAAGAGATGATATTGATGGTTCATATGCTGTTATTTTAATTGATGATGATAATAAGATTCACGTTGAAAGAAAAATATATTTATACTAATTTATTTTTTTAATAATACTATCAGCTGCTTTTTTAGCACTAGCAAAAGCAAAAGTAATATTATAACCACCACATAATCCATCAGCATTTAAAATTTCGCCGATAAAATAGGTGTTTTTTTCGTTTTTAGATTCTAATTCACTATTAAGATTTAAATATTCAACTCCACCAACTGTAACTTGAGATGAAGCAAAATCATCATCATATTTATAAGTAAATTCTAAGTTCATAAGTCCTTTTGAAATAGCTTCAAGATTTGAAGAATCAATTTCTTTTTTAAATCTTTTATTTAAAAAGGAAGCAATTCGTTTGGAGAAGATTCCTTCTAAGAAGTTTTCATTAACTTTTTTGAAATTGTTAAGGAGTTTTACTAAAGAGTCTTCACTAAAATCAGGCATTAAATCTAAAGAAAGCGAAATATCATTGGTATTTTTTCTTAATAAATATCTTTTTATTATTGAGGAAACATTGAAAGAAACAATTCCGCTGATTCGATCTTTTTTGAAAATAACTTCCCCTTCTTCTTTATAGATTTTTTCATCAATTTTTAAAGTAATAACTGTTTTTAATCTTTCGTTTTCAATTTCAGCGAGCTTTTCATTTACTTTTATTGGCGTGAGTCCTGCTTTTAAAGAACTGATTTCATAATTATGTTTTTCTAATATAGAAAAAATATTTCCGTCGCTTCCTAAGTTAGGAGAAGATTTTCCTCCGGTAGCAAAGATTAAAAAATCAGCAATATAATCGGCATTTGAAGTCTTTATATTAATATTTTCATTAATTTTATAATCTATAAGTTTTTCATTTAATAAAAATTTTACGCCGAGTTCTTTTGCATTTTTAATAAGCGAATCGACAAAACTTTTTGCACTTAAAGAATATGGATAAATAAGACCATCAATCGAGGTTGTTAAAATTCCTAATTTATTATTTAAATAATCGATAATTTTCAAAGCATCAAAATTTTTAACTATTTCATTAGTTTCATCTGAATTATATGCTTCATCGATTAAATTAAGATTTGTAATATTACATCTTCCATTACCCGTTGCATACATCTTTTTAGCAATTTGCTCGTTTTTTTCTATAGCAAAAACATCTAAAGAAGGTTTAGCAATTTTTAAATAAATACTAAGAAATAATCCGGCTGAAGATGAACCTATAATAAATACTTTCATATCGTTTTTTATTATAAAGAAAAAGGAGTAAAATTGAAAATATGAAAGAATTATATTTATTTATTTTTGCTTTTATTGGAACTTTATTGCCTACATTTTTAGGTTCTATTTTTCCATTTATCTTTAAAAAAGAGTATAAAAAATTAACTTCTATTTTCATGACTTTTTCAATTGGTATGATTGTTTCTTTATTATTTATCGAACTTATTCCTCATACCATTGAACATGGAATTAATTTATTTGATAAGGAAATATATGGCGTTTTAATAGGTCTAGGAATAATTTCACTAACTGCTTTTATTTTCTATTTATTACATGAGCTTATTCATAAATTTACTCATCATCACGATGAAGATCATGAAGATAACGAACCTTGCCATGATCACGTTCACTCTAATGAATTAATCACCAAAGAAAAAATTACTTTGGTTTCAAGCTTAATTTATTTATTTGCAATATTAATTCATAACATTCCTGAAGGTTTTGTTTTAGGAACATTTTTTAACGGTAATCTTCCAATTAGCGGAATTATTATGTCTATTTCATTATTTATCCATAATATTATTATTGGTTATTCGATTTCTTCATCATTTAAAAGAAGCAATAAAGGAAAATTATTCTCTATTTCATTAACTACTTTAAATGGATTAGTTTCATATCTTTTAGCAATTGCAGGTTTTTATTTTTCTATTTCTTTCCCAGAGATTATTACTACAATTATTTTTGCTATCTCAAGTGGCAGTTTAATATACGTTCTTTTGATTGAACTTTTACCATCCTTATACTATGAATATAAAACAAAATATACGATAATTATCTTTGTTTTAGGCTTTGCTATTTCAACAATATTGTTATTTATCTAAAAGTAAGCATAATAAAAAGCAGGTCTAGAAACCTGCTTATTTTTTAGTTTACTGTGTTAGATAAATTATTTAATAATTTCGCTAACTGTACCAGCACCAACTGTTCTACCACCTTCACGGATTGAGAATTTAGTACCTTTTTCAACAGCAACTGGGTGGATTAATTCAACTGTGAAGTTGACGTTATCACCTGGCATAACCATTTCTGTTCCTTGTGGAAGAGTAATTGTACCAGTAATATCAGTTGTGTGGAAGTAGAATTGTGGTCTGTAGTTTGATAAAAATCCAGTATGTCTACCGCCTTCTTCTTTAGTTAAGATGTAAGCTTGACATGTGAATTTTGTATGTGGAGTAACACTGCCTGGTTTTGCTAAGACTTGTCCTCTGACGACTTCGTCTCTGTTGACACCTCTTAATAAGACACCAGCGTTATCACCAGCTTCTGCGAAATCAAGAGTTTTTCTGAACATTTCGATACCAGTAACAACTGATTTCTTTGTTTCTTTAATACCGACGATTTCAACTTCATCGTTTAATCTAACCGTACCTCTTTCAACTCTACCAGTAACGACAGTACCTCTACCAGTAATTGTTAAGACGTCTTCGATTGGCATTAAGAATGGTTTATCAGTATCTCTAACTGGATCTGGGAGATAGTTATCAACTTCTTCCATTAATTTTAAGACAGCTTCTTCAGCAGCAGGATCACCATCTAATGCTTTTCTAGCAGAACCTCTAACGATTGGAGTATCATCACCTGGATATCCATATTTATTTAATAAGTCTCTGACGTCCATTTCGACTAAGTCGATTAATTCTGGGTCATCAACGAGGTCACATTTATTTAAGAAGACAACAATGTAAGGAACACCGACTTGTCTAGCTAAAAGAATATGTTCTCTAGTTTGTGGCATAACACCATCAGTAGCAGCAACAACAAGGATAGCACCATCCATTTGTGCAGCACCAGTAATCATATTTTTAACGTAGTCAGCGTGTCCAGGACAGTCGACTGTTTGATATTCGATGTGAGCAGTATTAATTGTAATACCTCTTGCTTTTTCTTCTGGAGCAGCATCGATTTGATCGTAATCTTTAACTTCAGATAAGCCTTTTTTTGCTAAAACGTGTGTGATAGCTGCAGTTAAGGTTGTTTTACCATGATCAACGTGACCGATGGTACCAATATTCATATGAACCTTACTTCTATCAAATTTCTCTTTTGCCATAAGTATTCATTTCCTCCTAATAATACCTTGCGCTTTGCAATGATATAATTTTATAGCATTTTATTTATATTATCAATAAATATCCTAGATATTTACGATTATATATTTAGTTGATTTTTTATCTCAGAAACGAGCGATTAACGTCCGCTCATTCCTGATTTTTTAATAATTTCGTCTTGAATGAATTTAGGTGTTTCACCGAAGTGTGAGAATTCCATTGTGTATGAACCTCTGCCTTGAGTGAATGAACGTAAGTCAGTAACATAACCGAACATTTCTGCAAGTGGAACTTCAGCATCGATAATTTTTGCATTACCTCTTTGAGATTCGCCAGTCATTTGACCTCTTCTTCTTGAGATATCACCGATAACATCACCGTAATATTGTTCTGGAACAGTAACTTCGACTTTCATGATTGGTTCTAAGATAACTGGACTACATTTTTTAGCAGCTTCTTTTAATGCCATTGATGCAGCAATCTTATAAGCAGCTTCAGATGAGTCGACATCATGGTAAGAACCATCAAATAATGTGGCTTTAATATCGATAACTGGATAACCAGCAACTAAACCTCTATTTAAAGCGTCTTCAAGACCATCTTGTGTAGGTTTAATGTATTCTTTTGGAATAACACCACCAACGATGCCATTGACGAATTCAAATCCTTTACCTGGGTTAGGTTCGAATTTGATAACAACATGACCATATTGACCTCTACCACCAGATTGTTTGATATATTTACCTTCACAATCGCCGACGCCTTTAATAGTTTCTCTATATCCAACTTGTGGTTTACCAACATTAACTTGGACACCGAATTCTCTCTTTAATCTATCGACGATAATATCAAGGTGTAATTCACCAACTCCAGCGATAATTGTTTGACCTGTTTCTTCAGAAGTTGAAACTTTGAATGTTGGGTCTTCTTCAGCAAGTTTTGCTAAAGCAATTGTCATTTTTTCTTGATCAGCTTTTGTTTTTGGTTCAACAGCTTCTTCAATAACTGGTTCTGGGAATTCCATTTTTTCTAATACTACATCAAGATTTTCATCACATAATGTTTCACCAGTTGTAGTATTTTTTAAACCAATAATAGCACCAATTTCACCAGCACTTAATTGATCGACTTCTTCTCTGTGGTTAGCGTGCATTAAGACCAATCTACCGATTCTTTCTTTTTGGTCCTTATTACTATTTAAAACATAAGAACCTGATTTTAAGACGCCTGAATAAACTCTAACGTAAGCAAGTCTGCCAATGAATGGGTCAGTAGCAATTTTGAATGCTAAACCAACGAATGGTTCTTTATCATCTGCTTTACATAAGTATTCATTACCTTTTGCATCAGTACCTTTTGCTTCAGGAATATCAAGTGGTGAAGGTAAATAATCAACAATACCATCTAACAATAATTGAACACCTTTGTTTTTATATGCAGATCCACAGAAAACTGGGTGGAATTGACCGCTAATTGTTGCTTTTCTAATGACTGCTTTGATTTCTTCGACTGTTGGTTCTTCGCCTTCAAGAACTTTCATCATTAAATCATCGTCAAATCCAGCAATAGTTTCGATTAATTCGTTTCTATATTTTTCGCATTTAGCTTGATATTCTTCAGGAATGTCGATTTGAACAGGTTTATCTTTATCTGTGAAATCCCAAGCTTCCATTTTGACTAAGTCAATAACACCTTTAAGTGTTGATGAAATACCAATTGGGTATTGAACAGCTTTAGCATTAGCGCCTAATTTTTCTTTTAATGAGTCAACTGACATTTCAAAATCAGCACCAATAGCATCAAGTTTATTAACGAAAACAATTCTAGGAACACCGTATTTTGAGCCTTGTCTCCAAACTGTTTCAGTTTGTGGTTCGACACCGTTCTTACCATCAAGAACTGTGACAGCACCATCAAGAACTCTTAATGAACGTTCAACTTCAACGGTAAAGTCGACGTGCCCAGGAGTGTCGATGATATTAAATCTATGTTCTTTCCAGAAACATGTTGTAGCTGCAGAAGTAATTGTAATACCTCTTTCTTGTTCTTGAGCCATCCAGTCCATTGTTGCAGCACCTTCGTGTGTTTCACCAATTTTATGGATTTTGTGTGTGTAATATAAAATACGTTCTGTTGTTGTAGTTTTACCAGCATCGATGTGAGCCATGATACCGATATTACGTGTATGAGCTAAATCGTATTCTCTTGCCATAATATTTTTCCTTTTTTATAAAATTACCACTTATAGTGAGCGTAAGCTTTATTAGCTTCAGCCATTTTATGTGTATCTTCTCTTTTCTTAACTGCACCACCTGTGCCATTTGCTGCATCGATGATTTCGTTACATAATTTTTCTTCCATTGATTTTTCTTTTCTTAATCTTGCATAAGAAACTAACCATCTTAAACCTAATGTAACTTTTCTTTCTGGAGAAACTTCAGTTGGAACTTGGAAGTTTGCACCACCGATTCTTTTAGCTTTTAATTCAACTTCTGGCATGATGTTGTTAATAGCTGTAGCAAAGACATCCATTGCAGGTTTTTGAGTTTTTTCTTCAATTCTTTTAAATGCATTATAAAGAATTGTTTGAGCAGTACCTTTTTTACCGTCTAACATAATTCTGTTAATTAAACGTGTAACTAACTTTGAATTATAAATTGGATCAGGTAAAACGTCTCTTTTTTGATTAAATCCTTTTCTTGACATTACTATTTACCTCCTATTCGCTATCCTTTGGTTTTTTGGTACCGTAAAGTGATCTACCTTGTCTACGTGTTTCGATACCAGCACAATCTAAAGTACCTCTAATGATATGATATCTAACACCTGGGAGGTCTTTAACTCTACCTCCTCTAATCATAACTGTAGAGTGTTCTTGTAAGTTGTGGCCTTCTCCACCGATATAGGCTGTAACTTCGTATCCGTTTGATAACTTAACTCTTGCATATTTTCTTAAAGCAGAGTTTGGTTTTTTAGGTGTCATAGTACCAACACGGGTACAGACGCCTCTTTTTTGTGCACTATTTTGATTTGTTTCTTTTTTAGTTAAAGAATTATATCTTTTTAAAAGTGCAGGTGCTTTTGATTTTTCAGTAGTTTTGCTTCTACCTTGTCTAACTAATTGATTTATAGTTGGCATCCTTTTCTTTCCTCCAATATACACAATTCCCAGTGTATCAATAATAACACTAAAAAAATAAACTTTTCAGTTGCTCAGATATTTTACTTAAAAGTAATGTATCAAGTCAATAGAAAAGTTTATTAAAAATAAACATTTTTTTATCGGTCTTTTTAACCTATTTTAAATGTAAAAATTCCTTAGTTCTTTCTTCTTTTGGATGATCAAAAATTTCTTCTGGAGTCCCACTTTCAACAATGTATCCATTTTCCATAAATACAACTTTATTTGAAACGTTTCTAGCAAAGTTCATTTCATGGGTAACAACAATCATTGTCATTCCTTGATTTGCTAATGTTTTCATAACATCTAAAACTTCATTAACCATTTCTGGATCTAAAGCTGATGTAGGTTCATCAAAAAGTAAAATTTCAGGATTCATACATAAAGATCTAGCAATAGCGACTCTTTGTTTTTGACCGCCGCTAAGTTCTTTAATTTTGTAGTTCATTCTATCTTGCATATTAACTTGTGTAAGATTATGAACTGCAATATCTTTAGCTTCGCTATATTTTCTTTTTAAAACTTTTTGTTGAGCTAAAGTACAATTTGCTAATACATCGTAGTTATTAAATAAATTAAATGATTGGAAAACCATTCCCATTTTACTTCTAATTTCATTGATCTTTTTAGAAGGAATAATAACATTTGGGTTCTCTTTGATTGCAGCTTTATAAGCTTCTTTGTCGAAATAACTTTCTTTTAAAACAGGATGTTTTTTAACGTAATTAAATTCTTTCTTCTTTTCTTTGATTTCGGGTTTTAAATCTTTATTAGCTTTTTTATCTTCTAAATATTTATTTAAAACGATTGCATAATTATCTTCTTTTTCAATATAAAGTTCTTTATATGCATCATAATCATGAACATATCTTTCATAATCAACGAAATCATCTTTACAATTAGCGATATTAAAATATTCTTCACCTTTAAATGTTAACTTACCTCTTGTAGGAGTTTCTAAAAGATTTAAACATCTTAAAAACGTTGATTTGCCACTTCCGGAAGGTCCAATAATAGCTATAACATCGCCCTTATTAACTTCTAAAGAAATATCTTTTAAAACCTTTAAAGGTCCAAAAAACTTAGCAATATTTTCAATTTTTAATAATAATTCACTCATATTTTAAAACTTCTCCTAAAACGGAATGGATTGAAAGAGAATTTAACTCCGTCCATTTTCTTTTCAACAAGTTTTAAAACTCCGGTCGTAATAAGAGTTAAAACTAAATAAATAATTGCAGCGATAAGATAACATTCCATATAAGCAAAGTTTTTACCAGCAATTAAATTCATTCTATAGAAAAGTTCAGTAACACTAATAACATTTAAAACAGATGAATCTTTAATATTAACAATAAGTTCGTTACCAATTGTAGGAAGTGAATTTCTTAAAGCTTGAGGAAGAATAATTGAAAAACTTGTTCTTGAAGCGCTCATTCCTAAACTTCTTGCGCCTTCAACTTGTCCTTGCTCAACCCCATTAAGTCCACTTCTAACGATTTCCCCCATATAAGCGGCAGTATTAAGTGTAATAACAATTAATCCAGCGAAAAACCAACCATTAAAAACATTATTAATTTCACCTTGAAAATAAATATCGCCCCAGTTTAAACCTAAAGCTTGGCAACCAAACTTAAATAATAAAGCTTGAACCATCATTGGGGTTCCACGTAAAACCGTAGAATAAATACTACAAATTCCTTTAATTACATATTTAATAGCTTTAACAAATCCTTTATCCATTTCTTTAGTTTTTAAATTTTTACCATAAGCGATAAAAATACCTAAAAATAAACCGACAAAGGTACCAAATATAGCTAATATTAATGTTGTAATAATTGCATAAATGATAAAGGTATAATTTTGACCTAAAACATTCCGCATTTTTCCAAAATCAATCATTATGCGTTATTTGCGCTTCTAGAAGCAGCATCCCCCATCATTTTATTTCTATCATCATCATTTAATTTTGCTAAAGCGGCATTGATTTCTTCGGTTAATTCAGTATTTCCTTTTTTAACACCGATAGAAACTGATAAACCATTTAAATCTTCTTCACTTAAGAAGCTCTTATAATCACAGTATAAAACACTTAAACCACCAAGATTAGTCATAGTTTCAATAACTGGGAGTTCTGCAGGCATTGCAAATGAAACTCCACCTTTAACTTCATTAGCTGCTGAAGGGTAAGTTAATTGAGGATTTGCATGTCTAATAGTTTTACCTTGATTATTATTAACAAAATAAGTATCGATAAATCCATCGCCAACAACATTAGCTTGGCAAACTAATGTTTGACCATCAAATAATTCTAATAATTGTTCATATGTTGCTGGATTATCTTCTGTACCATATCCTTCTGGCATATCTTCAGTTCTAATTAAGAAAGCTAAATCGCTTGTTAAATATGGATCTGTAAAATCAATTGATTCTCTTCTTTCTGGAGTATCAGTCATACCTGCTAAAACAAGATTAACTTCATCTTGTTGAAGCGAAGGAATTAAACTATCCCAAACAATTCTTTTAATATAAACATCTTTTCCAGTTTCTTCACTTAAATATTTAGCAATTGAAACATCATATCCATCAGCAAATTCATTTGTACCATAAATAGGAAGAGTATATTCAGTTTCACTATAAGTAGTCCAGTTAAATGGTTGATAATTTGCTTCCATTCCAATAACTAAAACATCGTTAGAAACGGTTAAACCACTTTTTCCACAGGAAGTTAATGCAGTACCAAATAAAGTAACAATTACTCCTAAAGTTAATAATTTTTTATTCATATTTATCTCCTTTAAAAACAAAAAGATTGCATCGCTCGATGCAATCTTAACTTTTTAAAAGATTTACATCGATAGCGCCTCTAGAATTTCTAGGAGTCTATAAGGATCTTCTCCCATAGACCAATCAAGTTTAATACCTTAAACTTGTTTCGGCGATCGCACCTTTCATTAACTTCATCGGATGTCTCCTCCATTAATTACTCTTTTTGATCGCGCCTCTATCAATCTTTACAACCTAATATAGTAGATTATTTTAGAAAATATTCAAGATAAAAATGCTCAATTATTTAACTTTTTTATATTTATTCGAGAAAAAAACAAATGATTGCTTAACTTTAAGTTTATTTTTAACTAAATAAACACTTAAAAGTCTTTCACTAACAAAACCAATTAATCTAGCTTGATAAGGATCAGAAGGAATTTCAAAATTATTTTCTACATAAGTTAAAACTTTAAATAAAAATTCACAATAATCATCAAATTTAGCTTTAGTAGTAACAAACATATTACACCAAGCGATACGATGTCCATTCATTACTTTATTAAAGGCATCTAAATAATCGGGAGCAATATTTTTTATTGCGTTTTCTAAACAAGTATATGCTTCAATTCCGTGTCCTTTAATAAATTGCTTTTTAATAGTTGGTAAAAATGGATATTCAGTCATGACTATAAAATCATGTTTTTCTAACTTCTTTTCGAAATATTTTTTCTTTTTTATACCAAATAAATTAAAGAAAAATCTGCGGTAGTGTTCAATTCCAACAATATCGCATTTAATATTTTTCCATATTTCATAAATTGCTGTACATTCGCAATATGTATAATTTTTTGAAGCAATATTATCGCCAAAATCATCACGATAATCAGTTTCACTAGCAATATTATCCTTATTTTTTCCAACATAAATAATTTCTCTATCAGGATAATATTTCTTATCTAATTTTTTATGAGAAACAACAAATAATTTTGTATCTAAAGCTTTATTCTCCATTTATAAATTCTACCCAATCGTTACCGATTTTTTCTATTTCAAACTTTCTAGCATGCTTTTGAGCATTAATTTTCATCTCATTAAGACGTTTTTTATCATTAATAATATTATATATTTCTTTTGCTAATTCTTTTTCATCTTTTTTATCAATATATAATCCGGTTACTCCATTTATTATTTCTTCTTTACATCCATCTCCATAATTATATAAACATGTTGGGACACACATACTTGAAGCTTCAATAATCGATAATGCAAATCCTTCAAATTTTGAAGTCATTAACATTAAATCCTTTCCTTCAAAAGCTTTTACCACATCTGAAGTTGCATCGTGCATATGAATGAATTTATCTAAAATACCTAATTCTTTAGCTAAAGAAACCATTTTTTCTTTTAAATCGCCTTTTCCATAAAAATCGCATTCGAAATTTGACGTTAATTTAGATAATTCATTAATAACTTTTACTGCCGAGAGAGGATCTTTTTGATGCTCAAATCTAGCAATAAAAATTAACTTAGCTTTTTCGTTTTCAACAAAATTATCATGAATAGCAATCCTTGAAGGATTATATATAAAAGTTGAAGGTTTTAAACCGACCTTATTCATCGTTTCATCGCATAGGAAAATATATTTTTTTGGTTTCTTTGATAAAACATTAAAAACAATTTTATTTAAAAATGAATTAATATAACGGCTATTATAGTGAACATGATAATAATTTTTTCTATTTTTTGGAGCAATCATGTAGCAAAAAATTGATGAATAAAAAATCAAATCATTTTCATTAGTTAATTTTAAGATTTCTTTTCTATATTTAAATTTTTTAATAAAGTTAAAATATCCAACTTTAAAAACAGTTTGAAGAGAAACAAAAAAGTTTTTCTTAGCAAAAAAATCTTCATTTCTAATTATTTGCTTATCAATATTTAATTTATGAACGATTAATCCATTTAAATCACTAAAAACTTCTTCATTAATCGAATCATCGGATAACAAAATAATGTGAACTTCATAATTTTTTTTAAGTTCACTTAAGATTTGATAAGTTACAATTTCTGTTCCGCCAATTTTAAAAAATTGATTTACTAACCAATAAATCTTTTTCATAAATAACTAAATTAGAAATTTGATCCGTTCCAACCCCAATTAGTGGTGAAAAAATATGAAACATAAATTCTTGAAGAGTTAATGTTTAATTTTTCTGATAAATACGAAGTAACTTCACAAGTAAATTTATTTAAAATAGTTGAAGGAATCTCATTTCCATAAACTAAAAATTTTATCATGATAGAATCATCATTTGTTCCCTTAAAATAAAGTGAAACTTCATCATTAATATTAACCATTAACCAGTTTTCACTTTTACCAGGTAAAATTTCGATTAATTTACCTAATTCTGTTTTAATTTCATCTTTAATAGTTAATTCGATTTTTCTATTTGTGTTTAATTCAATAAATGGCATAACATCTCCTTTATTAATATTAAGATTTTATTAATTTTTATCAAAAAGTGAATAAAATTCACGACTCGCAGCATGTTACTTAATAGCTACGGCATTAAGGGCGTGGCAATTGTTCCTTTTTAATAGGATAAGAATTTTGCCCAAAATTCTTATCCTATTATATAGTTCGTGAGGCAATTTATTAAGATAATATTAGTTTTTTATTTAAGATATCTCTTCTAATTGACTATATCAAAGATAAATATTTAAATAATTCTATATTTTTAGAGGAAAGATATGAAAGAAATTGTTTTAAATGAAGCTGAAATTCAAGAAGCAGTAAAAAGAGTTGCTGAAGAATTAAAAGAAAGATTTAAAGATAGTGATTCGATTCCGGTCTTTATTGGCGTTTTAAAAGGTGCAATGCCTTTTATGATGGATTTATTAAAATATTATGATCTTCCGGTTATTGAAGATTTTATTCAAGTTTCTTCTTATGATGGAACTTCTTCTACTGGAGTTATTCATCTTAAAAAAGATGTTAGTGAAGATATTAAAAATAAAGACGTTGTTTTAATTGAAGATATCGTTGATACCGGTACTACTTTATCTTATTTAAAACAATATATAAAAATTAAATATCAACCACGTTCAATTACAATTTGTTCTTTCTTAGATAAAAAACCATTAAGAAAAGTTGATTTAGAAGCTGATATCGTTGGAGTTTCTTTAACTAAAAATCAATTCTTAGTTGGATATGGTTTAGACTATAACGAAATAAAAAGAAACACTCCTTATATCTTCATTCCAGATGAAAAAGAACTTGATGAATGGAATGAATTATTAAAAAATAATTCTCAAGAATAATAAAAAGGGCCTCGGCCCTTTTATTTTTATAATTTTTTAAAGTTACAAGCGTTTTTAGAAATATAAACTTTAAAATATCTTTCTTTTGGATATCTTTCTTCTAAACATTTATCAAATTCATTAACAAAATCATTTTTAACAAATGCTAAAACAGTTCCTTTAAATCCACCGCCATGGATTCTAATAGCACCATGTTCTCCAATAACTGGAGTTAATTCATCAATAATTGATTGAGGTGAACCTTCATATTCTCCTTTAACATAGGTATTTTCTAAGTTAAGGTTTGAAGAATTTTGAGATTTTCGAATTGCGTCTAAGAATTCTTCTAAATTTGAATTTTCGACCGCTTCTTTTGCATTTAATACATTAACATTTTCAATAAAGAAGTGTTTTGCTTTTCTTTTTACTTCATCTTTAACCTCTAATGCATCAATTTTTGCCTCGATATTATCAATATTTTCTAAATCTCTTAAGAATTCTTTGTTTTCTAAAAGTTTAGCAACTTCTTTCATTGACGATGGAATAGCAGCATATAAAGGAGTTAAAGCTGAGTGATCACCAATTGATTTAATTAAATATAAAGTTAAAGGCAAATTGAATGGAAGAGTTGTAATAACTGGTTCAGTAATATTTTTAAAATCAATAAAGTTAGATGAATCAAAAGATGTTCCAATTTGATCTAATAAACCACATGGTTTATTGAAATAAACATTCTCAGCATATTGACCAGTTTTAGCAATTTCTAATGGCGAAATTTTACCAGCATTAAATAAGTGAGAAATTGTATAACCAAAAAGTGATTCAATTGCTGCTGAAGAAGAAACACCACTTCCATCAGGAATTTCGCTATCAATAAACATTTTAAACCCACCAATTTTATAGCCTAATTCTTTAAGTTTAGATAAAATTCCTTTTGCTAAACCTAAGGTTGTTCCTTCACTTGCTTTATCTTTTGTTAAATCGTTAACATTGAATGAAAATTCTCTATATCCTTTTGATTTAACTAAAACAATATCACCATTTAATGATAAAGCAGCTTTTGCTCTTAAAGAACAGTTAGCGACTAAACATAAGCCGTGATTATGATCTGTATGGTTACCAATAATTTCAAATCTTCCGCCAGTATCTAATAAAAATTCTGGTTTTTCTTTATAAAAATCTTCAAATAAAGTTAATATTTCTTCCATAAACATCCCCTTTTTAAATTAAAATTCTATAGAATCAATAAATTTTTGAATTCCACTATTACCTTTTTCATTATCTTTAAATACAGCGGTATTTATTAAAATGTTTCTACAAACATTATTAATATATTCTCTAATATCGTTATCAATAGTATCTTTATTATAGTTTTTAGCTAAATAATGAATCATATCAAGGAATAAACCGTCCATATCTTCATATTTTTTGACGATTTCTTCATCATTAAAATGGTTTTCTAAGACATCTTTAATTTGGTTAGTTTGTCTAACTAATCTAGCAGGTAAAATGAATAAGCCCATTGCTTCAATAATACCGATACCTTCGTGTTTAATATGGTGATATTCTGGATGAGCATGGAAAATACCATCAGGATATTTTTCATCACATCTATTGTTTCTTAAAATTAAATATAAAGAGTAAACATCGCCATCTTTTTTAACACAAGGTGTAATAGTATTGTGTTTTGTTTCTTCTGTATGAGATAAGATATCATTATCTAAATCATCATAATCTCTCCATTTTGAAAGGATTTTTGATGCAATTTTTACGATTTCATCCTTATTTTTTCCTTCAATCATAAAGGTAGAGTTATACCAATCTAAAAGATAAAGTTTAC
Organism: uncultured bacterium; assembly: GCA_949299395.1. Lineage (GTDB taxonomy): Bacteria > Bacillota_I > Bacilli_A > RFN20 > CAG-826 > Onthovivens. The sequence continues at coordinate 147,557 of CASGAB010000002.1, read as the reverse complement.
TTTCATAATTTGATGGTAGAGCAAATTCTTTTTTTGGTTTTGAATGCATAATTGGTAAACGATGTTCACCACCTTGATAGTGTTCATGATTTAAAATTGAACCACCAACAATTGGTAAATCAGCATTGCTGCCAACAAAGAAATATGGGAATTTATCAACAAAAGTTAATAATTTTTTGAATGTTGATTCATTAATTACCATATTTGAGTGGCAATCTCTTAAAACAATGCAATGCATATTGAAATAGCCATATGGTGAATATTGTAAATACCAATTTTCATCGTCAAGTTTTAAAGGAATAAGACGAATATTTTCTCTAGCTGGGTGGTCATCTCTACCATAATAGCCAAGATTTTCTTTACATAATAAACAGGAAGGGTATTTAATATCGCTTGTTTTTGGTTTAACTAAAAGTCTAGCAATATCCTTATTATTTTTTTCTGGTTTAGAAAGGTTAATTGAAACTTCAATATTTTTATCTGGATATGATGATGACCAAAGTAAATTTTTATCAATTTTCGATTTTTTTACATAGTCATTTTTAATTGATAAATCATAGAAATAATTTAAAGCCTTATCATTTCCTTCGCTTTCATAAATTGAAGTAAATTTTTCTACAACTTTTGAAGGTGTAGGAGTTAAAAAACCATAAATTTTTGAAAGTTTTCTATCGATTTCATTATCAGTTAATTCGGTAGTTCCTTTTAAATATTCAGTTAAAAGATCTGTAAAATAATCAGGATTTTTATATGAAGAAATACGAGTTTCATCAACTTCTTCTTCCTTAAAAGAATTAAGACCTAATTCCCCAAGAATCATGTTCCTAAAATAAATTTCATCAAGTGAATTGATTTCAAAATTTACTTTAGCATAACCTACTAATTCATTAACAATTAAATTAATATCCATACTTCCCCCTTATTTTTCTAAAATAATATATTCAATAAAACGATTGTATTTATCGCCTTTTTTATAATAAATTGAATCTTTATCTAATAAATATAATTGAGGTTCTAAAGCAATACCTCTTCTTTCATATAAATCAGGGTTATTAACGAATTTAACAGGGGTTAAAGATGAGTCACAATAAATATTCATTGCTGGATAATTTGTTCGCATCTTAATTTTATATTTTTCGTTTTCTAATAAAACTTTATTATCTAAATAATCAAAAACAAAGGTGTTATCGATAGTTCCAATAGGTAATTTTTTAGCTTTATCTAAACGAGATTTTAATTTTGTTTTTTTATTGAAAAGAAGATAATCTGGAGAATCAATAGTATCGACCATTAATAAATCATCGTTAACTTTTCCGACTCTATATGATTGGAATTTTAAAGAATAATCATTAATATCTAGCGAATTTAAATTCCAATAAATGTGATTTGATAAACTTAATAAACTATCTTCTTTTACAGTTGCTTTTTGAGTAATTCTAAAACCGGATTTATTCTTAAAAAGTGAATAAATATTATAGATTTTTACTTTTCCATCAAAGCCATTTTCACCTTTTCTTGGAGAAATAGTGAAAATAACATCGATTTTATTGGTATATTCTTTGATTTTATATTTCCAAGGTTTAAAAGAGAGGGAAGATAAAACACCTCCATGTAAGCAAATATTATTACCAGTATCTTTTAAGTTAAATTTTTTACCATTATATTCATAATTTGCAGGAATTCTTCCAGCAACCATACCTAATGTTTTATTGAAAAATTGAGGTGACTTGATAAATAAATTTTTATCTTCTAATTCTAAGATTAATGGTACATTATTTTTTCTTAAGGAATATAAACTAGCTCCACAAGAAGAAAAAACATACTCAAAATCGTTGACTTTTATCTCAAAAAAGTCAAATTTGTCGTTAAATTTTTCAATTATTGGTTCCATGAACAAGCTCCTAAAATTATCTAGCAATATAAAAAGCCTTATATATTTTAACAACATATAAGGCCTATTTCTATAATCGAACTACTTTAATTCACATTAAAATCGTTATTTTTTGTTCTTTTTTCGATTATCTTTAATTAAAACTACAGAAATTACAATAATTGTTATACCTGCAATTATTGAAACACTAATAATTAAAGGTAAGAAAAGTTTTAATAACCCATCACTATTAAGTTCGTTATTAATCAAGAATGATGAATAAGATGAATTAAATCTAATAAGTTCATTTTCACTTGTTACATTTTGATACATGATAGTAACGGTTGAATTTCCATCAATTGCTTGAACATCAGTGAAATATGATTCAGGAACAAATCCGTATAATACTTCTTTTTCTAATTCAACAAGATAATTAGAGCTATCAACTAAATGAATAAGATAGGTAGTTTTATTTCTAACTTCTATCATCATATTCATGCTTTCATCGATATTTTCACCAGAAACGAACATATTATTCTCAATAAAATATTTAAAATATGAAACATTTCCATCAGCATTATTTATTGAAATAAAGATATCTTCAGTATAATTAGTTAAATTAAGATCAAAATAATATCTACCAGTTCCAACTGTTCCTAATAAACCAAGATCAAATTCTTTATTATTAATAATAATTTCAGTGATTTCTTGTTCTTTAACGTAAACTCTTAATAAATTTTGATATAAAGAAACATCATAAACTTCTGGAATCGATTTATATGTTTCACCAATATGAAGTTGATATCTTTCAACATATTTAGAATCATCTACAAAAGTAAATTCAAATTCGAGAGTATATTCACCGTTTTGATATTTAAAAATACCTAAGCTATCGTTTTCTACAAGCGGAATATATAAATAACTTCTATGAGTATAATAATCTCTTCCTGTTAAACGAGTATCTTGAATTAAAATGTAGTTTCTATAGAGTTCATGAGTTAAAGATGTATCAAATAAATTATCTTTAAGATAGAACTCTTCAAGCATACTACCGTTTTTATCATACATTGTTACGCGGTTAGATTTTATTGTTCGTAACATATAAAGTTGAACAATAATTCCTCTATGTCGACTATAATCTTCACCGGTATAAATATGATAAATATCGTCATATTCATCATAAACCGCTTCCATTTCATTGTATTGTTTAATAAATGAATATGAAGAAGATAAAATGTTTCTCTTATAATAAATTTCGTTATCACCAATCATAAAATATGAACCGGTATAAGCATTACTTTGATTAAGATTTTCTCTTAAATAATCATCCATTAAATCAGATTCATAAAGTTTATTTGGATCTTTTTCAAAAGAGAATGGTTCATAAGGTCTAACACCATAATATTCACCATAATATCCTAAAAAAGGCATATTTAAGGTGTTATTTTCACTCTTAAATGTAATATAACCTTCTAAATATGTTCCGTTTTCAAATTGAGAAAGATATTCTCTAGTTGAACTAGAAATAACTTCATCAATTGTAAAAATGTTATCACCAAATTTAGTTTGGAAATTATTGTTAAGGATCTTCTCTTCAAGTAAAACATCTTTAGTTCCAACAAGTTTTACTGTCTTTCCTAAATAATCTTCTTCAATAATTTTTGGAGCCATTATTTTTATACTAACTTCATAATTATTTGATGCACTTTCTTCAAATAAATGAATATCACCAGAAATAACTCCATTTTGAATCATTGAATCATTTCCAAGTTCCATTTGATTATCATCATTAAATAAAAGATAAGCACTAGAATTATAGGTTGAATCAATATTTACTAAACCATTTCCTTGTTTTCTTGGAGTAATAGGAACGCCATCTTCATCTTCTAAAATTGTTGTATTGGAATACATCTTATTTCTAAGTAATTTAGCAGCTGTTTCTCTAGAATAATCTGAATCTATTCCATATGTTGATAATAAAGAAACATAAGCACCCATTAAATTTGGAGAAGCCATAGATGTACCACTCATATAGGTATAAGCATCATCTAAATAATAATTTCCACTATTTGGTTTATTATTTGGTCTATAGTAACTCCATGCACCATAAATATTTTCACCTGGAGCAGATAAATCAGGTTTAAGTCTTAAATCTGCAGTTGCACCCATTGATGAAGATAATGAAAGTTCTTCGCTATAAAAACTTAAAACTTTATTTTCAGCTTCATTTAATCTTTTTCCTGCTTCATAAGAAGCAACTGCAATAGGAATATTTACATAAGAAAGATCAAAAATTGTTTCGCCATATTGATCTACGGTTGTAGGAATATCAGGACATTGTTCTAGTGCAGCATCATCGATTGCAAATGAGAAAAATGGAATTTCTGTATCACTTTTTTGGTTATAAATAATTAAGCCGCTAGCTCCATTTTTAATAGCGTTATAAATTTTAACTGTAAAATTGAGTTCTCCTCTTTCAACTACTGCTATTTTATTTTTTACATCTAAACCAGCATAATCTTCATCTTTTCCTTTATTAGGAATCATTACGTATTCATAATTACCTTCATCGATTAAATCGGAAAAACGATATTCAGTTGGAAAATCGGTGATTCTCCATTCATCAGATCCTTCGCTTTGACCAGTATGATCAACTGCTCTATCAAAAAGTTCGATTGGTCTTTTTTTATCAACTAAAGCATGAACATTACTTTGATCATCACTTAAAGTAGCATTAGCAACAGTAATTGAATCTTCATTTAACGCGATAGAACCAAGCATTCCACTTTCATAAGCAGATGTTGTTGAATATTCATATGTAGAACCTCTAAATTGTTCTCTTCCATCATTACCAGCGGAAATAAAAACATTTGTTCCGTTTTCTCTTAATTTATTTAAAACATCTTCAACTGCTAAATCAGTTGTAGTTTTTCCATATGTTAAAGAGTTACCAAAAGACATATTTACTGCATCAACATCGAGTAAATATGCATCTTCAAGAGCTTTTAAATAAACTGCAGAAGTACAGCCTCCACCATTATCAGTAAAGACTTTCATAAAAGCGAGTTGAGCTTCATTAGCCACACCTTTATATCGTCCGTTTCCTACTGCTAAAGATGAAACGTGGCTACCATGAGTATCTCTAGCTAAAACATCATTATCATCATTACAATAATCATATGAAAAAGGAATTTTATCGTTAATTCGGAGATAATTTTTAGCATTAAATCCATTAGAAGCAGCCTTTGAATCAATATCTTCTTTTGTATAACGCATTGTCGAAGTATTAATATTTTGGAAAGCCTCATGATTATAGTTTAAACAGCTATCAATAACAGCAACTATCGTATTTTCGCCATCTTTAATATCTTCACCAATATTCATTTCGATTTCACTATAATTGGTATCAAGGACTTCGTTATAACCAAAATAATCATAAGTTGGATCGCTTGGATCGAAATAATATTCGATTTCTTCATAAGCATATTCAACAGTCGACATATTATTTATCTTATTAATATCTTCACTATTTACTTTTAAAACTTTAAAATTTAAAACTTCATCGATCGATTCGACATTTCGATAATTAAATGAAACTATTGAAACTAATTCATTATAAAAAGCGCGTGACATCTCTTCTTTTGAATAAACATCACTATCTTTAAGTCTTACAATTACGTTTGTATCCAAATCTTTTTTATTTCCAATATCATTTTTAATATATAAACAAAATGATAAAGCAAAAACTGAAGCAAAAAAGACTAATAATCCATTCTTTTTCATATGTTAGATATTATAACAATGTTTATAAATCCATAAAAGTGATTTAACCTTATTATGGTGTCTATTGTTTTTAGGTATATAATTTTAAAAGATGTCAATAAGTGAAGAAAAACTATATATTAAAATTTTTGATTTATTTTTTAGTAAAGATTTAACAATTTTAAATAAAGAAACTATCTGCAAATATTTAAAAATTTCTACGTCTTATTATTATAAAAAGAAATTAAATCGAGATTCTTTGATTGAAAATGCATTTACATATTTATTTACCAATATAAAAGAAAAGTGTAAAAACGAAGAAGACATTATAAGAAGTTTTAATTTAAAAGTTTTTAAAGTTATTTCAAATAAACTTTATGATGATATATTTTTAAAAAATTTGAACTTCTACTTACCTCTAATTAAGAAAACTTATGAAAATATTTTTATAAAAGTTTATGAAGGAAAACTAATTGTTGATCAAAAAGATCGAACATTAGAACACATTTATTATATTGATTCTAACTTTGATAATTTAAAAAATGCTTTATATTTAAAATCAAATTACTACTTGTATACATAAAAAAAGAGGCCGGAGCCTCTTTTTATTATTTATTCATTAATAAATTTTGAGTGACTAATGATTCAATGTTATCGAGTTCTTGATCTCTTGTTTCAATATCGGAATTTTTATCGTGAACTCCAATATATTGATCTTTAACTTTTTGCATTGCATCCATGACATCGAATGTTGATAAAATTTCTTTTTCGTTTTCGATAGAGTTGAGTCCTCTTCCTGCTGGAATAAGTTTACCGGTAATAACATTTTCTTTTAAACCATGTAAATTATCGATTTTTCCTTTAATTGCAGCATCTGTTAAAACTCTTGTAGTTTCTTGGAATGATGCAGCTGAGAGGAATGATTCAGTTTCAAGAGCAGCTTTAGTAATACCTAAAACCAATGGTTTACAGAATGCAGGACGTTTTCCATTTAATAATGCGTCTCTATTTTTCTCTGTAAATTCAGCAAGTGAAACTCTTGTTCCAGAGATAAGTGAAGTTTCGCCGCCATCAACAACGACAACTTTTCTTAACATTTGTCTAACGATAACTTCAATATGCTTATCACTAATTCCAATACCTTGGGAACGATAAACTTTTTGAATTTCTTTAATAATATAACGTTCGACACTACCAACATCAGCACATTCAAGTAATTTTTTAGGTGAAATAGCACCTTCAGTAATCTTACCGCCATTTTTAACTTCATCACCTTTTCTAACCCTTAAACGAGCACCGAATGTTGTTGTATATTCTTTAAATTCAAGGTCATTTTCAACTCTAACAGTGTAAATACCATTATTTTCTTTAATATCAGTGACTTTACCACTAATTTCAGAAATAGTAGCTTCACCTTTTGGAGTTCTAGCTTCGAATAATTCTTGGACTCTAGGGAGACCTTGAGTAATATCTTCAGTAGTAGCAACACCACCAGTGTGGAATGTTCTCATGGTTAATTGAGTACCTGGTTCACCAATTGATTGTGCAGCCATAATACCAACAGCTTCACCAATTTCAACAAGCTTACCAGTAGCTAAGTTTCTACCATAACAGTGGACACAGACACCATCTTTAGTTTCACAACCAAATAATGATCTAATTTCAACTTTTTGAATACCTGCATCAACAATTTTTTGAGCAACATCTTCTTCAATAAGTTTATCTGCACCAATAATAAGTTCGCCAGTTTCTGGATGATAAATATCGTGACAGCTAAATCTACCAACAAGTCTATCGTATAACTTAACAATGACTGTGTCTTGAGCTGTATCGATAATATCGCTAACGATTGTACCATGATCTGAATGACAATCTTCTTCTCTAACGATAACGTCTTGAGAAACGTCAACAAGTCTTCTTGTTAAATAACCTGAGTCAGCAGTTTTAAGAGCGGTATCAGCACCACCTTTACGAGCACCGTGGGTACCGGTAAAGAATTCAGCAACGTTTAAGCCTTCTCTAAAGCATGATTTAACTGGAATTTCGATAGTATCACCTGATGTAGATGACATAAGTCCTCTCATACCCATAAGTTGAGTATAGTTAGATTTACTACCTCTAGCTCCAGAATGCCACATGATATAAAGTGGGTTTCTTGTATCACTCTTTAAGACTTTTTCAACATCGTTACCGACTTCATCGTTAATCTTAGTCCATAACTTAATAACAAGAGAGTGTCTTTCTTCGTTTGTTAAGAAGCCTCTTTCATACATATTTTCAATCTTAGCGACTTCTTCATCACCTCTTTTGATGAGTTCTGATTTATTTGGCATGACATAAATATCACTAATTGCGACTGTTAAGCCTGAAATTGTTGAATATTTATAACCATAGTCTTTGATTTTATCAAGAATTGCTGAAGTTTTTGTTGTTCCATATTTAGCATAAACTTCATCAATAATTGAAGTAATATATTTCTTTTCAATAGCTTCTCTAACAGGAGTATTTTTAATAACTTCTTTAATATCAGTTCCTTTCTTAACAAAGAATTCAGGTAATGTTTCTTTTAAATTTCTTGAATCTTTTGAGTTAATGTATGGGAAATCTGAAGGGAAGATAAGGTTAAAGATAACTTTACCAACTGTTGTAATAACATATGAATTATTTTGTTCAGGAGTAAAGATTGTCTTTCTTAATGCTTTTCCTGGAAGAGCGATTCTATTATGAAGGTGGATTTTACCAAGTTCATAACATTTAATACATTCATCAATATCTTTAAAGACTTTGCCTTCCATATTGATGAAGCCTCTATATCTTTCTGCTTCTTCGATATCGCCATTATCTTCGTACTTTTTAGCTTTTCTTTCGAAATCATTAGCATCAGCTTCCATTGTTAAATAATAGTTACCAATTAAGATATCTTGAGATGGAGTAACGATTGGTTTTCCATCTTTTGGAGCAAGAATGTTATTTGAAGCAAGCATTAAATCAACAGCTTCTTCTTGAGCAGCTTTTCCAAGTGGAACGTGAACAGCCATTTGGTCACCATCGAAGTCAGCGTTGAATCCAGTACAAACAAGCGGATGTAATCTGATAGCTCTTCCTTCAACTAAAATTGGTTGGAAAGCTTGAATACCTAAACGGTGAAGTGTAGGAGCACGGTTAAGTAAGACAGGGTGGTAAGAAATGATTCTTTCAACAATATCATAAACATCGTTATCTTTATCGTTAATCTTACGATCAGCTTGTCTATGTAATGAACATTTACCTTCTTTAATTAAAATTGCTGCAATAAATGGTCTTAAAAGATTAATTGCCATTTCTCTTGGGAGACCACATTGATACATTTTTAATTTTGGTCCAATTGCAATAACGGAACGGCCAGAATAGTCAACTCTCTTACCAAGTAAGTTTTGTCTAAATCTACCTTGCTTACCTTTTAATGCACCTGAAAGTGATTTATAAGGTCTGCCGTTTTGACCCGTAACTGGTTTACCATTTCTTCTACCATTATCAATTAATGCGTCGACTGCTTCTTGAAGCATTCTCTTTTCGTTAACTAAGATAACGGTTGGGGCGTTCATTTCTTGTAATTTCTTTAAACGATTGTTACGAGTAATAATTCTACGATATAAATCGTTTAAATCTGAGGTAGCAAATCTGCCGCCATCAAGTTGAAGCATTGGTCTTAAATCTGGTGGAATAACTGGAATAGCATCTAAAACCATCCATTCTGGTTTATTTTCAGATTTAATGAATGCATCTAAAACTTCTAATCTTTTTGTTAATTTTGTTAATTTTTGACCAGAAGCTTTTCTAATTTCTTCGTTGACTCTATTAAATTCGTCTTGAAGATTAACTTCTTTAAGTAAGCGTTTAACTGCTTCAGCACCTTCGCCGAATTCAACGCCTAATTTTTCAGAAATAAATTCAGCATTAGAATAGAAATCGAATGGATCTCTTAATCTTTCTAAGCCTTCGAGTAAATCGCTAGCTTTAGAATAATCATAAGTTCCTGGTTCTAATGTTTCTAAAATTTCTTTAATAGTTGCTGTAAATGCTTCTCTACCTTTTGCATCATCTAAAAATTGCTTGTAGAGTAATGTTTTTGAATTTCCAGCATTTAAACAAACGTGAGCACTATAATAAACGATTTCTTCAAGTTCTTTTGGTGACATGTCTAAGACAAGAGCCATTCTTGAAGGAATACCTTTTAAATACCAAATGTGGGAACAAGGAGAAGAAAGTTCGATATGTCCAACTCTTTCTCTTCTAACTTCTTTCGAAATAACTTCGACACCACATTTTTCGCAAACAACACCAGCGTATCTACTCTTTTTATATTTACCACAGTGACATTCAAAATCTTTACTAGGTCCAAAGATTTTTTCACAGAATAAACCATCCATTTCTGGCTTTTGAGAACGATAGTTAATTGTTTCTGGTTTTGTAACTTCACCATGTGAAGCTTGTCTAATTTTATCTGGGGAAGCAAGTCCGACTTTAATTGAAGCTAAATTATTTACATCAAACATAATCTTTCCTCCTTATTAGTTAATTAACTCATTGATAGTGTCATCGACTACAAAATCAACTTCATCATCATCGAAAGAAACACGATTTTCTTCACCGAAGGTTCTAACACTTCTTAAAGATTGTTGTTCTTCTTTTTGAGTATCTCTTGCAATCTTATCCATATCAATGATTTGTCCACTCTTATCTCTAAGTTCAACGTTTAAAGCTAAACCTTGTAATTCTTTAGTTAAAACCTTGAATGCTTCAGGGATAGATGGTGTTGGGAGAGGTCTACCTTTAATGATAGATTCATAAGTTTTTCTTCTACCAACTCTATCATCAGATTTAATGGTCATCATTTCTTGTAATGTATAAGCAGCACCATAAGCTTCAAGTGCCCAGACTTCCATTTCACCGAATCTTTGTCCGCCGTTTTGTGCTTTACCACCTAAAGGTTGTTGTGTAACCATTGAGTAAGGTCCTGTAGCACGAGCATGTAACTTATCATCAACCATGTGGACAAGTTTAATCATATACATGACACCGACATTAATTCTATCATCGAATTTTTCGCCAGTTCTTCCATCATATAATGTGTATTTGCCATCTTTTGAACATTTTGCTTCTTCCATCATTTGCATAATTTCTTCATTTGAAATTCCATCAAAGACAGGAGTTGCAACTTTTACACCACCAAGTTTTTTACAAGCCATACCTAAATGGACTTCAAGAACTTGACCGATGTTCATACGGGAAGGAACACCTTGAGGATTTAATAAAATATCAACTGGTGTACCATCTTCCATAAACGGCATATCTTCTTGAGGTACGATACAGGAAATAACACCTTTATTACCGTGTCTACCTGACATCTTATCACCTTCAGAAATCTTTCTCTTTTGAACGATATAAACTCTGATTTTCTTAATAACGCCTGGAGAAAGTTCATCTTTATTTTCTCTTGAGAATACTTTAACTGCTAAAACAGTACCAGCACCTCCGTGAGGAACTCTAAGAGATGTATCTTTACCATCTTTTGATTTATCACCAAAGATAGCATCTAATAATTTTTGATCTGGTGTAGGTTCGCTTTGTCCTTTTGGAGTAACTTTACCAACTAAAATATCTCCTTCTTTAACATCAGTACCAACAATAACAATACCGTCTTCATCAAGGTTAACTTTACCTTTTTCACCGATGTTAGGGACATCAGCTGTAATCATTTCTTTACCGTTTTTAGTTTCACGACATTCAACTTCATATTGTTCAATATGGATAGTTGTATAAACGTCTTCTTTAACTAAACGATCTGACATAATGACAGCATCTTCATAGTTATAACCTTCCCAAGTCATGAATGCGATAGTAACGTTTTGACCTAATGCTAAATCACCATTTTGCATTGAAGGACCATCAGCGATAATAGCGCCTTTTTTAACTTTTTGACCAACTTTAACAATTGATGTTTGGTTAATACATGTTCCTTGGTTACTTCTTTCAAATTTTTGTAAATGATAGGTTCTTTCGTTATTACCTTTTTCCATGACTCTAATTTCTTTAGCATCGCTGTAAGTAACAACACCATCATCAACAGCAACAACCGCTAAACCACAGTCATGAGCAATTTTACTTTCTAAACCTGTACCAATATATGGTGCATTAGGTCTTAAAAGAGGTAATGCTTGACGTTGCATGTTAGCACCCATTAAAGCTCTGTGGTTATCATCGTTTTCAAGGAATGGAATACAAGCTGTAGCAACAGAGACGATTTGCATTGGTGATTCATCAATGAAATCAACTTCGTGTCTATCAACTAAAACGTTTTGGCCATTATATCTTGCAACAACTCTATCTCCAACTAAATAACCGTCTTTAATATCTTCTCTTGTTGCTTGAGCGATATAGTGGTTATTTTCATCAGCAGCTGAAAAATATTCTGTTTCTTCGCTGATTTTTCCGGTTTCTTTATCAACTCTTCTATATGGAGTTTCAATAAATCCGTATTTATCAACCTTTGCATATGTTGAAAGGTTATTAATTAAACCGATGTTTTGACCTTCAGGTGTTTCAATAGGACAAATTCTTCCATAGTGAGTAAAGTGAACGTCACGGACTTCCATAGAAGCTCTATCTCTTGTAATACCACCTGGACCTAATGCAGAGATTCTTCTTTTATTTGCTAATTCAGCAAGTGGATTTGTTTGATCCATGAATTGAGAAAGTTGTGAAGAAGCAAAGAATTCTCTAATTGCAGAAGCTAAAGGTCTAATATTAACTAAACTTTTTGGCGTAACTTCTTTTAAGTTATCACCAGTAGTAATAGACATTTTTTGAGTAACACTCTTAGCCATTTTGGTTAAACCAATTCTAAATTGAGTTTGAATAAGTTCACCAACACATCTAATTCTTCTGTTTGATAAATGGTCGATATCATCAACTCCACCAAAACCATCCATTAAATTTAAGAAGTATGAGAAAATAGCAACAATATCAGAGATTGTAACTCTTGAAACTTTTAAATTTAAATCAGTACCAATAACGTTTGAAACTAATTCTTTGTTTTCGTTGTTATAAACTTTGACGATGTTAACAATACTATTTGTATCAAGTTTCTCATTAACTTTTAAAACATGTTGATGAGCACCTTGTTCAAAGAATTCTTCATTTTGAAGTTCTTCAACCATTTCTCTTGTTAAAAGAGTATTTTTACTATATTTAACTTCGCCATTAGCATCGATTAAATCTTCAGCAAGGATTCTATTAACTAAACGGTTATAGATTCCTAACTTGTTTTTATATTTAAATCTACCAGCTCTACCTAAATCATATCTTTTTTCATCAAAGAATTTTTGAATCATAAAGGTATGAACACCTTCATCAGTGAATGGTTCGCCTGGTTTTAATTTTGTGAAAATGTATGTTAAAGCAGCAATTTCAAGTGATTTTGATGTTGTTTCAGCTTTAACAATATCTTTTTCCCAAGTCTTTGATAAAACTTCTCTTTCGCCAAATAAACGATTGATATCTTTTTCAGTTGTGAAACCTAAAGCCTTAAGTAAAATTGTTGCAGGCATTTTTCTTTGTCTATCAATTCTTACCCATAAAAAACCTTTAGTATCACTTTCAAATTCTAACCATGTTCCTCTACCAGGAATAAGGTCAGCATTATAAACATAAATACCGTTTTTTGGATCCATAGTTTTTGATAAATATGCACCTGGAGATCTGACGATTTGAGAAACAATGACTCTTTCAGCACCGTTAACAATGAATGTACCACTATCAGTCATTAAAGGGATATCACCCATGAAAACGTCGCTTTTAATAACTTGTCCTTTGTTTTCTTGATCAACTAATGCAAGATTTACAGTTAATGGAGCGCTATATGTTAAATCTTTCTCTTTACATTGAAGAGCAGTAAATTTTGGTTCTTCAATTCTAAAATCAACATATTCTAAAGACATTTTTTCGTTATTTGAAACGATTGGGAAAACGTCTCTGAAGACTTCATCGATACCCTCTTTTAAGAAAGAGCGATATGAATCAGTTTGAATTTCACATAAATAAGGTAAGTCTAAATGACCACTAATTTTTGAAAAATTAATACGATCATTATTAAGTCTTGGATAATCTTTATATGATTTCATTACTTTCTCCTTTTCTTAATTCCATGATTCTATAACAAAGTAACCTTTCTCTTTTTCTAATAACTCAACGTTTTTAAATATCGTTTCCAGATATTTTTTATGAGATAAAGCGCCTTTGTCTTTCCTAATGACAATAAGTAATTTACCATCGTCATTAAGTTTTTTATTTGCTTCATCATATAGACGATAGCAAACATCTTTTCCGGCAGATATAGGGGAATTTAGAAGAATAAAATTAAATTTCTTTTCAACATCTTTTAACCCATCTCCTTGATAAACTTCTCCATCAAGGTTATTAAGTTTTAAACTTTTTTTAGTAAGTTCAACACAATATGGGTTTATATCTAAAAAACTAACATTAACGTTATCTTCAAAGACTTTTTTTATTGAAATTCCTATAATTCCATTCCCGCAACCTAAATCCAGAATATCGCCATTTATTGGTAAAGCAATGAGTGTATTAATAAAAATTCTTGTTCCTAAATCAACTCGGTATTTAGAGAATGTCCCTTTATCACTTACAACCATTATTTTGTGATTTTTCACGATAAAATCGATAGTTTTTGGATCTTTCGCTAGAGTTGTATCTTCAATAAAATAATGGCTCATTATGCATTCCTTTAAATAGGCAAAAACCTGCCCCTAAAAAATATAGAAGCAGGTTAAATAAACTTTAGTTAAAACTATTTAATTTCAACTTCAGCACCAGCAGCGACTAAAGCTTTCTTGTGTTCTTCAGCTTCGACTGGTGAAATGTTTTCTTTGACTGGGCTTGGAGCTGCGTCAACTAATTTTTTAGCATCCATTAAGCCTAAGCCTGTGATAGCTTGAACTGCTTTAATAACAGCAACTTTACTAGCACCTGCTGATTTTAAGATTAATGAAACTTCACTTGGTCCTTTCTTTTCATCTTCTTCAGCTGGAGCAGCACCAGCAGCGACTGGAGCAGCAGCTGTAACACCGAATTCTTCTTCGATAGCTTTTACTAAATCATTTAATTCAACAACTGTCATTTCTTTAACAGCAGCGATAATTTCTTCATTTGTTAATTTTGCCATAAATTATTTTTCCTCCTAAATTAGTTAATAGCAATTGCTTACTTCTTTTCGCTTACTTGAGATAAGCTGTAAGCTAAGTTTCTCATTGGAGCTTGTAATACGCTTAATAACATAGAAACAAGTCCTTCTTTTGATGGTAATGATGCGAGAGTTTTAATGTAAGCTGCATCTTTGACATTTCCATCGATAACGCCACCTTTGATGACGAAATTGTCGTTTCTTCTAGCAAATTTTGAGATTGCTTTTAAAGAACCGTTAGTTGGATCTTTTAAGAAAATGTAAATATTTGGTCCTGTTAAATAATTTTCAAGATCTTCATAATCATCTTTTAAAGCTCTTGAAACTAATGAATTTTTGTAAACATTAGCTTTTGCTTCATGTTTAGTTAACTCTCTTCTTAATGTAGAAATTTCAGCAACTGTTAATCCACGGTATTCGCAGATAACAAAGTTACCATTTTCATTAACAAGGTCTTTAACTTCACCAACGACACCTTCTTTTTCCTTTAAGACGTCTTGATTCATCTTTTACCTCCTATATATTGAGGATATATATACATAAGGTTGATATATTTATTTATATTAATTAACCTCGGTAACATTATTAAGGACTAGCCCGTTACTGTCTTTGGTATATTTATCCTTCAAAACAAATTTAATTAGTCACCAATTGCTAATTTAATTGATGGACCCATTGTTGTGACGAGGTGGCATGATTTAACATAAACACCTTTAACACTTGCTGGTCTAACTTTTAAAATTTGGTTAACAACAGCGTTAACGTTTTCTTCAAGTTTTGCTGGTTCGAATGAACATTTACCAACTGCTAAGTTAACGTTACCGTCTTTATCAGCACGGTATTCAACTTTACCAGCTTTAAGTTCAGTGACCATTTTTGTAATGTCTGGACCAACTGTACCAGTTTTTGGGTTTGGCATTAATCCTTTAGGACCTAAGACACGGCCTAATTTACCGATTTCACCCATCATTTCTGGAGTTGCACACATGACATCAAAGTCAAACCATTTTTCATTAGAAATTTTTTCTAATAATTCTTTACCACCTGCAAAATCTGCACCTGCAGCTTTAGCTTCATCAGCTTTTGAAGTAATAGCACAAACTCTAACGTTTTTACCTGTACCTGCTGGAAGAATAACTGTACCTCTGATTTGTTGATCAGCAGATTTTGTATTGATATTTAAGTTGAATGAAATTCCAACTGATGCATCAAACTTTGTAGTTGATGTTTTTCCGATAACTTCGACTGCTTCTTTAACTGTATAAGATTTTGTCTTATCAACTAATTTTAAAGCAGCTTGATATTTCTTACTGTGTTTCATCTTTATCTACTCCTTCAAAATTAATCAACGACCTTAATGCCCATATTACGAGCACTACCTTCAACGATTCTACATGCAGCGTCGATATCGTTTGCATTTAAATCAGGCATTTTATATTCTGCGATTTCTTTAATTTGTGCTTTTGTAACTTGACCAACAATTGTGGTTTTTGCATTAGCACTACCTTTTTGAACACCTGCAGCCTTTAATAAAAGACCTGTAACTGGGGAAGTTTTAATTTCCATATCGAAGGTTTTGTCTTCATAAGCTGTAATAATAACAGGAACGACTTCACCTCTTCTATCGGCTGTTTTAGCATTAAATTCTGTACAGAATTTTGGCATAACAACGCCAGCTGATGCTAATTTTGGTCCTGGTTTTGCATCCCCGCCAGGAAGTTCCATTTTAACAACCTTTGCGATTTTTTTACCCATTGTTAAATTCTCCTTTAAACATAGATACTGTAGTGCGAAGAATCGCTCTTCTCCTACAAAAAATTTGCACACAGCAAAGTTGTGCTTAATAAATATACCTTAAATATCTCTAAGTGGCAATATATTTTTATAAAAATATATAAATATTATTAATTGAAAAACATTATGAGCGAAAATATAAAAATAATATCCGATTCGAATTTCGTTTAAAATATACTTGTGATCTACATTCTTTTGCGTCAAAAGGAGGAATTATGGATTATAGCAAAAGAATTTTAATAGAATCTTGTTTAACTCAAGATAAAATTTCATGTCGAGAAGCAACCGAATTTACTGGTATACCAAGAACAACATTAATCAGAGAAATAATTAATCATTCTTGGGGAGTTAGAAGTGACAATGACTTTGATAAAGGTTATTGTGAAAGGCTTTTGAAATTTCCATTTGTTTGTAATGGTTGTAAACATGATTTTGTTTGTCACAAAAGAAAAGTCAAATATAGTGCTAGAAAAGCAGAAATATATTCACAAAAACATATTTCGGAATCGAGAAAAGTAATTCACAGAAAGAAAGATGAATTTGATGCTTTTAATGAAGACTTATTTAAGTGGGTGGTTTTAAATTCAAACACTGTTCATAATTATCGAGTTAATCATCCACAGTGTATTTATTCGGAAAGACAAATTTACAATTTAATTTCAGAACTTAAATTAAAAGTTAAACCTATCGATTTAAAACAAAGTGTTAAAAGAAAGGCTAGAAAGCTATATAAAAAGTCTGTATCAATTCCAAAAGATTACAAAAATCATCGACAATATGAGGATTTCTTAAAATATATCGAAGAAAATAAAGATAAAATTGTTGTCGAAATTGATACTATACATGGAAAAAAAGGCGATAAAAAATGTCTTTAAAGCCTTTGCGTAACAAAGATTAAATTTCAATTTGTATTCTTGCTTGAATCTTGCACTGCTCAAGCTGTTAATGAAAAACTTTTAGAGATAAGAAACAGACTTGGTGACGATCTATATTACAAAATATTCGGAGTAATAATTTGTGACAATGGTGTCGAATTTGAACAGCTCTATTTGATGGAATTTAATGAAAACGGACGCCAAAGAGGAAGGGTTTTCTACGCGAGACCTTATAGATCAGGAGATAAAGGTTTGGCGGAAAATAATCATCGATTAATTAGGTACATTATACCTAAAGGTGTATCAATGGATAGATTATGTGATTCAGATGCCATTTCTATAACAAATGCAATTAATTCAATTAATAAAAATTCAATAAATGATTTTACTCCATTTGAATTGCTTTTACATGTTTATGGGAAAACAGTTTTAAAGGAGTTACATTTGCAACAAATAGAACCTGATAAATTGGTTCTAAACGCATCCATTTTAGAAAAATAAAAAGTAGGCCGACACCTACTTTATAGCAAAAGATTGTGGATCACATTCAATACCTAAATTAACCATATTGTTTTTCTTACCTAAACAATATCCATTTTCTTATGCAAAAATTTTACCATTATTTAATGATGAAAGCATCATTAAAGCAAAATATAGCCTTTTCGAATTTCAAAAATTATGCGTTTATAGGAAATTCATCGGAAATTTAATTATTTAACAACTTTGAATTTCAATGTACCAAAATATATAAATATTTTCTAAAAAAATAAAAGTTCCCCGCCGTAATGAGGAACTTGTTTTTCTTTAAAACTAAGAAATGTGAACAATTTCAGAGAAATCAACATCAACTGGAGTATGTCTACCAAAGAAGATTGTATCAACTTTGACAGTTCCAGCCTCCTTATCAATCGAGATAATTGTTCCTTCAACACCATCAAATGTGCCATGAATAATTTTGACAATATCACCAACATGATAGTTATCATACATTGATGAATCGACCATACCCATTCTTTTTAAGACAGCTTCAATTTCTCTAGAAGTAATTGGGGTAGGTTTTTGACCACCACCACTTGATCCTGTAATACCAGTAACTTCAGGGGTATTTCTAACGACATACCAAACAGAATCAGTCATAATCATTTCAACGAAAACATATCCTGGATAAAGGTTTAAAATTTTATATTTTTGTTCCATTTCTCCTGTTTCTTTATTTCTTCTCATAACAGGATCGCCATTTTTATTAATGGAAGCAACTTTTTCTTCAGCAACGATAACTCTAAAAATATAATCAGAAAGACCATAAGTTTCGATTCTAGTCTTAATATTTTCAGCAGCTTTATTTTCGTGACCAATGAATGTTGTTACAGCATACCATTGCTTTTCAGCTAATTTTTCTTCACTCATAATTCTCCCCTCTCAAATTAATTACATGTTTGCAAATGCATTTCTGAGTTGTTCAAGAATTGTTGCTGCAGCTAAATCTTCTAATGAAAGGAAAATTCCTGCAAAAAGAGCAATACAAATAACAACAATCATCGATGGGATGAATGTTTCTCTAGTAGGCCATTTGATTCTTTTAACTTCTCTACCAACACCTTTGAAATATCTTAAGATACTTTTCATAATCTTTTTCCCTTTCTTAAGCTGTTTAACTATTTTGATTCTTTGTGAATGGTGTACTTATTACAACGAGGACAGAACTTTTTTAACTCAATACGAGTATCACGATCTTCTTCTTTTTTTGTTGTAGTATAATTTCTAGCTAAACATTCGCTGCATATTAAAATAACTTTTTTTCTCATAACAATTATTATTTATAACATACAAACTATAAAAAATATAGAGAAACAAACGGCTATTGTCAAATGTTTTTCACTTATTTGGTGGTAAATCAGGCAAATATTTTTCGATATAATTTTTGCACTTTTTTTGAGCGTTTCTTAGTTTACGGAAAACTTGAGAATAACAGATAGATAAAATCGAAGAAATTTCTTCAACTGTGAAGGATTTTAAAAACATTGAAAGTATTCTTTTTTCTAACTCAGTTAAGCCTGCTTTCTTATCATCTAAAATTACATCAATAAGCTCATGACCATTTGAATAATTTTGTTCATAAATTGTGGTGTTATTGATTACTTCAGTTTTCTCGAAATAATTATCTTCAGCATATTTTTTTAGAAGTTCTTCTTTTCTAAGCTTCTTTCTAAAATAATCTTTGATTCTTTGAATATAAAGATATTTAAAGAATTCATCAGCTTTATAGTGAATTTCACTGCTAAACAAAATAGTTTCGTAAGCTTCGATAATTAATGTTTCTAAATCAATCGGAGGTATTCCTCCAGTGTTTTTATTACTTTTTGAATGTTTGTAAGTGATTGGTTTAGAAATATTCACAAAATGATCAAATAATAATTTTTGTGAATGAGAATCTCCAAGTTTAGCTTGAATATAAACTGTATCTTTCATATAAAAGTCCTCGCTAGATGGAGGACTATTGTTTTCTTCTTAATTCATAAAATGCTATTGCTGCTGCATTAGATGCATTTAGGCAAGGGGTGTGGCCAAGTTGAGGAATCTTGACTAATTCATCGCAATTTTCCTTAACCAATCTAGAAATACCTTTACCTTCTGAGCCAATAACGATGCAAATATTCGTACTTTTATCAATTTGGTCAATGGTTATTTTTGCATTCCCATCTAATCCATATACCCAGAATTTATTATCTTTTAACGTCTCGATAGTTCTAGAAAGATTAGTAACTTCGCAGCATCTAATATAATTTAATGCTCCAGAAGCTATTTTTGCGACCAATGGAGATAGTGATACAGAATTATTTTTCTTATAAATAATCGAATCTACGCAAAATATTTCGGCGCTTCTAATAATCGCTCCTAAATTGTTTGGATCGGTCAATTCATCTAAAATTGCTACGATCCTATGTTCTGTACTATCAGTTGGAGTCTTTAAAATTTCTTCTAAAGTATAAGTCTTATAAGGAATAATATAAGCAACGATTCCTTGAGAATTTTTTCCTTTAGATAAAGAGTCGAGCTCTTTTTTCGATAATTTGGAAACCTCAACTTTTTTCTCTTTTGCTAGCTTTAATAATTTGTCATTCGAATAATCACTTGAGATTATTAGTTTTTTTACTCGATTTGCATCTAAAGCGAGCATAACAGAATTAGTGCCATAAATTATATCCATAGAAACTCCCTTTTAAATGATAAAAAGCTCTAACATTTATCATTTTTATACCTTTAGAATTTTACTAAAAATATATTATTTTTATTAAAATTTACAAAATATATTGTAAAAAAATATTGCAGCTAGTGCAATATTTTACATTCGAGAGGTGAAGTTTCACTAATTATTTTAATAACTAGCTTATTCATTGCCTCTTTTTCTTTGCCTGTAGCTTTAAAAACTAAACGGCTAACAAGTTTATCTCCTGATTTAATTAATTCAGTTGATAATTCTCCGATTTTTATTTCATCTTGATTACAAATTTCAATGATTTTATCGAGGGTTTTATCTTCAATATTCGAAACAACAACAATGAATGCGCTTCTTGAATTAGCTTTAGTTTCAAGCTTGTGGAAGAACGTTAAGAATAAAAGTGTTAATCCTGTAACAATAGTTCCGATGATAAAATAACCGCTTCCAGCGCACATTCCTATTGCCATAGTAATCCAAATTGAAGCAGCACTTGTTAATCCTCTAACAGAAAAACCATTTTGAATAATAGCACCAGCTCCTAAAAAACCAATTCCAGTAACGCCAGCTGCAGCAAGTCTCATTGGATCACGAGTTTCATAATTTCCTGGAGCAGCATAAATTGAAATTATCATAATTAATGCTGAACCTAAACCAATAAGAAGATGGGTTCTTAATCCAGCAGGATGCCCATTTTTTTCTCTTTGTAAACCAATACATGCACTAAATAAAATTGAGAAAAGTATCGATAAAAAGATCAATAACGAGACACCAAATATTTTTTCTGTTGCTCCGTTAAATCCGGATTCAAAAAATTCTACTATCCACCCGTCGATAGAAAAGGGTGGTGTGTAAGAGTTAGCAAAAACCATACTAATCACCTCTAAAAACTATTATTAAATTACTGTAAATATTATAGCAAAAACTATAAAATACCTAAACTAATAAGTTTATCTCTTAAAACATCAGATTTTTCGAAGTTTTTCTCTGCTTTTAAAGTTAAATATTCATTATAAAGTGAGACTTCTTCTTCGCTAAATTTTCTATAAGGAACTTCAATTCCTAAAATATATAAAATTTTGTTAATTGTATAAAAATTTGTAGCAATAAGATTTAAATCTTTTTCCTTATTTCTTAAAGCGATATTTGATTCTTTAATTAAATCTAACAAATATGTGATTCCATTAGGAATATTCATATCATCGCTTAATGCTTCTAAAAATGGAGTAAGTTTTGTTGCTTCGCCTTCTAAAGAAACATTATTTAAATTTAAAGTTAAGCTAGATTGTTTAATAACAAATTCAATTTTTGATAAAATTGCTTGGTTATTTTTTAAAGATTCATCACTAAAATCAATAATTGAACGATAAGGAGCGTTTAAAAGTAATAATCTTGTTAAATTTGCTCCATATTCATTAACAGCATCTTTAGCTAAAATAACATTTCCTAAAGATTTTGACATTTTATCACCGTTAATATTCATCATTGCATTATGAATCCAGAAATTTGCTAAAGCATTCCCATCATGAGCTTCACTTTGAGCAATTTCATTTTCGTGATGAGGGAATTTCAAATCGCTTCCTCCACCATGAATATCGATTTTATCATTAAAAATTGAATGAATCATGACGCAACATTCGGTATGCCAGCCAGGTCTTCCTTCACCCCAAGGAGAAGGCCGTTTAATACCAACATCAGTATCTTTCCATAATAAGAAATCTAATGGTGATTTTTTCTTTTCATTAACTTCGATTCTAGCGCCACTTTCTAAATCATCAGTAGAAATTTTAGATAATTCTCCATATTTTTTATCACTTAAGACATCAAAAAATACTTCACCGTCTTTGACATATGCGCTACCTTTATCAACTAATTCATCAATATAGGTAACAATTTGTTCCATATATTCACTAACACGTGGATTGTGATCAGCTCTTTTAACATGGAAAGAATCGAGTGTTTTTAAATATTCATTAATATAATAATCGGTTAATTCTTTTTCACTTATTTTTTGTTCTAAAGCCTTGTTAATAATTTTATCGTCTACATCGGTAAAATTTGAAACATACGTAACTTTATAACCAACTGTTTCTAAAAATTTTCTTAATGTATCAAAAAATACAACAGGTCTAATATTTCCAATATGAGGAAAATTATAAACTGTTGGTCCACAAACATACATTGATACTTCGTTTTCTTTAATCGTTTTAAAAGGCTCTATTTTATTTGATAATGAGTTATAAAATTTGATTTCCATAGCCTTAAAATTATACCAACATAAATTGATATTTTCTATCATTAATGCTATTATTTTCGAGTATGAAAAGATCTTTAAGTGCGGTTAAACCAACCGGAAAATTAACATTGGGAAATTATATTGGGGCATTAAAAAATTTCCCAAGTTTTCAAAACGAATATGATAACTTTATTTTCGTTGCAGACTTACACGCTTTAACTCTCCCAATTGATCCTGAATATTTAAGAAATAATACTCGTGATTTAGTTGCTTTATATTTAGCTTGCGGTCTTGATCCAAATAAAACAACTATCTTTTTACAAAGCGATGTTTCTGAACATAGTGAATTAAATTCAATCTTACAAAACTATCTTTATATGGGTGAATTATCCAGAATGACTCAATTTAAAGATAAGAGCCAAAAAATGAATCAAAACGCTATTGGTTTAGGACTTTTTGCTTATCCAGTTTTAATGTGTGCTGACATTTTACTTTATGATGCAGATGTTGTTCCAATTGGTGAAGATCAAAAACAGCACGTTGAACTTTGTAGAGACTTAGTTCATAGATTTAATACTCGTTATCAAAAAGATGTTTTTGTTATGCCTGAACCTACAATTCCTCATGTTGGAGCTCGTATTATGTCCTTATCAGATCCAACAAAGAAAATGTCAAAAAGTGATGAAAAAGGCGATATTTTCCTTTTAGAAGATTTAAAATCAATCGAAAAGAAAATTATGAGAGCTACTACTGATTTAGGTAGTGATATTTATTTTGATAAAGAAAATAAACCTGGAATCTCAAACTTATTAACAGTTTATGCTTCTTTAAAAGACATTACAATTGATGAAGCAACCGAACATTTTAAAGATTGCCATCGCTACGGTGATTTTAAAAAGGAAGTTGCTGCTGTTGTTTGCGAAGAAATTAAGAAAATTCAAGATAGATATAACGAAATTATTGCTTCAAATTTAGTTGATGAAGTTTTAAAAGAAGGCGCAGAAAAAGCTAAAAAAGTTGCAAAAGAAACTTTAAAAAGAGTTCAACAAACAGTTGGTATTTATGGAAAATAATAAATATTTAATTGCCCTCGATTTAGATGGAACTTTATTAAATGATGAGAAAGAAATTTCTTTAAAAACAAAAGAATATTTAAATCAGCTAGAAAAAGAAGGTCATTTAATAGTTCTTTGCTCTGGTAGAGCTCCTCGTAGTATTCAAAAATACTACGATTTTTTAAATCTGACTTCTCCTATTGTTGCATATAATGGGGCATTATCATTTGATCCTAAAAATGAAAATTTCAAAACTTTTCATCATAAAATTGATGAAAATTTCTCTATTTTTTTATATAAAGAAACAATAAATAAGGGAGTTATATCATATTTAGCGGAAAATGAAACTACGATTTTTTGCGATAATGATGATGAATTTTTATTCGCTTTCTTTGAAAAAGGAAATCTTGAAGTAAAAATAGATTCTGCTGATAAAATCTTAAATACTCCTACCTTTACCTTTGTTATAAAAATAATTGATGAAAGTGAAGAAACTAAAGCAAAATTAATCGAAAAAGTTAGAGAACTAGATAAAGATAAAAAATATCGAATTAGATTTTGGCGGGATTGTCCTTATGCTGAAATTCATGTTAAAGATGTTTCAAAAGCCAAAACCTTACTCGATGTTGCTAGCTATTTAAATATAGATAAAGATCATGTTTTAGTTTTTGGAGATGCAGATAATGATATTGAAATGTTAGAAATGTTTCCTAACTCATTTTTAATGAAAAATGGCAATCCAAAAATAAGATATGCCGCAAAATATATTACTGAATTTGATAATAATCATGATGGAGTAATTGAAGAACTTAAAAAATTCTTTCAAAAGAAAAAGGGATAAGTCTTAGCCTATCCCTTTTTTTATATTAGAGTAAGTTCTTCTTTAATTCTTCAAATAATTCCGCAGGTTTTCCTTCTGCTTCTTTTCTATTTTTAGCACAAACTTCGATATAGAATTTACATTTTGGTTCGGTTCCACTTGGTCTAATAGCAATATTACTACCATCTTCAAAATAGAACTTAACTAAATCACCTTTTGGTAATCCTTCAATTGGAGTTTCTTCACCAGTTAATAAATCTTTTCTTGTTAATTTGAAATAATTTTCGATAACAGAAACTTTTTTACCATTAATTTCTTTAAATGGGTCAGTTTCAAGTCGAGTCATAATAGAATCCATTTTTGCTTGACCTTCACTACCTTCAAAATAAATATTAAATAATTCTGAATGATAGAATTTTCCAACCTTATTACAAATTTCATCATAAGCTTCGACTAAATTCTTTCCTTTTAAATGATATGCTAAACCCATTTCACTATATAAAAGGATTGCTTGGATGCCGTCTTTATCTCTAACAAATGGTGAGGCTAAACACCCATAACTTTCTTCATATCCAAATAAGAATTCATATCCACCATTAACTTCATAATGATGAATTCTATCACCAATATACTTAAATCCAGTTAAGAAAGATTCGATTCTTACGCCATAATAATCACAAATTGCTTTACCTAACATTGAAGAAACAACTGTGTTATAAACAACATATTTTGATAAATCTTCGCCTTTTTCTTTTTTATGAATAAGGATGTAATCTAGTAAAATTGCAGCTGATTCATTTCCAGTCATTAAAGCAAATTCGCCATTAGGAAGTTTTGTTGCTAAACCAACTCTATCTCCATCTGGGTCAGTCATACAAATTTGATCAGCACCAATTTCATTAGCTAATTTAATACTTTCAATAAATGCTCTAGGATCTTCTGGATTTGGAGAAAGTGTAGCACTAAAGTTTGGATCTGGAGGACATTGAGAAGTTACAGGATAAACTTCATAACCTTCATCTTTGAAAACTTTCATTGCATTAACAAAACTTGTTCCATGATTTGGTGAATAAACAATTTTGAAATTTTTCTTATCTAAAGCAGGATCAATAACAATTTTTTCTACTTCTTTTACATATGTTTCATCAACATCTGGTCCTAAAACTTCGTTTTTACCAGGCTTATCAGAAAGTGGAACATCAACGTTTAATTCATCATTTAAAGAGCCGATAATTTCAATTAATCTTTTAATTTTTGAAGGAACTAATTGGCAACCTTCTTCATCATAAACTTTATAACCATTATGTTCTTTTGGGTTATGTGAAGCAGTAATCATAATTCCGCCTTGGCATTTTTTATATCTAACTGCATAAGAAAGTTCTGGGGTTGGTCTT
Organism: uncultured bacterium; assembly: GCA_949299395.1. GTDB lineage: Bacteria > Bacillota_I > Bacilli_A > RFN20 > CAG-826 > Onthovivens. The sequence goes on along the minus strand of CASGAB010000002.1, from coordinate 121,296 downwards.
AATGAATCAAAAATATAAGTATTAATTCCCATTTTATTTAAAATTTCAGCACTTTCTAATGTGAATTCTCTACTAAAATGACGATTATCATGAGAAATCGCAACACTTATTGAGTCTAAATCTTTATATAATTCTTTTAAATAAAGTCCAAAACCAACAGTTGCTTTTAAAACTGTAAAATAATTCATTCTATTAGTTCCAGGACCTAAAATTCCTCTAATTCCAGCGGTTCCAAAAGCAATATTTTTAAAAAATGCATCATCAAGTTGTTCTTCACTCATTGCATTTAACTTTGCTTTATCTTCAGCACTTACACGAGAAGAATTTAACCATCTTTCTAAGTTCTTTTTAACGATTTCTTTCATACAAATTTCCTTTTTTTAATATTAATATTTTAATTTTTTTCTATATTAAAATTCAAATTATTTAATATATTCTTTTCATCCTTTTTAAGCGGCGCATAAAAGGTTTTATTTGATAAATAAGAAAGTTCACCTTTTATATCTTTAAAAGTTAAAGAATACGCATGTAAAAATTGTTTTTCATATTTAAATTCTTTATTAAAATCTTTATTTAATACAAAATTTCCATACTTTTCATCCCCAACAATTGGATAATGAATATAAGCTAAATGAACTCTAATTTGATGAGTTCTTCCAGTAATTAAATTTACATTTAATAATGAATATTTATTATTTCCAGCGATTTTTTCATATTTTGTTAATGAATCTTTACCATTTTGATAATCAACTTTGACGGTATTTGTCTTACTATTTTTTAATAAAGGGGCATTAATTTCGCCTTTTTCTTTAGTTTCACCAAAAACTAAAGCAAGATAATGCTTTTCTATCTCTATCTTATTTTTAAATAAGTCGCTTCCTTCTTTAAAAGCCATTAAATTTTTAGCAAAAATTATTAATCCAGATGTATTTCGGTCAAGTCGATGAATTGGAGAAGGAATAAAGTTATCATTTCGAGGAGAATATTCACCCTTATCTATTAAATAAGATAAAACTTCATTTGATAAAGTATATTTTTTCTCATTATTATCGCCATGAATTAAGATTCCTCTATCTTTATTTATTATTAAGATATTTTGATCTTCATAAATAATTTCAAAATTATATTTAATATTTTCAAAACTATCACTTAAAAATTCGGCGATTTTTTCATCGCTAATATAGATTCTCAAAACGTCATTTTCATTTAAAATGTAGTTCTCTTTTACCCATTTTCCATTAACTTTAATATCTTTTTTACGGAAAGTTTTATAAATAAAAGATAACGGAGCATTCTTTAAATATTTTTTTACAAACTTATCAACTCGTTGATTTTTATCATTATGTGTTATTACAAATTCTTTCATTTTTAAGTGACTTTATATTACCCTAATGATAAAATAATAAGGCTTTAAAAGAGCTTATACAAATAAAAGATGGAGAAATACCCAAGAGGCTGAAGGGGCGGGCTTGGAAAGCTCGTAGGCTGTAACAGGCGCAGGGGTTCAAATCCCCTTTTCTCCGCCACGATTAAATGTCGAAACACGTACGTAAAAATACGTGTTTTTTATTACTTTTTTGAAGATTTTTAATATATTTAGTATTTTTATTCCACCTGGTTGAGAGTCATATAGGGTTACTCTTTAAACCCCTTATTAAAACTGGACAGACACGAGGGTTGTAAACGCCATAATGATAATGTTGGTTTTGGGAGTGACATTGACATGTGTTTGAAAGGATGAGAAAAATAGTCCTTTATATCAATCGAAACAGGAACAAATAATTACCATATAAAAAGGATTGGTATTTCGGTCTTCCAATCTTTTTATTTTTTGACCCCACTAGATGTTGAAGTTTTTTAAAGCATTTTTTCTATCAAAACCACACAAAACCCAAACTATAAAATTTTATTCTGCGACATTTCATGTTAAGGCATGAGTCCATATCGATATCGATTATCTTTACAAAATAATTGTAATCTAGTTTAATGTAGGCAAGAGTTAATACCCATTGGGCAAAAGAAATGGGGAAGGTACATTGATTGTCTAGACACGTACATAAAAGTGCGTGTTTTTTTATTCTTAAACATTATTTGCTATATTTGGTCTTGTGAATACGACTTTAATCAATTTGTAACTGGACACATAAAAACCCCGTGAAAAATCTGGACGGACACGAGGTTTAATATTTTTAATTATCGTTTAGACAAAACTTCTTTTTCGTACACTCTTACTTCTTCAAACATTTGAGCATCACTGACCATTCCTTGGCGTTTAATATATTCGTCCCAAACTTCACCCCAAGGCAGTGTTTTTAATTCCTCTTGCAAAGCAAGAACTTTGGTGTGATCGTAATTATCTTGAGCTTTTTTTAATAAATTCCATGGAGTTAATAACGCTCTAAGAAGAGCTTTCTCCATATTTCTTGCCCCGATAACCATCGCCGCAATTCTATTAATAGAAGCATCAAAATAATCTAATCCAATATAGCTTCTTTGTAAGCCATCACATTTAACGAGTTCGTCTGCAACATCTTGAAGATCATCATTAAGCTTTAAAACATGATCACTATCCCATCTCACTGGTCTAGAAACATGGAACGCTAACTTATCGTAATAACAGAACATACTAGAAATCTTATCAGCAACATTTTCAGTTGGATGAAAGTGCCCAGTGTCTAATAAACAACAAATATGTCTACTAGCAGCGTAGTTCAAATAGAATTCATTACTGCCAACAGTGTAGCTTTCCACCCCAATGCCGAATACCTTACTTTCGACAGAGACGTCCATGACTTTTTTATCATATTTATATCCGGCAAGAATCTTGTCTAAAGAATCTTTTAATCTTTTTCTAGGGCCTAGTCTATCCGCAGGAACATCCTTTAAACCATCAGGAATCCAGATATTCATTAAAGATTTTTGTCCAGTTTCTTTAGCAAAATGTTCAGTAATCTTTAATCCTTCAACGCAATGTTTAATCCAGTATTCTCTTACTTTTTCATCTGGAGAAGATAAGGATAGACCATCAACAAGCATTGGATGAGAAAAGATAGTTGGGTTATAGTCTAAGCCTAATCCTCTTTCTTTAGCATAGCTAACCCAATCTTTAAATTGCTCAATTCCGACTTCATTTCTTTCCACAATCTTGCCAGTTTGATAAATCGCATGAAGATTAATCTTCTTGCTTCCTGGGATATAACTAAGAGCCTTATCCAAGTCTTGAGTTAATTCTTTAAAGTTTCTTGCTTTTCCTGGATAGTTTCCGGTTGTTTGAATACCACCGGTTAAGCTTCCTTCTTGCTCAAATCCATTTACATCATCAAGTTGCCAACAATGTAAAGAGATTTTGGTTTTTGCTAATTCTTTAAGGGCTTTAGAGACATCCACTCCGTAGGATGCATAAATTTCTTTCACTTCTTTTCTCATAATTCTTTGCTCGCTTTCATTTGTACTAATATGTTTCCTAATGCCGTTGCTTCAATTGGCATTGGGATAACTTTTAATCCTGTATATTCTTTAACCATGTGGTTGAGGAAGAGGTTTCTAGCTCCTCCTCCAATAATGTAAATCTTTTTATATTTCTTCTTTGTTATTTTCTCTAGTTCATCAATTGCTTTCTTATAGCACACCGCTTGAGATCGATATATTGAGGCGAATAAATCAATGTCGTTTTTAGGAGGATTCTTCTTTAATAACTCCAATATCGCTTTTTTCATCTTTTTAGGAGCATTCAAACCACTATCATGAATATCGAAGGTTTCTTTATAATCACTATCGAAGATGAGGCTATCAAGCGTTTTGAAATCTAATCCAGTTTCGTCTATCACTCGATTAGCGAGGTACATTCCCATGATGTTCTTGAGGAATCTGATGTATCCCACTCCTCCTTCGTTCGTGTAATTTGCTTCAAGTGATTCATTAGAGATAATTGGTCCATTGGTTTTGATTCCTAATAATGACCAAGTTCCACTACTGAGGATTATTGAATCATCATCAATATTCACTGATTCAAACGCACTTCCTGTATCATGTGATGCGCATAAGATCACTTTTGAATTGCCTACAACTTCTTTTTGAATCTCTGGAAGCAACTCTCCCACTACAACTCCTGGCTTTCTAATCTCTCCAAATAGTTTTCTTGGAAGTCCTAATCTATCTAATAGTTCATAATCATATTCACCAGTTTTTGCGTTTAATAAACTACCAGTAGATTCATTTGTATATTCATGGGTCTTAACTCCAGTGAGTTTAAATGTGAAATAGCTTGGTAACATCAAGTAATCGGTGGCTTCAACCAATCTGCCTTTTTCTTTATCATCAAAGAGTTGATATAAGGTATTAAAGGCAGCGAATTGAATACCAGTTTTTATATAAATATCGTCAAAATTCACGATTTTATGGACTTTTTGCGCACTTTTTTGGCATCTTTCATTCCTATATGCATAATATGGAGGAATCTCTTTATCTCCGTTTATGAGGACATAATCAACTCCCCAAGTATCGATAGAAATTGACTCGATAACTGGGTACTCTTCAAACGCTTTTTTAATACCAAATTTGATCTCGTTATAGATGCGCGGAAGATCCCAAACTAAACCATCTGGAGAATCGTCCATTTGAGTTTTAAATCGATGAATCTCTTTTAGGATGATTTTTCCACCATTCTGAAAGCCAATCACATGTCTGCCGGAGGTCGCACCCAAATCTATCGCAAGATAGTATTTCATTATTTCTCCTCGATGACTCCAGGCATCATTTTTAAATTCCATAATTTGGCTAAACCAATAATCACTTCATCAGGAATCTCATTAACGACATGGCCAAGAGTTAACATATATATTTGAGCGGTTTTTTCCACTGTTTCAATTAAACCAAAGGCTTCATCGATATCATTGCCCGCTCCATAAATACCATGGTTCGTCCAAGTGACAATTCTATGTTCTTTCATCTTTTCTGCAGTTGCTTCACCAATTTCAGTTGTGCCACATACCATACAAGGTAAAACGCCTACACCTTCAGGAAAAACAACGACTGCTTCTGTATTTGATTTCCATAATTTTCTTGTGAAGATTACTTCATCAGTTGGTAAACAAGCACCCATACAAATTGTGTATGTTGGGTGAGTGTGCATAATTACTCTATTGTTTGGATTGACTTTTAATCTAACAGCGTGACTCATTAAATGAGCAGGGAATTCGCTAGTCATACGACCACTATCTCTATATCCCCATAATAAATGAGCGGTATGACCATTAGTGTCTATTTTAACTAATCCTAAATTTGTTTCTGGATCTTTAATAACATTCTTAAAATATTTACCTGTTCCAGTAACTAAGAAATATTTATTTCTTAATACTTCATCAGCGGTAAATCCTAATTCAATATCCCTAATAAATTCATCTTTTGGGAAATATTCTCTTACAAATTCTTCATCAATTAAATAAGAGATGTTACCACCATTCCTTTCATCCCATCCTTGATGATACATATTGTTAGTGATTTCACTAACTTCTTTAACAAATTTTGATTCAATAAAATTCATTTTATTTTTCCTCCTCTAATGTCCAACTATCCAGCCATCTAATTTGCGGAAACTCGCCATCAAAATTAATTGGTAGCCACACATAATCTGCAACTGAAGTATTTACTTTCGCACAATTAAAAGGAATAAAACCTAAAGTTGCTAATTCAAATATATTTGCTTTATAGTTTTTGTCATTCGTGGAAGCAGCCGCTCTTATCATTCTCTCGCTCTTTTTTGGAGTGAATTTTAATGATGGGATCCATCGGTCTGCCAGTGAAATATAAGTTCCGGTTTTAGGATCTTTAAAGACTGTAGATATTTGACTATGGAAGGTCGTATTAGTGGGGTCGTCAATCGCAGGGTCCCCTAATTCAACTAATTCACCTAAAGGTGATTTCAATAGAGCAATTTTTGATTGATTAGGCACATATCCTGTCATCCCACTTGTGATCATATAGAGTTTGTTATCATGTTCAAAAACAGCAACACCTTCTCTAGCAAACGGAAAATTTAGACCCACGTAATATCTTTTATATTCACCAACGACATCTAAATAATCGTCACTTAATTTCATGGCCACTATGCCGTCTTTCATATTAGAAAAATATAGGTAAGCGTCATTGTTTTTATCGATATAAATATCGAAGTCTCCCACTAATAAATTGAATGGTCGATATTCGTTTTTAACAATTGAATATGGTCCAATAAATCTATCAGCCACTAAAACCACAAAAAACGATTCTTTTTTGGGATGAGAAAATTTTAAATAACAAACGTATTTACCTGTCTTATTGTTTTTAACAATATGTGGTCTATCTAAACAATGTGAAGGATGTAATATAGAATTTTTATCTTCACTAGGTTCAATAAGGAATCCTTCATCTTTCCAATTGTATAAATCAGTTGATGAATAATATTTGACTCCAGCAGTCCAAATCTTATTTTTTCCAGTCGTGAATTCTTTATTTTCACCATAGAAATAATAAATACCATTCTCAAAGAATAGGCTGCCCCCATGGGCTTGCACTCTTTTGTTGTTATTATCTAATAAGATTTGTCCTGGATAAATGCAGTTATTCATTACTGGCATTCTCCTTTTGAATGAATTTATAAATATCAGAAGCGGCAACCACTTTATATTTGCCTCTAAAAACATGAGGTTCTCCATCATAAATAATCATTTGAGCGTGGTCGCTTCTTAATTTGTTATAATGCGTGAGTAAAGATTCAGACATACTTAATGGAACAATAACGTCTTTATTGCCTTGTAAAATCAATACATCTCTAGTGTATTTATTGACATCTAAATCCGCTCCATCAACCATAGCATCTGGATTAAGATTAATTGCTGGATATTGAAGAATCATCGCTCTAATATCATCTGAATGAGTGACTGCGCATGTTGCGGCCGTTGCCCCACCCATGCTACTTCTTAATAAATAAATGTTATTAACATCCACAAAATCAAAAGTTTTACATTTTTCGATGACGGCATTTAAGTCTTTAACTTGTTCTAAAACTTGTTTTTCATAGGCGTCATCTACACCGCGAGGCGCTCCTTTAAACCAGTCACCCGCTTTTGGTCCGGTTGTTCTTTTACTCCATCCATAGAAATCAAACGAATAAGTAGCAATACCTGACATTGCTAGTGATTTAAGTGTTGTATAGTCAGAATTGTATGATGATTCCGCCCCATGAGCGTATATCACTAACGGGTATTTGCTTTCACTTCCTTGCGGGATTAAAGCTTTGCCAAACAAATTAATATCATCATGTTCAACATGTATTTCAATTTCGTTATATCTATATTCCTTTTCCCCAACACATTTTGGAAAGCCAACAAAATGAGCAAGGCAAATAAAAGCAACTAAACCAAGAGACAAAATGACACCTCCAGCAATTGAAAAACCTAATATCATGCGCTGTTTTCTCCTTCTTCTTTTATTTATTTGAGGATTGTCTCGTTTATAAATAAGTTTTGCTCTTCTGTATTTTGAACAATACCCTTTGCAAATGCCTTTGTCTTTCTTTTTGGCTTTGGTGATGTCACCACTAATGATTTGGCGACACAAAGTTATATAATTATCAATATATTTTGTCGACATCGCCAATTCATTGTGGCCAGAATATAGTTTGTTTATTCCACAATTTGTTATTTCTTGTTTGAAATATTTAAGGGTGTTTAAATATTCTTCCACACTAGTGGATTCATCTAGTCCAAGCCAAGTATCCCATGGGTTAATAAAGTCACCCACAAAAGCAATTCCACTAAATGGGTCTAATACACTAATCGAACCTAATGTATGGCCAGGAGTATGAATGACTTTAACAACTCTTCCGCCTAAATCGTATTCACCAATAGGGATTTCCTTCGTGGTGACTTGGGGAATGTCTAAGTTTTTAAAATATTGATGAACAAAATCAGGATTTAAGTGGCTTTTATAAATAATTTCATCATTTGGGTGCAAATAAACATCTTCAAATCTATAGGCACCATTCGCATGATCTAAATGTCCGTGAGTTAAGAAAACCACCACTGGTTTATCGGTTATTTTTCTTACTTCTTTAGCTAAATCTTCTTTGCCATAACCAGAATCGATTAACAGAGCTTTTTCTTGGCCTACCAAAAGATAAGTTTTAACATTTCCAAATGGTCCCCATTCATTAATTCGATATGTGTTTTCAAATATTTTTTTAATCATTTTCTTTAACCTCGTATTTATGTATACCAGGACCAACTAATTCATTAATTTTTCCAATAACTATATTGGCTTTTGTGTTAGCTGGGATTTCGATTTGATAAATAATTTTGTTATTTTCTTTCTTCCAGGATGATTTCACCATTCCATATATGCTTTGATATTCTGAACTTGCGTAAGTAAAATGTCCTCCGGCAAGAGGTTTGATTTCAAATTTATTTTCGCCAGCAACATTAATTCCACACATACTTCTAAAAACCCATTCACATACTGCACCTTTTGAGTAATGATCTAGTGAAGCAATCCCACCATTTGGAGTGGTATTACCTTCCCACGCTTCCCAAATTGTATTAGCCCCACTTTTTGGCATAAACAACCAACCAGGCATTTCTTCATTTTCAAATAATCTATAAGCTAATTCAGAATCTATTTCTTCTAAGACAAAGAGAATTAATGGCGTGGATAAAAATCCTGTTCCTAATCTCCAATTGTAATTGTCTAATGCCTTAACTAGTCTTTGTTGAGCATATTTCTTTTGGTCCTCATTTAATAGATTGAAATATAAAGGTCTTACTAATCTTGCTTGACGGTTAGTATCTAAAGAGAATTTTTTCGTATTTGATAATGCTTGATAAGATTTTTTAACTTTAATAGATATATCAAAATATCTTTGAGCGGATTCTTTATCTCCTAAGTGTTCACAAATTTCACTAAATAAAGATAAAACATGTGAGGTGTACGCTGTTGCGACTTCCGGATGAGGAACCGCACAATCTTTCCATGTCATATGATGGACATCATCTGGTTCAGCCCATTCGCCATAAGCTTGACCAAAATTAACAAGATATTTTTTATCTTTTCCTTTCACTCCGGTAGATGAAGCAGTTGGATACCATTTACCAATACGTTTAATTAAAAAGTCGGCATATTTTTTCATAGATGCAAAATTATCTGTAATAATCTTTTCATCACCATATAATTTCCACATTCTGTATGGAATAAGAATGCCAGCATCGCTCCATCCAGAGGAACCATCCATAAATGTCATATAGAAATCAACTCCCCCACCTGGAACGATTTGGGTATATTTACCATTCTTTTTTTGCTCATCGACAAGCATTCTTTGATACTTTCTAGCAAAGGCGGCATAGTTAAAGAAATATCCTGCAGTATTTGCAAATATTTGAGCATCTCCTGTCCAGCCATGTCTTTCTCTAGTTGGACAATCAGTTGGTAAATCAGCGTGATTATTTTTTGCGGACCATCTCGTAGATTCCACTAATCTATTTAATAATTCATTTGAACTATTAAATTTTAATGTTTCTTGAAATGATGAATATACGGCAATCGCGGTAAAATCATCGACACTAATTTTAATGTCCGATTCCACTAAAACATATTGAAAACCAAAGATAGCAAACTTGGTTTTATATTCATTTAAACCATTTTTACAAGTGAATTTAACTTCTTGAAGAGGGGTCGCATAGTTTCTTTTTTCATTACGACATTGAATATTTCTTTGAGTGAATTCTCCATCACTATCGATTAGTTCGCCAAATCTTAAATAGATGTTATCCCCATCTTTTGCGTTAACTTTAAAAGAAAGATAGCCCGCTATATTTTGGCCAAAATCAATAATAGTTTTGCCACTTGGCGTTTTGATAATTTTGCCTTTAAATGTTTCGTGTTCTTCTAATGAAACATTATTGGAAGCACTTGGAACAATATTATATGAGCTCAATTTTGCTTTGTTTGAATAAGATGGAGATTTTCTATTATCAACAATTTCACCATCTTTTTTATCTGCGAATGAAATTGGGCCATCATTTGACCATTTCCACGATGTGTCTGAACAGATAATGTCTACTTTATCATTATGATGAGTAATTTCTAATCGGGATAAAAATTTAGTTTCTACACCATATTGGTTTTTGATTCCCCACGCACCGCAGCTACCTCTAAATAAGCCATCCGCTAAAGCGACTTCAATTTTGTTTTTGCCTTCTTTTAATAAATTAGTAACATCGATAGTTTGATATTGTAATCTTTTTCTAAAATCAGTAATGCCAGGAGCCAAAACAAAACTGCCAGCTTTATTATCATTTATTCTTGCTTCATATATTCCACATGAAGTGATATATAATCTTGCTTTTTTAATATCTTTAGTGGCGAATTCCTTTAAAAAATAATCAACTGGATAACGTTGTTTTTTATTTACTTTATAATTACCTGTAATCCAATTAGCATACCAATCACTTTTATTTAATAAACCAATTTCAAAATAAGCCTTATTTTCTTCACTAGGTTTGTCATTTTCATCATAGGCTATTAAGATCCATTCAACATAATCGCGCGAATTAAAATCTAATGGACAAATGCATCTAGTGGAAGAAGAATTAACTTTGCCACTATCCCACTTTAATTGTTCATTGGCATATACTTTTATCTGATAAGCAGATTGTTTTTCGCAATCACTAACATTCCAAAACAATGTTGGCTTAGCAAAATCCACGCCAATAGGATTAGATAAATACTCGGTTAATAAATTAAATGTTTTCATATTATTTTCTCACACTTTCTAGGGTTGGATATTCTATAATCAAAGATTCAATTTGAGGTTTAATATAGTCATTACACCACAATAATTGCCCATCATGATTAAGATGAATTCCATCGCTTTGGAATAGTTCGGTTTTAAAATTAGTTCCATCGTATGTCATTTCATTAGCGTCAACATAATAGACATAGTCTAATGTGTCTGCGTATGTATCTAATTGTTTATTTACTTCAATAGTTAGTTCAGTATAAGCGCTTCTTCCGGGGAGTAATAAACCAGACATAATAACAAATTTTGCTTCTGGTAGATGCTCATGAAAAGTCGCAAACATTTCTTTTTTATAATCCATGCAAGCAGAAACCTTTTCTTCATCTGTACCGCTCATCTCAACATAATCGTTACTTCCTGTTTGAAAGAAAACGATTTGAGGGTTATATGGATAAAGTAATTGGTCAGCATATTGATTTAATAATTTATCAGTGGATCCTCCAAACCCAGCATTCACTACTTTATATTCGTTTAAATCGTTATCCATTTCATACCATAATCTAAAATTGGAAGCTCCATAAAAGACGATACCTTCTTGATTAGTATCATATGGATAAGCCTTTTTAACTCTTTTAACTTCTTGATTCCAAAATAAACCTTTAAATGGACCCCAACCAACATATATGCCGGTAAAAATTAGTCCAAGTAATACTGCAACAGCAAGGAACCCTGTTACCGAAGAAGAAACAACAATTGCAACTTTTTTCTTTTTATTCATAATTATTGCTTCCTCGCTAACTCGGCCTGAATCTTTTGATAATATGCTTCGCCTTTAACTTCTTCTTTTTGCCAGGCTTCTTCATCACGTTTGGTTTTGAGAGCGAGCTTTTCTTCTCTTCTAGCAAGCTGTTCAGGAGTCATCTTAGCAAGTTTAGCGGCTAGTTTTTGCTCGCCTTTTTGCTTCTTTAAAGCTTCTTTTTCTTCAGCGGCCTTCTTAGCATTTTCACGTTTTAAAGCGTTGGCAGCGGCTTTATCATCATATTTTTTAACTTCTTCATCAAAGTTAAGTTTGCTGTTCTTTTGACATTTAACTTTTAATTCTTCGATAAAAATCTCTCTAGATTCTTTAATGAAGTTTTCTTCTTCGATTTGTGCTTTAACGTCTGGTTCAATCCATTCTTCTCCACGCGCTAAGCAAGCTTCTTTTTGTCTTTCTATAATCTTTTTATGTTTTCTTTCGATGGTTTTTTCAACAGAAACGAATACTAATAATCCTGCTAGGACTAAACCAGTAATTGTTTCTAAACCAACGAAAGCGAAAATAAAGAAATTATATACTGCACTATTTTGAATAAACGCCACAGTTTTTGTGCTCTCAGTAATAGCGGTTTGAAGTATATAACCAGAATATGCGCTTGGATTAGCATTATATTCTGCGATAGTAACTGGAGCAATATAACCAGTTGCACTTAATAAGCCATTAAATATTGCGGTAACAATGCCAATAACTGCAACAGCAATAGTGTTGTAAACTGACATTGAAACGCCATCACATCTAATGCCGCTTTTCCATTCTACATGGTCAAGTCCATCAGCAAATAAAGCCATGAAGACATATGCACATGGTAAACCACCAATATTTTTTATAAATTGACCAACTAAAACTAGGTATAAGTTTGTTGGGAATATCCAACACATTGCACTTCCTAAGGCGTATAGTAAGAAACCAAATAAGGTAACGTTTCTCTTACCAAATTTCTTTGCTAAAGGCCACACAGCAAATATACCTATACCCATTGGAATGCCACCCAAAACCGACACCAATGTTTGGGTTATACCATCCTGGTAAGTTCCTAAAACGTAGTTACAGTAATAAACCAAACCGATGTTCTTCAAAGAAGAACCTAAAGTGTAAATTAAGAAATATAGGAGCATAAGCATCATATATTTATCAGTTAAAACGATTTTTAATTGGGTTAAGAATGGTATTTTCTTCTCCTCTTGTCCTTTTTGTTCTTCGGTAACTCTTTCTTTGGTGAAATAGTATTCAAGTAGAGTTAATGGAAACGCTAAAGCGGATAAAATAGACATAACTAAAATCCATTTAGAAGCATCAACACCTAACGCCGGCATAATAAGCATTGGAAAAATTAAAGCAACGAGAATACCGCTCATCATGATACTTGCAATTTGATTAAAAACAGATAATCCACCTCTTTGGAGAATGTTTCTTGTAGAAAGTGGACACATTAAGTTATGTGACATGTTATAAATTGTGAAGGCAAATGAATAGAATAAGTTATAAGAAAAAACAATCCAGATTAAACCAAATGTAGAATTAGCATTAGCAGGAATGACAAATAACATAATTCCAGAAATAGTCAATAAAGGTGCTGATAATAACAACCACGGTCTTGCCTTTCCTTGTTTGGTTTTAGTTCTATCAATGATATAACCCATAACAACATTAGTGATTGCGTCAACAATCTTAGATATCAATGGGAATAAAACCAAAAACGAGCCAGCCCAAAAGAAACCAACACCGCTTAAATTTAAAACATCGGTGTAATAGATATTAAGATATGTTCCTAACACAGCGTTCAATAAGAGCGCTCCACACGGGCCTAATAAATATCCAAGCCATTTTTCCTTTCCAGTTACGTTTTTAGAATGAACTTGTGAATTAAAAATTCGTGCATTCAACAATCCTTTCTTTGCCATTATTTGTTTTCCTCCTTATTGCTAGGTAATTCTGGCGCATCTATTTTTTTCATAAAATCTTTTATACCTTTAATTAAATGTCCATTGGCTAAATCTCTAAAACCACAAGCAAAGTTATACGGCATTCCCTCACTCGCGGACATACTCATTGATCTTAAGGAATTGGTCTCCAAAATTCTTCTTAAGAATATCGCCCCTTTAATCTTGTTATCGCGTTCTATACCATCGGGTAATTTTTTAGCTTTTTTCATATCTTTTTTAGCAACGTTTAAAACAGCATTAAATAGAATTCTTCCCAGAAAAGTTTGCTTTAAATCTGTGAATCGAGATTCTAAAGTAATGGGTTTGCTTTTAGCTAACTCTGGAATTTGAATGTTGAAAATCTTTGCGTATTCATCATCACTAAAATTAGTGAAATCTAAATTTTCATAGACCTTTTGCGATGTTTTTTGTAATTTTTCACCTGAAATGTCTATTTTTTCTTCTAATATGATATCTTTAGAATTTCTACCAATTTGGGCCACATATTCCCCGTCTTCTAAAACAAATCTATTCATATCAATATCCCAATAAGAAAGATCATTTTTATTAAAAGAGAGAGTTACTTCTTTTTCTTCATGAGCTTTTAAACTTACCTTAGTAAAGCCTCTTAATTCTCTAATTGGTTTATGGACATTACTTCTTGGCGCGGAGATATATAATTGCACTGTTTCTTTGCCATTTATCTCTCCAACATTATTCACCTTTAAAGTGGCAATTATCTCTTTTTCACTTTGTTTTACTTTTAGATCGCTATAATCAAATGATGTGTAAGATAAACCATATCCAAACGGGAATCTCACTTCTTTGCTTGCGCTTAAATAATAGCGGTATCCCACATAGATGGATTCTTTATAAATCTCTCTTTTGTTAACGGAATACTCTTTATTAAACGGAACGTCGTTATATGTTAATGGCCAAGTTTCTCCTAATCTCCCTGATGGATTAGCTAAACCAAATAATAGTTCATAGGTGGCCTCCCCACCACTTTGTCCTGGTAAGAACATATTTAATATTGCTTGAACATTTTCATAAAATGGCAACTCAATTACTGATCCACCATACAAAACTAAAACTATCTTCTTGTTTTCTTTAATTAAAGCATTGATAAGAGCTAATTGGTTATTTGGAAGAGACATATTTTCTCTATCTCCACCTTCACTTTCAACATAATCGGTTAATCCCACAAAAACCAAAACCTGTTCGTAGTTTTTGCTTTCTTCAATTACTTCATCTAATAGAGATTGATTAACTTCTAATTCGTTTTCTTTATATCCTTTTAAATATTTATATTGCACATGATTGCTATTAAAAGCATCTTTGGGAGTAATTAACTTAGTAGGGTTAATCATTGATGAACCAGCACCTTGATAACGCATTTTTTCAAATAATTCGCCAACCACTAAATAAGATTCTTTTTTGCTTAATGGTAGTTGATGGTCATTTTTAAGTAAAACAGCACCTTCTAGAGCAATTTCTTTAGCTAACAAAGCATGGCTATCCCAATTAACATTTTCTAAATGCCTTTTACTAAGGTGTTTATTTACTAGATTTAGAACATTTTTCACAATGAAATCTAATTCTTCCACTTTTAAGGAGCCATCTTTAATCGAATCATATAACCATTTGCGGCAAATCGCTGTATCTCCAGGCATTTCTAAATCTAAACCAGCCTTAACAGCTTTTACGCGATTGTTAATTGCGCCCCAGTCAGTCATTACTACGCCATCAAAACCCCATTCATTTCTTAATATATCAGTTAATAACCATTTATTTTCTGAACAATATTTACCATTAATTTGGTTATAAGCACACATTAATGTATCTGGTTTAGCGTTTTTAACGATATATTCGTATTGTTTTAAATATATTTCTCTCATCGCTCTCATATCGCAAATTGAATTGGACATAAAACGATAATTCTCTGAATTATTCAAAGCAAAATGTTTAACTGAAACGCTAACACCTTTATCCTGTAAACCTTTAACTTCACTAGCACCCATAACGCCAGTTAAAAGTGGATCCTCGGAAAAATATTCAAAATTACGGCCACATAGTGGGTTTCTTTTAATGTTAACGCCTGGGCCCAATAAAACATCAATACCATAATAAGCACATTCATCCGCAATAGCGTTGCCCATCTTTTCTATTAATTCGGGGTTAAATGTATTGGCGCCACATGATGCAGTTGGGAAAGCGGTTGCAGGTAAAGAGCCAGCAACACCATTATCTCCGTCTTCATTTTGCACTCTTAATCCGTGTGGGCCATCGCTCATTCTCACTGATGGAATGCCTAACCTTGGAACAGAGTTCGTGTACATAAAATTATGACCAGACACTAAAGCAATTTTTTCTTCTAAGGTCAACAAAGATAATAGTTCATCAACATTTTTCATATAGTTATAGCCCTTTTAAACAATGTTACATTACAATAACTATTAATATGATTTCTTACATATTTGTTTCATTTATGATATATTTGTTTCAAGATGATGAAAATTGAAGATTTAAAGTATATTTGTACGAATCTTGGAAACCTTTCTGGAATCCCTGTAAGGCTATATCAAAATAACGAGCAAATCTTTTACTATTCGCTCATCAAACTCTTAAAAGATCCTTTTGAACTGTCTAAAGAGGCAGCACTAAAACTTAAAGATGATGTCTGCTACTATCAATCTCCTTATTATTACTATTACGCAGTGGCCAATATTAATGATTTAAAAATTGTTGTCGGACCAACTAGGCAACTTCCAATTTCTAGTCTAGAATTGAAATCTATCGCCTTTTCCCTAGGAATTCCATTATCCTTAAGCGATGAATTTATCTCTCAGATGGAATCGCTCGTTTCTCTTCCATTGATGTCGCTTCTTCAAATTATGTGTATGATATATTTCTCAATTACAGGAGAAAAGAAATCCCTTGAAAGTATTACAATTCATGAAGAAAAGCAAAACATCATCAGAGATGAAATGGAATTAGAGTCCACTCAAAGGACAATGGAAAATTTAGAAGGATACTCAAATGGACCTTATAATGCTCTCGACATTGAAAACCGTTTATTAGACATGGTTATGAGAGGAGATGTTGCTGCTTTAAACACCTTCTTTAATCAAGCTCCCGCCGTTAAAGCTGGAGCAGTTGCTCAAGAACATCTTAGACAAGCAAAGAATATCTTTATTGTTACCGCAACATTAGTCTCTAGGGCGGCTATCCGTGGAGGAATTGATGTCACTGCGTCACTATCGCTATCTGATCAGTACATCAAAAATGTGAGTTAGCGAATTCTCCTGATTTTGTTACTGAATTAAGTTATCGTATGGTTTTAGACTACGCTGAAAGAGTAACAAGGCTAAAACTTGGACAAAACCCATCGGTGCTAGTCACAAAAGTTTCAAATTATGTCCAGCAACACTTATCCGAACCAATTAAAACAGATAATATCGCTAAAGCGTTATTTATGGGTAGGAGTAGACTATCAACAAACTTTAAGAACGAAACAGGAATCAATATCTCCAATTACATTACTCAAATAAAGATTGATGAGGCAAAAAGATTACTACGTTATTCAGATAAATCCTTTACCTCGATTGCAACTTATCTAGGATTTTCAAGCCCTAGTCATTTCTCAAAGGTTTTCAAAGAAAAAACCGATACCACTCCATTTGAATATCGACAAATGCATAAACATTATTAGTTTAGTGTTATAACCATGTCTTTTTTTATGATTTTATGTCCGTGTAGCGACAATTGACCTTAAAACCATGCCCGTGTATTGACATTTAAGCGCATTATTTTAATTTAACTACACCATTAATTCAAAATGGTGTTTTTTATAAGAAAAAATTATACAATTATTAAGTATGGAAAAAGATTATAAATATGATTATTTAATCGTTGGAAGTGGACTTTATGGCTCTATAATGGCTCACGAACTTTTTAAACACGGTTATAAAGTTTTAGTTATCGAAAAAAGAAACCACGTTGGCGGAAATATATATACTGAATATCGCGACAATATTGATATCCATATTTATGGAGCGCATATTTTTCATACTTCAAATGAAAAAATTTGGAAATATGTTAATTCTTTTGTTAAATTCAATAATTTTATTAATTCTCCTTTAGCTTTTTATAAAGGAAATTACTATCACATGCCTTTTAATATGAATACTTTTCATGAAATTTGGGGAGTTAACACAAAAGAGGAAGCAATGGCTAAAATCGAAGAAGAAAAGAAAAAAGAAAATATAAAAGATATTAAAAACTTGGAAGATCAAGCAATATCTTTAGTTGGAAGAACAATCTATGAAAGATTAATTAAAGGATATACAGAAAAACAATGGGGTAAAAAATGTAATGAACTCCCATCCTTTATTATTAAAAGACTCCCACTTCGTTTTGAATATAATAACAACTACTTTAACGATATTTATCAAGGTATTCCTATTGGAGGATATACAAAATTAATAAACGAATTATTGAAAAATATCCCTATTAAATTAAACGAAGATTTCTTAAAAAACAAAGATTATTATAAAAAAATTGCTAAAAAAATTATTTATAGCGGGGCAATTGATGAATATTTCGATTATAAAATAGGAAAATTAGAGTATCGTTCATTAAAATTTGATTTAGAAAAGGTTGATCAAGAATATTATCAAAAAAACTGTGTAATTAACTATACCGATACCGACGTTGCTTATACTCGTATCATTGAACATAAATATTTTGAAAATGATAATAGTCCAGTCACTTGGATTACAAAAGAATATCCTATTGATTATAAAGAGGGTATGGAAAGATATTATCCAGTTAATGATGAAAAAAATAATTCCTTATATCAAAAATATGAAGAATTAGCAAAAAACGAGGAAAATATCGTATTTTCTGGAAGATTAGGCCGCTATAAATATTACGATATGGATGATGTTATTGAAACGGCATTTAATGATTTAAAAGAACTAGATATTGAAATTTAAACAAAATAAAAAGGTCATTTCTTAGCTAAAGAAGTGACCTATTTTTATTAAGATAAACTTTTATTTATTCTTTTTTAGTTTCTTGTGAGTTATTAATTAAAGTTGAATAAGTTTCTTGATTTTGTGTTTGAGTTGAAAGAGATTCTCTTCTTTGTCTTCTTCTAGCTTCTCTATCTTTTTCTCTATCTTCACTTTTACTAGCAAAAGATAAAGCGAAAGCTAAAATAATTGCTCCAGCAACTGTAACGATTACTCCAAACCAAGTAAAACCGACTCCAGCCATCATTGCTTTCATTGATTCATTTGGAGTTTCAAGTGGTGAATTATATAAATTTGTATAATCATCAATTAAACCTAAAACTGTAAAAATTAATCCAAACGCAATTAAAACGAGGGAAATAATAAACCAAGTTAAAGATTTTGGAGTAAAGGATTTAAAAAACTTATTTTTTGTGTTTAATTCTTTGCTCATTTTTTATATTTTCTTCTTTCAAAATTATTCAGCTGTTTGAGAAGCTTCTTGTTTTGCTCTAGCTTCTTGATTATCTTTAATCATTTCTTGGACAGCTGGAGTATAAGCTATTTTCCATGTATCTTCAGAAAGAATAATGAATTCATTAGCTTTTGCATTTGCTTCAGCAAAAACATCGTTGAAGTTTTTACCTTTTGGTAATTCTCTTTTACCATTCATCATTTCGATTAAATGTTCGATTAAATCTAAAGCATCTGTATATTCAGCATTTTTACATGTTGCTTGTTGCTTTGAAATATAGAACATTCTAACAAGAGTATTTAATTCTTGTTCGATGAAGCTTGCTGCAGGACCTTTTTGACCTTGAGCATCTCTCATTTCTTTATTAAATTCATTAAATTTTCTCATAATGATGTTTAATAACGAGAATAAAACAACTGCTCTATAGAATTTTTCATCAGCTTCTAAAAGTTTTGTGATTGATTCTTCAACTTGATTATGATCTTGAGCATATTTTTCATGAACTTTAATAACTGCATTAATTTGTTCGTGAAGTGGAATAATTTTTTCAAACATCATAACGTCTTGGTTATGGTCAACTTTAATTGTGTCGTTATCAACTCTTAAAACTGTTGATTTATCTGAATAGAAGGTTTCGCCAAATTCTAAAATTTCTTTTCTTAATGCTTCACCTTTTTCACCGTTTGAATCTAAGAAACTTTTTAATGGAGTATTTAAAAGTGGTTCGTTTACAATACCGTTTTTCTTGTAATTATAGAAATTAACATCAAATTTATCTCTATGAATTGAATATTCAAGAGTATCTCTAATTAAGGAATTATAATAAACAAGTGAAACGATAACTCTATTAATTGGTAACATAATTTTCTAATTTCTCCTTTTCGATATCCTATATATTTTACTATTTTTGATAAATATATCTAGATAAATCTTCATATTTATCAAGGCTATATTTTGCATATTTTTTTACAGATTTTGGGGCATGAGACATTGCAAATGAATGTTCATTAAATACTTTAAACATCGAAATATCATTTCCACTATCTCCAACAACATAAACATCATCTTTATTTATGTTATTTAAGTCACAATATTTAGTTATTGCTGCGCCTTTATTAATATCTTTATTAGTAATTTCAATACAAAGTCCGCTCCAAGAAGATTCAATATTATCATAAGTGTTACGAATAATTTTATTCGTTTCCATTGCTCTTGTTCTAGCTTTAGAAGTAATTCCAAAGAAGAATAAAATTTTATAGATTCTTTCATTTTCTAAAGCTTCATCAAATTTTTCTTTGCCATAATATAATTTTTCAGCGAGAACACCTTGATATTTAAAATAAATTCTCGATCCAAAATTAACAATTCGGGATTTTTTTCTTGAACGGATATAAATTCCACTATCTGTAAAAATTGCTACAGCGATAACTTTATAAGATGATAAAACGTCTTCAACAATTGATTTAACTTCTTCTTTTTTAACATCTTTAGAAAAAATAGTTTCCCCGTTTTGATGAATACAAGCTCCATTAAAAGAAACGATATCAACATTTCTATCGATCTTTTTTTGAACCTTTAATCCATAAGCAAGACTTCTTCCGCTAACAATAACGACCTTCCCGCCATTATCGATAAAAGATTGTAAAAAATATAGATTTGCAGGACAAATCATATTTTTATGATCTTTTGGATAAAAAAGAGTTCCATCTAAATCAGTTGCAATAACTTTATTTATCATTTTTAAAGTAGCCTTTTAATATAAAATACTTTCTTATTTTATAGATATATCTATAAAAAGTAAAATAAAAGCCACCTTGATAGGTAGCTTTTGATTATAGTTTTAAAATTTTAATAAATTATAATTCGACTTTATTATCAGCTTGAAGTAATCCGTATCCGCCTTCTTTTCTTTTATAAACAACTGAGATTTTTTCATCATCAGTATCTAAATAAACATAGAAATCGTGTCCGATAGCTTCCATTTCGGTAATAGCTTCATCTAAAGTAATTGGTTTAAGTTCTAAGTTTTTAGTTCTAACGACTTCATTATTATTATCTTCGTCTTCATCTTCTAAAGCTTCATAAACGATAGCTTTTCCTAAACCTTGATGCTCAAATCTTTTTAAAAGTTGAGTTTTGAGTTTTCTCATTTGACCTTGAAGTTTATCGATACATTCATCGATTGCATTATATAAATCTTGGTCTTTTACTTCTGCTCTAAAGGTGGTATCAGGAGTAAAAATTGTAACCTCAACCTTTGCGCCGTTTTTATAACTTCTAACAACGGCTCTACAGTCAACTGTGTCGTCTTTAAAATACTTATCCATTTTGGAGAGCTTTTTCATGATAGCGTCAGTAATGGCTTGGGTTACGACAATGTTTTTTCCAATGATTTGATATTTCATTGTATTATCCTCCTATGTAATTTTATTATTTATATTATAACAACTTTTGAGGAAAAGAAAACATTTATAAAATAAATAAAAAAAGTTTCCACGTGGAAACTTAATTATTTTTTGGTTTAATATTTAATTTTTCAATTGTTTCTTTAATCAAATCAACCTTATCAACTTTTTCCCATGGAAGATTTAAATCAGGTCTTCCAAAGTGTCCATAAGAAGCTAATGCTTTATACTCAAAAGTTGGCTTTTTAAGGGAGAAATCTCGAATAATTGCACCAGGTCTAGCATCAAAACAATTATTAATAATCTTTAAAATATCTTTATCATCATAGTGTGATGTTTTAAAAGTAGAGACAGAAATTGATAATGGTTCAGGTTTTCCAATAGCGTATGAAAGCTGAATTTCCATACGGTCAGCAATTCCTGCAGCAACTAAATTTTTAGCAATATAACGAGCATAATACGCAGCACTTCTATCAACTTTAGAAGGATCTTTTCCGCTAAAACATCCTCCTCCGTGTCTTGCTGAACCACCATAAGTATCAACAATAATCTTTCTTCCGGTTAAACCTGTATCTCCTGCTGGACCACCAATTACAAATCTTCCTGTTGGGTTAATGAAAACTTTAAAATCAAGATTTAATCCGAAAGATTCAATAACAGGAATCATAATTTTTTTAAAGATATAATCTTTAAATTCTTTTTCGTTATAATCAGAATCATGTTGAACTGACATTAAAACAGTTTCAACTCTTGGTTCTTCGTTAGAATAATCGATAGTTACTTGACTTTTCATATCAGGTCTAGCCCATTCAAATCCGCCAGCTTTTCTTAATCTAGTAGCTTCTCTAACTAATTTATGAGAAATGACGATAGCTAAAGGCATATAACCTTCATTTTCTTTAGTAGCATAACCAAACATGATACCTTGATCACCAGCACCTTGAAGAAGTTCATCTCCTCTTTCAATACCCATATTAATATCAGGAGATTGAGTGTTAATAACATTGATTATTTTTAAACTTTGATAGTTAAAACCTAAATCATCGTTATCATAGCCAATTTCTTTAATAACATTTCTAGCTATTTCTTCATAATTTACTTTAGCTTTTGTAGTAATTTCTCCGCCAATAAGTAAAAAATCTTTACTAACAAAACATTCACAAGCTACGTGACTTGAAGGGTCTTCTTTTAAACAAGCATCTAAAATTGCATCACTAATTTGATCGCAAACTTTATCTGGATGACCTTCTGAAACTGATTCAGAAGTAAATAAAATCTTTTCTTTTTCCATACTTCTCCTTTCTTTTGGGCTATAAAAAAGCCCTCCACTTTTAAGGAAGGCAAATTGATAAATTCTCCTTACTTATCGTTCAAAGTGTGGATAACTTTGCTATTAGGAAGCACTTACTTCATAAAGAAGAGTTGCTACTACATTTTTTCACCTAATTGAATGTAGTTCTTGATAAGTTTTTTAATTATATATAAAGATAATAAGTATTTCAATTAATTAGTAGCGGCTTTTAATTCTTCAATTGCTAACGCAATTTGATCTGGACAAGAAGTAGGTCTCATTCCGCATTTAATTCCTTTTAATAAATCATGAACTTCATCAATATCACGATTTAAAAGCAATGCTTTAACACCTTTTAAATTACCATTACATCCACCGTTAACAATAAAATCTGTGATCTTATTTGTTTCGGTGTCATAACTAATTTCAATACTTCTTGAACAAGTTCCGTTACAAATATGAGTGTATGTTTTAATCATTATTTAACGATTTCTCCATACATTTCACCAAAGCAATTACCTGCATTGGATTCATCTGTATCGATATGCATTGCTAAAGCGAATTTTGGTGAAACTCTAACAACTGTATCGGCAAAAATAACTTTTCTGCCTTCTCCACCAGTTAAAACTGAAACAATTTCGCCATTTGTAACACCGAATTTTTCAGCATCTTCTGGAGTCATATGAATATGTCTTTTTGCGATAATGCAGCCTTCAGAAATTTCGAGTTCTTTTCCGTTTTCTGGATTAACAATTTTAATTGGTGCGCTACCTACTGTATCGCCACTTTCTCTAATTGGAGCTTTAACACCTAAAGTTCTTGCATCAGTTGCACTGATTTCAACTTGGTTAGCATTTCTAACTGGACCAAGAATTGAAACACCTTTAATTGTGTTTTTAGGACCAACAAGATCTAATTTTGTATTAGAAGCATATTGACCTGGTTGAGATAATTCTTTTTTAACAGTTAATTGGAATCCTTCACCACATAAATATTCTAATGATTCTTGAGTTAAATGGATGTGTCTTGCACTTGTTTCAACAATAAATTTCATACTACTTTCCTCCACCTCGATTATTATAATTCTTTATAAGAATTTAATAAAGACTTATACATTTTATACTTAAAAAGGTAGAAATTCATAAAGATATCGTTATACTATTAATAGTAAATTTTATGAAAGAAATTAATCGAATTTTAAATGACAACAAGACTATTATTTTTATAGATTTTGAAGGATCACAATATAGTCAAGAAATTATCGCAATTGGTGCGATAAAAGCTACTCTTGATAATAAAAATTTTGTTAAGAAAACTTATTCGCCTTTTAAAATTTATATTAAAATCGACGAAATTGTTGGTGATTTTATTACAAATTTAACTGGAATCACCAACGAATTATTAGATAGTGAAGGGGTTAGTTTTATCGAAGCAATGGAACGCCTTAAAACTTATGTTGGTAAAGAACCTTGTAAATTTTTCCATTATGGAAATTTTGATACACATTTAATGCATAATAGTGCTTTAAATAGCGGAATCAATGACGATGATTTTGTACGTTATTTTTATGAAAATAGTGTTGATTTTTCTCGTCTTTTTTCACGTTATGTTAGAAGCGAAAAAGGAACTGCATTATCACTTGTTGATGCTTTAAGAGTTTTTCAAACTAACATTGAAACAAATATTCATGATCCATTAACTGATTCAATCAATTTAATGCATTTATATAATGCTTTTTTAACTAAACACGGAATTTTAAGAGATGAATATATCAATCTTTTAAGAAGATCTCTATCTTTACCAAATCCTTTTAGAAAAGTATTAAAAAAATTAGAAAGTGATCAAAAAGTTACCTATAAAGATTTTGTTACTTATGTTGAAGAGGATTTAAAGTGATAAGATATCCTTTTCAAATTGAAAAAAATAAAGAAAACAAATTAAAAACGCCATCTCAATCATATAAAAATAGAGGCTTATCTTTAGAAAGCATGATAAATGATACCAATAAATACTATAAATTTATTGATAAGGCTTTAATTTATAAAAAACCTACACCAATTCATATAGTCAAAATTGATAAAGAAAACAGGATTTCAGATGCTTTTTTTGAAAAGCCTTCAACCACCGATTATAACGGCATTTATAAAGGAAAATATATTGATTTTGAGGCAAAAGAAACAAAATCAAAAACTTCTTTTGCATTAAAAAACATCCATTCAAATCAAATAAAACATCTTTTAATGGTCGATGAAATGGGTGGAATCGCTTTTATTATCGTTTCTTTTACTGCTTTAGATAAAATCTTTATTTATTTTATCAAAGACTTTAAAAAATATATCGATAATAATGACCGTAGTTCGATTCCTCTAGACGAATTTATAAAAAACGGAAGAGAAATTACCCCTTCCATTTATCCTGTTTTAGATTATTTATCTTTTGTTGATGAATTTATCATGAACATCTAAACAAATTTCTTTTAATTTACAATTTTCACAAGCTGGATTTATCGCTTTACAATAATATCTTCCAAAATGAATAAATTGATGGTGTAAAAGTTTATAATCATAATCTTTAAAAACTTTCCTTAATTTTTGTTCGGCTTTATCAATCGAATCGTTTTTTGAAGCAATGCCAAGTCTTTTAGAAAGACGATAAACATGGGTGTCTACAGGAAATTCTTGTTTATTAAAAAGTTCAACTAATACAACATTAGCAACTTTATTTCCTACACCCTTCATCGTTAAAAGTTCTTCTTTTTTTGAAGGAACTTTATAGTTAAAATCATGAACTAATTTATAGGCAATATCTTTTAAAGCGATTGCCTTATTTTTATATAAGCCAATGACTTTTATGTCATTTTCAATATCTTTTAAAGAAGCATTATTAAAAGCATCAATACTAGGATATTTTTTAAATAAAGTTTTTGTAACTTCATTGACCTTTTTATCCGTAGTTTGAGCACTTAAAACAACCGCGATTAAAAGTTCATAATCATGAGTATAATTAAGTTCACATTCAGCTATTGGAAGTATTTCATTTAAATAAGAAGTAATTAATTTTGCTTTTTCTTTTTGATTCATAAATTAAAAATCTTCGTTTTCTTTCATCTTTTTAGCGATTAAACCATCAATTTTTTTAATAGTTAATGTTCTTAAATTGTAAGCGTCTTTTAAAGAATCAATAATTATTTCTTCATCAATTCCAGCAGCAATCCATTTTAAGATCATTTCTTTTTCGGTTTCATTTAAATCGCGATTAAAATAATGTTCAAAAGATGAGAAAACTCGTGTTTTTATGTCATCACTAACTTCAAGTTCGTTACCGTTTTTTTCATCTAAAAGTAAATCTCTTTTATAAAGATTTAAAACTTCATGCTTAATATTTTTTAATGTAGTTACAAAATCATTATTAACTGTTTCAAAAATAATATATTTTTTAGTTAAAAGTGAATTAAAAACTTTATCGATTTCACTAAAAGAAAGATCGAGTTTCATTTCAAGTTGTTCGATACTTATCAAAGTATTTGAATCATTTAAAAGGTGGTCGCACATTAAAAGAACTAAAACTTCTTCATTAGTTAAATTTAATTCTTTGTAGTAATCTAATAAAAGATATCTAAAATCTATTCCGTTTATTTTGTTATACATCTTTTAATTGCCTCCTTTAATTTTCTATTCTCTTCTTCGATCTTTTCTTTTTTAATATTTTCTAATAAATGTTCGTTATTTTTTAAAATTAAGAGAACATCTTCATCAATAGATAAATTATATTCTTTTATAAAGCGATATGCTCTTAATATTCTTAATGGATCCTCTTTTATTGAAGTTAATGGGTCTTTTATAAATCTTAATTTTTTATTTTTTAAATCTTCTACTCCAAAACCAGTAGGATCAATTACATTATAGTTTTTATCGATATATATCGCATTAATTGTAAAATCTCTTCTTTTATAATCAATATTTATATCATTTATAAATTTAATTTTATTTGGATGACGGAAGTCTAAATATTCATCTTCTTCTCTTAAAGTTACAATATCAATTTTTTTATTATCAAGTTTATATTTAATAGTCCCAAATCTTTTAAAAGTTAAATCAACATCTTTTAAAAATTTAATTGTTTCATCTGGCGTTGCATCAGTTGCAAAATCATAATCAAAAATTTCTCTTTTTAAAAAATAATCACGGCTAGTTGAGCCAATCATATATAAAGAGAACCCATTTTTATCAAAAATATCACTTAAATAATCGAAAATTTTATCCATATTTAACTAAAAGAAGGTATAAAAAAAGCTAGTTTAAACTAGCTTATTTAATTATAACCTAAGAAAAATTATTTGACTAAATCTTTAAGACTTTTTGATGGTTTGAATCCGACAGTTTTTGTTGCTGGGATTTTAATTTTTTCACCATTAACTGGGGAAGTTCCAATTCTTTCTTTTCTTGATTTGACTGAGAAAGCACCAAATCCAGAAACTTTAACAACTTCACCTTTTTCTAAAGCATGAGCGACTTCTTCAAAGAAAGCATCAATAACTTTTTCAGTATCTTTTTTTGATAATTTTGTTGATTCGCTAACAGCGACGACTAATTCAGCTTTATTCATTTCTTCCTTCTCCTTATAAAATATTTGAAAATTTATAAATAAATTGAAATTTTCTAGATTTATTAAAACATAAACTTTTCGTCTTGTAAATATTTAATAAATCGATAGTTATCATACTATTTTCTTTTTCTTAATACAAGATTAATTGGCGATCCAATAAGAGAAAATGAGTCTCTAATTCTGTTTTCAATATATCTAAGATATGAAAAGTGCATAAACTTTGGATCGTTAACAAAAAGGGCAATTGTTAAAGGCTTTAATCCAATTTGTTGAGCATAATAAATTCTAACTCTACCACCATTAAAATCAGGTGATTCATTCATCATTTGAGCTTCTTGAATAATATCATTTAAAACAGATGTTTTAATTTCAAAAGTATATGATTCATAGACTTCATCAATTGTTTTAAAGATTTCGTTTTTATTTTTAAATCTAACAGTTGAAGTAAAAATTAAAGGAACATAATCTAAAAATTTAAATTCAGTAACAAATTTTTCTTTGAATTCCTTTTTAAAAGTATTTAAATCTTCGATTAAATCGCATTTATTAATAATAACAATAATTGCTTTTTTAGCTTCAATTGCATAACCGACAACGTGTTTATCTTGTTCTCTAATTCCATCATTTGCATCGATTAAAAGAAGAGCAATATCACATTTATCAATACTTCTTAAAGCTCTTAAAGCAGCATATTTATCAATAGCTTCATAAATTTTTCCGCGTTTTTTAAGTCCTGCAGTATCAATAACTTGATAAGTTTTTCCATTATATTCAAAACTTGTATCGATAGAATCTCTTGTTGTTCCTTCAATATTTGAAACAATCATTCTATTTTCATCAATGAGTTTATTAAAAAGGGAAGATTTACCAACGTTTGGTCTTCCAATTAAAGAAAAAGATATTAAATTTTCTTCTTTTACTTCTTCTTCTTTTTTAGGTAAAAGTTCGATAACTCTATCAAGTAAGTCACCAATTCCTATGCCATGTTCTCCACTACAAGCAATTGGATCACCTAAAGAAAGAGCATAAAATTCATAAATATCATTAATTTGTTCAATATTATCAATTTTGTTAACCGCTAAAATAACAGGTTTTTCAGCCTTTCTTAACATTTTAGCGATTAATCTATCATCTTCATTTAAACCAATTTTTCCGTCAGTAACAAAAATAATTACATCAGCTTCATCAATTGCGATTTCAGCTTGAATTCTAATTTGTTCTTGGAAAGGTTTGTTTTCTACTTCAATTCCGCCTGTATCGACAATATTAAAAGGAATAGTTAACCAACTAGTCTTTGAATAAATTCTATCTCTTGTAACTCCACGTGTTTCTTCAACAATTGATTTCTTTTCACCAACAATTCGATTATAAATTGTAGATTTACCAACTGAAGGAGAGCCCACGATTGCAACTAAAGGAAGGCTCATAAAAGTCAAAATCCTTTGCTTCTAATAATTTCTTCCATTTTTTCAACAACTTCATCAATTGAAAGTTTAGTTGAATCAAGAAGAATTGCATCTTCTGCTTGTCTAAGTGGACAAAAATCACGA
Source organism: uncultured bacterium (assembly GCA_949299395.1). Lineage (GTDB taxonomy): Bacteria > Bacillota_I > Bacilli_A > RFN20 > CAG-826 > Onthovivens. The sequence continues at coordinate 92,445 of CASGAB010000002.1, read as the reverse complement.
TGTGAATCGATATAATCTCTTTTTTTAATATTTTCTAAACAAGCTTCATAACTTGTTTCAAAGCCGTTTTCTTTATTTTCAATAAATCTTCTTCTAGCTCTTTCTTCAACATCAGCATTTAAGAAAATTTTAACTTCGGCGTCTTTTAAAACATAAGTTCCAATATCTCTACCATCCATAACAATATTTTTGTTATCAGCAATTTTTTGTTGCAAAGATACTAAAAATAAACGGATATTTTTATATGAAGCGATATAAGAAACATTATTTGCAACGTCATTATCTCTAATTTCTTTTGAAACATCTTCACCATTTAAAGTAATTTTATTATTTTCATTAAAACTAATTTCGATTTTTCCGATTAAAGAGTTAGATGCTTCTTCATTTTTTGGATCAAGTCCTGCTTTAATAACAGCAAGAGTGTAAGCGCGATACATTGCTCCGGTATCGACATATAAATAATTAAGTTTAGAAGCTAAAAGTTTAGCGACAGTAGATTTTCCACTTGCGCTAGGTCCGTCGATTGCAATTGATACACAGTTTTTCTTTCTATCCATTTATACTTTTAACTCCAAAATAAATTCCGAGAATGATTATAACAATTATGGCAAGAAAAATTAAGGTATAAAGAACTATTTTTATAGTTCTTCTCCTTAAATAAAGAGAATAAATCGATTTTTTCGACTCTTCCTTTTGAATATATTTTCTTTTTTTAATCTTACTTTCTTCTAATTCCTTAACAACACGATTTCGCATGTCTTTCAAATTAGATGAAGCCATTATTTCATTTCGATAATCTTGATATTTCTCTTTTCTTGTATCCATAATCTTTAATATCTTACCATTTTTTGCTCTTTATTATTAGAGTAAAATTAATAATCTTAAATTATAATGACTTAAAAATATTCGATAATTATCATATATTTTTTAATTCATCATATCTAAATGTTACTTTTACCTAACAAAAAATCTTATTTTCAATAGTTAAATTTTAAACTATAATTAACTCGTATCTTAGGAGGAAAAGATTATGGCAGTTAAATTAAAAGTTAATAAAGATGCATGTGTCGGTTGCGGACTTTGTGTTGGTTCATATCCAGAAGTTTTCGCTTTTGATGCAGAAAATAAAGCTGAAGTTGTCGCTGAATGTGATGAAACAGTTGCTGATGAAGCAGTTGCATCATGCCCAGCTGGTGCTATTGAAAAATAGTTTAATTTAATTACTTTTTAAATAAAAAATAACCTCAATGCGAGGTTATTTTTTTTCATTTCTTTTTATTAACATTGATAATGGTTTATAAACTAAGATAGTAATAACAACGATTACACTATCTTTTATTAAATTAAATGGTAATAAAAATTCAAATAATATTTTAGGATCACTCCAAGAAGTAATTGAAGGATCGGCACTTGTAAATAAAACTGCAACTGTTTCCATTGCTTCAACATAACTTTTAGCGTTTGGATTAAAAAATAAACCATATAAAGGATAAATTATGTAATATCCTAAAAATGAAGAGACTATTAAATTGATAAATAAGCCGCTAAATATCGCAACTAAACCCATCTTGAAACTTTTATGATGTTTATAAATAAAAGAAGTTGGGAGAATAAAAGCTAAACCATAAATAGTATCAGCTAAAACACCAATTCCTCCAGTTTCAGGAATATCTTGAATAAGTTTAAATAAACTTTTTAAAATAATTATTAAAGTTCCAGTAAAAGGTCCATAAGCAAGCGAAGCAAATAAAACTGGTAATTCATCAAAATGAAGTTTTAAAAATGGAAGTCCAGGAAAAATTGGAAACTGTAAACCAGGAACCATATATAAAATAATTGCTAAAGCTCCAAATATTGCAACCCTGGCTATTAAATATAATGATTTTTTAACTTTCATAAAAAATAACCCTTTCACTAATTTTTCAGGGTTATTTTTGTATCTTAAGAAAATAAATATTCTTTAATTTTTAATTAATCTTTACTTCTTCCATCTAGACTTTACTATTGCCACTAGAATCTCACTAGTTCATGCTTATTTTTATAAGCTCGCGGGGTATACCGCCAGTTCTGAATTTCACAGCACCCTGAAGTAAGTTTATTATATCATAAACTTTTCTCTTTTTTATCAATTATTCGATAGAAACACGATCTTTTTTAAGAAGTCTACCCAACTTCTTTAAAGCTTCTTTTTTAGCTTTTTCGTCTTTAAAACGAATTGTTAAAGTTAAATTATTTGATGTTTCTTTTTTATCGATAGTTTTTAAATTATCTTCGATTACATCGATATTTTTAACTTCTTCTTTCTTTTTATTTCCATCATCTGGTTTTAAATCTCTAGCTAATGCTTCGGTTTGTCTAACACTTAAATGTTCATCTTGGATTTTTTTAACTGCTTCTAAGACTTGGTCTTTAGGAAGACGACAAATTGCTTTAGCATGACCATAAGATAATCTATTCATTGAAATTTCTATTAAAACTTCTTGAGGTAAGGAAAGAAGTTGTAAAAGATTTGAAATTTGAGATGAAGACTGATTTAAATAGTCAGCTAAATCCTTATTTTTATAGTTAAAGTCTTTTTTAAGGTGGGAACAAATAAGAGCAAGTTCATAAATATTCATTGTTTTACGATCACTAATTTCTTTTAACATAAAGAGTAATGATTCTTCATCGCTAAGTTGTAAAACAACGACAGGAATCGTATTTATTTTTAATTCTTTAGCAGCTAAATACTTAACTCTGCCAATAACTACTTCGTGTTTATTTTGGAACGATCTAACAATGATTGGATCATAAAATCCGCTTTCTTTGATAGTTTTTTTAGCTTGAGTAATTTTAACATCATCGATTTTTGCTTTTCTTAAATAATGGTTATCAGTGATATTATCCATTGTAATATCAGCGATATCTTCGTTCGATGAATTATTTAAAATAGCCGAAACGAAATCTTCTCTACCAAAACGATCAACCAATTTTTTTAAAGAACTTTTTAAGATTTTTGAATTACTTTTCATGTTGCATTACCTCCTTTGCAAACTCTTGATAAGCAATTGCTCCAGCACTTGTTTTTTTATACATAAAAACAGGCAAACCACGAGCCGAACATTCACTTAAACTGGTATTTCTAGGAATTATTGTTAAGAATGTTGTCTCTTTAAATAATCCACGAACTTCATTAACAACTTCTTGAGCAAGTTGAGAATCACTTTCTAACATAGTCAATAAAAATCCTTCAATATCGAGATTTTCATTTAAATTCTCTTTTACTCTTTTAATTGTTCCTAAGATTTGAGCAAGTCCTTCCATCGCAAAATATTCACATTGAACCGGAACTAAAACTGATGTAGCAGCGGTTAAAGCATTAATACATAAAATTCCTAAAGATGGAGGACAATCAATAATAATGTAATCATATTTTTTACGAACATTATTCAATGCTCTTTTTAAAACAAAAGCATTATCATCCATATTCGTACTTTTTCCATAAAGTTCACTTTCAAGATTCGATAATTTTAAATTTGATGGTAAAACATCTAAATTATTTAACATTGTTTTACGAATGACCTTATTTATATCGGTATCTAAAATTAAAGCATTGAAAATTGTTCTATTTAATAAAGTAATATCGATTCCTAAACCTCTTGAAGAATTTCCTTGAGGATCAAGGTCAACTAAAAGAACGCTCCTATTTGCTAAAGCTAAAGCAGCGGCTAAATTAATTGATGTTGTGGTTTTTCCAACACCACCTTTTTGATTTGCAATTGCGATAATTCTAGTCATTTTTTCTTTTTACGTGAAAACTTTATCATAACTATAATACTTTTTATTAAAATAAAAAGCAAAAAGTTTCGAACTTTTTGCTGTTTTAATGATCTTTTTATAATGGTTTTTTCTTAATTTTTTGATAGGCACGAGGATAAATATTATCAGTTTCTTTTAACTTTTGAATAAAGATATTATTACGTACATCGTAATCATTTATTTTTTCTTTTTGAATATTAATTACTTTAGAATTTAGTATTTTTAAGGCGTTGGAAGCGTTTTTAAGTTCTTCTTCGCCTTTTTTACCTTTATATGCAATTAAGATTCCTTCAACCTTTAAATAAGGAATAGATAATTCTAAAAGAATTGAAAGTTCACTAACAGCTCGAGAAACAATTACATCATATTTCTTATCTTTTTTTAATTCTTCCATCCTTTTATTTAAAACTACAACATTATCAAGTTTTAAAATATCTTTTACTTTTTTTAAGAAAATTGCGCGTTTTTCAAGTGGTTCAACAAGAGTAAAAGAAGCATCTGGATTATAAATTGCTAAAGGAATTCCAGGAAAACCAGCTCCACTTCCTAAATCTAAAACTTCTTTATTTTGATAACCAAAAACTTTCATTGAAGATAAAGAATCTTCAATATGACGACTTTTAAATTCATCTACATCAGTGATTGCTGTTAAATTAAATTTCTCGTTTTCTTCTAAAACAAGTTCGATAAATTTAGTTATTAATTCTTCTTTTTCCATTAACTTTATATTAAACGATTTTTTCTTAAATACATAATTAAAACATTGATATCAGAAGGATTTACGCCACTAATTCTAGAAGCTTGGCCAATTGTTTTTGGTCTAATTGCATCAAATTTTTGTCTTGCTTCTAAAGCTAAACCATCTAAATTTAGATAATCAATATCATCTCTTAAAAGAATATCGTCAAGCTTATGAAGTTTTTCTGCTTCCTTCATTTGATTTTTGATATATCCTTCGTATTTAACATAGATTTCTAATTGTTTTTTAGCTAAATCATCAATTTTTAATTCTTCAGGGATATCTAAATATTTTTCTAAATCTTTAAAAGTAACTTCGTTTCTTTTTAAAACTTCTTTTGCACTAACTCCATAAGTTAATTTTTCATAACCTAAGGACTCTAAATAATCATTAACAGATGATTTTGCACCAAAGAATGTATTATCAAGCAATTCTAAAAGTTTCTTTTGTCTTTCTTTTTTATCAACAAATTTTTGATATCTTACATCTGAAATTAAACCTAATTCATGGGCTTTTTTACTTAATCTATAATCTGCATTGTCATGTCTTAAAAGTAAACGATATTCAGCTCTTGAAGATAATAATCTATAAGGTTCATTGGTTCCTTTTGTGATTAAATCATCAATCATAACGCCAATATAAGCTTCATCTCTTCTTAAAATAAACGGAGGTTTTTGATCAATATATAGACAAGCATTAACTCCAGCCATTAACCCTAAGCCAGCAGCTTCTTCATAACCACTTGTTCCACAAATTTGACCAGAAATAAAGAGTCCTTTATATTTTTTAACCATTAATGTGTTATCAAATTCAAGGGGATCTAAAGCATCGTATTCAATAGCGTAGGCATATTTTAAAATTTTTGCATTTTTCATTCCTGGAAGTGAACGAACCATTTCGTCTTGAACTTCTTCAGGCATTGAAGTTGAAAAACCTTGAACATAAATTGAATTTGTATCATAACTTTCAGGTTCTAAAAACAATTGATGTCTTGGTTTATCTTTAAAACGAACAATTTTATCTTCAATAGATGGACAATATCTTGGACCAACACCAGTTACAATTCCTCCATACATTGCAGAATCTAATAAATGTTCATTAATAATTTTATGAGTTTCAGGAGTTGTATAAATTAAATAACAAGGAATTTGTTCGCTTAAAGGAATAAATTCATTTGTTTCATAAGAAAAACCTTCATCTTCGACGTTTCCATATTGAATTTCGCCCTTAGAAAAATCGATTGATTCTTTTGCGATTCTTTGAGGAGTTCCGGTTTTAAGTCTTTGAATCTTTAAACCCATTTTCTTCAAGTGCTCTGATAAACCAATTGAAGGTTTTTCTCCATCAGGTCCAGCGCTTTCTTTATGGTGTCCTTTTAAAATTTCGGAATCCATATATGTTCCGGTTGCTAAAATAACAGCTTTTGATTTTATTGATCTCCCGTTTCTTGTTGTTATACCAAAAACAGTATTTTCATCATTTAATAATCCAGTAACTTCATCCTCTAAAATATCTAAATTATTTACAGATAAAAGGTGTTTTTGCATATTTGCAGGATATCTTTTTTTATCTGCTTGAGCTCTTAAACATTGAACACCCGGGCCTTTTTTAGTGTTTAACATTTTCATCTGTAAATATTCTTGATCAGCACATTTACCCATGAATCCGCCTAAAGCATCAATTTCTCTAACAACAATACCTTTTGCACTTCCTCCAATTGAAGGATTACAAGGCATATTAGAAGCCATCTTAAAATTAAGAGTTATAAGTAAAACTCTTTTATTCATTCTAGCTACTGCTAATGCGGCTTCATTTCCAGCATGACCAGCACCTACAACAATAACATCGTAACTATCTAATATATTTTCGTTTAACATTTATTAACCAACGCTTCCGTCCATGTCTAATTTAATAAGTTGATTTAATTCAACAGCATATTCCATAGGTAATTCTTTTGAGAATGGTTCAATAAATCCTAAAACAATCATTTGAGTAGCATCTTTTTTAGAAATTCCTTTACTCATTAAATAAAATAATTGATCTTCGTCGATTTTTGAAACAGTTGCTTCATGTTCTAAATAAGATGAATTATTATGAACTTCATTCTTTGGGATTGTATCTGATTTTGAAATATCATCTAAAATCAAAGTATCACATTCAATGTGTGTTTTACTATTGATTGCATCCTTTTTAATTCTTGCTGTTCCTCTATAATTTGAAACACCACCATCTTTAACAATAGATTTAGAAATTATCGATGATGAGGTATTTTTTGCTTCATGAATCATCCTAGCTCCAGCATCTTGATATTGCCTTTTTCCAGCAACAGCAATTGAAATACAAAGGCCTTTTGCACCTTCGCCTCTTAAAACACAAGCTGGGTATTTCATATTGATTTGACTACCGATATTTCCATCAATCCATTCCATGGTTGCATTTTCATAGCAAACCGCTCTTTTTGTAACCATATTAACAATATTATTTGACCAATTTTGAACTGTTGAATAACGACATTTACCGTTTTTATGAACAAAAATTTCAACAACTGCAGCGTGTAAAGATTCTTTTGAATAAATTGGAGCTGTACATCCTTCAACGTAATGAACATCAGCACCTTCATCAACAATAATTAAGGTTCTTTCAAATTGACCAGTTTTTTCGTTATTAATTCTAAAATATGATTGTAATGGCTTTTCAAGTTTTACCCCTTTAGGAACATAAATAAAACTTCCGCCACTCCAAACTGCGCCATTTAATGCTGAAAATTTGTTATCTGCAACATTAACAATTTGGCCAAAATATTTTTTAACTAAATCAGGATAAAGTTTTAAAGCCATATCAGTCGAAAGGAAAATAACGCCTTTTTCTTCGACTTCTTTAAGCATATTATGGTAAACCATCTCACTTTCATATTGTGTTGAAGCGCCTGCTAAATATTTTTGCTCAGCTTCTGGGATACCAAGTTTATTAAAAGTATCTTTAATTTGATCAGGAACTTCGTCCCAACTTTTTCCTTCTTTTGAAGAATATCTATTGAAGTAAGTAAAAGAATCGAAGTCTAAAAAAGAAACATCTGGACCAAAATTAGGGAAAGGCATTTTAACAAATTTGCGATAAGCATCGAGTCTAAATTCGAGCATCCATTCTGGTTCGCCTTTTGCTTTGGAAATTGTACGAACAACTTCTTCATTGATTCCTTTTCCAGTTGTAAAAATTGAGGAAATATCATCCTTAAAATCGTATTTTTTGGTATCTAAGTTTATTTCTTCAAACTTTTTACTCATCTTCTTCTCCATTAATTATCATTTCAATACCAGTTGCTCCTAAAGTTGCACATTTAATTCTTGCGGCTTGTTTATGAGTTTCACTAAAAGCATTTAATTCTTCTAAAACTTCACTATCATATTCTTTTTCATAAAGCATATTTTCATATTGTTTAATGATATAAAGTGCATCTTCTTCGCTTTTTCCTTTAACCATATCGCATAAAATATCGGTTGAAGCAGTAGAAATAGCACAAGCTACACCACAAAAATATGCTTCTTTAATATTTTTTGATTCATCAATTCCTAGATAAATTGTGATGTCATCAACACAAGAATCGCTATCCATTCTAATTTTTTTGAAGTTTTCATAGCCACTAATTGAGGTAATATCTTCTACTTTATTATTTGGAGAGTTGTAATGCTCCATAATAATCTCTCTTTTCATTTCATTAGTTAAAGTAAGCATCTAAAAAGTCACCTCCATTTTTTAAAGCGTCGTATAATGCATCAACATCATCTTTATCATTATATAAATAGAACGAGACACGAATAGTTCCGACAGTTTTTAATCTATCTTTTAATAATTTGGCACAGTGTTCACCGCTTCTAACACAAATTCCTTTACTATTTAAAAAAGAAACTTCATCTTGAGGGAATACATTTTTAACATTCATAGTAATGATTCCAGCATCAGCTTTTTCATTATAAATAATAACGTTATCGAGAGTTTTTAACTTTGAAATTGCGTATTTTCTCAATTCTTCTTCGTGTTTTTCAATATTTTCTAAGCCAATATTTTCTAAATAAGTTAAAGCAGCATCAAATCCATAAATTGAAGAAATGTTTATAGTTCCCGCTTCAAATTTTGCTGGTGGTTTTAAATATGCAACATTTCCACACATATCAAAACGAGCATTATCTCCGCCACCCATCATAAACGGATCCATTTTTTCTAAAAGTTCGAACTTTCCATATAAAGCACCGATTCCTGTTGGGCCGAGTAATTTATGAGCACTTAAACAGAAGAAATCGCAATCTAAATCTTTAACATCAATCTTCATATGAGGTGCACTTTGAGCACCATCGCAAACTAAAATTGCGCCATATTCATGAGCTATTTTAGCCATTTCCTTAATATCAATTTTAAATCCTAAAACATTAGTAACTTGAGCAATTGAAACAACTTTTGTGTTTTTAGTAATTACTTTTCTTAAATTTTCTGGAGTGCACCTTCCATCTTCATCTAAAGGAATATATTTAATTTTTGCTTTAGTTGTTTCAGCAACCTTAAACCAAGGTAAAACATTAGATGCGTGTTCAGCTTCAGTTAATAAAATTTCATCATTTTCAGTTAAAAATTTAATTCCATAGCCATAAGCAACTAAGTTCATCGACATTGAGGTTCCGCTAGTGAAAACAACTTCTCTTGGTAAAGCGTTTAAGAAATTTGCAAGATGTTTGCGGCAATTTTCAACTTCTTTATCAACATTGAATGCCAAATCATAATCGCCTCTATGAGCATTTGCTCCATCCATTTCATAATATCTAGAACAAGCATCAATAACTGCTTTTGGTTTAAAAGTTGTTGCAGCATTATCTAGATAAACTAGAGGTTTTTTATCGTTTTCATGATTAGCAAAAATTGGAAAATCTTTTTTAATCTTTTTAACATCTAACATAATTAAAAATTACCTCCAATAATCTCTTTGATTTTTTCTTCGTCTTTTTCATTAAAATATTTAGAAATTGGTAAAAGATAGCCTAAAGTGATTAAATTTCTAGCTTCTTTTAACTCAATTCCTCTAGATAAAAGATAATATAAATGTTCTTCTTTTAATGAACCGATTGCACAAGCGTGTTGAGCTTTAATATCATTGTTATCAATCTTTAAAATTGGGTTTGCGATAGCTTCACTTTCTTTATCAAAAAGGATAACTCTTGCTTTTTGGGTTGCGTCTGATTTTGATGCGTTTGGATAAACATGAGAAATACCATCAATTTTAAATAATGATGAATCTTTACTAACTCCATAAGCATCAATTAATGACTTTGTTTTACCAACCTTATGATCAAATGATAATGAATATTTTTTCTTTTCGTTTTCTTTTGATAAAGCTGCCAAATGAATATTTGATTCAGCACTTTCTCCTTCTAAATTTACTAAAGCATTAAATGTCTCAACATCTTTAGAAAAATCTGCAATTACCAAATCAAATTTACTTCCACGTGGAACATTTACTTTAACATTAAAATCTTTTAAATTATCTAAAACTAATAATCTTAAATTAAATATTGAGTTTTGGCCTAAAACGATGACAACTTCGTTATTTTTATTAAATTCTGAAATATCTAAAGTAACATTACTATTATCTTGGACTAAAAAAGTTACTGCATCTTCAAATTTTAAAGAAACAGTTGCTTCACTTAATCCCTCATAAAAATAATTAGTAACCTTATTTAACATTTTTTAATACTTCTTTCGTTGCACAAACACCAATTGAAACTTTATTCATTTGGTTATCATCTTCTTTTTTGGTAGAGATTCCAAATTCTTTTTCAATCCATTCGTAACCTTCGCTATCAATCTTTTTAATTAAAGAAGCATCACCAACTGTGATAATTCTTCCATTAATCATAATTGCAGTTTTTGTAGGATGGATTAAATCAAATAAACGAGCATAGTGAGAAATCACTAAGAATCCGGTATTTTTTTCCCTAAATTGTTTAACAATTGATTGAGAAACAGTGTTGATAGCATCAACATCAAGCCCTGAATCGATTTCGTCTAACATTGCAATGTTTGGATTTAATAAGATCATTTGTAAAATTTCGTTTCTTTTCTTTTCTCCGCCACTAAATCCATCATTTAAATTTCTATTTACCATATCAAAAGGTAAATTAACTTCTTTACATGCATTTTCTAAAGAGCGATAGAATTCAAATAATTTAACTTTGTTATTTCTATGAGCATTAATTGCTCCTTTAAAAAAGTCTGCAGAAACAACACCAGGAATTTCACTAGGATTTTGGAAAGCCAAAAATAAACCTGCCTTACTTCTTTCATCAACACTCATACTTAAGACGTCTTTCCCATCAAAAATAATCTCGCCTTCAGTAACGAGATAACGAGGATTTCCCATAATCGCAGCTAAAAGAGTTGATTTACCATGACCATTTGGCCCTAAAAGAGCTAAAATCTCTCCTTCATTAAGAGTTAAATCGACACCTTTTAATATCTCTTTTCCTTCGACTTCAGCGTGTAAATTCCTAATTTCTAAACTTTTCATTTCTAATCACCCTATTTTTTGCGTAAATATTCTATAACAATATCATTTCTCTCTCAAATTATATTCTCAAATTTCGCGATAAAAGATAACAATTTATCTTGTTGAAACTTTTATACTTATAGTATAAAATTAAAAACGCTATTTGAACGAATAGCAATTTTATTTATGGAAGGAAAAAGATATGAAAAAAAGTACTAAATCATTGATTTTAGCTTTATCAGCCTTTTCCACAATAGCATTAAGTGGTTGCGGAATTTCCCAAAAAGAAGATTTCGTAATCGATTTCACTTATGAAACAGCTAACGGAACTTCCGTTACACAAGAAATCACCGCTCAAGATGTTTTAGATCGTTATTTAACAAATAATGGTGCTACAGCAACAGAAGCTTATTACAATGCTATTTATGAGGTTGCTCTTAGAGAAGTTTTCACTAACGGCAGATTTAAGGATAGATTAAGCGACGCTCAAAGCGATGCAAATAGAGCAGTTGATGAAGCAAAAGATGCTGCAGATACTGCAGGTACTTCATGGGAAGATTATTTAAAAGATACTTTAGGTATTGTTGGCGATATGAGTGTTGAGGATAGAGAACATCAATATTATTTACAATGCGAAGTTACAGCCATGAAAGAAATTGTTGGTGATGAATTCTACAATACATTCAACCAATGGAATCCAGATAAAGATGAAGCAAGCGAAGACGAAGTTAATGAATTTAACATGGTCTATGGTGAAAATGGCTATATTAAAACTAAATTACCATATCACGTTAGAGACATTCTTATTCAAGTCGATGCTGATGCTGCTAACTATTCAACTGGACAAATTTCTAGTGAAGACGCTGAACAGCTTTATAATCTTTTTGAAGCATTAGTTAAATCAGATACAAACACAAATACTTATGCAGACATCGCAAAAAGATTAACTGATGATTCAGCAAGTGCTAAAAATTACGGCGAACATTTAATGGATTTAGATACATCATTCATTAATGAATTTAAACTTGGTTTATATACTTACGATGCTTTATATAATGAAGAATTAAGAAGTAATCAAGAATTTGAAAACCTCGTTGAAAAATTCAATATGCCTACTGATGTTGAAGAAGACTTAAAAGCTGTTGGTCCACAATATATTCCTTATGAAGCAGTTGTAAAATTAAACGAATACAAAGACGTTGATTCTTATAAAGATCCTACAACTGGTCAAGACTTAACAGTTAACGAAGGTAATCAATCTTACTATCCAAGAAATATTATCTTTAATAAATACTTCAATTCACACAACATCAACTTCATCGTCAATACAAAAGTTGATTCAAGTGATCCAGAACACGAATATACAATGACTGATACTGGAACAGTTGTTAAATCCGACTTAGATGAAGAAGGAAATTATAAACTCGGAGCTGAAGCTTATTGGCCAGAAGGTTCATCTGAAGCAGCTCACTTCCAAAAGATTGAAGGTTTAGAATATCCTGTTTTATGTGATGAAAAAGGAAATCCAATTGTCGTTTCTAGATCAGAAACAGGTAATGCTGGAATTCACTTTGTTGTTATTGAAAAATCTCCATTAGAAGATCAAGCAACAGCTGAAGTTAAATTAAATGAATATTATGCTCCGGTTAACCCTCTTGAACAAAACGGTCAAGATGCTAACGGTAATAAATATTACAACCCAGATTTCCCTAAAGGTTCAGATAACTTACCTCTTCAAACATACGTTAATTCAATTAATACAACTGTTGAAGGATATAACGAAAGAATCTATGGAAATAGCGATTCAGGAATTACAGGTATTGGTGAAAAATATGAAACTTACACTGGTACACAAAAAGATTTCCAATTATTCCAATGGGTTACAGAAGGTAATTTCAAAGCACAAGATGATGTAATTCAAGCTAAAGTTGATCAATACATCACTCAAAAAATGTTAAGTGTTGAATCAACTAATACTCAAAGCTTAATCGATGCTTGGAATTCTTATGACACAACCTTAGTCGAACAAGAAAAGAATAGAAAAATTGGTTTAATTCCAGAAACTTGTGCTATTCACTTTGGTGAAATGGAATATTATGGCGAAGGCAAACTTTGTTACTACTCCACTTCATTAAATACAAATCCAGGAAATGGAAACAACTAGGAGGAAATAAAGTATATGAAAAAAGCAAAAACCGCATTATTACTTTTATCAGCAGCTTTATTAGTCACTGGTTGTTCTAAAGTTAGTGCTGAATTAAAAAATCCAGACGATCCAATCGTTGTTAATAAAGATGGCGCTGCTGTTGAAGTTGAAAATAACGAAATTAAACAAATTTTCGATTCAATTAAAAACGGCGATAACTATGCTTCAAGCATTAAAGATATGTTAAGCGAATCAATCGCTAAAGCATATGTTGGTGATTATAAAGTTGATAAAGACGGTAAAGTCTATATCGATGGTTTAGATTTAAATAGCAATTCATCCATTATGGAATTTGTCAAAGCTCACAAATTCTATTGGAACTGGGAATCTACTTCTACATCTGTTACTTATGAAGAAGAACCAAGTGAAGCTAATGTAAGCGATTATAAAGCAAGACTTGAAGCTTATATTGAACTCGTTCAAAAAGAAATTGTTAAAACTTTATATAATCAAGCTGTTGTTGTTACTTATATGAACAATAACCGCTTCTATGAATCTTTATATGCGAGACACGTTTATGAAATGTTATATACAGTCTATGCAGAAGATGGTACAAGCGTTGCTCCTGAAATTCTTTATATGGAACCAACATATAAAAATCCAGAAGATGAAATTGCTGCACCAGATAACGTTGATATTAGAAATGCTGGCTTTACAACTGGTAAATTAGTTACTAGAGAATATAATCCTGCAAAAGATTATAAAGCTATCATTGAAGGTGAAACTCAATTATTACACCTTTATCACTACGTTGATTATATTAACGTTGCATTAATCCCAGATATTCTTTCAAATTTATTAACTGAATCTTATATTTTTGAAAGACAATATCAATCAATTGGTAGAACTCAAGCTAGAAAACTTAATTTCATTAGTGTTACAGATACAACAATGAAAATGGCTCAACCATTAATGAGGAACTACATCAACACAACTTTAAGAAATGTTAAAGATAGAGATGTTGATTTCTCAACATTAATCAATGCTTGGGAAGCTGATCCAGAAGTCTTAAAAGAAGATAGCGCTGCTAAAGAATTAGCAACTGCTACTTATGGAACTGAATCAACAAAAATCAATAGTGGATTCTATTCATATATTGATGGTAGAAAAGGTGAAGATTTACCTTATTATAATGGATCGCTTTATGGTGATATCGTTAAAAACTACTCTGAATTATCAAATAATCCTACTTCAAACGATTCAACATTATATACATCATTTACAACAATTGATGGTACTCCATATGAACCACAAGAAGGATTTGATATTCAAGTTGAAAACTTATCAACATCTAAATATGTAACAAATGATTGGGGAACTTCTTCTTCATTTGATTTAGGTGGAACTGAAATGATTACTAACCTTTTCTCATATGGTCTTGCTACTGAATTTGAAAGAGCAACATCTCCAGATATTAATTACACCGTCGATGGATATTATGTTAAACAATTCCAAGTCGGTGGCCCAGTCTTCTTAAAAAACAACACTTATACAAGTGATGTCGATTCCATCTTATGGAACAATGAAGATAAATATTATATCGTTGAAATTGTTGATCAAGTTTCATTAGATACTTTAGCTTTAAGTAGCGATGCTACTGCTGAAGAAAAAGAATCAGTTGAAAACTATGCTAGAGAAATCGGTTATACTGTTGCTAGCGGTACAACTTATACAAATAACGCACTTTTATATTATCTTGAACAATCTAACATCAATTACTATGATGAAGATGTTAAAGAATATTTCGAAAGTGAATTCCCAGATTTATTTGAATAATAAATCTAACTAAAATTTAAAATAAACTTGTCTGCAAAAATGTAGGCAAGTTTTTATTTTTCTTACTTAATTTTCACCTAATTCGTATTAAAATATTTATATATAAATAAAGAAAGGATATTAAAAATAAAATATGAAAGAATTTGATCCAAATTGTGTATTTTGTAAAATTGTTGATGGCGTCATTCCTTCATCAAAAATATATGAAGACGATGAAGTTGTAGCCTTTTTAGATACTGCTCCTTTAACTTATGGACATGCTTTAGTTGTTCCTAAAAGACATTATGATTCATTTTTATCAACTCCAAAACATATCATGAATCAAGTAATGAATGTTGCTCAAAGAATTGGTCAAATCGATATGGAAGTTTTAGGTGCAAAAGGAGTTAATATTATTTCGAATTGTTATCCAGCAGCTGGTCAACTTGTTCCTCATTTCCATGTTCATGTTGTCCCTCGTTATGATAGTGCTGATGGCTTAAAAATTGAACATAATCCAAAAAGAGACATTAATCTTCCAAGCGTCTTAGAAAAATTTAAAGATCGATTATAAATAAAATAAAAAAGTCTATAAACATCGATAATTCTCGATAAATAATAGACTTTTTATTTTGTTTATTTTTTAATAATTATTTATCTTTTTCGCTTTTTAATTTATAAAATGCTCTATTTTCAAGAGGGAAGATACGTTGAGAGAATTCACCTGGTTCAACATCTTTAAATGCTTTATCAATAGCCATCATTTTAGCGTCCATATCATCTATTAAGGATAAAATTAATGCTTCTCGAGTTAATGGAACAACTGGAGAGCCAAATTCCATTTTTCCATGATGAGAAACGATTAAATGTTTTAAAAGAGTAACTTCTTCTCCTTCTATTTTTAATCTTTTTGCAGCTTCATCAACTAAAATTGCTCCAATAACTAAATGACCTACTAAAGTTCCTTCTTTAGTATATGAAGTAGCAATAACACCGCTTAATTCCTCACATTTTCCGATATCATGGAGTAAGCAGCCGCTAATTAATAAATCATAATTAACTGATTCATAATGAGCTGCAACCATTCTAGCAAGTTCACACATTGAAACGGTATGTTCTAATAATCCACTTAAAAAATCATGATGATTTGTGGTTGCTGCTGGATAAGTTAGGAATTTATCTTTATAAAGAGTGATAATATCATTGACAATTTTTCTATATTTTTCATTTTCGATAGAAGAAATAAAGCCTTTTAATTTGTTAATTAAAATATCTTTATCTATTTTTGAAGCAGGAATTAATGCATCAAAATCAGCATGTTCTTTATTAACTTCGTTTCCTTCAAAGATTTTAACTTGTAATTTATCTTTATATTCAATAACTTCACCATCAACATAAACTACATTTCCTGGTGTGAAAGTAATTAAATCATCTTCTCTTACTTGCCGTTTTTTAGCTTCAATTGTTCCACTAGCATCTTGAAGAACGATTGTTAAGTAAGTTAAACCTTGAGTAGTTACGCCTTTTTGACAACTTTTGACGATATAAAATCCGCTTGCACTGCTTCCATCTAAAAAATCTTTAATCATCGTTTAACTCTCCTTTCGTGTCTTTAGCAATTAATTCTTCAATCTCTTCAAATTTATAACCTTTAGAAACTAAATAAGAAATAACCTTTTCTTTTTGATAAGATTTGTCTTCTTTTTCACTATTTTTTAATACTTTTTCTTTAATTTTTAAGTATTCTTTAGTTAATTTTTTAAGTTCTATATCCTTATTAATATGTAACGATTTTAAAACTTCGTTGATAATTTCGACATCGAAGCCTCTTTTAAGCATTGTTTCAGAAATTTTCTTTTTTTGTTTTGCAAAATTCCCTGAAACATATTTATTTTTAATCAATTCAAAATATTTTTTTGCTTTTTTAAGTTCTTCTTCATCATTAAACTCAAGCGATTCAATAATTTCAGAAGCAATTTCTTTTTCTCTAAAAAAGTTTGTAACATAATATTGACCATATAAAGAGGAAGTAAAATATTCCATATATGTTAAAACATATTCGTGATCATCGATGATTTTGCTTTTTTCTAAATCTCTAATTACAAAATGAACTAAAACTCCATCATTTTTAAACTTATCTAAAGCTTTAGCGGTTAAATCTTTTTTAGAATAAGGTTTTTTAATTAAAAGCTGAGAAATATATTTTTTAATATCGTTTTTCTTATCTTCTTTTAATATTTCTAAAAAATCCTCTTTTAAAATATCGCCTTCCTTAATGAAGTGATCTTCATAAGTTTGATAAGAAATTTTTACCTTTTCGCTCTTACCTTCTTCTTCGTATTCAATATAAATTTTGGTATCTTTTACTTTAATTTTTGTAACTTTTATATATTCATTACCAGTTTTTCCTAATTGCACGCTTATATACCTCCATTATATTTTTATAAAAAGTGTTATCTGAGAATTTTTCAATTGAGTCATATGCTTTAATTGTTACTTCATTTAAATCTTCTTTTTTCATTGATAAAACTTCATCAAGTTTATCTTTAAAATCATAAACATCTTCAAAGAAGAAACCAGTAACTTTATTAGTGATAACATCAACCAAATTGTTATCATAACGGCATAAAATTGGAATATGTGCAGCCATTGATTCCATAAATGTTAAGCCTTGAGTTTCGCTGATTGAAGCATTTAAAAATAAATCAGCCATCGCATAATATAAAGGAACTTTTTCTAAATTAACTTTACCTAAAAACATGACGTGATCATCAATTTTTAATTCTTTAGTTAGTTTAATTAAAGCTTGTTCATCAGGACCAGCTCCAACAAATATTAAAATAGTTTTAAATTTAGAATCTCCATATTTATCTAAATAACCTTTATATCCATTAATAATAACATCAAAACTCTTTTCTTGGGCGATTCTTCCTAAACAAAGAAGGATTTTATCGTAATTATTTAATCCATATTTTATTTTTAATTCTTCGACCTCTTCTTTATTTGTAACTTCGAATTTGGAAAAATCAAAACCAGTAGGAACGATATTTATCATTTTTTCTAAGCCAATACTTCTAAGATAAACTTCGGTTTTTTCACTTGGGGAAATAATTTCACTAGCTCTAGTCATACAAGCTCTAGCAAATTCTCTAATTGCCCATTTAGAAAAACGATCAAAATAACCTTTTGTTGCGTAATATGTATAATCTTCATACATCGTATGATAAGTATAAACGGAAGCAATATTTAACTTTTTAGCAACAATAAAACCAAATTGTCCAATACCAAATTCAGTATTAACGTGAACAATATCAAGATTAAGTGATTTTATAAGTTTAAAAGCATCACTATTATAAATAAAAGCGGCTCTATATCCATATAATTGTTTTAATTCAATACCTGGAATTCCAATAACTTTATCTTTATACGTAACATATTTTGAAGATGTAGTTGTAATCACATAACAGTTATGCCCACGTTGATTTAATAAAGTAAAAAGAGAGTTGACTGAGGTAGCAACTCCATTAACTTCTGGATAAAATGTATCGGAAAATATCGCAATATTCATATTTTTTTACTTATTAATTCGATCATCTTTTTTCTTTCTATATGCTTGCTTTTTCTTATTTTCTCTTTCTTTTTGAGTTTCAATTAAATCAAGTTTTCTTTCATCAATTGTTTCAATTTGCAGAGTTAAAGCAGTCTTTCTATTTGGAACTGGAACGAGTCTATCTTCAAGAGGAACACCTCTAGTTTTATAAGTTGCACTAACAATTCCACAAACTAAGAATTGTAAATAGAAGGTAACCATTCTCCATAAAAGTAAAACAAGGTTAGCACCCCCTAAATTATAGAAACTTTCTGAGAAAAATGAAGAATTAGCACCAAAAAGTCTATCAAAAACGTATTCTGAAATCCCTGCAGTTCCAGGAATAGGAATTAAACCAGTAACCATTTGATGGAAATTTGAAAAAGAAATACAATCAACTACTTTTTTAAAATAGTTAACATCAGCCATTCCTTCAAATCCGTTTAAAGTTAATCCACTTAATAAAGGATAAAGATTTGAAACACCAATTGAAACTAAAGTTAAAATAAACATCATTGCAGTAAATGGAATATTTGAACGAAGTCTTCTTAACTCAATTCGATAATTTTCAATTTGTAATCTAACTGATTCTCTTTTTTCTTCGACATTTTTAATTAATCTTAACTTTGCTAAAAAATTCATTAATGTATTTAAAACAAAGTTATGAATTGCTCTTGATGAAGACATCAAAATAATAAATCCCATTGTTAAAAGATTTAAAACAAAACCTAAAATAATGAAGATATAAAAAGGAATATCAGGTAAAGGTTGACCATTAATTGTAATTGAAATTGGGAATGCTGGAATTTCTAAAATAGCGGTAAAATTCACACATAAAGAAACTAAACCAATGAAAATTAAACAAGATTGATAAACAATAAAATTCATAACCATTAAAGATGCAGCATTAGAAAGAGCAACGCCTTGTTTATTAAAAATATAAACCTTCGCTATTTCTCCACCATATGCTCCAGGAGTAATTGAACTATAGAAATTATCAATTGCTTGAGCAGCTAAAGACTGATGATATTTATAATGTCTTTGATAAAGTCTTGCATATAAAAACATCATAAATGCATTTAAAACAAATATAAAGAAAACAACGGCTAAAAATAAAGTTAAAAAACCATAATTCATTTCGCCAATAAAATAAGGAATCATTTCATAAACTAATTTTCCCTCTTCTCCTTGAACTGGCGAAGCTAAGTTAAGCCATAAAACAAATCCAGTGATAATTAAAACAACGAGTAAATAGACGAAATATTTCCATTTATTTTTCTTTTTAGCCTTTTTTTCTTCGGCTTCATCTTTTATTTTCTCGTTTTTATTTTCGCTAGTTTCAGAAACGTTTTCTTTATTTTCTTCACTAGAAACATCTTCTTTTATTTCACTATTTTCTTGCTTATCGTTGACTACTTTTTCAATTTCTTGCATACACAAAAAGTATAACATATTTTATTATGTTATTTCTTTAAAATTGGTATATAATAGCGACTATGAGTAAGATAACTAAGGCTAAAAATATCATGCTTAAAGGCGTAAGATTTAGATACTATTTCTACTTTGTCCTTCTTTTTATTTCGCTTATGTTTTATATGCTTGGAACATATACAACAAAAGCTTTAATTGACGCGATTAATAAAGAGCCTTATGAAGCGATGGACTTTTTAGAAAAAGCTTTTTTCAATTGTTTTGGTGGATATGAATTATTAACCGAAAACATCTGGGTCTTCTCAATAATTTTAATAATTTTTGCTCTATTAAGTGGTGGTATGGCTGCTTTCAGATTCGTTTATAGAGCTAAAACCTCTACTCAAATGGGTAAACAACTTCAAGACGCTGTTTTTTATAAGGTTGAAAGACTTCCTTATTCTCAAATTAAAGGTATGAAAAACGGCGATATTTTACAAACCTGTACTCGTGATGAAGATGTTTTTAGAAGATTTTTAACCGATCACATGTACTCAATCTTCTATTCAGTTTTTATTGTCCTTATCGCTGTTATTATTCTTTTTATTACTAATGTTTGGATTACTTTAGTCACTTTAGCTTTAATGCCTTTTATGTTCGTCTATTCTTTCTTTTTAATAAAAGAAGTTAGAAAAAGATATCGTAAAACCGATGATAGTGAAGGCGAGATGACTGCTAAAGTTGAAGAAAATCTTTCTGCAGTTAGAGTTGTTAAAGCTTTTAATAATGAGGCTTATGAAATTAACGACTTTGAAAATTATATTGATGATTATAAGAAAAAATTCATTCATTGGAGAAAAATGAGTGCTTTCTTCTTCTCTTCAAGTGATATTTTCATTTTTGGTCAAATCTTATTAACAACCGTTTTTGGTTTTTATCTTTGTTATATTCATGCAACCGAGCCATTAAATCCAGCCGGAATTACTGTTGGTACGATGGTTATCGCATTTACTTATGCTGATACAATCGTTTGGCCAATTAGAGATTTAGCTACCATTCTTTCTAATGTCGCTAGAGCTTTTGCAGCTGTTGAAAGAATTAATATTTTATTAGATTCACCAAATGAAGATATATATACTGGTGAAAAACCAGAAATTAAAGGAAATATTGAATTTAAAAATGTTTCTTTTGCTTTCTCTGATGAACCAACAAAACACGCAATTGAAAATATCTCTTTTAAAGTTAATGCTGGAGAAACAATTGCAATTATGGGCAAAACTGGAAGTGGAAAATCTACTTTAGCTTATTTATTAAATAGATTATATGACTATCAAAGTGGTGAAATTATTATCGATGGTTTAAATATACAAAAAATTGAAAAATCATGGTTAAGAAAACATATTGCTTTAATTTTACAAGAACCATTCTTATTCTCTAAAACTGTTAAAGATAATTTAACAATTGGAAATAAGGATGTTAGTGAAGAAGATATTAAAAAAGCTACAAAAATATCTCAAATTCATGATTCAATCAATAAATTCCAATTTGGTTATGACACTCCGGTTGGAGAAAGAGGAACCACTTTAAGTGGTGGGCAAAAACAAAGAGTTGCCATCGCTAGAAGTTTAATTTTAGGTAGTCCAGTTTTAATTTTCGATGACTCTTTAAGTGCTGTTGATACAGAAACCGATTATAACATTAGACAAGCTTTAAAAAATCGTGATACAAAGTCCACTACTTTTATCATTACTCATAGAATTGCAACTGCGAAAGATGCCGATTTAATCATCGTTTTAAATAATGGAAAAATCGAAGCAATGGGTAAACATGATGATTTAGTTAATAAAGAAGGATTATATTCAAGAATCTATAAGATTCAAACAAAGATGGAGTAAAAAATGGCAAGCGCATACGTAGAAGAAAGTGTAGTTTCAAATAAGCTTAACTTCTCTATTTGGTTTAAAACAGGGAAGTATGTCAAAAGATTATGGCCAGTTATCATAATCTTACTTTTCTGTATGCTTTTCCAAGCTTTCTATGACTCTTCATTTATCCCAGTTGCTAATGCTGCTTTAATCAATGCTTTTGAAGAAAACGGCGTATTACTTGGGGCAAATATTTGGGAAGTTATCTTAAAATTTAATATTTTAGGTATACCTTTTGATATTACGTTTAGAGATTATCTTATTTTATCAGTTGTTTTAGTTGTTTTAAGATCTGTAGCGATGTTTGGTTTATTCTTCTCAATGAACTACGTTGAAATGGAGATTATGATTTCATTAAGAAGAGATGCATTTAAAAGAATTCAAGAATTATCATTCTCATATTTTGATAAAACTCCATCTGGCTGGCTTATTGCTAGATTAAATAACGATGCCGCTTCAATTGGCGAAGTTTTATCTTATTCTGTTTTAAGAATTTTCCAAATTACCTTCTCACTTATCTTTACACTAGTCACAATGTTTACTCAATCGTGGCAACTTTCATTAGTTATTTTAGCAACAACTCCATTAATCTTCGTTGTTGTTATGATTTTTGAAAGATTAATTTTAAATTATAGTAGAATCGCTCGTAGTGCTTATTCATATTTTGTTGGATGGCTTGCTGAATCAATTAATGGTAATAAAACTATTAAAACGATGGCTATTGAAGAAACAATTAAGGAAGAATGCCAAGAAATTACTGATGATGTTAGAAAGAAAAGACTTAAAACTCAAAGAACTAGCGGCTTCTTCTGGCCTTGTGTTGATTTTTTAAGTTATATTACAACTGCATTAATTGTTTTAGTTGCTCCAATGTTTGAAATTGATGGCGAAAAAGTCGTTAATGCAGCAATGCTTGTTTTATTTATTAACTTCGTTGCCCATATTTATAATCCAATTAGACAATTTGCTGAAATCTTTGCTGATTTAATGGGAACTCAAGCAAGTGTTGAAAAACTATTTATGTTAATCGATACCAAACCAACTCTTGTTGATACTCCTGAAGTTATCGAAAAATATGGTTCAATCTTTAATAACAAAAAAGAAAATTTCGAAGAATTAAATGGTGATATTAAATTTGATCACGTTTCTTTTTCTTATAATGAAGGAATCGAAGTTATTCATGATTTAAATTTACATATCGAAAAAGGAACTTCTTTAGCTATCGTTGGAGAAACCGGAAGTGGAAAATCTACGACCGTAAACCTTCTTTGTAGATTCTATGAACCTTCAAAAGGAAGAGTTTTAATTGATGATGTCGATTATAAAGATCGTAGTGTTGGCTGGTTAAGAAGTAATATTGGATTTGTTCAACAAACTCCATTTATATTTAAAGGAACTATTAACGATAACATTCGTTATGGAAAACTTGATGCTACTGATGAAGAAATCATTAAAGTCTGTAAAGATCTTGACATTCATAATTTTATTATGAGTTTAAAAGACGGATATAACACTTATCTTAAAGATGGTGGAAACGAATTATCTCAAGGTCAAAAACAACTTATTTCTTTTGCTAGAGCAATCGTTAGAGATCCTAAAATCTTAATTTTAGATGAAGCAACTTCTTCTATTGATACTGAAACAGAACACGAAATCCAAGGTGCAATAAATAAAATGTTAGTCGGAAGAACTTCATTAATTATTGCTCACCGTTTATCTACAATCGTTGATGCTGATCGTATTTTAGTTATGAAAGATGGTGTTGTTGTTGAAGATGGAAACCATAAAACTTTAATGGAAAAGAAGGGTTACTATAATAAACTTTATACTAACCAATTCAAAGAATTAAATATTGGTGAACAAATCGATCAATACGAAGATCAAATTGTTAATAAAAACGTCAATATCTAACTTTATAAGTATATTCAAATCGTGATAAAGAGGTTCCTCTAAGGGTCCTCTTTTCATTTTTTAAATCAATAACTTTTATTAAATCTGGTCTATCTTTATAACCACATTTTTTCATTACGTGATATGAACCTGGATTTTCTATATCACAGAATATTCTAATTTCTGAAGGTAAAACTTGTTTAAAAAGATATTCAGTGACGGCATTTAAAGCTTCACTAACGTAACCCTTACCCCAATAATTTTTATTTATACAATATCCAATTTCGAATATTTGAGAATCAAAATTATAACGACAAACATCGATTGCCCCAATCAATTTATTTTCTTCTTTAACTTCAATCGCCCATCTAAAGGTATCGTTATTATAAACTAAAAACTTATTTTCTAAGATTTCTTTAGATTCTTCTAAATCTTTATGTGGATACCACGTTAAAAAGCGAGCAACTTCAGGTTGAGAAGCATATTCATTAAAATCTTTTAAATCATTAATATTAAATTTTCTTAAAATTAATCTATCTGTAAAAAGTTCTTTTGTGCCTTTAAAATTCATATCTTTATTATATATAGGTGAATTAAAAAAGCCTACCATATTAAGTGATAGGCTTTTATTTTAATAAATCGATTTAAATATTATTCAATAACTTCTTCTTTTTTATTGTTTTTTACTTTTTTAACAATCCACATAATAAAGACAGAAATTTCGTGAACGATTAATGGAACGAGTGCTAAACAGCAAACTATAATCCATTCAAATCCATCAAAGTTATGTGTTGAGAAAACACTATTAAATACAGGAACTTCAACGACTAAGAGTTGTAAACCTAAACCTACAACAAAAGCAAGTAACATCATCCAGTTTTTATTTGTGAAAACGTGAATGAATGATCTTCTAATATTTGACATACCTAACATATGGAAGAGTTGAGAAACCGCTAAAACAGTAAACGCAACAGTTTGACATTGATGTAAGGTATCACCGCTAAGTTGAGTTAATTCAGTATATGTTAAACTCCAATCATTTAAATGGAGTGCAGTTAACATAAAGCCAGCTATTGTAATAATAGCAACGACTAAACCATAACCAAATGTAGCAAAGTATCCGCCATGAGCAAAGATTGATTCATCTGGATCACGTGGTTTATCTTTCATGTTAAGTGGATCTTTTGGATCCATACCTAATGAAATTGCAGGAAGTGAGTCAGTAATTAAGTTAACCCATAAAAGGTGAATAGCAATTAATGGTGCAGGGAAACCTAAACAAATCATAAAGAACATTGAGAAGACTTCACCCATATTACAAGAAAGTAAGAAGACAACAGTCTTTTTAATGTTAGAGTAGATTCCTCTGCCTTCTTCAACTGCTTTTTCAATTGATGCAAAGTTATCGTCAGTTAAAACCATATCAGCTGCTGATTTAGCAACGTCAGTACCAGTAATACCCATAGCAATACCGATATCCCCAGCTTTAAGAGATGGAGCATCATTAACACCATCACCAGTCATAGCAACGATATTTCCATTAGCTTTAAATGCTTTAACAATACTAACCTTATTTTCTGGAGAAACACGAGCGAAGACTCTAACAGTTTTAACTAATTCTTGGAGTTCTTCTTCGCTTAAATCATCGATTTCCTTACCAGTTCTACATTGTTCGATATTTTGAACAATACCTAAGTCTTTAGCAATAGCAAATGCTGTATCTTTATGGTCACCAGTAATCATAACAGTTGTAATACCAGCACCTTTAAAGTTAGCAACAGCACCTTTTGCTTCTGGACGAGGTGGGTCAATCATAGCAACTAAGCCAACAAATGTTAATTCAGTTTCACCAATTTCATTTGTATTTTTATAAGCTAAAGCAAGAGATCTTAATGCTTTTGATGAGAAATATGAATTTGCTTTTTCAATTTCATCTAAATCTTCTTTTGTAATTTCTCTTACTTCATTTCCAATTTGAATATATTTTGTATATGCAAGAATTGAATCTAAAGCACCTTTTGTATATTGGATTTTGCTTCCATCAGCTCTTTCGTGAAGTGTAGACATCATTTTTCTAACACTATCAAATGGAAGTTCATCAATTCTTTTTTCTGCTGCTTCTAAATCTTTTTTATGCCAATCAAAGACATTAGCAAATGCAACTAAAGCGATTTCAGTAGGATCACCATATAATCCTTCATCAACTGTTGCATTTGAACATAATGACATACCTTTTGCTAAAAGATTTAATTCAGCAGGGTTATTTTCAGAAGTAAATTCTTCTTCTTTATAATATTTACCTGGTAAATAAGATTCGACAACAGTCATCTTGTTTTGAGTTAATGTACCAGTTTTATCACTACAAACAACTTTAACAGCGCCTAAAGTTTCAACAGAAGGAAGTTTTCTAACGATAGTATTGACTTTGACCATCTTTCTAACACCAATTGCTAAAACAATAGTAACAACTGCTGGTAAACCTTCAGGAATAGCAGCAACTGCAAGAGCAATTGAAGAAAGAATTGCATCCATCCATCCATCAACAGAATCAATATGACCACCAATAGCGAGCCAAATAATATCTGCAATTAAAACAACAACAATAATGATCAGGGTTAAAATACCTAAAATCTTTGATAATTGAGCAAGTTTCTTTTGAAGTGGAGTTTCTGTTTCTTCTTCACTATCTAAAGCACCGGCAATTTTGCCGATTTGGGTATTCATACCGGTATTTGTAACAATACCTTTACCTCTACCATAAGTAACAGGGGTAGACATGAATGCCATATTAACTTGGTCACCCAATGCGACTGATTGAGAGAATACAATATCACTCTTTTTATCAACAGGAACGGATTCTCCAGTTAATGATGATTCATTTGCTTTTAAGTTAACAGCTTCAATAAGTCTTAAATCAGCACCGATTGTATCGCCTTCTTCTAGGATAACGATATCGCCAGGAACTAATTCTTCACTCTTAACTTTAAATCTTTTGCCATCTCTAAGAACCGTCGATTCTGGAGAAGACATTTTCTTTAAGGCTTCTAATGAAGTTTCGGCTTTCTTTTCTTGAACTGTACCGATAATTGCGTTAAGTAAAACAACAACTAAGATAATGATTACATCAGCCCAATCGCCTTCTTTACCTTGCATCATATCAATAATTGAAATGATGATTGTAACGATAACTGCGGCGAAAAGAACGTAAATCATTGGATCAGCAAGTTGAGAAAGGAAAATCATTAAAATAGATTTTTTCTTCTTTTCAGCTAGTTTATTAGGACCATACTTCTCTAATCTAGCTTTAGCCTCTTCACTGCTTAAACCTTTTTCAACATCACTAGAAAGATATGTTACTGTATCATTACTAGATAATGTTTCATAGGCAACAGTACGGTTTTCATTGTTTTCCATATTTATCTCCTAAACATCTAATATTTAGTCTTGCTAAGAAATATCTTGTTATTCCCGGATTTTTCTAACAAATCGTGCTGTCGAAAATAACTTAAAAGCTACTCCCCAAATACGAGAAAAATTATACCACAAATAAATAGTGATTTAATGTATTATTTCTAATAATTTAAGATTACAGATAAGAAAATTAGACTATTCGATAAGACTATCGATTTTTCTATTAATTTCTTTAATTGTTTCTTCTTTTATTTTTAAAACTTTACGATCAAAAGTGAATAAACCATTTACTTCATCTTCAACATCGCTAACTTGAGTATAAATAAAACCAACCATGTCTTTTTTAAGAGGTTTATACAGCTTTTTCATTAACTTTTTATAGCCTTTAGTTAATTTTTCACTATTTTTATATTGTTTATAACCATATGGCTTACTTCCATAAAAATTATCTTTTAAATATAAAGAATAACCACCAAATTCACTTAATAAATATGCTCGATTATCTTTTTGTTTATAGTTTTTAATAGGTAAGAAATAGATGTGTTTTGAATTAAAATCACTATTTGGGGTATCATACCATCCGCTGGCACTGTCTATTAACTTATTATCAATTTTTGGTTTTACATAATGATAATAATAAGATGCATCAAATTGACCCCAACCTTCATTAAATAAAGTGATGATGATATTAGAAGGAGAATTATTTAATAAATTTAAAGTGTAATTTAAAACATCTTCGTATTCTTTTCTTCCTTTTTCATCTTCTCTTTTAAACTTTTTATAGTCTTTATCTATATCTAATTTATGACTTCCTAAAACTAAAGGTGAAGAAATAGTCCATTTATCATAAATTCCTCCACCATTTACGATATCTTGAATTAATAAAACACCTAGTTTATCGCAATAATAATAAAAAAGTGGAATTTCGATTTTAATATGTTTTCTAATTGTATTAAAACCAAGTTCTTTGATTTTTTTAATTTCATTAAAATAATCACTATATTTTTTTGGAGTTAAATTTCCTCCGAAATAATAACCTTGATCTAATAATCCTTTTAAAATTATTTCTTTATCATTTAAAAATAATCTATTTTTCTTATTTTTCTTTTTAACTTCAATAAATCTAAATCCAACATAAGTTGAAACTTCATCTTCATTAAATTTAAGTTTTACATCGTATAAATAAGGATCTTCAACGCTCCATGGATGAAGGTTATCAATTTTAATATCAAAATCCTTATTTGCTTCAACATTATAGACATTATCTCCGATGGTTATCGATATATTTCCATCAATATTAGTTTCTACAACACCTTTTAAAGAACTTGTTTTATAATCAGCAAACAATTTAAAAGATTTAATAAAATCTTTTGGAGCACTTTCCAAATAAACCGGTTGATAAATACCACTTGTTGTTGTGTACCGAATTTGACCTCTATTAAGAGTTTGTTTTCCTCTAGAAAAATATGAAGTGTCACTAACATCTCTTACTTTTAATAATATTTCTAGTTTTTTATCCCCTTTAATTAAAGGTCTAATATCATAAGAAAATCCAGTATATCCGGAATTATTATGCATAATTAACATTCCGTTTACATACAATGAACAAGTTTGATCAACACCTAAAAAGTGGATAAAAAGATGTTCTTTCGTCATTTCTTCACTTAAATAAATAGTCTTATGATAATAAAGAATATCATCTGGAAGAATCATTTCGTTAACTTCGCTTAAAGGCGATTCTGGAGCATAAGGAACTAAAATCTTTCTATCAAATTCAGTCGGAATAACATCTTCTTTTGCAATTTTAAAATCCCAATAACCGTTTAAAACTAAAAAATGGTTTCTTTTATTTAAAGGATTTGGATGTTCATTTAAAGGAATGTATGAATCATCGTGAGTTTCTTTATCTTCATCTTTAATTTCATAACTTATTCCATTATTTGTTTTTCCACATTCAGTTCTTTCTCTATTTAATCTTTCTTTTTTCTCATTTCTTAAATAGAAGAAAATAGGGATAAATACTAAAAGTAAAACAGCTGCAGCGACTATCCAAATTAAAGCAGGAGGTAAATTCTGAAGTGTATGATATTCATTTTCGTATTGTTCAGTCGCAAAATTATCAACAATAACTTGGGCAATATAAGGACCACTAACCATTGGTAAAGTAACAGCAAAAATCATTCTTACGCCCATAAAAGTTCCTTCTTGCCCTTCTGGAACATGAGCTCTAACAATCGCATTTAATACTGATCCACCACAAATATATCCAAAAAGCATGATAATTCCGGCAATTATTGCAAATATTAATTGACCTTTACCAACAAAATAAACTAAAACTAAACCAATAATTGCAACTATCATGACTGGTATTAATAACCTATCTCTTCCTAGTTTATCCATTAAAATTGAAACCAAAACAGTAAGAATTGATCCAATAACAAGGACAACCCCTAAACAAATCATGAATTCTAACCCTTCAAATCCTAATGAATATTGGAAATAAATAATTAAATATGGGAAGAAAATTTGTGTAGCAATGCCAAAAACTAAATAGCTTAAAAGAATTAAATATAATCCCTTATTTTCTTTAACAGTTTTGATTCTAAATCCATCAGCAATGCTTCTAAGATATTTTCTTTCAGGTAAAGTTTCTTTAATTGTTTCTTTTGGAATTAAAAATAAAGAAATAATACCGATAATAAAGGCAATTCCACCAATAATATAGAAAAATAAATCCCAATGGCCATTAGTTGTTAAACTATCTAACCCAACAATAATTACCATGATTGCAACAAGAGGCAAAATTGAAAGAACTCCTTCTACTTTTCCTCTATTTTTATCACTAACATTTTCAGTAACATAAGCATTAAACGCTGCATCATTAGCTAAACTTCCTATAAAAGTCATAATCGCATCAATAACAATTACAAAAATTGATGCAACAGTTGCAGCAGTTAATGTAGGAAATAATATTTGAACATTTTCAACACTGATTAGACCAAAACTTGCTGTTGCTAGACCCCATAAAATATAGCCAAAAGCGATAAACATTTTTCTTTTTCTAACTTTATCACTTAATGCACCCATAAAAATAGTCGATAAACACGCAACAATTGCACTAACTGCAACAGTTATTGTAATCATTAAAGAATAGTTGGTTGCACCAAAAGAAAATATGAATTTATTGAGATACATATTTTCAACATTCCATGCAAGTTGGCCAGTGAAGCCAACTAAAATAAAGATAAGCCGCATTCTCCAACCGACTTTATCTTTTTTTGTTTCATTAATTATTTTTTCTTCTTTTTCCATAAAAGTTAGCCCCTAAATAATTATTTCATTTATAACTTTATTAGTTACTCCAACAATATCTGAAGCAATCATTGAATATTCATTTACTTTTTCATGAAGTTTTAAAATATCTGCACATCTTCCTAAAATATACGGACCTAATGCGACTTTTCTTAATAAATCTTCTTTATTTTGATTTAAAGAAATACATCCAGCGATAAATCCACTTAAAAGATCTCCGCTTCCGCCCTTTGCTAAACCATTATTTCCGTTTGTGTTGATATAGCAATCGTTTTTATTGCAAATAATTGTCGAATTATCTTTTAAAACAATGATTATATTATATTTATAGGAAAATTCTTTAACATATTTGATTCTTTTACTCTTTATTTCATCCACACTTAATGATGAAAGTCTAGAAAATTCTTTTATGTGAGGAGTTAAAATAACATCGCAATTTCTCGTATTTTTTAAGACTTCTACACCATATTTTGCTAAAGTGTTAAGTCCATCGGCATCGATAATTAAAGTTTCTTTATAGTTTTCTAATAAATATTTAATTATTTTATAAATTGCCTTACTTACGCCAATTCCCATACCTAAAGTAATTACTTTTGAAGAAAGTAAACTCTCTAAATCTTTTTTGTTAAATTTTAAAGTTCCATCTTTTTTATCTTTTAATGGATGATAAATGATTTCTGGAGTTAAAGATGAATAGATAAATTTTAAAGATGAAGGGAAAGCGAGTTCACTATAACCAACTCCAAGTCTAAGCGATGAATAAGCTTTATAAGCTAAAATTAAAGCTCCTGGAGTATTTTTCATCCCTCCTAAAAGAGTAACTTTTCCATAAGTTCCTTTATTTGAATTTTCTTTTCTTTCAACAAATAAATCTTTGAAATCTTCTTTATCTAAACGACGAATATAATCGCTTTTATTAAGTTTTATTCCAATATCAAGTCTTAAAGAAAGCTTATTATAATCTTTTCCATCATTTAAAAAATGACCAAGTTTATATTCACCTAAAGCAAGAGTAATATCAGCTTTTATTGCTGCACCCATCTTTTTACCATTTGATGAAGAGATTCCACTAGCTATATCAACACTAATTACTTTATATTTTTCAGCTTCATTTACTTTTTTAAAAATAGAAAGATATGGCTCTTCTACTTCCTTATTTAATCCATAACCAAAAATAGCATCGATAATTATCGTATTTCTATTAATATTTAATTCTTTAACTGTATTTTTTAAATATCTTCTTTTATTAAATAAAGCATCGTTTGATTTTGCTTCGCTTACTTCAAAAACGTCAACTTGATATCCATTTTCTAACAAATAACGGGCAATAACAAAGCCATCTCCACCATTATTTCCACTTCCAGTTAATACTAAATAATAAAAACCTCTTGAAAAGTTTTTAATTAAAAATTCATAAATGCTTCTTCCGGCATTTTCCATTAAATCTAAAGATGAAGAAAAATTAGCAATCGTATAATTATCAACTTCTTTCATCTCGCTAGCAGATAAACAATAATTCATAACACTTAAATTATAAGCCTAAATGATAAATTATAAATAATTTATCTTTTAAAAAAATATACCTAGTGTAAAATTAACCTGTTGTTAAAAGAGGGTTATTTATGAAAGTAACAAATTACACATCAATTTTAAAAGAACTAGATACTGAAATTGCTATTAAATTTATTAAAGATAATTTTGAAAATGAATTAGCTAAAAAACTAGATTTAATAAGAGTTAGTGCCCCTCTTTTTACTTATCAAGATAGTGGAATTAATGATGATTTAAATGGTATTGAAAGACCAGTTAGTTTTGATATTAAATCAATTCCAAATAAAGAAGCAGTTGTTGTTCACTCTCTTGCTAAATGGAAACGTTTAGCTTTAGCAAGATATGACATCCCTCTTCATAAAGGAATTTACACCGATATGAATGCTATTCGTCGTGATGAAGATATGGATAATATTCATTCAATTTATGTTGATCAATGGGATTGGGAAAAAGTAATAAATAAAGAAGACCGTACTTTAAAATATTTAAAGAAAACTGTTAGAGAAATATATTCCGTTATTAAAAAAATAAATGCTAAAACTATTAAAAAATTTCCACAATTAGTTAATTACTTTCCTCAAAATATTGAATTTGTTACAAGTAAAAAATTGCTTAAACTTTATCCAGATTTTACTAGTAAAGAAAGAGAGAAAGAATACGCAAAAACCCATAATCATGCTATTTTTGTTATTGGAATTGGTAAAAAGTTAAATAATAAAAAAGCTCATGATTTAAGAGCTCCTGATTATGATGATTGGTCACTTAATGGCGATATAATTTTATATTATCCTCCACTTGATGATGTTGTTGAACTTTCTAGTATGGGAATAAGAGTTGATAAAAAAACATTACTCGAACAATTGAAAATTGCTAATGCATTAAATAGAACAGAACTTTTCTGGCATAAACTTCTTTTAAACGATAAACTCCCTTTATCAATTGGCGGAGGAATTGGTCAATCAAGAATGTGTTTAGTTATGTTAAATAAAGTTCATATTGGGGAGGTAGAAGCATCTATTTGGGATGATGAAACCTTGATTTATTGTAAAGAAAACAATATTCATTTATTGTAAAAACAATATAAAAAGAGCAAATTATCAACGAATTTGCTCTTTTTTAATATCAATAATTAATTATTTAGATAATTCTTCATCAATAGCTTTAGCAGCATGTTTTCCTGCTCCCATAGCTAAGATAACAGTAGCAGCTCCAGTAACTGCATCTCCGCCCGCATAAACATGTTCACGAGATGTTAAGCCACTTTCATTTTTAGTAATAATACAACCGTGATTATTTGTTTCTAATCCTTCGGTAGTATGTTTAATTAATGGGTTTGGAGATGTACCAATTGAGATAATGACACAATCAACATCTAAATCTTCATATTTTCCTGTACCAACCGGTCTTCTTCTACCACTTGCATCAGGTTCTCCAAGTTCCATAACTTCAACTTTCATTCCTTTAACTAAACCGTTTTCATCACCATAGATTTCAACTGGGTTTTTAAGTAAAGTTGTAAAGTCGATTCCTTCTTCCATAGCATGGTGAACTTCTTCAGCTCTAGCAGGAAGTTCTTCCATACTTCTTCTATAAACAACATAGACATGTTCAGCACCAAGTCTAAGAGCACATCTAGCTGCATCCATTGCAACGTTACCACCACCAACAACAGCAACACGTTTTGCATGTTCAATTGGAGTATTTGAATCTGGTAAATATGCTTTCATTAAGTTAGTTCTTGTTAAGAATTCATTAGCACTATAAACACCATTTAAGTTTTCACCAGGAATTCCTAAGAAGTTTGGTAAACCAGCGCCACTTCCGATGAAGATAGCTTCAAAACCATATTCTTTTTGAAGTTCATCAATAGTAATGACTCTACCAATAACCATATTTGTTTCGATTTTAACACCAAGTTTCTTTAAGCCTTCAACTTCTTTTTGAACGATAGCTTTTGGTAATCTGAATTCTGGAATACCATAAACTAAAACGCCACCAGCTAAGTGTAAAGCTTCAAAAACTGTAACATCATAACCTTTTTTAGCTAAATCACCAGCACAAGTTAAACCAGATGGACCTGAACCGATAACAGCAACTTTATGACCGTTTTTAACAATATTAACTTCAGCATCTGTTGCATGAGCATTGTGGTAATCAGCAACAAATCTTTCAAGTCTACCAATAGCAACAGGTTCACTTCCTGGAGCGATACCTCTTGTACATTTCATTTCACATTGAGTTTCTTGAGGACAAACTCTACCACAAACAGCTGGTAATGAGCTTGATTCTGAAATAATTTCATATGCTTTTTCGAAATTTCCTAAAGCAACTTCATGAATAAAATCAGGAATATTAATATTAACAGGACAATGTTCAACACATGGTTTATTTGGACAGCCGATACATCTTTTAGCTTCATCAATTGCCATTTCAGCTGTATATCCTGTAGCAACTTCTTCAAAATTGTGGGCTCTAACTTGAGGATCTTGAGAAGGCATTGGATTTTTATCTTTTCTTGGATTCATTTTGTATTCGCTAAACATACCTATTTACCTTCCTTTTTGAATAAATTGCATGCATCTTCATATGCTTTCTTTTCAAATGCTTTATAGAATCTTCCTCTATTCATTGCTTCTTCAAAGTCAACTTCATAAGCATCGAAATCTGGGCCGTCGACACAAGCAAATTTTGTTTTGCCACCAACTGTTAAACGGCAGCAACCACACATACCTGTTCCATCAATCATGATTGGGTTCATTGAACAAACACATTCTGGAACATTATATTTTCTACAAACTTCTGTAACAAATTTCATCATGATAACAGGACCAATAGTGATAACTTTATCAAATTTTTCACCATTTTTAAGCATTTCTTCTAAAGGTCCAGTAACAACACCTTTTGTTCCATAAGTTCCATCATCAGAACATGGAATAAATTTAGTAGAATTAGCTTCGAATTCATCAGCTAAGATAACTAAATCTTTGGTTCTAAATCCAGCGATAGATGTAACATCTTTACCTGCATCGTGGAAAGCTTTAGCAATTGGATAAGCAATAGCACATCCTAATCCACCACCAACGACACAAACTTTTTCACCGGTAATTTCTGTTGGTCTACCTAAAGGTCCAACGAAATCGTGTAATGAATCGCCTTCATTAAGTTGATTAAGCTTAAAAGTACCTGCTCCAACAATTTGGAAAATGACAGTGACAGTGCCTTTTTCTTTGTCAAAACCTCCGATTGTAAGAGGAATTCTTTCTGCATTTTCATCGCCTCTAAGAATAACGAATTGGCCTGGCTGAGCTTTTTTTGCAATTTCAGGTGCTTCGATTTCGAATAAGGTTTCTGTTGGATTAAAAACATGTTTTCTTACAATTTTGTACATAATTTTTCTCCTCAAAATGACTCTTAAATTATATTAAAAACAATAAAAAAAGTTAAGAACTCAAAACGATTTTTCTTAACTTTTTTACGATAAAATTCGAGTAAAAATTTATCGAATTGTTATAAAACATATAGATAAATTGATAAGCCTTGTAAAATAACTCCAAAAAGTACGAAAAAATGGAAAACTGTATGCCACCAAACACTCTTTTTAGAACCAATTCCATATAATACTGCACCAATAGAAAAAGAAATTCCTCCAAAAAGAAGAAGCATAAAACCATTAAAATCTAATGAAGTAAATATTTCGTGAACAAAAAATAAAATTGACCAACCACCAACAATATACATAACCATACTAAAGGCTGCAAACTTTTTAATATTTATAGAATTAAAAACTATTCCTGAAGTACATAAAATAAATACTAAAGTTAATAAAATCCATCCAGTATAAGGGGTATTAGGAATCGAAAATACATCTACTTCCCTTAAAGTTATTAAAGAATAAGGAACATAAGTTCCAAAAACAAGTAAAAATATAAAAGAATGATCTAATACTCTGAAAACTCTTTTACCATTATTCTTTTTTAAAGCGTGATAAATTGTTGACATCGTCATACAAGTCAAAACACCTAAAAAGTAGATAACTACCGATATATTTGCATATATTACATCGATATTATCTTTTAAATGAAGTTCATTAGGAATGAAAACTCCGTTTATTTTTAACATCATTAAAATAAAAATAATAATCCCGAAAAGAACTCCAGCTCCATGTGAAATAGAGTTAAATAGTTCATGTCTTAATCGATAATTTGGTAATTCAATTTCATTAACACTCATAATTTTAAATAATACCTCATCTAGTATTGAAAACTATTATATACAATATTTATGACTAATAAAAGAAAAATCACATCTAAAGTGATGTGATTTTCTCTTTTTAATATATAAATAATGATTAATATTCTTTAATAACTTCAATTTTATGAGGAACTTCATGTAAAGATAGATCATCAATATAACCAATAGAAACAACACTTCTTAAAATAAATTCATCTTCGCCTCTATTAAATGAAAAATATTCTTTTAATTCTTCCCTTGCTTTAGAAATTCTTACAAAAGAATAGATAAATAAACTTCCTAAATCTAAAGAAGTTGCTTCAAGCAACATATTTTCAATAACTGCACCACTATCTAAATTAGCTAGATCAACATTATTTCCTTTATGATAAATAAAGATTGCTAAAGGAGCATTATAAAAATTATCATTACCAATTAATTTTAATAATTTATTTTGAATATTTTTTAATTTTTCACCCTTATAAACTTTAATAACTAAATTATCATATTTGCCATTAGCAATTGGAGCATGCATTCCAGCAAATAAAATCTTTTCAATCTTTTCTTCCTCAACTTCTTTAGTTAAATATGATCTTCTACTTCTTCTTTTTAAAATTGCTTCATTTAATTCCATTATTTTTTCCTCATTTAAATCTTATATATTAATTATAACTAATAATAAATTTTATAATAGAAAAATATAAAAAGGCCCAATTTCATGGGCCTTTTAGTGTGTCTAGAAACTTAGATTATAAACCGAATTTTTTAATTCTTTCCCATCTATCTTTACAAGCTTTTTCGTTTTTAGCGAATAATTCTTCGTAATGATCTGGGTTGATTTTTGGTAATTGGTTATATCTTGTTTCTTTCATAATGAATTCACGAACCTTAGTGAAGTCTGGTTCTTTACAATCGAGTTGTAATGGAGCCTTACCTTCTTCTGCTAAACGTGGATCATATCTGAATGTTGTGAAGTAACCACATTCAACTGCTGCTCTTTCAGTTTCAATTGAGTTAGATAAGCCACCTTTAATACCTTGGTTAATACATGGAGCATAACAGATAATTAAGGATGGTCCATTATAACTTTCAGCTTCTTTGAATGCTTTAATTGCAGCCATTGGGTTTGCACCTAAAGCAACTTGAGCAACATAGACATTACCATAGCTCATAGCCATTAATGCTAAGTTCTTCTTATTTTGTCTCTTACCACTAGCGGTAAATTGAGCAATTGAACCTGCTTGAGATGATTTTGATGATTGACCACCAGTATTTGAATAAACTTCAGTATCAAGGACCATAACATTGATATCATCTTCACTTGCTAAAACGTGATCAAGTCCGCCGTAACCAATATCATATGCCCAACCATCACCACCGATGATCCAGACAGATTTATCAACTAAGTCTTCTTTTAAGTTGAGGATAGCTTTGACTTCTTCATCTTTACTAGCTTCAACAGCTTTAATTAATTCTGGAGCAATTTTTCTTGCTTCATCTTTATTCTTGATATTTGCGAGATATCTATCGATTAAATCTGCTAATTCAGGTTCAACACCTCTTTCTTTTGCAGATGTGAGGATTGTTGAAATTAATGCGAGTTTATAGTCGGTAGCAAGTCTCATACCATAACCGAATTCAGCATTGTCTTCGAATAAGGAGTTAGACCATGCAACACCATTATGGTTTTTATCATTAACGAATGGTGTAACTGGAGTTGAACCAGAATAGATTGATGAACAACCAGTTGCGTTACCAATCATTAAGTCTTTACCGAATAATCTTGATAATAATTCATAATAAGGAGTTTCGCCACAGCCAGCACAAGCACCACTAATTTCCATATATGGCATTAAGAATGCAACACCTTTAACTGTGTTGAGTGGGAATTTATCAGCTTTATATTCGACATTTTTGAATAAATATTGTGCATATTTTTCATTTTCGAATTGTGATTTAGCTTCAACCATCTTAAGAGCGAATTTGTCGTTTCCAAGTTTTTGAGCTGTTTTATTAGCTAAACATTCTTTAACGCAAAGTCCACAACCGACACAGTTTTTTGGTGAGACTTGGATAATGAATTTATAGCCTTGGACTGTTGGACCAACTGCATCTTTTGTTAATTCTGCTAAACCTTCTGGTCCTTTAGCGACTTCTTCTTCAGTTAATAAGAATGGTCTAATTGTTGCGTGAGGACAGACGAATGCACAGTTGTTACATTGGACACAAGCGTCTTTATTCCAAACTGGAACTCTATCAGCAATACTTCTTGCTTCTTTGAAAGAAACATCTTCTCTCATTGTTCCATCTAATAATTCATATTCTGTGAATTTTGAAACTGGGAGATCGTAACCATCAAGTGTACCGATGTGATCAACATATGAATCAAAATAGTCATCACCTGTTTCAGTTCTGACACGTTTGAAGTCTAAATCTTTCCATGCTGGGTCAACTTTAACTTCTCTTAATCCTTCTGTACCACTATCAATTGCTTTATAGTTGAGTTCGACGACTTCTTGACCTTTTCTACCATATGTTTTTTCTGCTAATTTCTTCATCCATTTATTAGCATCTTCATAAGGCATAATTTGTGGATTTAAGTAGAAGAATGCACTTTGGAGAATTGTATTGGTGTGTCTACCCATACCAATTTCAAGAGCAATCTTATTAGCATCGATAACATAGAATTTTGCATTCTTTGTTGCGAGTTGATATTTAACTCTATCTGGTAATGATCCGATTAATGTTTCATCATCCATATCAGTGTTGAGTAAGAATGTACCGCCATTCTTTAAATTCTTTAACATATCGAGTTTTAAAACGTATGTATCAACTGATGATGAGATGAAGTCTGCGTGTTCAACGTAATATGTTGAATGAATTGGTTCTTTACCAAATCTTAAGTGTGAACGTGTGATACCACCTGATTTTCTTGAGTCATATGCGAAGTAAGCTTGAGCATATTGGTGTGTAGCATCACCGATAATTTTAACTGATGATTTATTAGCACCGACTGTACCATCACTACCTAAACCATAGAATAAGCATGATGTATATGTATGTGCGATTTCATAATTTTCATCAACTGGGACTGAAAGATGTGTAACATCATCATTGATACCAACTGTAAAGTTATGGTGTTCATTACCACTTAACATCCAATCATAAACTGATTTGATGTGTTTTGGTTGAGTATCTTTTGAAGATAAACCATATCTTCCACCGATAACTTTAAGGTCTGTTTTATCTTGTAATAATAATGCTGAGCAGACATCTTCATAAAGAGCTTCACCAACACTACCTAATTCTTTTGTTCTATCTAAAACGGCTAATTCTTTACATGTTAAAGGAATAACAGCAACTAAATCTTCAGCTGAGAATGGTCTATAGAGGTGAACTCTAATTAAACCAACTTTTTCACCTTTTTTAGTTAAATCTTCAACAACTTCATGAGCTGTTTCGTTAACACTACCCATAGCAATGATAACTTTAGTAGCATCGCTAGCACCTTCATAAACAAATGGAGCATATGTTCTTCCAGTCATTTCGCTAACTTTTTCAAAATATTTTTTAGCAATTGGTAAAACATTTTCGAAATGTTTATTTTGTGCTTCTCTACCTTGGAAGTAGATATCGTCATTTTCAGCACCGCCTCTTGTGACAGCATGTCCGTGTGGATTTAATGCTCTTGCTTTGAATTTAGCAACTTTATCCCATGGAACTAATTTTTTCCATTCTTCGTCTGCTAAGAATTCAACGTTTTGGATTTCGTGTGATGTTCTGAAACCATCAAAGAAGTGACAGACTGGATATTCAGCATCGATTGCGATTAAGTGAGCAACACTAGCTAAATCAGCGACTTCTTGAACGCTATCTGAACATAAAAGAGCGATTCCACTTTGTCTAATTGAATAAACGTCTTGGTGATCACCAAAGATTGAAAGAGCTCTTGTAGCTAAGCTTCTTGCTGAAACATGTAAAACTGCAGGAAGTAATTCACCACACCATTTATAGATGTTTGGAATCATTAAAAGTAATCCTTGAGATGCTGTATAAGTTGTTGAGAAAGCACCACCTTGTAAAGCACCATGGACTGCACCAGAAGCACCACCTTCAGATTGCATTTCGCAAACTTTTACAGTGCTTCCAAAAAAGTTTTTCTTACCTTGTGAAGCATAAATGTCGACATAGTTTGCCATTGGTGAAGATGGAGTAATTGGGAAAATACCAGCGACTTCAGTGAAATTATAGCTCATTAAAGCAGCAGCGGTATTACCATCAACACTAAGCATTGTCTTTTTAATTTCTGCCATTGTAATTTCTCCTTATTTTTCTAAACAAAAATATTATATATTTTTAAATTATCAATTTCCATTAGTTATTAAGAAAAATTAATTATTATTTTTACGACTCAAAATTAATAAAAAAACGGAATTATTTCCGTTTTTTCTTCTCTTCAGTTAGTAATTTTGAAATAATTGATAGATCTTTAGGAGTTAAAGTATAACCTAGATCTAAAACTCCCCCTTCAACACAAGCGTTTTTATAAATATAATCTATAATTCCTTCATATTCTTCCGCTTCATGATTTTTAACAATTCTTTTTTTAACTATTCTTCCTTCTTCAATTTTTTCTTCTTCTTTTTTTAAATCAGAGAGATAGTCTCTTAAATTAAGGGAGTCATCAAAATTAATTAAAGGAATAAGCGTAATTAAATCTTCTTTAATAATTTCTTCTTTAATTCCAATCGTTTTTGAAAGAATAGAAACCGTAACAACTTTTTTCTTATTATCTTCGATTCCTTTGATATATTTTTTTATCGTTGTGATATTTAACATACCTTAATTATAGAATTAATTAAGTTTTTTTAATATCTCTAAATATTCTTTTTCTAAAGCTTCTTTATTGTCTTGAAGTTCTTCAATTTTTTTATAATCGCTAAAATCTTCTTCTAAAAGAGTATCAATGGTCGCTAAATCTTGTTCGATTTCTTCCATTCTTTTAGTAAGTTCATTAATCATATTTTTCGATAATTTTTCTTTTACATCTCTTTTATCGTAAATTAGTTCTTCTTTTTTCTCTTCCTTAATTGTTTCTTTTGTTTCATTAATAGAAATTTCATTATCTAAAGAGAGTTTGAGTTCATCATAATTTCCTTCAAAATATTCAACCATATCTTTTGATAAATAAAGGATAAAATCCGCAATTTCATTAATAAAATAACGGTCATGAGAAATAAAAATTATCGCTCCTTCATAGTCTTTTAAACCTTCGATTAAACATTCTTTAGTAATCATATCTAAATGGTTTGTAGGTTCATCTAATATTAAAAGATCGTAGCTAGAAAGCATAAGTTCACAAAGATTAACTCTCATCTTTTCCCCATTTGATAAAAAGGAAACATCTTTAAAAACCTCTTCCTTTTTAAAGAGGAATCTTCCTAAAGCAGTTCTTAATTCTCTTTCGCTTTTTAAAGTATTAATATTTTTTAAATGAGTTAAGATATCTTCACCTTTTTTAAAAGTGTGGTCATTTTGTTTAATATAACCGATATTTAAACTTCTTTTTTGAATAATCTCGCCATTAATTGCAGGAATTTGACCTAAAATAGTTTTAACTAGAGTTGTTTTTCCAATTCCGTTATCTCCAATAACTGCTAAGCGGTCTTTTCCATAAATAGAAAATGAAATTGGGTTATTTAAAAGAGAGACTTCACCAGTTTCATCTTCATTTTGATAACCAATAAATAAGTTTTTTACTTCTAATAATTCCTTATTTTTTAAATTGCCACCGCTTAAATTAATCTTAATATTTTTATTTTCTTTTTTTGGTTCAGCGATATGATTTTCTTCAATTCGTTCGAGCTTTTTTATTCTATCTTTTACTCTTCCAACAAAACGTGGTTTATAACGATAATATTCGATAAATTTTTTATAATGGGCCATTATCTCTTCTTCTTTTTTATAACGCTCAACTAATTCCTTATATTTATTCTCTTTTTCGACTAAGTAATTCTCATAAGTTGTGTTATAAGTTGTAACTTTTGCTCTTTCGAGTTCGATAATTTTATTCGATAGTTTTTCAATAAAATATCTATCATGAGAAATGAAAAAAATTGTTCCTTCATAATCTTTCAAATAATTTTCTAACCATTCAATGGTAGAAATATCTAAGTGGTTTGTAGGTTCATCTAAAAGTAAAAGATCAAATCTTGCTAAAAGTAATTTTATAAAGGCAATTTTCATTCTTTCACCACCACTTAATGATGAGATTTGTTTATCTAATATTGATAAAGGAAAAGAAAATTTAGAAACAAGTGTCTTAATTTTGTTTTCGTAGTCAAAATTATCTGCATATTCAGGATTTTCTATAATATCATTATATTTTTTTAACAATTCTTCATTACTTTGTTCGTCAGAAAGTTTAGCAGTGATATCGTTTAATTTCTTTTCGAGTAATTTATAAGAAGCGAAAACTTCTTCTAACTCCTCTTTAACGGTGTTATTGATATTTTTAATAGCGTTTTGGTCTAAATAGCCAACTTTAATGTCTTTTAAAAGAGAAATTTCTCCAACCTTATCTTCTTTTTTCATTAAAGTAGGTTCAATTTCTCTTAAAATTAATTTCATTATGGTTGTTTTACCAGTTCCATTTGAACCGATTAAAGCAACTTTTTCATTTTTATTAATTTGAAAAGTGACGTGATCTAAAATCACCTCATTATCAAATACTTTAGAAACATTTGAAAAAGATAAAATTGCCATAAACGTTCAATATATTATCAAAAAATCGGTGAAAATAGTAATCACAATCAAATTTGTATTTATATTTAAGATAAATAAAGATTAAAATTAGGTATGAAAATTAATATATATGCTATAAAATCTTCACTTCATGACGAAGAATATATTCGCTCAGAACGCGAAAAACTTTTATTATCTTTAAAAGATTTAACTAATTATGTGTTTAATTATGTTGAAGATGTAACTAAATTCTACAATGATGCAGATTTATCACTTATCTTGATTGAGAGTGGAGGAAGTGAAAACGAATTTTTGAAAAACTTTAAATATTTTAAAGCTCCATATCGTTTTTTAACCTATTCACACAATAATTCTTTACCTGCTGCTTTAGAAATTCTTAC
Source organism: uncultured bacterium (assembly GCA_949299395.1). Classification (GTDB taxonomy): domain Bacteria; phylum Bacillota_I; class Bacilli_A; order RFN20; family CAG-826; genus Onthovivens. The sequence continues at coordinate 48,952 of CASGAB010000002.1, read as the reverse complement.
TTATTTGCAAAATAACAGCCTAAAAGGTGAGATTTTACATGGGGAAAATGATTATATCGCTAAAAGAATTATTGAAATCTGTAATAACGAAACTAAACCATCTTATTTAGGAGTTATTGGAAAACCATCAGATTGGTTAATCTCTTCTAGCTCTGTTGATAACAAAATTTTAAAAGATAAATTTAATATTGAACTAGTTAATATCTCCACTAAAGAATTGATTGATGAATATAAAAAACATAATGAGGACTTAGCTCCAGAACTTTTTAATGCTACATTTGATTATGAAGAACTTAAAAAAGCATATCACATTTATCTCGCTCTAAGAAATTTAGTAAATAAATATTCGTTAAAAGGTTTAACTATTAGATGTTTTGATCTTTTAGATACAGTTAAATCCACTTCGTGTTTAGCACTAGCTTTATTAAACGATGAAGGGATAATTGGTGGATGTGAAGGTGATATCGGAGCATTAATTTCGATGTTTTTAATTAGAAAAATACTTCATAAACCATCATTTATGGCGAATCCATCTTATTTAAACTTTAAAAATAATGAATTAGTTTTAGCTCATTGTACAATTCCTTTAAAAATGACTACCTCTTATAAATTTAATACTCATTTTGAATCAAACATTGGTATTGGAATTAAAGGCGAACTTGATACTTCTAAAACTATTTATATTTTTAGAATTTCGTCTTTACTTGATAGTTATGTTTTACTTAAAGGCAATATTGAAGAAAACTTAAACAAATTCAATTTATGTAGAACTCAGATACGAATTAGATTAAATTCAATCGAAGATATTAATTATTTCTTAACAAAGCCTTTAGGAAATCATCATATGGTTTTTTATAGCGATGACGAAAACGTTAAGGAATTAATTAATTATTTATCAATTTTGGGTTTAAAAAAGATAAATAATTAATACGATTTGTAACATTATTCTTAGGAATATTAATAAATTTAAGAACAAATAATATTACTTATAAGTCAAAGGAGTAATAAAAATGAAAAAATTCTTAATTAATTCAGCTTTAATTTATGCTTGTATTGGCGCAGCAAGTGGAGTATTTTATCGTGAATTCACTAAATTTATGGAATATGACACAGTTGCTAATAACACTACTTTAGGAGTTGTTCATTCCCACTATTTAGTTTTAGGTGTAATCTTCTTCCTTCTTTTCTTACTTTTAGATGCAAAATTTAAAATGTTTGATAAAGAAAATAAAGATAAAATTGCTACTGGGTTTAAACATGGATTAATTTGCTATCATGTTGGATTAAATATCGCTGGAGTTATGATGCTTGTAAGAGGAACACTTCAAGTATTAGGAACAGAATTAACTAATGGAATGGACGCTATGATTTCAGGTTTAGCAGGAATTGGACACGTTGTTTTAGGAATAGCATTTATTTCAGCACTTGTTTGTATTAGATTAAGAGTTTTAAAAGATAAAAAAGAAAATAATCCTCAAGTAGAAGAAAATAAATAAAAAACTCCTATTTAAGCATTAGAATTGGGTCAATTCTAATGCTTATTATATAAAGGTTCATCGCCACTCCCTTGCGATGCCTTTACAAGCAAGAATGCTACGAGTCTCGATTTTTATTCACTTTTTATGTAAAATTAATATAAATTTAATAAAAAGTTGATAACTTTGTTGAAAACTTTGTGGATAACAAAAACCCCATTTCGATTAGAAACGGGGTTTTAAATTGCTTTAAATTATAAATTTTATCTTCTAGATTTATCGTAAGGTATACCTTCTGCTTTTGGAGCTCTACTGTTTTTAGAGGTAAAGGCAAGAAGAATAAGTGAAGCGATAAACGGTAACATTCTAAATAATTCAGATGTAACACCATCTTTTGCAGTTAATGTGAATCCGAAGATTGCTTCGAAAATACCTGAATAAACATAAGATAATGATAAGAAGAATGAGAATAATAATGAAATAATTCCAATTCTTAATGGTTTCCATTGACCAAAGATCATAATAGCTAAAGCTAAGAAACCGAAACCAGCAACACCGGTTGATGAATTCCAGAATGAAGCTGTTGGAAGAATGTAAGCCAATGCTCCGATTCCACCTAAAGCACCTGAAATTAAGACGCCAGCATATCGATATTTTTTAACATTAATACCAACGCTATCTGCAGCAGCTGGATTTTCACCACAAGATCTTAATCTTAAACCAAATCTAGTTTTATACAAAACTATAATTGCAATAACTAAGACAACGATTGCAAGAACTAAGAAAAGGTTAATTGAGAAGGAATGTCCTAAATCATAAACAAAGTAATCATTTGAGAAGTTAATTGAAGTTGAGACACCGCCACTTAATCTTTTAGCAAAGATAAGTGAAATAGCTGTAGCTAATAAATTTAATGCTGTACCAGTTAATGTTTGATCAGCACCAAATTGAATAGCAACTACTGCTAGCAATAGTGAATAAGCCATACCAGCAGCGATAGAAACTAAAATTGTAATAACAACAACTAAGAATGGATTGACTCCTGCACCTGCTAAAGCATTTAAAGTTAAAAGTCCACAGAATCCACCGATGACCATGATACCTTCAAGACCAATGTTGATGATACCACTTCTTTCTGAGAACATACCGCCTAAAGCAACAAAGGAAAGCGCAGCGGCAAAAATTAACATATATGATAATAAAAGTAAGAATTGATCAGCCATTATTCATTACCTCCTTTGTCAGAGTTTTCTTCAAGAGTTTCGCTATTTTCTTCTGCAGAAACTTCTTCTGTGGTTACTGTTTCACCACTAGCACCAGCTAATGCCAACTCTTGTTTTTCTTTCTTGTTTCTTAAATATTTATTAACAAGAATAACTGCTAAATTAGTCAAACCTGATAAGTAAACGATTAAACCAGTAATAAAGTCACCAATTTCTGCAGGGAATGATGTTTGTAACATAAATCTAGCACCATGAGAAATTAAAGTTGTAAATACTGAAGCAAAGATTGTTCCGATAGGTGATAATTGTCCAACGAATGCAACAACGATACCATTCCACGGAACTTGAGGTAAAGCTGATGATGCTTGAACAGACCATTCTTCTAAACCAGCTAAATAGAATAATGAAGCACCTAAAGCAGCTAAAGCACCACTTATTGCCATAGAAATAATAATATTTCTCTTTTCTTTAATACCAGCATATTTAGTAGCGTGTTTATTAAGACCGCTTGCCTTAAGTTGGAAACCTAAAGTTGTATGAGACATAATAAACCAAACTAATATAGCTGCGAGAATAGCAATGAAAATAGAAATTGTAAAGTAGCCACCTGTGGATGATCCTAAACCAAAGTCTGGGATTAATGCACTTGGATTTTTCATTGCTAAGGCAAATGTCTTTGAGCCTTTTGAAATATCAACACATCCATTTAAATATGTTTGGAACGAATAGTTTGTAAAGAAAAGAGCAATCCAGTTCAACATAATGCCAGAAATAACTTCATTAACATTACAGAAAGCTTTTAATAAGCCAGGAATTGAAGCCCATATAGCACCGAAGACTATAGCCATTAAAATACAAACATACCAAGGACAATTAAATTGGAGTGCAAACATTAAACTACCGAGAATACCAATAGTGTATTGTCCTGCAACACCAATATTAAACATACCAGTTTTATTAGCAAAAACAATTGAAAGACCACAGCATAATAATGGGGCAGTTTTTGCTAAAATAGCAAAGAAGTTTGAACTTCCATATTGTAAACCACCGGTTAACATATTTATAAATTCAGAGAATGCGTTTGCAGCATCCATTGTTAAAAGGAATATTAAACCGATAATTAATGAGACAAAGATACAAAGTAAAGAGGAATAAGTTTTAAGTGCAGGTTGAGATTTTAAAACAGTAACACTTCTTGTTCCTAATTCTTTCCATGAAAAATTAGTTTTCTTCATTTGTTGCTACCTCCTCATTAAATTCATAATTAGATTTTGCACCAGCCATATAGAGACCTAACTCTTCTGGTGTCGTTTCTTTTGGATTGAATTCACCAACAATTTTTCCGTTAAACATAACTAAAATTCTGTCTGATAAATCCATAACTTCATCAAGTTCAAAAGATACTAATAAAACAGCGTTACCAGCATCACGTTCAGCAACAATTTGTTTATGAATATTTTCAATTGCTCCAACGTCGAGTCCTCTAGTTGGTTGAACAGCAATTAATAATTCTGGATCACGATCAATTTCTCTAGCAACAATAATTTTTTGTTGGTTACCACCAGACATACTTCTAACTATTGTTTTGCTGCCTTCAGCACTTCTAATATCATATTTTTCAATTAATGAATCAGAATAGTCTCTAATTTTTTTCTTATCTAATAAGAATTTAATTTTTGTAAAATCTGGTTTCCAATAATTTTCTAAAACAGCGTTGTAATCTAAAGGATAATCGAGAACTAAGCCATGTTTATGTCTATCTTCAGGAATATGAGCAATACCTAAATTATTTCTTTTAAAAATTGATTCATTTGTAATATCAACTTCGTTAAAAGATATACTTCCTCCTTTAACTTTTTCTAAACCTGTGATTCCAAAAACTAATTCAGATTGACCGTTACCATCGATACCAGCAATGGAGACGATTTCGCCCTTTTTAACATCAAATGAGACGCCATTAACAATATCAACACCTTTATGGATCTTATCCGCCATAACAAGGTCTCTAACTTTTAAAACTGTATCTCCAACTTCTGGGTCTTTTTTATTAACAGAAAAAGAAACATCTCTTCCTACCATTAATCTTGATAATTCTTCTTTATTAGTTTCACTAATTTTCTTAGTAGCAACTAATTTACCTTTTCTTAAAACTGAACAAGTATCGCTTACATCCATGATTTCATCTAATTTATGAGAAATAAAAAGAATAGACTTGCCTTCTTTAGCAAGGTTTTTCATGATTATAAGTAATTCTTGAATTTCTTGTGGAGTTAAAACTGCTGTTGGTTCATCGAAAATTAAGATGTCATTATCTTTATAAAGCATCTTTAAAATTTCCGTTTTTTGTTGCATACCAACAGTTATATCTTCAATTTTAGCGTCGACATCAACTTCTAAGCCATATTTTTCAGCTAAATCTAAGACTTTTTGTCTTGCTTCTTTCTTAGTTAAAAAAAGTTTATATTTTGTTGGTTCGACACCTAAAATAATATTTTCCAAAACTGTAAAAACTTCAACTAATTTGAAGTGTTGGTGAACCATGCCAATACCTAAATCGTTTGCTTGGTTTGGATCTTTAATTTCTACTTCTTGTCCGTTAATTTTGATTACGCCTTCATCTGGTTGATAAAAACCAAATAAAATTGACATCAAAGTGGATTTTCCAGCTCCATTTTCACCTAAAAGAGCATGAATTTCACCTTTTTTTAAACGAATTGTAATATCATCGTTTGCTTTGATACCTGGAAAGGACTTAGAAATATGTTCCATTTCTATAACATAATTATCGTCCATATAAATTACCTCATCTTATATTAATTAAAAAAAGGGCGGCAGGGTAATTTACGCTGCCTGCCCTCAAATTATAAATTATCAAAATTATTCTGCGTTTGCGAATGGTGATTCATAAGTAACATCGATATCAACAGTTGGAGCTGTTGTATCGCTGTTATCAATTTCGATATTACCAGATTTAATTTCGTTGAGAAGTGCATTGTATTGATCTTTTGTGAAAGATTCAAATCTCCATGCTTCGTCAGTTGTTGGAAGACCAACATAATCTTTAGCAGCAACGCTACCGAATTCAGCATTTAAGCCTAAATTGTAGTCTTCACCACCGATTTCAGACCATGCATCGTTATAATAAATTTCTAATGCTGATTGAACTGATTCGTATAAACCTTTAACAGCTGAAGTTAAAACTTTTGGATCAACACCTGATTGGTCAACGTCAACACCAATCCATGTAGCGTCAGCACCGCCTGTTTTACAACCTTCAAGGACTGATTGATAAACTTTACCACCAGATGCGAAGACTGTTTCGACACCACCAGTGTACCATGTTTTCATTTTTGCTGTAGCTTCATCTGTAGCTTGGAAAGCACCAGCATAGTAGTATTTAACTGTAACTTCGTCAACGATGCCTAATTCATTAGCAGCAACGTTAGCACCTTGGACGAAACCACTACCGAATCTTTGGACAGCCGGAACAGCCATACCACCACAGAAACCTAATGATTTTTTACCATCCATAACTGCAGCATAACCTGCTAAGAAGCCTGAAATTTCTTCTTGATAAATGATTGAAACTGTATTTTCTTTTGTTTCATATGTAGAATTGTCAGCTGTATGTGGTTTACCATCTAATAAAACAAATTTAACATCTGGATATTTTGTTTGAGCTTCATAAACTGCGTCTTCGAATAAGAAGCCTGGGCAAACAATAATTTTTGCACCTCTTTGAACAGCTTGATCGATTGCAGCTAATCTAGCATTTGTTGAATCTTCTGTTGGTCTGTAGTATTGATATGTTTTGTCATTTTTTTCTGCGAAATCTTTTAAAGCTTCCCATGAAGTTTGGTTGAATGATTCATCATCAATATCACCGACGTCTGTAACTAAAGCGTATTCATAAGTTGAGTTACCACAAGAAGCAACGCCTAAGACTAAACCTAATGCTCCGAGAGCAACAAATAAAGTATTTTTCTTCATATTTAATAATTTCCTCCTTATATAAAGAAAAAAGTGTGGCTATCTTTTAACTGTCCTAATCCATCCCACACTAATATTTCAGATATATAAGTTAGAAACTAATCTTTTTATCTAATTTTAATAATATATGTGGGTAGCCCCTAAACTTTGGCTTCAGGCTGGAAGTGATGCACCATTTTGCATCGATATACCCTATTTAGTAATCCGTTAAAGATATATCTTTAACATTGCACGTATAATATCAAAATTGATTATTAAAATAAACATACTATATAACTACTAATATAAAAAACACCGATGGTTATCGGCGTATCTTTAAATATTAAGAAAGTATTAATAATTATGTAAGCACTTACATTTTACTTATTTTAGTCTTTCCAATCACTTTCTGGATTAATTTTGACATCAATTGAAAGATGATTATATGCTAAAACATCGTTAATATCTCTATAAATAAAGTCCTCTTTATCAAGGATTAATGGCGAATCAAAATCTGCAGTAAAGATAACTTTTTTATTTTTTCTAGTGATTTCAAAAATTGAATTTAAGACAGTCTCAAATTCTTTATCAAAATGTAATTTTAAATTAATAAGTTGAGTATAAAAATTAGGTTCGACATATAAAATTGAACCATCTTCTAATATATAAGAAGGAACAAATGCATCATATACTTTATCAACGTTTTTAGTTAAGTGATCAAATTCTTTAAATTCCATATTTTGTTTTTTTTTTTTAACTCCTAAATATTTTGCAATAAAACTTTTAATGGTGATAACTTTCATTTTTCATAATTTTAAAAGAGCGATAGATTTGTTCTAGTAAAAATATTCTTATAAGTTGATGAGGGAAAGTAAGTTTAGAAAAAGTAATTGATTCATTAACTTTTGCTTTTATGTTATCTCCTAAACCGATTGTTCCTCCAATAATAAAAGCAATTTCGCCTTTTCCATTATCAATTAATGAAGATAAATGGTTAGATAATTCTTCAGAAGAATATTCTTTTTTATTAAGATCTAAAGCAATTAAATATTCACTACTTTTAACTCTTTTTAAGATTTCTTCTCCTTCTTTTTCTTTTATTTTAGAAGGATCATCACTTGATTGAAGTTTTACTTCATTAATTTCAACGATGTTTAATTTACAATATTTAGAAAGTCTTTTTGAATATTCATTAATTGCATCTTTAAAAAACTTTTCTTTTATTGAACCAACTGCATAAATATTTATTTTTATCATAACTTTGTAACCTCACGTTGAGATAAACAGCGAATATCGTATTTATCATAATCGATATTTTTATCTTTAAAGATTTCATAAACGGTTTTTAAAGCTAAAAATGGTGAATTACATTCTTCACTTAAATGAGCTAGAAGAATTTTTTTAGTATTTTCTCCTATTATATAAGATAAATATATAGCGGCTTGTTCATTAGATAGGTGACCCTTATAAGAAGCAATTCGAGCTTTTAAAAGATCACTTCTAGCAGAAGAAATTAAAAGTTCTAAATCGTGGTTACTTTCAAAATAGTAATAATCTAAATTCCTAATTTTTTCTAAAGTATCTAGTTCGATATAACCAGTATCTGTAACAAAACCAAGTTTCTCGTTAGTTACTTTATCTATAAAAAGGAATCCACAATAAGCTTCACTATCGTGGCTAGTTCTTAAAAGTTCAACTTTAAAATCACCAAAATCATAGTTTTTATCAAACTCTAAATAGTGCTTTTTATTTTTTAAACTAACTACTTTTCTTAAACAATAAACTTTTTCTAAAGGAAATTTATCTAAAGTTTTAATATGATCATTGTGATTATGAGTTAATAAAATATAGCTAATATCTTCGATAGTTAAGCCTCTTTCTTTAAGTTCATTTTTTAATTTCCTTATTCCACAACCGGCATCAATTAAAATAATGGTTCTTCCTTCAATAAGCATAGAACCATTGCCTTTAGAACCGCTTACAATATTTATAAATTCCACTTAATTAGTTATCCTCGTAATAGAATTCGCTATCGTCGTATTTAATATCGCTAACACTTGAGAATCGACCAATTGCTGGGAAGAATAATAATGAAACTTTTCCAGTTCCACCTTGTCTATTTTTAGCAACGATAATATCCATTTTTTCGCCTTTATTATCGTCTTCATTAACTTCGACAGGATTTTCTTCACCATTATTATTTAATGGAGCGTTACCAAAACCTTTCTTTTCTTTAACAGCAATACCTTGTCTTGAATAGTATCCTTGACGATATAAAAGTAAAGCTTTATCGCAGTCGTTTTCAATCGCACCACTTCCTCTAAGTTCACTTAATTCAGGTATACGATTTTCTTTCTTTTCTGCATTTCTATTAATATGAGCAACAATAATAATAGGAACATTGAGTTCAAGAGCTAAAGTTTTTAATGTTCTTGAACAATATGCGATTTTTTCTTGATCGGAAGTAAAACGATGATTACCTTCTTGGATATTTGCTAAGTGGTCGATAACAATTAAAGCTAAATCTTCTCTTTGCTCTTTTAATTTACGACATTTTAAACAAATATCATCAATAGTTATCGCTGTTGATTCTTCAAAATAAAGATTAGTTTTTGATATTTCATTTTCAGCATCACTAATAAGTAATCTTTCAGAATTACTTAAAATATTTTTATTAATTTTCCATTGAGGAATACCGCTAGCAACAGCAAAAAGTCTTCTCATTAATTCTTCATTACTCATTTCGTTAGAGAAATAAGCAATTGGGCTATTAACTCTTCTTGCAATGTTATAGCAAATATTTAAAGCAAGCATTGATTTACCCATACCAGGACGAGCAGCAACAACGATAAGTTGGCCATTTCCGATACCGCCCATTTGAGTATCTAAATCAGAAAAACCAGTAACTAAACCTTCGATTCCTTGTTTTCCTTTTTGAATTAAACTTCCAACAATTTTTGCAACATCCTCAGCTTTTTGGAATTCTGAAATCTTTCTTTTTGAAGTGACTTCACCAATATTTTTTTCAGTGACTGCTAAGAAATTACCGATTGATTCGATACTTTTTGTAGTTGCTTTATCTATTGTTTCCTCGCAAACATCAACTAGTTTTCTTAATAATTTAAATTCTTGTAATTTTTTTACATATTCATCAAAGTTTTGATAAACAGTAACTGTTTCCATTAAAGAAGCTAAAAAATCGAATCCACCGATATCGTCATAAACCTTATTTTGTTTTAATTGAGCGGTTACATTACTAACATCAATCGAACTATCAGCAATATCGAGTTGAACCATAGCTTTAAAAACTTCACGATGACCAACGTTTGCACTAAAAAAATCAGCTATTTCTAAAATAGAAACACCTTCTAAAGCACATCTTTTGTCAGTAAGCATAGCTCCTAAAACTATCGCTTCTAATTCATCATCGTGTAAAAAAGTTAAATCCATAAACTATTTATCTTCACTAACGTGAACTCTAATTGTTCCAACAACACCTTTATATAATTCGATTTTTAAATTTGTATATCCAAATGCATTAATTGGATATTTTTCTTTAAATTTTCTTTTGTCGATTATAATTCCGTATTCTTTTTTTAATCTTTCTTCAACTTCTTTAGTTGAAATAGTTCCTGCCATATTACCAGTTCCTTGAGCTTTAGCTTTAAATTCTAAAGTAATAGTTTCTAATTTTTCTTTATTCTTTATAGCTTCTAAACGTAATTGTTCTTCTTTTTCAGCTTGTGCAGCTTTTTCTTTTTCTAAAAAGACTACAGAACCTTCGGTTTTTCTAACTGCTAATTTATTTTTAATTAAATAGTTATTTCCATAACCATCACTAACAGTTTTGGTTTCGCCTTTTTTACCAACACCTTTAACGTCTTTAAGTAAAATTACTTCCATAACTTATTATTCTCCTTCTTCACCTTCCAAATTCTTTCTTGCCTCATCAAGAGCAGAATTTAATACTTCTAAAAGTCTCTTTTCAGCATCTTCAACACTAATATCAAACATAGAAGTTGCAGCAGAATTTAAATGTCCGCCGCCGCCAAGTTTTTCACAAATTAATTGAACATTAATTTTTCCATCACTTCGAGCTGAGATTTTAACTTCATTTTCACCAACTCTAGCAATAACAAATGAAGCATTATTTCCTTTAATTTGGAGACATTGATTTGCTGCTTTTGCTAAAGTTGCACCATCTAATACTTCATCATCTTTACATGTACAATAAACAACTCCTGAATAAGGGGTTTTCATCGTTTGAACAATACTAATAACTGCACCGTATTCTTGAATTTCATCTTTTAAAAATTCGTCAGCTTCATGGTTATCTGCTCCGTATTCTTTTAATAACATTGAAGATTCAAAAGTTCTAATTCCAGTTGTTTTTGTTTTATAAAATTGAGTATCTAAGAAAATACCTGCAAGCATAATAGTTGCAAACTTAGGTTCAAGGGGAATTGGTGGGAAAGTTGAACCATATTTAATAAGTTCACTAACCAATTCTGAAGCACTTGAAGCAGAAGTATCGATAATCTTTAATAAAGGATTTTCGATAACTTTTCCAGTTTGTCTATGGTGATCAATAACAATATATTTTTCAGTTTTATCAAATAAATCTTCACAAATAGATTGGCCAGCACTGTTAACATCAACAATAATGAGGAGTGAACTTGGATCACATTCATCAAGAGCTTTTTTAGGACTTATTGTCATGCTATCAAATTGTGCTTTTGGGAAAGATGTCATAAAAGCATATCTTGTTTTCTTTTCAGTTGAAGCATGATCAAAAACAATATGGAAATCATGGCATTTTTTATGTCTACAAATAGCATAAATTCCTAAAGCAGAACCTAAAGCATCCATATCCATTTCTCTATGGCCCATAATAAAGATTTTTTTATCTTTAAAGTTTTCAATATGATTTAAAAGTGCATTTGCATCACTCTTAACTTTAACCTTATTTCTGCTTTCTCCAGCTTCACTATTTCCGCCATAGAAAACAAGTTCATGATTCATTTGAGCAATAACGACTTGGTCGCCACCTCTACTCATTGCAATACTTAAAGCGGTTGAAGCCATTTCATTATTTTGTGAAATTGAAGAGAAATCATAAGCAAAAGAAACTGATAATGTTGTATTAACATCTTCTTTTTTACCAATTGCTCTAACCTGATTTAAGATTGAGAAATTATCTTTCTTTAAGTTTTCTAAATCTTCAACACGGGTAACAACAAAGAATGAATCACTCTTAAAACTTCTAATAATGAAGTGATATGTTTTTGCATAATTTGCAATTGCATTCTTAATTTGAGGAATTATATCGTTACTATCTTCATTGTTTTGAACAATTTCAGCATAGTTATCGATCATGATAATACCTAAAACCACTGAGTTTCTTTGATATAAAGCAACAGTATTTTCATATTCAGTAACATCTTTAAAAAGGAATAAATTATTGCTCTTTAAAAATTTAACTTCATAAAAATAATCACCAATTTGGAAAGTTTCAGTATAATCTTCATCTTCAACTAAAAATTTCTTTAAGCCTTCTTGCCATTCAAAGATATCTTGGCCAACAACATCAACACCTCTAATTGAGAATAATTCACTAGCCCAGACAATTTTATTTTCATTATCAAAAACACAGAATCCTATTTCACCAAATCCGAATGCTTGATAAATTTCTTTTCCTAAAGCTTCTTTTGTTGATAAATCATTACGATATTTATTATGAGAAATAATTAAAACAAATGTTGAAAAAGCAATAACATCAAAAAGAATGATACCGATTGTTAAATATCCGATTCCTTCAACACCCATATGGGTTTGTAAATCCCAAATATTTAAAATATATAAAGAAATAAAAATACCAAAAACTAATATTTCAAAGATTGAAATAAGAAGTGAAACTAAATGGATAACTTTTAATACTTTTCTCATAATTTATCTTTTCTTTACTAAAATACTTTTATAATTATACATTAATTCATTATGTTTTATTAATTAATTAATAAAACTCATAATAAAAGTCACCACGAAGGTGACTTTAATATACGATAATCTAAATAAGAAATTAATCTTCAATATATGGTAAAAGAGCCATATAACGAGCATTTTTAATAGCTCTTGCTAATTCTCTTTGATATTTAGCACTTGTACCGGTAATTCTTCTTGGAGAAATTCTTCCGGATGAAGAAATAAATTTCTTTAATAAATCAACATCTTTATAATCGATGAATTTGATTTTATTTTTTGTGAAGTAACAAACTTTTTTCTTACTTCTTTTCTTGATATATGCCATTCTCTTCTCCTTTCTTTAATCTTTAAAATTAGATTTTAGAATGGGAGATCATCATCAGCTAAATCCATTTGGGAATAATCGGTATCATCGACATTATTATTAATATCGCTTTGATAGCCGGAAGTATTTCCATCAACTTGACTAAATGAGTTATCTTCCATTTTTTGTGCGCTTTTTCGGTTATCACAAAGTGTCATTGATTGAACAACGACTTCAATTGAAGTAGCACTTGTTCCATCACGTTTTTCATATCTAGAAGATTGAATATAGCCATCAACTGCAACCAAACTTCCTTTAGTGCAATATCTTTCCATAATTTCTGCGGTATTTCCAATTGCTCTACATGGAATAAAATTTGTCATTCTATTTCCTTGAGCATCTTTTCTTACAGAATCAATAGCAAGAGTAAATGGTAAAACGCCAACTCCGCTAACACCTCTTCTGATTTCTAATTCTTTAGTGATACGACCTACTAAAACTACACGATTAATCATTTTTCTATCTCCTTTTTATTCGTGGTCGACAGTAATTAAGTATCTTAATACATTGCTATCGAACTTTGTGAGACGATCAAATTCCTTTAAAGCAGCAGGTTCAGCTTCAACCTTTAAGACAACATAGTAACCTTTCTTTTCTTTTTTGATTTCATAAGCAAGGTCTCTTGCGCCCCATTCGTTGGTTTTTGTAACCTTAGCACCATTATTTGTTAATAATTTTGCTAATTTTTCGATTTCAGCTTTTCTATCAGCTTCTTCAAGGGTTGATTTGAGAATGTACATGATTTCGTACTTTTTCATATCTTTCATACCTCCCTTTGGACATCTGGCTTATTAATTTTTCAAATAAGCAGAGAAGCGACCCTATATAGTAAACTATATAAAAGTGCTTAATAAGTATAAAAGAATCAACCCTTAAAGTAAAGAAATTTTAACCCCCTCTATATACAAGAATGCTGGAATTTGAAAAATCCTCTCATTTTTTTAAAAATTTTTAAAATTATTTACCTAAAACGAGTTCTTTTGACTCTAAAGAGTATGCTTCTTCACTTTGAAGGACGTATCTAGCAAGTTTAATTCCAAATTTTATTGCTCCTTCAAAGTCTTCATTTTTTGTGTAAACATGGGTAAACCCTGCAAACAAAGCGTCTCCTGCTCCATTTGAATTTACGATATTTTCTAACTTATCTACTAAAAATTTTTCCACGTGAGAACCATCATAAGCGATAACATCAGCTTCTTTATTAGAAACGATGAATTTTTTAACACCAGTTTCTACTAACTTTTGAGGTAAATCTTCATCTTTAACACCATAATTTACTAAAGCTTTTGCTTCACCAACATTGCACTTTAAAACATGGATCTTATCTAAATATGGTTTAAATTTAATTATTTTAGGAATTGAAACTCCTTCAACCATAATTTTTTTATGAGAAAAGTTAGTAAAAATATATTTAATTGTTTCATCACTTAAATTCGCATCTAAACAAATATATTCACTGTTTTCTAAGATTTTTTGGTTTTTTGATAAGAAAAATGGCGAAATACAATCAATAATTTGATTATCACAAACTGAAACATATAAATCATTTTTCTCATTATTAATTGCTAAATAAGTTGAAGAAATTCTATTTGATTTAGGAAAAATAAAATTAATTGAAGCATTTTTAAGTTCTTCTTTTAATTCTTTTCCATATAAATCATTTCCAATTGCAGTTAAAAATATAAAATTGTCATTTAAGATCTTTAAATCATAAGCAACATTTTTCATGACTCCACCAAATGAGATTTTAAGTTTACCAATATTTGATGTTCCGTTAATTATTGGTTTTAAACTAGTTGCAATAAAATCGACGTTACTACCGCCAATTAATACAAGTTTATTATTTGATGAAAATAGCATGTCCTTTTCCTCTTATTATTTTTAAATCCGATTACTTAAAATATTAATCAATAAAACTCACTAGTCAAGTTTAGAAATTAAAATATATGACAAAGTTATTCTTTAACTAAAAAAGGGAAGAATAATCTTCCCTTTTATCTAATAGATATTATTGATATTCAATTGTGGATGGTGGTTTTGTAGTAATATCATAAACTACTCTATTAACACCAGCAACTTCATTAACAATTCTTCTTGAAACTCTAGCTAAGAATTCAATATCGAAGTGATAGAAATCAGCATTAATTCCATCAATTGAAGTAACTGCTCTAATAGCAACAGTGTGATAATAAATCTTATTATTTCCTTCAACACCAACACTATCAATATTAGTTAAGACACAGAAATATTGATACATATCTCTTTCAAGATGTGCTTTTCTTATTTCTTGAGAAAGAATTTCATTTGCTTCTCTTAAGATTTCAAGTTTTAAAAGTGTAACTTCACCAATAATTCTAATAGCAAGACCTGGAGTAGGGAATGGTTGACGGTTAATAAATGAATCATCTAATCCTAAACGTTTACCAACACTTCTGACTTCATCTTTAGTTAATTGTTTAATTGGTTCAATAATTTCCCAGCCAATATCTGAAGGAATATCTTTAATAACCTTGCTCTTACCACCCCATTTAGATTCTCTGATATCACTATAAAGTGTGCCTTGAGCTAAGAAATCAAAATGTCCGAGTTTATCAGCATATTTTTTGAATACTTCAACGAATGTCGATGAAATAACTTTACGTTTTTCTTCTGGATCAACAACTCCTTTAAGTCTACCTAAGAAAAGTTCACCTTCATCAGCAACATGGACTTTAATTTTGAAATTTTCTTCAAAACGTTTAACGATAACATTATATTCGTTATATCTATGTAAGCCGGTTTCAACAAATAAGCAAGTTAAATTATCTCCAATAGCTTCATGTAAGAGTAATGCAGTAACCGCACTATCAACACCACCTGATAAACCTAAAATAACTTTTTTATCACCAATGACTTTCTTCATTCCTTTAATTTTATTTTCAATAAATGAATCGATTGTCCAGTGTCCGTTACATCCACAGATATTAATGAAGTTTTGTAAGATTTTTACGCCATATTCAGTTGCATCAAGTTCAGGATGGAATAAAAGTCCAAAAACATAATCGTTAGAGAATCCAACTAAACCACTTGAAGCACTTTCAGCGATTTCTTCGACTCCTTCCAAATTAAGTACACGGTCGTTTTTAGTCATATAAACAACAGTTTCTTCAGGTATGTCTAAAAATAAAGGACAATTTGTATTCACACGAACAACGTGTTTATCATACTCTCTGTCCTTTATTGATTCGATTTTCGCACCATAATGTCTTGCTAAAGCTTCCATGCCATAGCAAATTCCTAAAATTGGAATGTTAAGTTCAAGTAATCTTTCATCAAATAATTTGTCATCGCTATCTTGAATAACGCCAGGTCCACCTGAAAGGATGATGCCTTTAACATGATGAAGATCTTCGATTTTTTCTTTACTTGTATCTTTTGGTAACAAGAGACTATAGACGCCATTATCTCTTAATTTTCTTAAGAGTAATTCATTATATTGGCTTCCATAGTCTAGAATGACTATTTTGTCCATTGGTCGACTCCTCCTTTTTTAATTATTATTTATATTATTAGAGCAAAAAACTTGCACTAAAATGAGTCCTTAATTATGCTTTCAAATTTATTTTTTCTTTCTGATTAATATTGTAATATATGAAAATAAATTTGACCAATGCTTTTTTATCTAAAGTGTTTTATTAGATTTATATAAAAATAAAGAGTAGAAAACAATCGAATAAAAAAATTTCCACGTGTAAATATTTTTATAAATAGATTGTTGGTTCGGCCTTTTTCTCTTTCTTTAAATATAATTTTAATATCGGTTTCATTTTGAAATCCAAAGATTGATTTGGGCAAATTTTGACACATCTTAAGCATCGAATACAATTTTTATTAATTTTTCCATTTTTTATAGCTTTATTAAAACAATTTTGGCCGCATAAATTGCATTCTTTACATATTTTATTTTTAAAAATTTTTATATTATACTTAGCTCTTAAAATAGGAAAAAAGTTATAACCAAAAGTAGATTTTTCTTTTGGAACATCGATTAATTCAACCGAATCAAATTTATTTAATAAAGGTATTAAAAGAGTATAATTGTAAATGCAATCGTCAAATTTTAAATAGGAATGTTTTGTTGGAAAATAACATCCTCCAACAAGTGGCATTCTGTATTTATATCTTATTCGATAAATTATATTTCCTTGGTTAATCCTTCCATAAGAGGCAATTACGATCATCTTTTTACATTTTATATTTTTTAAAATATTCTTTATTATTTTAGGAGCGTCTTCACTATGTATAGGAAAAACCAACACAACATTATTAAAATTAGCTTCTAAATCAATTTTATCTGCTCTAATAAGACGAAAATTTAAATATTCGCTACAAAATTTAGCGATACTTTCGGAATTAAAAGTGTAAGAAATATAAATTACTGCATTCATTTTTTAAAATACTCTTTCATAATTTTACATTCATCAACTTCATTTAAAGAAAAACCTAAACTTTCTTTCATTTCTTTTATTCCTTCTTCTCTTGTGATATTCCCATCTCGACTAGCTAACGATATTTCTAAAGCAGAAAAAGGAATCATAGTTGATTTCATATTATAAAAACGGATAAATTGACTGTGTTCTTTACATTTTTCGATTTGGCAAGAAGTATGCAAACCTTTATTTAAACTTTCAGGAGCCACATATCCACATTCTTCCATTAATATATTTTTTACTTTTCGCCAATCATAAACACCATCGGAAATATCATTTAGATCAATTTGAACAAAAGCGGGAATATTTCCAGTCCAAGAACTTCTTCTTATTACTCTTTTTAAAGGTTTTACTATAGATGGTACTTCATTAATCGCCGCACAAACATTATTTAATAATTCATTTTTATATCCAGCGATTTTTTTAAAAATGTTGTCCCCATAAGCTAACTGTTTCATTGTTAACAAAGTTTGAAATTGCCCTTTTTTAAATGGAGGATGAAGTGTTAAAACTCTCCCTATGGAAATTAAAAAGTTTAAAAAATTATTATTTCCAAATTTATAAGCGATTTTTGGAGCCATATTGTTATAATAAAGTCCTTTCATTTGTACAGGCTCATTTCCGGCAACAAAATAAGGTATTTTTTCATCTACTAATATTTCATAAAAAAGTACATATGCTAAAGAAGGACAAGCACAAGTATTTTCGCTTAATTCGTACAATTTTGAATAAATCTTTTTTAAAGTTTCATTAGCAATTTTTCTTGAAACAAACTCTACTTTATCTAATTTTTTCTTAGCTCCTTCAATTGAAAGTTTTGCTGATAAAGACATATAAGGAATTTCCCAAGTCAAAGCTAAGACTCTTAAATTTTTTATTTTAGAAAGATAATAAAGTAAAAAGGTTGAATCTTTTCCACCGGTATAAAAAACTGCAACATCAAAACGAGATTTTTTTGATTTAGGAATATTATTAATAATTGGGATAACCGCTTTCATCCATTTTGTCTCTTCTTTTGTTTGACACATTGGACATAAACCGTCATTATTAAATTCTAAACCCGGAATAATAAAGTCATTAGCACAACAATTTTTACAAAAAATGGCTTCTTTTAAAGATTTAGGGATATTTTTATAATCTTTTTCTTCAACAATCGCACTACCAATCAACTTTTTACCTAATATATCAAGTTCCTTTTGATTTAATTCTTTAGGTAATTTTTTAATAATATTTAATTGTTTTTTATTTAACTTTATGACATTCTTAAAAAGATTGCTTTTATTTCGCAATCCATAATATCTTAAAATATTATTTTCGAGTCTGTAGCGAGATTGTAAAAGATACATAATTAATCTAATTAACCGTTTAATCCTAGATAAGCTCTATAAGTTGCTCTAAATTTTTTTGTAAAATGTCTATTTTCTTCTTCGATATTCAATTCTTTATCAAAATCTTCAAAGTTATAGCATTCATTATCAAGACCAAAATTTATAGGTTTCCACTCTCCAACCTCTTTATAAATTGAAGAAAGAGGTCTACCTTCAAGATAATCTATTAATAAAGATTTAGAATCTTCAAAGATTGCTTGGCCTTTTCCTTCCAAAAGATAAGCGATTTTACTTTTATTTTTTAATCTAACAGGTTTGAAAAAATCTATATATCCAACAAAGTCATAACTTTCACCAAAATCATAAGAATATAAAAATGTACTATTTTTTAGGTTTAAATTTGAATTTTTATATTTATATCTAAATAATTCTATTAATTTATAATCTTTTTGAAAGACTTGTTTTCTTTTATCAAAATCATAAAGTTCTGTAAATCTATTGTGATAAACATATTTATCATTTTCGATAGAAAATAGATGGTAGGCGGCAGTATTTAAAAAAGTGGTGATGACACATCCAAACTCTTCTAAATCTAAATCATCGCGAACTAAAAATTTACGACAAAATCCTTTAGGATTCTCTATAAAAAAGATATTTACTTCAAAATAAGTAGCCATAATTTTATTTCCTTTTTATAAATTAAAACATATTTTTATTAACTTAAAAATAGGATATCAACTAAAAAAATGCGATTTAATCGCATTTTTCTGATACTTAGTCTTTATCTTTTAATTGAATAATATTCTTTAGCAATTTTAGCTCCTAAATGAGCGTTATTTAATACTAAAGCTATATTGGTTTCTAAAGATTTACCTTCAGTTAATTCAACAATTTTTGATAATAAGAATGGAGTTTCTTCTTTCCCTCTAATTCCTTTTTCTTCCATCTCTTTTAAAGCTTCTTCGATAACTTTTTCGATTTTTTCTTCATCTAAAGAGTGTTCATCATCAACTGGATTAGTAATTAAAACTCCTCCTTCAAGATGATTTGCTCTTTTTGCTTTAACAATTTCTGCAATTTCTAAAGGAGTTTTAGCATTAAAATCAACTTTATATTTAGATGTTTTAGTGTAAAAAGCAGGTAAATAATCAGTATTATAGCCAATTACTGGAACGCCTTTTGTTTCTAAAATTTCTAAAGTAAGCCCAAGATCTAAAATAGCCTTAGGGCCAGCACAAATTACTGTAACATTAGTGTTTCCTAATTCTTCTAAATCAGTAGAAATATCAAAAGTTTCGTTTGCTCTACGATGTGCTCCGCCAATTCCACCAGTTACAAAGAATTCAATGCCAGCTTGAGAAGCAATAAACATGGTTGCAGCAACCGTTGTTGCTCCCCACATTTTTTTAGCATAAACAATTGGTAAATCTCTTCTTGAACATTTAACTATTCCTTTTCTTTTACCAAATTCTTCAATTTCTTCTGGACTCATTCCAATAACTGCAACACCATCAATAATTCCGATTGTCGCAGCAACAACACCTTCACTTTCAATTGCTTTTTCAACGGCTAAAGCACATTCAACATTTTTTGGATAAGGCATTCCGTGAGAAATAATTGTAGATTCTAAAACTACAACAGGTTTATTTTCTTTTAATGCATCTTGAACTTTTTTAGAAACTCTAATATTCATATAAATCTCCTATTTATTACATTGAACTTCGAAATAAAATTTTAAAACATCATCTTTATAAGCATAAACATAATATTTATTACCTTCTCTATATTTATATAAAGAAAGCATGTCGTTTAAATAACATTGTGAAGCATATTCAATTTGAAAAGATTCGATTTTTACGTCTTTTTCTGGATTAAATAAATCAATAAATAAATCAGCGCAATGTGAATTATTTAAATGCATATTATGATCAATTAATGATTGTCTTACGACAAAATCTTTAACAAAGTGTTCTTCATTTTTAATAGGTTTAGGAAGTCTTTTAAGTCTTTCTGGAAATACTCCAACTCTTCCTTCATCATAAATTTCTAAACGAGGTGTAGCGACTTTTTTGCTGTTAAGATCATAAATCATCCAAATTGAGCGACCTTTTACAATTAATTCGCCTTTTTCATTATAAAATTCATAATCACGAGGATATTCCATTAAATTATTTTTTAAAGGAAATGTTTTAAGTGTAACTTTATTTAAATTGTTTAAATCACCAACAACTTCATATTTATTTCTAACAATAACCCAAATGAGATTATCTTTAATCATATCTTCAAAACCAACATGTAAGATATCAGCATGAATTGTAGCGATTTCTTGTGATAAATCTAAAATTGACGACATTTTTAAATCATCATAACAATCTCTTAAATTAGTCGTTATTCTAAATTCCTCTGTGTGTTCTTTCATAAAACCTCTTTATAAGCTATTAAATAGCCCAATTTCCTTCTTTAAAGATTTGATATTTATTGCCTTCTTTATCATAACCAACGATATCCATATCTTTACTTCCGATCATAAAGTCAACATGAATCATTGATTTATTGATGCCTTTTTCTTTAAGTTCATCTAAAGTATATTTTTCATAATCTTTATATAAATTAGTAAAACCTGCGCCTAAGGCAAGGTGGCAAGAAGCGTTTTCATCAAATAATGTGTTATAGAATAAGATGTTTGTATTATTAATTGGTGAATCATATGGAATAAGAGCGCATTCTCCAAGCATTGATGCTCCTTCATCCATTGAAACCATTGCTTTTAAGATATCTTCGCCTTTTTTAGCGTGAACTTCTTTTACTTTTCCATTTTCAAAAATAATATAGAAGTCTTCAATCAAATTTCCGTTATATGATAAAGGCTTTGTTGCAACAACTTTGCCTTCAATTTCACCAGCAATTGGAGTTGTAAAGATTTCTTCACTTGGAATATTTGGGTTAAAGAAAACTTTTGTATTTTTGGTATGTTCTCCTCCACCAACCCATTTAACATCTGGATTTAATCCAACTGTAAAATCAGTTCCGTTTGCTGCTTTATATTCGAGTTTTACTAATTTTAAAGAGTTAAGTTTATCACTTAAAACTTCTAAATTTTTATTATGCTTATCCCATTCATCAAGTGGTGAAGTGTTTTCATAAACTCTTGAAACACTTAAAATTGCATCCCAAAGTTTTTCAACGCCTTCTTCTTCATTTAAATCTGGGAAAATTGTTTTTGCCCATTCTTTTGAAGGAATTGCTGCAATAACCCATTGATAATTATCATCGATAATATCACGATATTTTCTAATTTGAGGGCCTAAAAGTTGTCTAACTTTAGCTAACTTTTCTCCGTCAGCATCCTTTAATTCATCTGGTGCAGAACTTTCAATATAAATTCTAACTGGTTCTGTTTTAACATAATGTTCCCATTTAGCTTTTTGATAATCTTTTAAATTACCTAAATCATCAACGGTTCTATATTTATAATCTAAAAGAGTTAACTTTGAGTCGCCCCAAATAACTTCAACGCTTTTTGCACCTGCTTTATAACATTCTTCAGCGACCATTTCGATGAATTCAGGATTTTTAATAGATCCTTGAATAACAACTTCTTGGTCTTTTTGGACGTTTGCACCGCATTTAACTATTAATTAAACGTATTTTTTTATTAATTCTTGATTCTTATACATTTAAACTATCCTCTATTGCAACCAGTAAATTCATTAAAATGTGGCAAGGTATCGCACCAATCACAGAAGGTGTGCCATTCAACAAGTTTATGTAATTTTCTTTGATTATACATAGTTTTTAATTGTTGATAGTTAGTTACCATAGTTGCACCTAAACAGAATCCACAAGGTGTTGAAGCAACTAATTCTCTCCACTTTTTATATTTTTCATCCTTATTTTCTTCAGGAATTGCATTATATTCATCCTTTATTCTTTCAACAATCTTTAAAATTTCCGGATTTGTTTCATTAACGCATTGAGAAGAAATATCGAATTTTAATAAACAATGCATTGTGGATTGAGAAGAAACATATTCAAAGAAATGATATCTTTGAGCCTGTTTCCACCAATAAAGTGGAGCAGTAATATCAAATTCAACAACAATACCTTTTAAAAAATTATCGTGACCTTCTCCGCCTTTTGTTGCACCTAAAGCAACAGCTCTTTTTAAATCTTTTTCATCGACAGGTTCACGATTAAATTCAGTTCTCATTGGATTACCACTAGCTTTAATAGCGCTATCTAATCCAAATACTTCAGTCTTTCCAATTTTAAAATCCATAATTATAAGCCTCCAACAAATTTAAAATTAAAGCTAAACGAGTTAAAAGTCCTACTCCTTTTGGTACAGGTGATTGGAAAGCAACACTAAGTGAAGGCTCACAATCTCCGAGTAATTTTCCATCAACTCGTGAAATTCCTACATCAATAACTACTGCATTATCTTTAAATTTATAATCGTTATTTTTAATAAAATAAGGTTTTCCAATTGCTACAACTATTAAATCGGCATGTTCAAAATAAAATTTTCTATCTTCATAAGAAGTATGAGAATGTAAAGTAACTACATTCATATTCATCGAAAGTAGGGCTTTTGCCATTGGTTTTCCAACAATATCACTTCTTCCCAAAATAACAGCATTTTTACCATCAAAATTAAATTTATTATCTTTTAAATATTCTAAAATTCCTTTTGGTGTAGCACTTAAATATGGAGAAAGAGGATTAAATCCATCAATGTCTTTTTTAGGTGTAATTGCATTTTTAATTTTTTCTTCATTAATTCCTTTAGGTAAAGGAAGTTGAACAATAAAACCTGTGACTGTATCATCATTATTTAATCTATTTACTACATCTAAAAGAGATTTTTCATCAATATCATTTCTTAATTTTAAATGTTGATAAGAAATACCAAGTTCAGTTAAATCCTTAATTTTTCCATTAACATAAGCATTTGAAGCTGGATCATCATTAACTTGAACGATAACAATTTTTAAAGGCTTAGAAAAAGGTAGTTTTGAAACGATTTCTTTAATCTTTTCCTTTTTATTTTTTACGTATTCAACTATTTCTTCCATATTCCTTAATAATTATAACCTAAAAAAGTTTTTTAATCTTAAAAGATTAAAGAAAATAATTTTAATTTGTTACAAAGTTGGAATTTAATGCATATTTGATTAATAATTTTGTTAATTTAAATATAATATTCTTACGAATTAAAAATTTTTTCAATAATTTTAAGAACTTACTCGTTTTTATTCGTGAAAGGATATGGAATGGCAGAATCAATTTATAAAAAATTCCTGATTGAGTTCAAAAATGAAGACCTATCTCATTTTAACGAATTCTATGAAGCGACTAAAAAGTCGGTCTTTTATAATATCCTTTCTTTTATAAAATCTTATGAAACTAGCGAAGATATCTTGCAGGATACTTATGTTAAATTCTTAAAAAATGTTAAAGAGATAAAACATCACACTTCAATTCTAGGATATCTAATAATGATTTCGAAAAATCTCTCATTAGATTATCTAAAAAAGATAAAAGATAACGAAATTGAAGATGATTACCAGATAAAACACGAAGAGGATTTCAATCAAGATAGAATAATTCTGCTTGAAAAATTGAAAAATATATTAAAGGACAAGGAATATGAGGTATTGGTCTTCCATATCTATGATGAACTAACATTTGAAGAAATTAGTTCATTAACTGGAACACCGCTAGGCACAACATTATATCGCTATAATAACGCGATAAAAAAAGCGAAGGAGGTATTGTTAGATGAAACATATTGATGATGTAAAAATCGTTAAAAAGTTAAATTCATTAGATGATTATGAAATCAAAACAACATCTAACGATATTTTATTAGCTTTTGAAAAAGAAAAAGAAACTTCCCCAGTAGTTATTAAAGAAGAAAAGAAAAAATTTAATTTACCTCTTTTCTTTAAAATTTCTATTCCTACATTAGTAGGCGCTTGTGTCCTTGCTTTAATCGTTGTTCCTTTAATTAATTTAAATCAAAATATCCCTCCTCATCCAGGCGATAATTTGTCAATTTTAAATTTAAGTGAAAAACAACAAAAAATTATTGGTAAAGAACTTAATACTTTAGCTTCTTTTGAATCAACTTTAAAAGAAACTTCATCAACTTCTTCTCTTACATTAATTAACTCAATGACTACATTTAAAAGAAACGATAATAAATATAATCAAAGAGTCGATATTAATCATGTTATTGATTTATATGATCCATATTCTTATGCAGTTATTAATCTTGTTAATAATAAGGATTTCAAGATTGATAATTTAACAATAGAAAATGAAGCTTATTCAAACATTTTAACTTTAACTAACGCTAATCAAGTCGTTAAGGTTGAATATAATATCGCAATTGAAACTTCAAATGATGAATTCTTAATGGAAGGTAATTTAATTAACGAAAATAATGTTTATCCAATCACTATTTATACTGAAAATGAAAAAAACGAAACCGAAGTTACAACAATTATTGAATTTGCTAAAAATACCGTTATTAAAATTGAACAAGAAAATGAATCCGAGAACTTTGAAAGTGAAACTTCAATCTCTTATGCAACTTATTCTTCTATTGAAGATGCTAAAAGTAATAAAGAACGTTTTATAGAAAAATTCACATATGAATATGAGAGCGAAATCGAAAACGGTTCAAGCGAAATTGAAATGGAAGTTGAAATAGAAAATAAAGATAACGAGGAATTATCTTTAGAAGTTATGAATCATACCGACTCTTCTGTCATGTTTAGATTTGAATATGAAGGTGAAGAAAATGAAATAGAAAATCAAAATCTTGAATGCATATTAAATGAAGATGGCTCTAGATCTTATTATTATAATAATGAAGAACCAATAATTAGAGGTTAATAAATGATCTTGGTCCCACCAAAAATCCCTAATCAATCTAAGTATGATTAGGGATTTTTCTTGTTTTATTCAAAAATAAATACGATAATTATCGAGTTTTTATCTTATTAATAAAATTTTTTAATAATTTTCCAATAATTTTAACTACTTACTCGTTTTTATGGTATCAAAAGAAAAAGTGAAAAATTATCCAGGAGGAAAAATTATGAAAAAAAATAAATTATTTGCTTTATTACCAGCTTTAGCAATTGGTGCTTCATTGTTAATCGCTTCATGTTCAAATAACGGAACTAATAATGGCGGAAATAATATTAACGGAAATCAAAATAATCAACCTAGTGTTGATCCAAACCCAGAAAGCCCTTCTAGTCCATCTAATCCAGTAGAAGAAAATAAGGAAGTTAAAAATGATGCTTTATCAAATCTTCAAGCAGTTACAGCAATTAATCTTCTTAATTATGATTCTGTAACTTCTATGAATACATTAGGATTAAATTCTTTAAAAACTAGAGACAGAAATAAACCTATTTCAAGTGAAGAAAAACAAGATATTATCGATATGTTACCAACATTAGATTTGTTAATGATGGAAGATAAGACATATGAATCAACAATTGTAGAATCAAACATTGAACTTAATGGAACAAAATATCAATTTAGTGAAACTATTGTTTATTTAGATAATTCCCTTAAAGATTCAACTATTACTTTACACTATAACCTTGTTGATTCATGGACTAAAAAAGACGATTTTATGCAAAGACTTGAAGGTGTTGCATTATTAAATGATGATCCTACTTCATATAAATTTACTTCTTTTACTAAGAGTGAACAAAGTGCCCGTGAAGTTGAAGAAGAAAGAAACTTTAAAATTGAAACTGGTCTTAATTCTTATATCTTAGTTGAATAAGAAAGTGAAAAAGAAGTAAATGAAGAAGAAAATGAATTTACTTATACAATCTTAGAAAATGGTGTTAAGAATCAATATTCAGTATCAATTGAAACTGAAAGAGGCCAAAAATCTGTTTCTTATGAATTAAATAATGTTGAATATGAAATGGAAATTAGAAATATTAATGGTAGAGAACTCTATGTTGTTGAATATGAAAATGAAAGTGGTTGGTATGAAACTGAAGCTACATTATATTTTGAAAAAATAATTAATGCTGATGGATCAACAACATTTATTGAAACAAGTAGATAATTAAGAGGTTTCCAAAGTAAAAAGGCGATAACAATCGCCTTTTTTATTTAACTAATTCAATATATCCGTTTTCATTTATCTTAATTTCTTTTTTATCTTTTTCCATATAATTAAGTGTAAAATCTAAACATTCATCAATCTTTTTAGTTTTAGATTTAAAGCCTAGTTTTATGACTACTTCTTTTTTTATAGCTTCTTTTTCAATAGAAATATTTTTCTTTAAAAGTTCAATAATTAAAACTTCAATCTCTTCTTTAGCAATATCTTCAATATTTCTTAAATCCGCTTTTCGATAAAAAGAAATTTTAAAATCATCATAACCATCTTTAAAATAGAAGATATTATCAGAATAATATGAATAATTATATGGGTTATTGAGTTTATTTAAAAAATAATTGATTAATCCACTGTTTTCTCTATTTTTACGTTTAATTTGGAATAAAGTATTAATCTTTTTAATTAATTGAGTTTTAGAAATCGGATATTCAACATCGATAATATTTTTAATAATTTTAAAAATCTTTTCTCTATTTTTTAAATTTAAGAATTGTTTTTCGGTATAATAATTTTTAAGAGTATAAATTAAATATGGTTTTAATGCTGTTTCTTCTTTTTTCTCTAACTTTTTAAATTCAATTGATGAAAAATCAATTTCTTTAGAATAAGAATAAGGACTTGCTTCAAGAGCTTTTTCTATTTCTTCTTCAATATTTTTAATGACTTTTGTGCGGTTATTAAAATAATCTAAAGTCCAAACCATTAAAACTTTCCATCCTAATGAATTAAGTTCATCAAATTGAATGATGTTTCTATCTTCAACGGTTGGAGTTGAAATATAAGAATAAGAATCAAGAATTATTGCTAAAAGATATTTATTTGGATTTTTAGGATTAATAATTGCAATATCTATTTTAAATTTTGATGTTCCAAGATGTGTTTCAACCTTATAGCCTTTTTCTATCAAATCTTTTGCTAAATAATCTTCAATTCCATCTTTAATTTGATAAAAAGAATTCTTATTTGTTAAAACTTTAGGACCATATTGAGCATATTCTAAAAATTCTTTTAAGAATCTAACCCCATCGCTATTAGTTTTATTTAAATTAATTTCATTATAAGAAATTGATGAATAAACAATCATTTCTTCTCTACTTCTAGTGATTGCAACGTTAAGTCGACGATAACCGCCATTATTATTTATAGGTCCAAAGTTTTGAACAAATCTTCCGTTTTTATCTCTTCCATAACAAACTGAAAGATAAATGATATCTCTTTCATCACCTTGAACATTTTCTAAGTTTTTAACAAAAATAGGTTCTTTTAAATTTAAAACTTTATCATAAAGTTCTTTATCTTTATCAATTTCATCTTCCAGCATTCTTTCAATAAGTTCCATTTGATGAATTGAAAAAGTGATTATTCCATAAGAATGGTCAAATTCATCATTTTTTATTCGATAAATTAAATCATTAACAATTGCATCTGCTTCTTCTTTATTAGTAGCGCTTCTTCCTAAATCATAAGTACCGTTAATAAGTTTAAAATGAACTTTTGAATTAATATCATCAATTGAAGGGAAGGTATAAAGTTCGTTGTCATAGAATCTATTGTTTGAAAAAGCAATTAAAGACTCATTTTTACTTCTATAATGATATAAAAGGTGCTTAATTGGGAAAGAAATCGA
Organism: uncultured bacterium; assembly: GCA_949299395.1. Taxonomy (GTDB): domain Bacteria; phylum Bacillota_I; class Bacilli_A; order RFN20; family CAG-826; genus Onthovivens. The sequence goes on along the minus strand of CASGAB010000002.1, from coordinate 20,351 downwards.
GATTGCATCATCTAAAACCGATTCTAAATCCGAAACAAAAAGTTCATCTTCGTTATCACTCATTTGCTTATCAAAGAAGGAAGTTGGAGGAAGTTGCTTATCATCGCCTGCAATAATCAAAGATTTTCCTCTAGAAATAACTCCAATTGCATTTGAAGTTGGTATTTGAGATGCTTCATCAAAAATAACTAAATCAAAATTATATAAATCTGGATCAAGATATTTTGCACAACTTAAAGGTGAAACAAGAACACATGGGGTGATTTTCAATAAAGTTTCGCTAATTAAAGAAAGGATTTTTCTTAAGCTCATCCCTCTTCCGTTGCTCTTAATTGCTTTTTTTAATATCCCAACTTCAGAAGAATTAACACTCGTTTTATATGATGTAGGAACATTTTCACTTAATTTAGCAACGACTTCATTGATTACATCTTTTTTATAAATGTCATGAAGTCTTTCATAACTATTTCTTTCAAAATTAAGATTTTCGCCGTTAAACTTTTCTAAATGGTTATCATAAATTAATTTTTCTATTATCTTTTTATATAAACTTTTATTAAAGAGATTATAAACATCACTAAAATCAGAATTTATATAGTATTCTTCTTTGATATTTTTTAATCCTAAATTATCAAAACGATCAAAAATAGTTAAAAGCTCACTCCAACCTGATAGATTATCAATATTTTTGTTAATATTTTCAAAGTTTTCTAAAAGAGGTTTTAAGAAGAATGAATCTTTAAAGCTAGAAAAATCAAACTTATATTTAGTTGTTAAAGTAGATAAATTTTCTTTAATGATTCGATAGTTATATTGATATTCATTGATAGTTTCTTTAGAAGCGTTAGCCTCAATTAAATCTTTTAAACAAGTTGCTAGGAATCTTGCATCTTCTTCTTTATTAGATATCTTTTTTAAAACGCCATTAAACTCTTCGGTAGCATCAAGTTTATGTAAAAGCTTATTAAATTCGTTAGTTTCATTACGATAATAATCGCCTTTTAATAGTTTTTCTAAAAGAATTGAATTTTTATATACAATATTTTTGTTATCATTGTGGTCTTTTAAAAGTTCGATATATTCATCTAGTTTACTTCTTTCAAAGTTTTTATTTGATAAGGAGTATTTTTTTATTTTTGATAATATCTTATTTTTAATAAAAACTTTCTTAATAAATGAACTATCATTTGCTTGTTTTAATTCAATAAAAAGAGGGTTAATATCCATTAACTCGATTGTTGAATCAAAAATCGTTAATAATTTATTCCACGATTTAAGATGTTTTTCTTCTAAAATAATCATTTCTTTAATTTTATTTATTCTAAAAGAAGCATCTTCATCTTTTAAAATCTCAAAATAAACATCCTCTTTATCGAGGTAATCGAATAAACGATTGATTCTAGCGATTGTTTTATCATCTAAATTTTCAATTTTTAATGATTTATTTAATATTTCATAGATATTTAAAAAGTCTTTTAAACTCTTTATTGTTCGTTCTAAAAGTTTTGCTAATTCGTTTTTGATTTCTAATGAATAATCTCTATTTTTAATTATAGAGAACGGATTTTTATCAAAATTTTCAAAATTTTTACTAAAAAGAACTCCTTTTTGGAATAGATCATTAACTTCGGTTTCTTTTGATTTATTAAAATGCAAAATAAAATCTAAAGGTATATCTAAATCGCCCTTTATCTCTTTATAATCTTCAAATTTTAAAATCGCTTCATATAAAGATAGTGAATAATCACCTTTAAGATGAACTTTTTTTATTATTTCTCTAAGTTCGTTTTTTAAATAATTAATATTATCGATTAATGAAGTAAATTCTTTTTTTCTATCAATTTCGCCAAGTTCTAAAACCTTTTCTAAAGCACTTAAAACTACTTTTTTATCTTGCTTGTTTGAGTGAAGTTCTAAACAGAATGGGTCAATTTTTACTTGTTTTAAACGAGAATAAACCACATCAAGAGCCGCTTTTTTCTCACTGCAAAATAGAACTTTTTTATTGTTATATAAAGCATTAACGATAATATTAGCAATTGTTTGAGATTTTCCAGTTCCTGGAGGACCAATCATAACAAAAGATTCGCCAATACTTGAATTCATAATTGCTTCTATTTGGCTAGAATCACTACTTAAAGGAATAGCAAGATTTCTTAAATTTAATACGTTGTCGATATCATTTTGTGTGATATTTATCTTACTTTGCCATTCTTTTTTTCCGTTTAAGAATGATTTAACAATTAAGTTTTCGCTTATTTTTTGTTTTCTATTTCTAATATCATTCCACATGATGAATTTAGAAAAAGAAAATCTACCTAAAAAAGCAACTTCTTCTACCTTAAATCCTTTTAAAGCTAAGACTTCTTTTTTAACATCATTCATTACCTTAATTAAATCAATAATATCAGGATTATCAATTCTTCTAGGAAGTTCATAATTTAAATCGAAGTTTGAGGCAAATTCCTCTTTTAAATAAGAGAAAAATGATGTGTTTAAGAAAGGTTCTTGGTCGATTAAAGAAATTTGATATAACTTATTAGATGTTTTTTTAATTTCGACAGGCAAAAGTAAAATAGGGGCGTGAAATACGCTTTTTTGAGAAGGGTTTTCTTTCCAAGAAACAGTTCCAAAAGCAATAAATAGTGTATTTGATCCACTTTCTTCAAGTTCGTTTCTTACTTTTCTATATAAATTTGGAATTGATGTGAAATATTCTTTTTCATTTAATAAAATCTCGATTTTATTTCTAACTAAATATTCTTGAGCTCTTTGTTTAGCAGTTTTATTCTTTTCAATATCATAAATATTTTTTCTTGAAGAAGATGGGATTGAATCATCTTCTTTATATAAAAGAGTGAATTTATTATCAAAATTGGATAAAGAATATAAAAGATCATAAATTGAAGCAGTCAAAAGTTGGATAGTATTTGTTCCTATCTTCATGTTAATGAGCTTGTTATTTTTTGATAAATCGAGTAATTTTTTCTCCCAATATGAAAATCTATCTTTATTTTTAAAGTATTCATTTTTAATTGAAGAAAGTTTTAAATTAACATCTTCTAGGTTTTCACTTTCCTTATTAAAACTAATTTTATCTACTTCTTCTTTATTTAAAATATCTTCAGAAAGAGGATAATAATCGTTTTTTCTTGATGTTTTTACGTCTAAAATTGTTATTCCTTCATCTTCTTTTAATAATAATTTTTTAGTATGTTCGATGTTTTCTCTTAAACTTGTTTTCTTATCGAAAATTAAAGAAAGATCTAAAGGAATAATTTTATCAGCATTTAAAAAGAATTTTATATCTTCGTTACTTTCGATTAATGGTGAATAAAAGGTATTTTGATTATCCCAAACACCGACAAAAACTTTATTTTTATAAAAAATTAATAAAGGATTGAATGAAAAATATTCACATAAACTAGCAAAAAATAAAGCTAAATCAAGCTCAGTCCCTCTTTTAGAAAAATATATTTCTTCATCTCTTCTAATTTTGATTCCGTTTTCTAAATATAATAAAGGAAGATTAATTAAAGAGATATTTAATTTAGAAAAAACCTTATATAAAACATTAATTTCACTTAATAAATCTTCGCGGTCATAATTTTGATAAGCAAAGAAAATATCACTGTTATTTATAAATTTAAGCTCATTTTTGGCTTCAAAAGCTAAATTTTTATTATATTTATTATTTGGAGTTATAAAAGAAACGAGTGATTCAAGTTCAAAAAATGATGTCGAAAATAAAAATAATGAAATAAATTTAATATCTTTAAAGGTTGAAACTAAAATTTCGTTATTTTCATTAACTATTTCAAAAAATAGTTTTGTATCTTTAGCAAGTTTTATCTCTTTTAATAAATCTAAATTAAAACTTAAATCAAAATTATCGATTTCAACTACTTCATCTTTTTTAATAAATGGAATATTTATTTTCTTAAAACTAACTAAATCTTTATCTAAACAAGAAATGTTTAATAAAAGATTTGAAAAATCGCTTAAAGAAGTATTTTTAATAACAATTTTATCGATAAGTTTATAACCATTATAAAAATGAAGATAAGAAAATATCTTCTTAAAAGAAACTTCAATTAAAAGCGGAGGTAAATATTTTTTTATTTCATCCATTCTTAAATATTATAAAAGTAATTTATTACTTTTAAAAATCTTCTTTCTTAATTAAGAATGATAATTTATGTTTTTTCTTTTTAATTAAATATTTTTTATGGACCTTTTTGCCCCAAGAGTTATCACCACCAATTCCTCTAGTTGCAGCCATCATAGTTAAATAGTTTTTAGTTGATATTAACTGATTATTTCTAGAAGCAAACTCAAGTTCAAATTCATTATATGGTAAATATTTAAACTCAAAAGTCTTATTTAAAGCGATGAAAGAAAGTTTAAATTTATCGTAATTTATCGATACTTTATTACTATAGATATGATTTCCACAATCTTGAGGTTTTGAATATGGAATGTATTCTTCATCAACATTAGATTCATAATTTCCATATTTTAATCCTCTATATCTATCGCTATATGAATCGCCTTTTCCAAGTCCAGTATAAGAGAATTCTTTTAAAGATTTATCAAAAGCGAATCTTAATCCAATAAGTGGTGGAGCTGGTAAAAATTTTGGAGGTTTATATTCCATTTCAACCTTAATTTCTTTAGAAGAATAAACATGATATAAAACTTTAAATTTATTAGGAAAAATAGCACTTAACATGCGATATTCAAAACTAATAACTACTTCATTTTCGTCTTCTTTTACCACTTTTAATGGATTAGTAAATGGATTATATAAAGGATAAGCCGAAGCACCTAAATAGAATGAAAGGAAATATTTTTCAATCTTATCATCGTTATCAGTTGTTGCTCTAAAAAGAGTTGGTAAAACTGGATAATGAATTAATGGTTCATCGTTTTCATAAACTATCGCTTCAAGCCCACCGTTATCGATATTTAAGCCATTAAAGATAACCTTAAAATCATCTTTTTGAACTGTTAAATGTTGATAAGATTTAAAGACTTTTAATCCACCTTCATCTTTTCTTTCTTCTTTATAAATTGCTGAATCAATATTTCCTTTTAAATATTTTTCAACAAAGCCAACTTCTTCTCCCTTTTTCATATAAGGAAGATCTTCTTTAGAAGTTGCTTCAATTCTTACCATATAAACAGCATCATTTTTAAGATAAGAAGATACATCTAAAGGTATTGTTTTAATTGATTTAGCTGCAATATTACATTCAAAAGATTTTGAATAGATTTCTTTATAATTTTCAAAAAGAACGTAGTTAAATTTGAGTTTATTAGTTGCTTTAAAGTTATATTTATTAATTAAAGAAACTTCTTTTTCATTAATTTCAAAATCAAAAGGTTGATAGTAATATTTTGCAGTTTTCAATTTTGCAGTTTCAGTTCTGTCTGCTAAAAGTAAACCGTTAGCACAGAAATTTGAATCATTTGGATAATCATCAAAATCGCCACCGAAATTAATCTTGCCGTTCATAGTGATTCCTTGATCAACATAATCCCAAATAAATCCACCACAATATGTTGGATATTTATCTTTTAAAGCAATATATTCATCAAAATTTCCTGTTGAAGTACCCATTGAATGAGCAAATTCACATAAAATGAATGGTTTTTTATTATCTTTTGAAATAATTTCTTCTATTTCTGTTGGAGTTGAATACATTCTAGAAATAAAATCACTTATATCATAATAATCATCATTTGCGAAGTTTCCTTCATATTGGACAGGTCTAGATGGATCAACATTTTTAAAATATTGATATAGGTTTCTAAAGTTTTCACCAACCCAAGATTCATTTCCTAAACTCCACATAATAATGGAAGGATGATTTTTATGAGTTTCATATAAATATTCACCTTTTTTAAGTGTGTAATCTAAAAATTCTTCTTTATTTCCTGGCAAAGTCTCTTCACAATCAATTTGTTTAAAATCTTCCCCAGCCCAAGCCCAAGCTGCATGTGTTTCAATTCCACATTCATCGCATACTAAAAGACCATATTTGTCGCATAAATCATAGAAATAATGATTATTTGGATAATGAGAGGTTCTTATTGCGTTAAAGTTATTTTTCTTAATATTTTTAATATCGTTTTCGATTAATTCTTTAGAAATGGCTCGACCATTATTTGTATCAAATTCGTGTCTATTAACACCTTTAATAAATAATGGGCATTCATTTAAATATAGGACTCCATCGAGGATTTCTACTTTTCTAAATCCAATATGAAGTTCTACTTCTTCAATAATTTCTTTTTTATCTCTAAGTTTAATTTTTAAATCATAAAGATTTGGTTCTTCATCAGACCAAGGTTTAATCTTATCGATTTGTTTATTAAATTTAATTTCTTTTTCGCCATTAACATCAAGATTTGTATTAAAAAGTTGTTTTCCTTCATAAGAAAAACTTAAAGAAATAGTTAAATCTTTTTTAATATCAGTTAATGAAAAAGTTAAATCTAATAAGCCTGTTTTTAAATCTATTAATGAGGAGTTATTTTTAATATCTTCAAAATGAATTTTATTTATTTTTCTTAAATTAACATCTCTAAAAATACCACTAAGTCTCCACATATCTTGATCTTTATACCAAGATGCAAAAGAAAATTTAAAAACTAAAGCAGTAATTCTGTTTTTACCTTCTTTTAAATAGTCGTTAATTATAAAAGTACTTAATTCAAAATTTGATGCAGAATATCCAGCAAATCTTCCATTTATATATAAATATAATCCGGCTTCAAATCCATCAAATTCTAGATAATAATCATCATTTAAAGAATCGATTTCAATATCTTTAAAATAAATGCCGACTGGATTTTTTGAAGGAATATCATGATAAGTTAAATCTTCAAAGCCTTCCCAAGGATACATAACATTAACGTATTGAGGTTTGTTATATCCATTAAATTCAATATGAGAAGGAACTAAAATATCTTTTAAATCGGTGATTTTAAAAGATTCATCAATATATTGTTCCAAATCTTCAATTTTATATTCTTTTAAATAAAGAAATTTCCATTTTCCATTTAAAGATTTTCTTGTATTTTCACCATTATAAAAACTTTCAAAATAAGCAGAATATTTTTCTAAATTAACCCCGTAAATAGGTTTTTTTAATAAATCATAATCAAATAAATTTCCCATAATTACATTAATTTATCTCTTTTTCCTCCATCTACTTGTTTTGTTTTTCTATATAAAGTTGCTCTAACATCATCAACTTCTTTAATAACTACGACCGCACTAAAATATGGATCCATTGGACAGGAAACATTTAAACCAACATTCATATAGAAGTCACCTTTATAAATATCGTTAGTAATTGAATTGAAATAATATTTATCTTTTCTTAATCCTTTTACTTTAATAAATCTTGATTTAGTTTGTTCTTTTCTATAGTTCATGAAGTAAACTAAACATTCTTTTTTATTTTTAGAAACAACGTTCCATGCAACATAATTAGTTTTTGAAGGATCGAAAATAGCATAATAATCGCCTTCTAAAACAACGTGATGGAATTGTTTATATAAATCATTGAAGAATAAAACTTGTTTTTTATCTTCTTCACTTAACTTTGTAATATCTAATTCATATCCAAAAGTACCAAAGAAAGCTAAACATGCTTTATCGGTAATTGAGCCGATTTTTCTATCAGAAATATGAGCACCAATACTTCTTAATGGATAAAAAATATTTTTTGCATATTGAATTGAAGCTCTTAAAGCAATATCAGTTTCATCGCTTGCCCAAATTTGGGGAGAATAATAAAGCATTCCTAAATCAAATCTTCCTCCTCCAGCTGAACAAGTTTCTAATAAGATATTTGGATATTTTGATGTAAATCTATTTAATAAATCGTAGGTTCCTAAAATAAAACGATAATTTGTTTCTTTTTTTCTTTCTACATCTAATGATGCACTATAACTTTCTGTTAAATATCTATTAAAATCCCATTTAACATAATCAATAGAATAATTATCAAAAATATTGCTTAAAGCATTAAAAACATGGTCAACTACTTCTTTTTTAGTCATATCTAAAGTGAGTTGATGCCTAAAAAGAGTTGGATATTTATAACCATCTGGGATTAAAGCAAACTCTGGATGATTTCTAAATAAATCAGAATTAGGTGAAATCATTTCTGGTTCAACCCATAAACCAATTTTCATATTGATTGATTTAGCGTGATCAATAACTTTTTTAAGATCGATTTTATCAGTATTTACTTCCCAATCTCCTAATGAAGATGTATCAGAATTTCTTCCTTTAAACCAACCATCATCAATTACAACAAGATTAATATCGCATTTTTTTGCCTCATCAACTAAAGAAATTATCTTTTCAGTATCAAAATCATATAAATATCCTTCCCAAGAATTAATAAGGATATAATCTTTTTGAATTTTTTGAGTTGAAGGTAAAATTCTTTCTCTTATTAAATCATGTAATTTATGAGAAATATCGTTTAAACCGTTGATTGAATGAGCAATAATTGTTTCAAAAGAATAAATACTCTCACTAGGATTTAATAAATATTCAAAGGTTTCATCATTAAATGCACCAATAATTCTTGTTTGATCAATTTCATCAACCTTAAATTCATAAGAGAAATCGCTCGAATAAATCATTGAAAAACCATAGACTTCCCCGTTATCTATAGTTGCATCGTTTTTCATTAAAGCTATGGATGGGTTATAGTAAAAACCTCTTCCACCATGGTTATCACTTATTTTTGTTAAAGAATGATTTAGTGGAATTCTTTCGACTTCAGTATCATTTCCCCAAGTTCCCTTTAAACATAAAATGTTGTAATCAGAAGAAGGTAAATCTAATTCAAAAGATGCAAGTTTTTCAACCTTTATCTTTTCACTAGTTTTATTAATTATTCTTGAATATCTAACTAAAACACCATATTTATCGCTTATTTCATAGTAAAGCTCTAAATAAACATCTTTATATTCATCTTTTAAAGTAATGATTAAAGTTTCAACATCACCATTTTCAAATCTAACGTGAGGAAGAATAAAATCAGATTTATTAGCTGGTCCTTTAATTATTTTATGAGAATCATATAAAAAGTTTGTGATTGGAGTATTATTTTCTCCTTCTATAATAAATGGGGCATTTCTTTTATCACCTTTTCCAAAAGGGGCGACTTCAAATTGAGAAGCAATCATTGAAAAATAATAATCTTCATCCTGAGTTTCTTCTTTATTTTCGTTTAAAAAAGCATAACGTTCCATATGTCTTTCAGAAACTCTTTCTTTAGATATATCGCTTAAATAAGCTCCGCTATAAAGATGAATTAAATAATTATATTTATTTACATGAATATAATATGAATAATCGTTAGTAAATAAATGGAAAATCTTTCTTTTTGCTTCAAATTCAATGCTCATAATTAGCTCCTTTTTAGAGTTTATAAATTAATCCTTCATAAGGTTTTAAAATATTTTTTTGGTGCTTTTTATGTGTTGATAAAACGATTTGTTTATTTTCATCAATATCTTTATCTTTGATTTCTTTTTTAGATAAATTAATAACACATAAATATGATTCTTCTGCAGTTTTTCTAATAAATTTAGCAATATTAGAATTAGATTTTAGTGGAATAAATTCTCCATCTTTAAAACAATCGTTATTGTTTCTAAATGCGATTGCTTTTTTATAAAAATTAAAGGTTGAATCAGGATCATTCAACTCTTCTTTAGCATTAATATTTTTATAATCAGAATTAACTTTTAACCAAGTTTTTGCGCCATTATTAAATCCACCATTAATTGAATCATCCCATTGCATTGGAGCACGTGCGTGATCTCTATTAACTGTCTCATTAACAAGTTTAAAAGCAAATTTTTTAGTAATAGGGAGTATGTGAGTTGCGGTATTTACGACTGATTTAGCCATACAATCATCACTTTCTTCAAAAGTTAAATCTTTATAATTAAGCATTCCGAGTTCTTCACCTTGATAAATAAAGATTGTTCCTTTTAATGAAAGGAGGAATAAGCCGAGTGCTTTTGCACTTTCTTTATAATATTTTCCTTCATCACCAAAACGAGAAACGCTTCTGAGCTGATCATGATTTTCTAAATAAGCACCAATCCAACTAACCGCATTTTGCCATTTAAAAATAGGTTTAATTAAATATTTAGGTTTAAATTTCTTTTTAAAAATAGGAATAAATTTATTGGATGCACAAAAAGCATGATCAAATTCAAAGAAGGTATCAAGAGCTCTTGTGTCAATAAATTTTTGACCCATATCTGGAACGATTGATGAAGTTTCACCAACTAAAAAAGTATCGTAATGGTCTAAAGCTTCTTTTCTTAATCTAGTCAAAACTTCAAAACATCCATCTTGGTTTTCATAGTGTTCTTTTCCTCTAGAAAAGAATCTAAATTTACCATCATCTAGACTTGTTTTATAAATTTCATTGATAACATCGCATCTAAAGCCATAAACACCTTTATCTAAATAGAATTTTAAAATGTTTTTAACTTCATTAATCACTTCTTCGTTGTGATAATTTAAATCAGGCTGTTCTTTAGTAAAAAGATGAAGATAATACATATTTTCTTCATTTGGAACCTTTTCCCAACAACTTCCAGAGAAAGCTGCGTTCCAATTATTTGGAGGTTTTTTGCCTTTTCCTTCTTTAAAATAGTAATAATTTCTATATTTTGAATTTTTATCTTTTAAAGCTTCTTGGAACCAATAATGTTGATCACTTGTATGGTTAATAACGAGGTCCATAACGATTTTAATATCTCTTTTTTCTGCTTCTTTTAAGAGTTCGTCAAAATCAGACATGGTGCCTAAAAGAGGATTAATATCATAATAATCGCTAATATCGTAGCCGTTATCTTTTAATGGAGATTTATAAATTGGTGAAAGCCAAATAATTCCAATTCCTAAATTTTTTAAATAATCTAGTTTAGAAATAATACCTTTTAAATCCCCGTAACCATCGTTATTTGAATCACAAAAAGATAAAGGGTAAATTTGATAAATAATTCGATCTTTGAATGCTTTTCTTTCCATAATTATTCATTTACTGTAGGTTGCTCTTCTTCGTTTGCTTGATTTTGAGCTTTTCTTTTAGCAATTTCCTCAACCATCATTTGATGAGATTCTTCGGTAATTTTATATTTAAACCTAATAACTAAGAATGTTGCTAAGAATAAAATTAAAGGAATAATAGTGAATCCAATATGGAAAATAACTAATTGATCATGGCCAATTCCTTCCATTAATTTAGTAACTTCCATAATAATTGTTTCTCTATCTCCCATAAATTGTCTTTCTAAAGTAGCAATTTCATTAGAAATTGAGAATAATCCAGCCATAAGTAAGAAAGCATACAGGATTAATTGTTGTAAACTACTTCCAATTTTTGCAGTAAATGCTCTTAAAGAGAAGGTTGAAGATTCTCTTCTTTCATTAAATTTATACTCGTTATAATCGATTGAATCTTGAATCATAATATAAATAATTAAGCTCATAAATGTTTGACCAAAGAAAGCAAAGAATCCGTAAACACATAAAATTGGGAAAGTTAATGTGTCTGTATAGAAAACATATGAGAATAATAAAACATATGAAACTATCGTGACTATCGAAGCAATTGTGAATAATTTCATTTTTGTAAGTTTAAGTTTATTAACAAATAATGGATATAAACATTGTCCAACAATAGTTGCAACAGCATAAACAACTGTAAATAAAGTTTGGAGTGAACCACCTTGTTCATAGCCAAAGTTAAAATAGAAATAATTTAATCCAGCGCCAACCAAAACTGATGAACCGGTATAGAAAAGTAAAATAGCAATAATTGTATATCTAAGTTGATCGTTTTTAGCGACAACAGTGAAGATTTCTTTAAATTTAATTTTTTCATCATTCTTTTCAACGTTATCATCAATTTTCTTTTCTTTCATGAAGATAACTAAAATAAGTTGAGAAAGAAGGAATAATATTGAAGTAACAATCGCAACAATTCGATATGTTGGACCTTGATTACCAGCTGCTAAAACCGGAACAAGACCGCCGACTGCGAAGGTTCCAATAGAAATAAAGATAGATAAAAGGGTGGTTAAATTAGCTCTAACTTCTTCTTTTTGTGATAAAGAAGGTAATACTGCCCAGAAAGAAATATCGTTAATTGTATATGTAAAATCCCAAAGAAAATAGAAAACACCAAAACAAGCAACATAAGCCCATCCACTTGGAGTAATCCAGAACATTAAAATAGTAACGATACTATTTAAGAATGCTCCTAAAATTATCCATGGACGATATTTACCGCTCTTGAAATGACATTTTTCAATAATAAATCCCATGATAGGATCATTAATTCCGTCCCATATTCTTAAAACAATGATAATAATGGTAATTGCAGTATACATTGCAACATATTCATTAATGTCGATGTCACTTCCTCCTAATGCGAAAAATTGAACGAAGGAAAGCAAAAATAAGGAGACAAATTGATAAGCGGCATCTCTAAACATGCCTGAAGTAGTGTAAAGCCACTTCGTTAACTTTGGAACATCTCCTTCAAAAGTTCTATTGCGTAAACCAAGCATAAATTATCCTCACTTGTTATATAAAAAATACTAAATAAATTATATTACAATGAAAGTCTATAATCGACTTTAAGTTGGCTATTTTTTAAGTAATTTTTTATTAACAATTTTTGATAAAAATATATATGAAGTAGGTAATATTAGCATATAAACGAGTAAAATTATATATTCATTTAAACTAATTTCTTTATAAAGATTAAAGTTGAAGAAATCTTTTAAAATTAAGTTAAGTTGATCAATTAAAGAATCTGCTTCACTTAAATATCCTGATTTTAAAAAGATATCTGGGAAAGAGAAAAGCAAAATAATAGATAAAACAATTCCGATGGCTATCACTATTTTTGAATATTTTGTATAGTTAGAAATTGTATTAAATAAAATAAATGGCCCGGTTAAAGAAATAATTAAAGAAATTAAAACATTAAAATTTTTTAATGGATAAAAGGCATTAATTAGTAAGATATAAAGTCCACCAAAAGATAACAATAATCCGTTTTCAATACCTTTAATTATTGATTCTTTAAAAATAAAAGAGTCGGTTGCTTCAACATTACTGTTTTCAATCGATAATAAGAACCCACATAAAGCGATGATAATAAATTCAAAAATATAAATTGATTCGATTTCTATAACCATTCCTGAAGCAGAAAATAACGAATATAATGCAAATAAGGCGATTAATATATCTTTTGACGTGAATAATATGGAACTTCTTTTTACATTATAAATAACTCTTCTTCCTTCTTTAATAACATTAACTAAATGAGAAAAATCATCATCAACAACAATAAAATCTGAGATTAATTTTGAAGATTTAACACCACTTCCTAAAGCTATAGAACAAGTTGCTCTTCTTAAAGATGTAATATCATTGATTCCATCACCAATATAGCCAACTTTATGGTTGTTTTCTTCTAAAACACGGATAATTTCTTCTTTTTGTTCTGGTGTTGCTCTTGCAAAAATATCGTATTCTAAGGCAACTTCTTTTAAATCTTCAAACTTTACATCTTCTAAAGAAATTGCTTTTTCATAGCCATTAATTCCTGCTTCTTTTGCTACACTTTGAACTGTAAACAAATTATCTCCACTAATAACCTTAATATCGATCTTCATTTCATTAAAATAAGAAATAATATTTTTTACGTTCTTTCTTAATTCATTTTTAATGATAAATAAGGCAATAACTTCCTCGTTTTTTATAAAAGTTAATACTCTTTTTCCTTCTTTAGAAAATTCATTTACACTTTCTAAAATAGAACTATCGGAAATTAATACATCTGGAGCACCAAATTTATAAATATCTTCGCCTATTTTCATCAAAGAGTATTTAATCGAGGAATCAAATTGAATAATTTCATTTATTTCATATTTTTTAGAAAAATCGGTTTTGTTAAATCTCTTTTTTAACGCTAAAGATGTGATGTTATCATTCATTTTTGAAAGGAAAAATGAAAAAAATTCATCAAAATCTTCTTCATTAATATCGTTTTTAATAAAAATAACATCCTGCAAAACTAAATCACCAGAAGTAATTGTTCCGGTTTTATCTAAAGCTAAAGTGTCAATTCTAGCGAGTCTTTCAATAGCATATAATTCTTTAGTTAAAACTTTTTGTTTAGATAACTTATAAATTGAGTTTGCTAAAGTAATTGAAGAAAGCAAAACTAATCCAGTAGGAATCATGCCAACAATAATTGTTGAACAAGCGGTAACTATTGATAAATCAAAAGTAAAATTAAAAATAGAAAGTTCTTTAATTAAAACGATTAAAAAACAAGGAATCATGATTAATATCATAAAAAGAATAATTTTATTAATATCTTTATTTAATTTTGATTTATCTTTTTTAATCTTTTTAACACTATTTTCTAATCTTTTTATAAAGGTGTTTTCACTAACATTACTTACTTCAATTATTAAATATTCATTATCACTTGTTTCTAAGAATGATCCAGAAGTAACTTCTTCTCCCACTTTATGAAAAACTTTTTTGGATTCTCCACTAATTACTGATTCATTAAAATAACCTTCACCATAAATAAGTTTTCCATCAACATTGATACTTTCATTTTTATTAATAAGAAGATAATCTCCTTCAACGATTTCTTTTGAATTTATCTCAATTATTTTTCCTTCTCTAATAACCTTAACGTCTTCATTATCTAAAATTTCCATTTTTTCGATAATTCTTTTAGTACGTTCATCATTTATTAAAGAAATAAAACCATTACATAAAATAATGATTAAAAAACCATATTTTGTTAAAGGAATTTCGACTATAGCGTTAGGATAAAATATTTGAAAAAGTAAAAAGATTAAAGCAACAAAATATAAAACAATATTAAAAAAAGAGAAAAAAGATTCATAAATAATTCTTAAATGAGTTTTATAAACAACTTTTTTAGATTTATTTACTTTTCCTTCCTTTTTCTTTAATTCTATTTCTTTAAGGCTTAATCCTTTTAATTCCATACTATTATTTTAAAGTAGAATATTAAAAAAGACCATAACAATGGTCTTTTTATTCAGTTCTTAAAGCTTCAGCTGGATCTTTTCTTGCTGCTGCTCGAGCAGGTAAAAGACCGGAAATTGAAGTTAAAAGTATTGATAAAGCAATCATAATTAATGCTTGATACCAAGTTAAATTAGCAATTGTATAAACTCCAATTAAAGTTCCTACAATCACATTTAAAATGAATTCTAAAAGGAAAGTAATAGCAATACCAAGTAATCCACTAGCTAAGCCTTCAATAATAGTTTCGCTATAAAATAAACGAGAAACATCTTTTTTTCGTCCGCCAAGTGATCTAATAACCCCAATTTCTTTAACTCTTTCAACAACTGAAACATAAGTAATAATTGCAATCATTACTGTTGAAACTACAAGTGATAAAGCAGTAAATGCAATTAAAGCATAAGTAACGATATTAATCATATCATTAATTAAATTAATAATAAGTTGAAGATTATCGCTATAAATTACTTCACTTCTTTCTTCTGGAGTAATAGTAATTCCATCAAATTCTAATGTTTCATCGCTATTCCAATGGTTTAAATAATCAACAATTTCTTGTTTTATATTAAAATCTTTTGGATAAATTGAAATTGAATAAGGAAGATCACTTCCTCCTAAATCACTCAAAGATAAACGATAAGTTAACATTTGGTTATTTCCACTAGTCATTGATAAATCTCCGACTAAACCAAATTTATTTTTATATTCTTCACCTTCAAAGAAATAATTATACATGTAGGCAACACCACCTACATTAACTGTAGTTTTTTTATTTTCACCTTCTCCGGTTTCTTGAACAATAATATATGAATCTAAAGAATCAGTTTTAAGTTCGTTTTTAACATAATTAACGATTTCACTATCAATTGAATCTTTAATCATTCTTTCGACAAGAGCTGGAGTATAATAAAATCCGCTTGATAAAGAACCATAAGTTACACCATCTTTCGGTCTTAAAATTGCTGTAACTTTTAAAGGGATTCGTTCTTTTTGATTTCCATCTTCATCTTTAATATCTTTTGCATAAGGTTTATATAGATGAGAAATACTTGCATTAACTGTTTGTCCTTCAACAGGAAGAGTAAGATTTAAATCAACTCGATCATAAATATCATCGTTTGGATAATAAACGAATTCTTTATCCATTAATTCGTCAAAAGTAAAATGATTTTTATCTAAATCTGGGTCATAACGATCATTCCCTGCAGCTCTATAAACAACATTAAAGAATTCTTCTTGAGAATAATAACCTAGTTGACCAAGAGTTAAATCAGTTAAAGCATCATCTCCAGAAAGAACGATCATTATCTCGTTTTCTTCTTTAGGAAGATAACTCGTTTCTTCATCGGAAACAATCTCATATTGATTTAAAATGTATTCTTCATTATTTAAAGATTGATCTAAAGGTTGAGCGATTGTAGGAATAAGCATGCTATATTCACTAAAATCAGTTTGTTGAAGCATACTTGAAAAAACTTGTGTCATTCCAGAAAGCGACATCAATTCGCCTTCTTGGTTTGTAAAATTAGAAGTTGTATAAATATTATTTAAAAAATTAATTCCGTAATCATATGTAATATCAGCATATAATTCAGGATTTAAATTATTTAAATATCTTATATATTCTTCAGTAATATCGTTATGAATCATGGCATCATCCATGGTTCCGCTAGCTTTAATTAAACTTTCAATAAGATAATCAACATTAATAATTCCTTGATCAGTTGCATCTTCAATTAAATCAACCTTATCTTCATAAGTCATATTGCTCATTAAAAGAGCTAAATCATATGTTTCAGTAGAAATTGTAATTGGATTTCCTGAAAGCATATCATCTTGCATTGATTTAATATAACCTTGAATACCGGTTGAAACTGCTAAAACAGTAGAAACACCGATAATTCCGATACTTCCAGCAAAAGCAACTAAAAAAGTTCTTTTAAATTTTGATAATAAATTACGAGAAGAAAGTCTAAATGTTTGCCAATAATTTAACTTTGCTTTTTTAGAAACAACTTTAGCATTTTTGACTTCTTTTTCGTGATTATATTCTTCCTCACTTAAAGGGTTTGAATCTTCAATAACTAAACCATCTTTAAGTTTAATAATTCTTGTTGAATATTGACAAGCTAAATCAGGGTTATGAGTAACCATGATAATAAGCTTATTTTTTGAAATTTCTTTCATCAAGTCCATGATTTGGACGCTTGTTTCACTATCTAAAGCACCAGTTGGTTCATCAGCAAGTAAAATATCAGGTTCATTAACTAAAGCACGAGCAATCGCAACTCTTTGTTGTTGACCACCACTAAGTTGATTGCCTTTTTTATTATAAAGCCCTTCTAAACCTACTAAATCTAATGCTTTTTTAGCTTTTTTAACTCTTTCTTCTTTTTTTAATCCAGCAATAGTTAAAGCAAGTTCTACATTTTCTAAAATAGTTTGATGAGAAATTAAATTATAAGATTGGAAAACAAAACCAATTCGATGGTTACGATATGTATCCCAATCCCTATCTTTAAAAGATTTAGTTGAAACATTATCAATTACTAAATCGCCATTAGTATAATGATCAAGTCCACCAACAATATTTAATAAAGTAGTTTTACCACATCCACTAGGACCTAAAATTGAAACAAATTCATTCGTTCTAAAAGAAAGATTAATGCCTTTAAGGGCATTAACAACCATATCACCTACATAATAATCTTTTTTAATATTAAATAGTTCCAGCATGTCTTTCTTTCCTTTTTAAAATTACTTTTAATAATTTTAAGAAGAATTCCTAGTTTTGCAAGAGACGATTCGTAACTTATTTTCTCTTTACTTTAGATTTTGTCAAAATATCCTCATAAATCTTCATCATTTTTAAAGTATCATCTAATGGCATTGATGGATTTTCTGCTTTTCCGAGCATAATAGAATCATAAGTTTCTAAAAGTTGATATTCATAACCATTAAATTCTTCTTTAATATTGATTGCAGAAACCATAACTGCAAAATTTGAATCGCCCTTTTTATATATTTCAATTCTTTCAGGATTATTAATATTAAGTATCTTTAAATAACCATCTTTTCCATAAATATAACCATCTCTAGAAGTAGGATTATTAATTGAAGTAAAAAATTGAGCCATTATTCCATTATTAAAAGTAATGTTTCCAATAATTGTTTCATCTACTCCTGTTGGATAAAGTTTACACATTGTATTAATATCCTTAATTTTATCGTTAACAAACATATCGATAAAATTAAGAGGATAAACTCCTACATCTAAAAGTGCTCCTCCTCCAAGAGAAGGAGTAATTAATCTTTCTTTGTCAAAGATTTTATATCCTAAATTAGCCTCTAAATAATAAACTTCTCCAATCATTCCATCCATTAATAAAGACATAATTAATCCTCTAGAAGGCATATAACGAGTCCAAATAGCTTCTGCTAAAAATAAATTCTTTTTTCTAGCTAAAGCAACTACTTCTTTGGCTTCACTATAACTTGCACAAAAAGCTTTTTCACATAATACTTTTTTATTATTTTCTAAACATAATTTAATATGTTTATAGTGCTCTGCAATGGTAGTTGAAATATAAACTAATTCAATTTCTGGATCTTTAACCATCTCCTCATAATCTTTATAAAACTTTTTAAAATTATATTTATTTTTAAACTCTTCACTTCTTTTAATATCTTTACTAGCTACTCCATAAAGCTCAAACTTATCTTTATAATTTAAAAAAGTTTTAGCAAGAGTATGAGCAATATTTCCAGCTCCTAAAAATCCAACTTTAATCATATCTTTTTTTACCTCTCTAACTACATATAATTATAATTTAAAAACCAAACAAAAACCCTTAAAATTAAGAAACTTTTATTCAAAATTTTAGGGGTTATATCATTTTTAGATGTGTCTTAACTCTTGGATTGATACAATTCGACACACCTTGAATAAAACCGACACACCCACTTGATAAACGAAACACCTTATAAGGCTTAAATTTGGCACGTGTTCGAAGATGTTTTATGGTGGTATAAAAATCCAACCAATATTTATTAATCCGACTGAAGGCAAACACGAGGGCTATGTAAGTCTTAAAAGTTATTTATAACCAAAGTATCTAAGTCGTGCATCCTCAACTAATCCATTTAGCATATCAAAATCTATTGTGATCATTAATTAGTCTTCTCGAAGTTTTAGAAAAGGCTATATTTAATTGATAATCATCATTTTCATAAATGAAATTCACATATAGCATTCATGAGCATAATAATTTCTAATTTCAGTTATGCTTTTTAGTAAATCGTAATAGCCTTTAGAGAAGTAAGGTTTTTTATCAGAATTATCTAACTTTTCTAAATTATTGATGGTTTTTTCTAAATCTCGGCGATGCCGCTGGTGGCTAGTATTCGGTTGTAAAGGTTCGGGTTAACGTAGCCCGAAGGGGATAGCTTGATAAATGAGAATTTATCTATGGATATACATTCTTGTCATATCAGGCTCATTATCTCCTTGAACCATACACAAAAATTCCCAACCATATCTTTCATAAAAACTTGTATGGTCTGTAATCAAATAGATAGGAGTAATTCCTTTAGATTTCATATCCTTCACAACAATATCAAGTAATCGTCCCGCAATTCCTTGACAGCGATATTCCTTGTCTGTATATACTGCACATACATTTGGCGTAAGGTCTTTCCTTTCATGAAAATCATTTTCGATTACTCCAAGACCACCTATAATCCTTTCTTTATCTAAGCAAAGATACCAACCATATTCTGTTTCATGATTAAGATAGGCTTCCATACATTCAAGATAGGCTTCTCGTGGCACTCCCCATTTATCATGAAACCATGTGGCTGCTTTTTCTTTTAATTCAGGTTTTTGCCTTAAAGTAACATAGATGTAGCATTTGCTTTCCCTAATTATTTCGCCTGTTTGCATTCAAGCATACTCCTTTTTAATTCCAATTTATCGTTGCCTTCAATATGCCTTATTCCGCCAGAAAAATCTAGCCGGTTTAGTTAAAAAGTTTCTGGACCCTCGGAATAGTTATTAAGATGTCTAATCTAATAATAAAAAAGTGCTTTATTATCAGCACTTTAGGGTACTCCGACATTTTACGGGGTATTGATTTTTTTATTTTTTCCCAAATTTTACGGGGTCTGGATTTCTAAAAATTAGAAAACATCTTGTTCTAAAATT
>CASGAB010000001.1 GCA_949299395.1 uncultured bacterium | reverse complement strand
ACTAAAATATTTTCCCATTTGTTCACCTCCTTAAAAAAATCCTACAAGATTTTATTCAAGTAGGAAATTTTAATTTGGATGTAAATCTTTTACTTATACTCTTAATTTGTAAATTATGTAAATAACAATAATGAGTTTTAGTAAAATAAAAGTGCCCAAATGGGCACTAAATTCGCATTTTTTTGGTGGAGATGCGGAGAATTGAACTCCGGTCCAAGAATCATCCCCCACTACTTCTACAGTTTAGTAAAGATTTAAATTTCATGGTTTATCAATCTTTACGAACTTTACACCACTAGATTATTAAATTTAATTCAAACTTATAATCGTCATTTGAACGAGTTTCTTAACTATCTTCGGAATAAAAGTTCAATAAGAAGAAACGAAGAACTTTATTCCGGCATTCTAATAAAAATTAAATTGATTACTGACTAAGCAGCGAATGCTAATCTTGTATTTCTGTTGCCAGATATTTGTTTTTAGTGTTTAAGGCCACAACCCCACTGCATATAGTGATAAATTAACCCCTGTCGAAACCAAGACATCCCCGAGTTTCTCTTTAAGAGTAAGAGAATTATAAGTAATAAGTTTCTTATTTTCAATAAGAATATTGCTAAAATAGCGACAAAATAGATATTTTTAAGCTTTATCGATGATTTCAAAGAGTTCATCGAAATCTTGGCTTAATGGATATTTATCGATATCTTTTTTATCAATCCAAAATATTTTTCCTTCTTTTGAAGAATGAATTTTGCCAGCAAAATCATCGCTTTTATACAAAAAACCAATATATCTATTAGTTTCTTCCCATTTCCACTCTTTTATTCCACAAAATTTTACTGACTTTAAAGTTAAACCAGTTTCTTCTTTTATTTCACGATAAACACTTTCTTCAATAGTCTCATCGTTTTCAACATGGCCCCCTGGAAAAGTTAAACCGGGCCAATCACTCTTTTCACGGTTCATAACAAGAATCTTATCACCTTTATAAACCATAATCATGTTTGTTAAAATACATTTTTGATATTTCTTATCCATACTTAAATTTTTATACCTAAATTATTCTAAATAGTATATACTATTTAGACGTTGAGGTAAAAAGTAATGGCAAATAAAAACGTAAAAGTTGTAAAAAAATCTAAAACAAAAACCTTCAATTGGAATAAAGTATTTTTCTATTTAAAAACATTAGTTAATAACGGAATTGTTAAAGAAGTTGGTATTAGACACTGGATTTCTTCAATATTTATCTTCTTTTTATCAATATTTATTTCAGTTATTCCAGTCTTAACAACTGAAGCAACTCGTCAAGGATCAACCGGTATTAACAATCAATATAACGATATCTTAACTGAAGGTTTATATGATTATGTTAATAATAGCGAAGCTCCTGATTTACAAATTATTGATCACGAATTATTAGTTGTTGGTTCAAGTGCAGGAAGCGAATCTTTCTTTACAAAAGAAATTGAACAAACAAACCATCGAATTGATTTCTATTTTATCGATGCTCGTGAAGGAAATATGTCTTTTACAGATCAAGCAAATTCAATTATTGAAAATAACCCTAATTTACAATCAAGAGTCTTCTTTGGCACAGATTATTTCCAAATTTATATTGTTAACCCTAACACTATGCAAGCTATGGGTATGGCAAGCGGTGGATATAACCATATGGAAGATATTCCTTCATTTAAAGAATATATTAAAGAAGGCGTTGATACTTCCTTATCAATCACAGAAGTTAAATCTGCTTATATGAATAATCTTTATAGCTTTGTTAATGATGGTTATTTAGATTTAAGAGGTCAACAAGTTGGAATGTATACCGGAATTTGTTTAGCAATTAATGGCGGTATCACTTTAATTGTTGTGCCAGTTCTCTTCTTAATGGCAAGAGGTAAAAATAACCCTAATAGAACTTTAAAATTCTATCAAATCATGGGTATTACCTTCCATTCAACATTATCTCCAGCAATTGTTGCTTTAATTATTGGATATATTATGGGTGGAACTTTCCAATATATGTCAATGTTATTCGTCATGTGCTTTGGTTTTAGAGCAATGTGGCTTGCAATGAAATATTTACGTCCACCGGTTGAATATTAATATTATTAATTAAACAAAAAACCACATCTTCGCGATGTGGTTTTTATTATATCTAGAATAATGATGTAATTAATCTAATTGCTGTGACTGTTCCTTCTCCAGCGTCTCCAGTAGTTTCTCCACCACCTTGACCAAGGACTGTAGATAATAATGCTAAGAAAAGGAATACGATACCAAATCCAAGTGTTAAATAAGAAACGATAAGTTCACTACCTCTTTCTTTGGTTTTAACGAAGACATTAAGTCCGCCACCAGTAATAGCACCAGAAGCACCTTCACTCTTACCACCTTGAAGTAAACTTAAAACAATGATAATTACACATATTACCCAGAAAATCCAATCATACCATTGCATAATATTTACCTCCTTAAATTCGTTAATTTAAAAAATGCTTTATTATTTTAAGATAAAACCTCGATAAAGTCTATAAGTTTTATTTCTATTAAATATAGATAAAAACCTAATGAAATTAACGAAGCGTATCTTTAAGTTCAAAAAGAATTTCTCTTAATTCAATGGCTTTTTCAAAATCAAATAGTTTAGCCGCTTTTTTCATCTCGCTTTCAACTTGTTTGATTCGAATTTCAATTTCTTTCTTAGTTAATTTAGTTTCATCTTTAACAGTTAGTTTATTATCTTCATGAGTGATCGCATGGATTGGTGAAACAATAGGTTTAATGATGGTAGAAGGAATAATACCGTTTTCATCGTTATATTCCTTTTGAATATCTCTTCTTCTATTAGTTTCATCAATACATTTTTGCATTGATTCAGTGATTGAATCAGCATACATTATGGCTTCTCCATGTTCATTACGAGCGGCTCTCCCAACAACTTGAATTAAACTTCTTTCACTTCTTAAAAATCCTTCTTTATCAGCATCTAAAATAGCAATTAAAGAAACTTCTGGAATATCTAAGCCTTCTCTTAAAAGGTTAATACCAACTAAACAATCATATTTCCCTTTTCTAAGTTGATAAATAATCTCACTTCTTTCTAAAGTTTTACATTCACTATGTAAATAAACGGTTTTAATCCCTTTTTCTTTTAAATATTTAGTTAAGTCTTCAGCCATTCTAATTGTTAAAGTAACAACCATGACTCTTTCATTTTTCTTGACTCTTTCATTAATTTCAAAAACTAAATCATCAATTTGACCGATAGTTGGACGAACACTAATTTGTGGATCAAGTAGTCCTGTTGGTCTAATAATTTGTTCAACAAAATGATTATTTGTTTTACTTAGTTCATATTCTCCTGGAGTTGCACTAGTAAAAACGACTTGATTGAATTCATTTTGAAATTCTTCAAAATTAAGTGGTCTATTATCTAAAGCACTTGGAAGTCTAAAACCATATTCTACTAAAGTTGTTTTTCTACTTCTATCTCCATTAAACATACCTCTAACTTGAGGAACAGTTGCATGAGATTCATCGATAATCATAAGATAATCTTTAGGAAAATAATCCATTAAACAGAATGGTTTTTCGCCTTCTTTTCTTCCATCAATATGTCGAGAATAATTTTCAATACCTGGACACATTCCAAATTCTTTTAAAGATTCGACGTCTTGACGA
Source organism: uncultured bacterium (assembly GCA_949299395.1). GTDB lineage: Bacteria > Bacillota_I > Bacilli_A > RFN20 > CAG-826 > Onthovivens. The sequence continues at coordinate 151,814 of CASGAB010000001.1, read as the reverse complement.
GTTCTTAATTCAATCCTTTCAGCCTCTAAAAGTTTTCCTTCACTTTTAAAATAAGCGATTCTTTCATCTAATTCTTTTAAAATTCTTTCACAAGCTTTATCAATTCTTTCTTTTGTTGAAGCATGATCATATGCAGGATAAAAATTATAAACTTTATAAGATTCAAGAATTTCTCCGGTTAAATAATCAACTTTATAAATTCCTTCGACGGTATCGCCAAACATTTCAACTCGAATATAAGAATCTTTATCTTCGGCACCCATGACTGAGATTGTATCTCCACTTACTCTAAATCTACCAGGAGCTAAATCTATATCATTCCTTTTATATTGAGAGTCAATTAATCGTTTATAAAAAGCTTTTAAATCAACGGATTCATCAACTCTAAGTTCAAAAATTAATTTTTTATATTCATCTGGATCAGTAAGTCCATAAATTGAAGCAACTGAAGCAACAACAATCGTGTCTCTTCTTGAAACTATTGAATTAACTGCACTAACTCTCATCATTTCAATTTCTTCGTTCATCATCGCACTTTTTTCAATATATGTATCACTAGAAACAACATATGCTTCTGGTTGATAAAAGTCGAAGTTCGAAACAAAATATTCAACTCTATTATTTGGGAATAGTTCCTTCATTTCTTGGTAAAGTTGACCTGCCAAGGTCTTATTATGAACTAAAATGAGAGTTGGTTTTTGAACGCTTTGAATAACATTTGCCATCGTAAAAGTCTTACCGGTTCCAGTTGCACCTAAAAGAACTTGGAATTTTTCGTTTTTATTAATTCCATCAACTAATTCTTTAATTGCAACAGGCTGATCGCCTGTCGGTTTAAACTTTATAACTATTTCGAATGGTTTATTGATTTGCATCTTTATCCTTTTTCTTTATTTTATCTTTTAACTTTTTAGCATGAGTAAATAAATTTGCTTTCGAAGAATGTAATGGAGTAAAACCTTCACCATTAACAGTTTGACATTCTCCAATAATAACAAAGGCTTTATTATCAATATCGGCAATAATATCTTTAACTTTTATTAATTCATCTCTAGAAAAGATGATTCTAACGCAGATTTTTTCTTCTTCGCTATATCCACCTGTAACATTATAAATCGTTACACTTCTATCTAATTCTTTAATAACTCTTTCTTTGATTTCGTTAGGTTTATCAGTAATTAAATCAGCAAAATAAGCACCCGATTGTCTATCATAAATAAATTCGATCATCATTGCACATAAGACTGCGGCAAAAATACCAATAAGACCGGAAATAAATCCAATAGAACTATAATTAATTGCATTAATAATTAAACCAATTACAACAACCGAACCATCAAAGAAGAATGCTGAAATTGAAGTTTTTAAACCTGTATATTTATTTAAAACGAAAGCTAAAATATCAAATCCACCGGTTGATCCGCCACCTAAGAAAGTAATTCCACATCCTAAACCAGAAAATGCGCCACCAATAAGACCACAAATAATCATTCTTCCAGCTTCTAGATTTTTTAAATTAATAATCTCCAAAATTCCACTTGATGAACTGACTTCTACACCTTCATTAACTAATAAATTAACGATAAATTCTCCCATACCAGTTCTTAAAATAATCGAAACAAATATTGGATAAAATATCGATGAAATGAAGGTTTTAGCACTAAATTTCCGTCCTAAGAAGATTAAACCAACAAGGAATAATCCCCAGGTAAAAATCATAACTAAAATATCAATATCTAAAGGAACAAACATTGCAATAAGGATAGAAAATCCACTTAATCCACCACTAACAATTTCAAATGGAATAAGGAAAACAGAAGCTCCAAAAGCAACAACGAAAGTGCCTACAAGAACTAAAACAACATTGAAAATCATTTTGAATATTTTCTTTTGTTTTTCACTAAATTTAACCATTTTCTTTTGCTCTCCTTTCTAAATATGAATATATAAAAACATCTAAATCGCCATCCATAACATCTTCGATTTGAGTGTTTTCAAAATTTGTTCTATTATCTTTAACTAAGGTGTATGGACAGAAAACATAAGATCTAATTTGTGAACCCCATTCGATATTTTTTTGTTCACCAATTATTCCGCTTAATTTTTCTTTTTTCTTTTTTTCTTCTAATTCAAAAAGTTTAGATTTTAGCATATTCATCGCTAATTCTCTGTTTTTAAGTTGAGTTCTTTCAATTTGACAAGAAACAATAATATTAGTTGGAATATGAGTAATTCTAACGGCTGTTTCGACTTTATTAACGTTTTGTCCACCCGCTCCACTACTTCTATAAGTATCTATTTTTAAATCGCTTGGATTAATTTCAATATTAACACTATCATCGAATCGAGGGGTAATATTTACGCTCGCAAATGATGTATGTCTTCTTTTGTTACTATCAAATGGAGAAATTCTAACTAGTCTATGAACACCTTTTTCTCCGCTTAATAAGCCATAAATATTTTTACCCTCAATAACCATTGTAACGGATTTTACACCTACCTCTTCTCCAGGAAGATAATCAACAATTTGGTATTTAAATTTATGTCTTTCACAAAATCTTTCATACATTCTTAAAAGCATTTCAGCCCAATCACAAGCTTCAGTTCCACCAGCTCCAGGATGAATTTCTAAGATTGCATCAAAAGAATCATATTCTCCATTAAATAAAACTTTCTTTCTTAATTCTTCAATTTTAATGAAAATAGCCGAACTTTCGCCATTTAAAAGTTCGGCCATATCTAAATCGTCGACGTTTGTTGAAAATGCTAAATCTTTAATATCTTTTATTTCTTTAATTAGTGAAAGATATTCGTTTTTATTTTCAACGAGCTCGTTTTTTTCATCGATTAATTTTTTTGCTTCTCTTTGATTAGAGTAAAAATTTTCTTTTAAGGATAATTCTTCAATTTCATCTATTCTTTTATTAATCTTTTCGTTGTCAAAGTGAGCCACCAAGAGATTTTAATAGCTCTTCCTTTACACAAATTTCATTTCTTAATAAAAGTAAGTCCATAGTCTTTATAAATTAGTTAGTATGAATATCCTCGTATTTATGTTCTTCAGCAGCTTTTTTATCTTTATCGATGTCTGAGATATTTAAAGCAGCGTGATCGACATTTTCTTCAGGTTTATTCTCTCCAACTTTAGGAGTTTCATTAGAAGGTTGTTCTTCAGTTTTAACTGCTTCATTTGTTTCTTTAACAACTTCATCACTTTGAGCGACTTCACTAGCTGAAGTTGCTGTAGTTGTTGATTCTTTATTTTCAACTGCGACAGATAAACCTTCAGTTGTTTTATTTTCTTCAGCAGCTTTTTGAGCTTCAACTTGAGCAGAAGTATCAATATTTGCTTTAAATTCTTCTTTCTTAGGTTCTTGTTTGACAATTCTAATATTTAAAAGATTTAAAACAACTTCGAGTGCAATAACTTCTAACATTTCTCTAAATAATGCCCAGCCTTCATTAACGTAGTCTTGTAATGGGTTTTGTTGAGCATAACTTCTTAATGTAACTGATTCTCTAAATCTAGACATATTGTCGATTTGTTGAGTCCAGTTTCTATCAATAACTCTTAAAGTAATTTGTCTTTCGATTCTTTCAGCTTCTTCTTGATTATCCCATTGTTTCTTTCTACTGAAATAAGCATCAAGTAAGAGGTCTGTTAAATCTTGAGCAGCATCTTCTTGGTTTGCATCATCCCAAGCAGCTGGTTTAATAGTTCCTTCTGGTAAAAAACGAGGTTGAACGATTGATGCTAATAAAGTTCCATCGATTGCATCGTTCTTTTCTGCGGTAGCGCCACGTTTTGCTAATGCTTTACCGCAGTCATTGAAAGTTTCTTCCATTAATTCGCTAATATCTTTTGCATAGAGAATTTGATCTCTTTTTGCATACATAATGTGTCTTTGTTTTGATAAAACATCATCGTAATCTAAAAGTGTTTTACGGACATCGAAGTTTTGACCTTCAATACGTTTTTGAGCACTTGTAATTGCGTTAGTCATCATTCTCATGTCGATTGCTTCATCACCGAAGCCTTCGAATAATTTTCTCAAACTATCAGAAGCGAATCTGACCATGAGTTCATCATCTAATGAAACAAAGAAACGGGATGCTCCTGGGTCACCTTGACGTCCACTTCTACCTCTAAGTTGGTTATCAATTCTTCGAGATTCGTGTCTTTCAAAACCAAAAACATATAATCCACCTAATTCTTTAGTTTCAGGAGTAAGTTTAATATCAGTTCCTCTACCTGCCATGTTAGTAGCAAGTGTGATTTGATTTTTTTGACCAGCCATAGCAACAATTTCAGCTTCTCTAGCGTGGTTTTTAGCATTAATCATTTCAAATTTAAGTCCAACTTTGCTTAATTCTTGAGCAACTTCTTCTGATGCTTCAACTGATGGAGTACCAATTAAGATTGGTTGTCCTTTAGCATGAACTTGTTGAACTTCTTTAATTAATGCTTTCATTTTTGCTGCTTTTGTGGCAAAAACTAAGTCGTTTAAGTCTTGTCTGATAACAGGTCTATTGGTTGGAATACAAACAACTTTCATGTTATAGATTTTATTGAATTCTTCTTCTTCGGTTTTAGCGGTACCAGTCATACCGGATAATTTTTTAAATAAACGGAAGAAGTTTTGATATGTAATAGTAGCTAAAGTTGTTGTTTCTTCTTTAATTTCAACATTTTCTTTAGCTTGAATTGCTTGATGTAAGCCATCGCTATATTCTCTACCTTTTAAAACACGGCCGGTAAATTGGTCAATAAGTTGAATTTCGTTATTTTCATCAACTAAATATTCAACATCTCTACCCATAATATAGTTAGCTTTTAAAGCTTGGTGAATTCTATGAACTAATTCTTGATATTGTGGTGCATAAAGATTTTGAACTCCAAACATTCTTTCAGCTTTATCAACACCTCTATCAGTTAATGTAACTGTTTTTGTTTTGACGTCGATTTCATAATCGCCATCAGGAACATATTCAGGATGTTTTCTTTTATAATCTTCATCAACTGGAGTTGATGCTTTTAACATTTTACAAAATCTATCTGCAACTTGATATTGAGCAGCACTTGCCTTTGAACCGCCAGAAATAATTAAAGGAGTTCTTGATTCATCGATTAAAACTGAGTCAGCTTCATCGACGATAACAAAGTTAAGTCCTCTTAAAACACGTTGTTCAACGGTTGGGGCCATATTATCACGAAGATAATCGAAACCAAGTTCAGAGTTAATTGTATAAGTAACGTCACAAGCGTGGGCTGCTTTTTTCTCTGGGTTTGTTAAAGCGTGAAGGTTAACACCGGTTGTTAAACCAAGCCAACGATAAATTTGACCCATTTCTTGAGCATCTCTTTGTGCTAAGTATTCATTAACAGTAACGATATGGACGCCTTTACCTTCTAAAGCATTTAAATATGTAGGCATAGTTTCAGTTAAAGTTTTACCTTCACCAGTTTTCATTTCAGCGATTTCACCATCATGAATAACTAATCCACCAATAATTTGGACTTCGAAAGGATACATGCCTAAAACTCTTTTTGCAGCTTCTCTACAAACTGCAAAAGCTTCATATTTAATATCTTCTAAGGTTTGCCCTTTTGCTAATCTTTCTTTAAATTCAACAGTTTTATGTTTAAGTTCATCATCAGTTAATCCAGCCATATAATCAGCATAAGATTCGACTTTTTTTGCTTGTCTTCTATATTTAGCTAAGATTCTTTGATCAACTCTAAAAATTTTATCTACAATGGTTCCCATTTCTTGTTTTCCTTACTTTTTTATAAAAAATCTTAAATATTTTACCATTATATATAATGGTAGGCAAATAAACTTAATTAAAAACAAACGATGGGTCGTTTAGTTTTTCTAGCTCTTTTTTAGTAAAATCTCTTTTAGCAATTACTAAAACTTTAATTATTTTTGGATTTCCCATCTTTAAAAGAGAAATCATTGCTTTTAATGTTGAACCGGTTGTACAAATATCATCGACTAAAAGGATCTTTTTATTAGCAATAATTTCTTTATCGACTAGTTTTAAAGAATCAATCACTTTTTGTCTTTCAAAAAGTGATTTATCGCTTTGTTTATCATTATTTATTTTTACTATTGGAGTAATAATTTTTAATTTTAAACATTTAAAAATTTCATAAGTATGATCAAAACCTCTTTCTTTAATTCGTTTTTCACTTGAAGGAGCAATAACCATATAAAAAGAGCGATAATCATCTTTTATTTCTTTTAAAAAAGGATAAAGAAAAATATCTTTAAGTTCATAATCATAACAGCCTTTATATTGGTAAATTAGCTTTTTTATATAGTCGTTATAATTAAAAATTGTTAAAGCTTTTATATTATCGATTTTAAAATCCTTAAAGATCGGATTCATTTTCTTTAAACAGCTATAGCAAAGAGGTAAATCATTTAAAAAATAATGAAAACTATCAGGTTTTAATTCATTAAAACAAACCTTACAAATCTTTGTTATATTCTTTAATTCGTTTAATTGCTTCATCCATTTCTTTTGTATTCCTAGAGGCTATAAAAATAATATCGCCTCTAGGATAATCTTTAACTCTTCCTACTCTTCCTGAGATTTGAATTAAAGCACTTGAGGTATAAAGTTCGTGGTCACTATTAAATATAATTACCTGTAAATTAGGAAGAGTTACTCCTCTTTCTAAAACTGATGTTGTGATTAAAAATTTTATTTTACTTGATCTAAAATCATCGATTAATTCTTGTCTATCGAGTTTTTTAGAATGAACTATATTGCCGTTTTTAATAAATAGATTAACTAGTTTAAAAATAGTTTCCGCCATTTTAATAGTTGGTATAAATACTAAAACAGGTTTAGATTCATTAAGATATTTTTTAAGTAAGAGAATGAGCGAATAGTACTTAAAAATAAATAATCTAATCATAGTTTTAGGAACTGGTAATGGATTTTTATGATAACGATGAAAAAGTTTCAATATTTGATGATTAGGGGAAGTAAATTCATCAATAATTCTTTTTGATGGCGTTGCCGACATCATTACGTAATTTCCTTTTATACTTCTTTTAAATAAAGCTTCTAAAGTCTCATTATCTTTATAAGGAAAAGCATCGATTTCATCTAAGATTAAAAGATCAAAATAATGATTATATCGATATAATTGGTGGGTCGTAAGCACGATTATATCCCCCTTTAAATCTTTAGTGTGTCCTCCAAATAAAGCAATAACTTTATTCTTTTTAAATGTATTAGCTAATCTTTTTGATAGTTCAATAACAACATCTTTTCGAGGTATTGCAAAACCAACTTTACCCCCATTTTTTAAAGCATATTCAATTACTTTAAAAACTAGTTCTGTTTTTCCCGCTCCACAGACTGCATAAACAAGCGTGTTTTGTTTATTTTTATAGCCTTCAAGAATTTTTAAAGAGATATTTTCTTGTTCTTCACTTAATGAATATGAAAAGTCAGCTTCATAATTTTTATTAAAAGAAGAAAAGTAAAAATCCGTATTATCATCAGCAGCTTCTCCTTTAAAAGAGATGCACTTTCTACAATATGTTTCTCCATTTTTTATTCCTAAATATCTTGGATCACTATTTCCACAAAGCGGGCAAATAAAACTGATATAAAATCACCTCCTTATATACAAGAACGCTCTAAGTTGAAAAAATTTTCAAAAAAAATGACTTTTTTTATTAAAAGCCATTTTGTTAATTCAATATTTTTATTAATGATCTATCTATTTTTCCTCGTAATCATCGATAGTTTTTACTCTTAAAGCATGTCTTCCTGCTTCAAAAGTAGAAGTTAAAAATATTTTTGTTCTTTTATAAACATCTTCATAAGACATATATTTGGCACCAAAAGAAATTGCGTTTGCATTGTTATGTTCTTTAGCTAAATGAGCGACCTCGTCATTATATAAAAGGGCACAACGTACACCTTTAACCTTATTTGCAGCAATTGTAACTCCTTCTCCGGAAGTACAAATAACAATTGCTACTTCTGCTTCTTTATTTGAAACTTTTTTTGCTGCTTCAATTGCAAATGAAGCATAATTACAACTTTCTAAAGAGTTGGTTCCACAATCTAAAAGTGTATAACCATCTTTAATTAAGTCATTTTTTAATCTTTCTTTATAATCAAATCCGCCATGATCTGAAGCAATTGAAATTATCATTTTATAGCCTCCAATATTGCCTCGAGTTTTAAACTACCTTCTCTTAACATTGTAACATTTTCACCATCAATTTTAATAACTGTAGAAGGAATGTTACTTGTAGAATTTCCCTTAACTATCGCACTTATTTCGTCTTTAAAATAATTATAGGCTTCTACATCATTTTTAGCAGGTTCTAAATTTGCAGGATTTGCACTTGGAACTAATAAAGGTTTATTAAGTTTTTCTAAAACACTCAAAATAAACTTTGAATCAGGAATTCTAATTCCAACAAAACCTGTTCCTAAATCTAAATATGAAGGAATATTTTCTTTAGCTTTTAAAATAACTGTTAAAGGACCCGGAGAAAATTTATCAAGAATTTTCTTTGCAACAATCGAAACATCTAAAATATTTTCAACTTGAGTTAATGAAGAAATCATTAAAGTAAACGGTTTATTTGGATCCCTTTGTTTAACTCGAACAAGTTCATCAAAATATTCTTTCTTTGTTGAAAGAACACCTAAACCAAAAACAGTTTCAGTAGGAAAAGCGATAATTTCGCCCTTTTTAAATAACTCGACAGCTTGATCTATGTCTTTTTCGGTTAAAAAAATCATTCTTCAACAACTACTCCGCCAAAAATAAATAAGAATCTTGTTTTACCATAAAAATCTTTACTAAAAGAATAAGTTGTATGGTCAACATCAAAATATTTTTCAACAAGATCAATTAATTTTTGTTCTTGATCATAATTAATTTCAAAGCCCATCATAAATTGGTCTTTCATAAATTTTTTATGATTCATAAAGAAATATTCATAGAATTCATATCCATTTTCGATATAAATTGCATCAATTGGCTCATATTTTTTTACATTTTCATCAATTTCTTCATAGTGTTCAACATATGGAGGATTTGATAAGAAAATATCCATCATTAAGTCATTTTCGATAATTGGTTCACATTTATTTCCTTCGAAAAAATTAACTTCAAGATTTAAATTTTTGCTATTTTCTTTAGCAACTTGTAATGCTTCGTGAGAAATATCACTTGCATATACCTTTGAATCAGGAAAATATTTTTTCATCCCTAAAGCAATAACACCACTTCCAGTACAACAGTCATAAATATTTCCACGTGGTACACCAAATTTACGAACATAATTGCAAGCCCTCATAACAAGTTCTTCTGTTTCTGGACGAGGAATCAATGTATGCTGATTAACCTTCACTTCTAAATCAATGAAGTTGGCTTTTCCTAAAGCATAAGCTAAAGGGTAACCATCATTAACTTCATTAAAAAGATTAAGGAATTTATCAAAATCCTTAATTTCTTTATCGAAATTTAAAATTAATTCACTGAAGTTTCTAAAACCATTAACTTCTAAAAGTAATGCATTAAGAACGGTTGAATTAATGTATTCTTTATTACCTTTTTCTTTATATGTTAAATATACTTCTCGATTAGTCAATTTTGTTACCTTTAATAAGTTGTTCTTGTTCAAAATTCATTAAAGCTTCGATTATAGAATCGAGTTCGCCTTCCATAACTCTATCAAGTTGTTGAATAGTAAAACCAATTCTATGATCGGTAACTCTATTTTGAGGATAGTTATAAGTTCTAATTTTTTCGTTTCTATCACCACTTCCGATTTTTGAACGGAATGAAGCTTCGGCTTTTTCTTTCTTTTCTTCTTCAAGTTGAGCAAGTTTTGAAGCTAACATTTGCATACAAATTTCATGGTTTTGAATTTGAGATTTTTCAGTTTGACATGAAACGACAATTCCGGTTGGAAGGTGAGTAATTCTAACAGCAGATTCAGTTTTATTAACGTTTTGTCCGCCAGCACCTTGAGAACGATATCTATCAACTCTTAAATCTTCAGTTCTAATATTAACTTCATTAACTTCGACTTGAGGCATAACAACAACTGTTGCGGTTGAAGTATGAATTCTTCCACTTGCTTCAGTCTTAGGAACTCTTTGAACTCTATGAACACCGCTTTCAAATTTTAAATGCGAATAAGCATCATCTCCGCTAACAACAAAAGATACATAAGAATATCCGCCAACTCCACATGGATTTTCATCTAAGATTTTTATTTTATAACCTTCTTTATCGCAATATCTTGTATACATTCTAAAAAGATCGCCGGCAAAAATATTAGCTTCATCTCCACCAACTGCACCTTTGATTTCAAAGATAATATCTTTTCCATCATTAGGATCTTTAGGGATAAGAAGAATACGTAATTCTTCGACAATTTTATCCATTTTTTCATCATTTTCTTTAATTTCTTCTTTAGCCATCATAGCAATTTCTGGATCGCTATCATTAGCCATAACTAAAGCATCGTTTTTATTTGATTCAGCGACTAAATATTCATTAAATTTTTCAACTATTGGTTCAAGGTTACTTCTTTCTTTAGATAATGATTTAAAAAGTTTCATATCTTTAGAAGTTTCTTCTTTTAATAAAAGTTCGTCGATTTCTTTAATTCTTGCTTCACTAACCTTTAATCTATCATACATATTTTTTTCCATCATATTTTTAATCCTCCTTTAAAACATTTTTTAATCATAAATAAACTAACGCTATATGCGTTTTAAAGTAGTCTTAAATAGTTCAAAATGAATAAAAAATAAGCCTAATTTTTCCATGCGCTTTATTATATTAAATATCATTTAATAAATAAATATTTATGAAATCTTAAATATTAATATTTAAGAGTAAATAAGTTATAATTTTATCTAGAAATTATTTATGTCTTATTTAGCTTTATATAGAAAATATCGTTCAACTTCTTTTGAGGAAGTTTATGGACAAAAAGCAATTGTTAAAACATTAGAAAATGCTTTAAAAGAAAATAAAATTGCTCATGCATATCTTTTTAGTGGACCAAGAGGAACCGGAAAAACTTCGATTGCTCGTCTTTTTGCTAAAGCTTTAAACTGCGAAAAAGGAATTGGCTCCATTTGTAATGATTGTTCAAACTGTAAAGAAATTAGTGAAGGAACTTCTCCTGATGTTATTGAAATCGATGCTGCTAGTAATAGTGGGGTTGATGAAGTTAGAAATTTAATCGAAAGAGTTAAATATTCTCCAACTAAATCTAGATATAAAGTTTATATCATCGACGAAGTTCACATGATGTCAAATAGCGCATTTAATGCACTATTAAAGACTTTAGAAGAGCCTCCTTCTTATGTTGTTTTTATTCTTTGTACAACTGAACTTTATAAAGTTTTACCAACTATTGTTTCTAGATGCCAAAGATATGAATTTAAAAAATTAAGCGATGAAGAATTATCCGCTCTTTTAATTAATGTTTCAACAAAAGAAGGAATCGGATATGAAAAAGAAGCAATTGATGAAATTGTTGAACTTGCTAATGGTGGGGCTCGTGATGCTTTATCGATTTTAGATCAACTAATTTCGTTTACTAGCGATACTTCAATTCATGCTAAAGATATTGAATCTTTATTTGGTTTAACAACTAAAAAAGAAAAGATCTCACTTTTAGAATTAATTAAAAATAAAGATTATCAAAATTTAGTTTCTTCTTTTAATAATTTAGTATCAAAAAACGTCGATTTATCTCGCTTTATTAACGATTTATTAATGCTTTTAAAAGATGCTTTAATTGCTAGAAAAGTAAACACTGGAAAGGAAGATTTATATTTATCTTTAATTAATAAATATTTTAACGATACTGAAATCGCCAGAATGATTGATATTCTTTTAGATTTAACAAAAGAGTTAAAAATCACAAACAACCCTCCCCTTTTAATCGAACTTTATTTAATTAAACTTATTGATTCTAATAAAACTATTGAAGAAGAATCAAAAAAGAAGGAAGAACCTGTTAAAGAAAAGGTAATCGTTAAAGAAATTATTAAAGAAGTTAAGGTTAAGGAAGAGCCAAAAGAAGAAAAAAATCCAACTCCTACTACAATCATTAAATCTATTTCTAAACTCGATCCAATATTTAACGAAGGAAAAGAAGATGTTTTTGGAAATAAAATTGATGTTGCAAAAGATGGAGAATCTTATCTTCTTGATCAAGACGACTTAATTAAATTAACTGTTTTATCAAATAAAGAAGCTAAAAAAGAGTTAATGAGTAGATGGAAACTACTTATTCCATTTAAAAAAGATCCAAAACTTGAACCTTTTATCACTTTACTTTTAGAAGGCGTTCCATATTTATTAACTGATACTATCTTGGTCTTATCCTATAACCTAAGTACCAGAGCAAAATTAGTTAATATTAAAGAAAATCAAGCTAAATTCCAAGAATGTTTAGCAAAGATTATTGGTAAAAATATTAAAGTTTACGCTTTAGATAGAGTTGAATCTGCAAATTTAATCACACTTTATCGTAATTTAGATGAAGTTAAAAAGCTTCCTAAAGCTAAAGATCTTAATATCAATGATATAAATTTTAAATAAAGGAGAATATTTATTATGAACATGCAACAAATGCTTCAATCTGTTAAAAAGATGCAAAGAGAATACGAAAAAGAACACAAAATCTTAGAAGAAACAATTTTTACCGGTACAGCAAATGGTATCGTTGAAGTTTCTTTAAAAGGTGATTTTACTTTAGAAAAAGTTACTTTTTTAGATGAAGATGCATTAAATAAAGATGATAAAGAAATGGTTCAAGAAGCAATTGCTCTTGCTTATAACCAAGCAAAAGAACAAATTATGGCTAAAGAAGACGAACTAGCTGCTAAATTCCAACAACAACCTGGAGGAATGTTCTTTTAAGAATGAAAGAACTTTTATCAATAATTAATTTAACCGAAGCCTTCAAATCTTTCCCTTCAATCGGTGAAAAAACTGCTGAAAGAATGGCATATGCTATTTTAGAAATGGATGATAATAAGGTCGATTTTTTAATTAATACAATTCAAAATGCCAAAGAAAAAATCCATCAATGTGAAAATTGTGGCGCATTAATTGATAGCGATTCTTGCCCATACTGCTCAAGTGATAGATCTCACGACATCTGTATTGTTGTTTCTTTTCCAAAAGATATTTTAACTTTCGAAAAAATGGATTCATTTAAAGGAATTTATCATGTTTTAAATGGTGAAATATCTTCTTCAAAAGGAAAAACTATCAAAGATCTAAGAATTGATGAATTAGCTTATCGAATTAAAAAAGAAAATATTAAAGAATTAATTATTGCTACAAACCCAACATTAGAAGGCGAAACTACCGCTTTATATTTAGCAAAAATATACGAAGATTATCCTGTAAAAGTTACTCGTTTAGCTCATGGAATTCCAATGGGCAGTAACATTGAATATAGCGATAATTTAACTTTATTAAAAGCAATTGAAAATCGTACAGATTTAAAATAAGGAAGAAAAATATGTTTATTACTTTTGAAGGAATTGATGGATCAGGAAAATCAACAATCGCAAAATTAGTTGATGAAAAATTAAAAGAAATGGGATTTAACACCATTTTAACTAGAGAACCTGGCGGAGTTAAAATTGCCGAAGATATTCGAGCAATTCTTTTAGATAAAAATAATACAAATTTAGATGATCATACCGAAGCACTTCTTTTTGCTGCTTCTAGAAGACAACATTTAATCGAAAAAATTCTTCCTGCATTAAAAGAAAATAAAATCGTTTTATGTGATAGATATATTGATTCTTCATTAGCTTATCAAGGCGGGGGAAAACATCTTGGAGTTGATGAAGTTTATAAAGTTAATTTATTTGCAACTGATAATCTTTTACCAGATTTAACACTTCTTTTTGATATGGATCCAGAAGAAGGTTTAAAAAGAATTAATAAAAATAAAGACCGCGAAGTTAATCGTTTAGATCTTGAAACTTCCACCTTTTATAATACAACTCGCCAAACTTTCTTAGATTTAGCAAAAAAGTATCCAGAAAGAATCAAAGTTATCGATGCTTCTAAAACAATTGATGAGGTTTTAGAAGATGCTATAAAAATCATTAAAGAAAAATTAAATGAAAGTAAGTGATAAGTTAAAAAAATATCAACCAAATGCCTATAATCTATTTTTTAACGCTTTAAAAAATAATAAATTTTTTCATGGCTACCTTTTAGTTGGTAAAAAAGGCTCTTCACTTGGAACATATGCTAAATATTTAGCTAAATCATTGTTATGTGAAAAAGATATTTTTGCTTGTGATTCTTGTAATACTTGTAATAGAGTTAATGAAGGAATCTATGGTGATTTTTTATCTTTTGATGCCCGTCTTGATTCAATAAAAATCGATGATATTCGTTTAAAAATCGAAGATTTATTTTCTCGTTCGGCAAGTGAAAAAAGAGGAATTAAAGTTTATATTATCGAAAATATTGAATATTTATCACTTCAAGGTACTAATGCCTTGTTAAAATTTTTAGAAGAGCCACCTGAAAATACTTACGCTATTTTTACTAGTGAAAATGAAAATAAAATCTTACCAACTATTCTTTCTAGAGTAGAAATTATTCGTTTTAAAGATGTTGATAAAGAAATATTTATTAAAAAAGCTAAGGATGAAAACATTTTAACTGAAGATTTTTATCTTCTTTCCACTTTATATAATGATTATGATGAAATCGTAGTTAATTTATCTAATGAAACTTTTGAATTAGTTAAAAATTTAGTTATTGAATATATAAAAAGATTATCAAATAAAAAGACCGCTCGCTTTTTTGTTGAAAAAGATATCATTCCTAGTTTAAATAGCAAGGAAAAAGTTTATCTTTTTTATGATTTATTGATCAGTTTTTATAATGAAGCCTTTAAAAGAAAAGTTGATAAAGAAATTTTTCTTAAACCATTTTTAGGACTAATTGAAATCATTTTAAAAAATACCTCTGATTTATCTAATACTATTAAAATTATTTTAGAAGATGAGAACTTAATTTCTAAAAATATTAATATTCAACTACTTTTGTTACATAGTTTAACAAGTTAATTTTTAATCAATTACTTACGAACGAAAAATTTTATATACCAAAATCTTTCGTTCGTAAAAGAGTCGAAAAAAATCGTAAATTTTGAAAAAAATATTAAAAAAATCGCTTGTCAAAAATATTTTTTATTATTACTATATGGTCAATAAAAGAGTTCAGGGAACGATATCCTAAACTTCCTACTCATAGATTTTCTATAAAATACAAGGTGGATCATAATAATAATTAAAGAAAAAAGAAACCTTGGAATAATAGAAAAGTGAAAACGGTAATTAAACAATTACATCTATGAAGAAAACGAATCCTTTGTTTAAAAATTATTATTTAAAGATAATATAAGACAAAGTAATAAGAAGTGTAGAATGAAGAATTTGTGATTAGGAATTATAAAAAAGAAATCCCCAAAATGTATGGAAGGTAGGATAATCTAGTCTTAATGTATGAGGTAGTGTAAAGAAACTATCGATGATGTGTAAGGTGGTAGAGAATTAAGTAAACTGAACTCTTTTAGTTTCTATAGATAGAAGAGTTAAATAGTTAACTCAAATGCGATTCGTGGAGATCCATTACTTAGGTAAATGACTCCACTTTTTTTAAACTTATATTTAGCTAAAATATGTTGAAAAACATGATTATCTTCGTGTGTATCAATTCTTATATGATTAATTTTAGAAAGAGAAAAAGCTAAAACATAGCCAAAAACATTCTTGATTTTTTGAGCACTTGCTAAAGAATGAATAGTTGCATAAGGAGAGTTATCAAACCAACTTCCGTTTTCAATATATTTATATGTTGGATCTTCTCCAAAAATAAGTGCAAAAGAAAATAGAATATCGTTATTTTCATTAATTCCGATATATAAATCACCACTATTTATATAATTTATTATTCTTTCTTTTGTTGGATCGGTGTCTCCCCATTGATTAGGGTTACCGCTTTTTTTCATAAAATCTCTAGCTATTTCATAAATTTTTAAAATAGCATCAAGTTCTTCTATTGTTGCTTTTCCAATATCAACCATTTTAATTAAAAAGTAAGATGTTTTTTATTTAATTCGATAACTTTATTTTTTAAAGAAGTAAGATATTCTTCGTCATTTTTATGTTCGATTGCTTCATTAATAATATGAGCAACTAATCTAAAATCTTCTTCAGTATAACCTTTTGTAGTCATAGCTGGTGTTCCTAGTCTAATTCCTGAAGTATATGCAGGTTTTTCAGTGTCTCCTGGAATTGAATTTTTGTTAACAGTAATATTAACTTTTTGTAAAAGGTCTTCTACTTCTTTACCAGTAACGCCTTTTGTCGATTTAACATCGAGTAAAAGAAGGTGATTATCGGTTCCTCCACTAATTACTTTATAACCAAGTTTAATAAATTCATCGGCTAAAGCCTTACAATTTTTAAGAACATTTTCCATATAAACTTTATAAGAAGGTTCTAAGTCTTCTTTAAAAGCAACTGCTTTAGCAGCAATAACGTGTTCAAGTGGACCACCTTGACAACCTGGGAAAAGAGTTTTATCAATCTTTTTAGCTAATTCTTCATCATTAGTCATGATAATTCCGCCTCTTGGACCTCTTAAAGTTTTATGAGTTGTTGAAGTAATAACATCAGCATAACCAACTGGGGTATTATGTAATCCTGTTGCAATAAGTCCGGCAATATGAGCAATATCAGCCATTAAAAAAGCACCGCATTCATCAGCAATTTCTTTAAATTTCTTAAAATCTATTTCACGAGGATAAGCACTAGCTCCACAAATAATGAGTTGAGGTTTAATTTCTAAAGCAAGTCTTCTAACTTCTTCATAATCAATTAAACCGGTTTCAATATTTACGCCATAAGTATAGGATTCATAATCTTGGCCAGAGAAAGATAATTTATAACCATGAGTTAAATGTCCTCCGGCGTCTAACCCCATACCTAAAATTTTATCTCCATGATTAATTAAACTTCTAATAGCAGCCATATTAGCACTACTTCCGGAATGAGCTTGAACGTTAACATATTTAACATTAAATAATTTTTTTAATCTTTCACGAGCTAAATCTTCGACACCATCGATAAATTCACATCCGCCATAATATCTTTTTGATGGATATCCTTCAGCATATTTATTAGTTAAAATTGAACCTTGTGCTTCTAAAACTGCCTTAGAAACAAAGTTTTCACTAGCAATTAATTCAATATGTTCATTTTGTCTATTATGTTCTTTTTCAATTAAATCAAATATCTCTTTATCTTCTCTTTCTAAAAAACTCATTATTATATCTCCTAAAAAACAAATCTAAATTAAATTTTAAAGGCTGAAATAATTATTTCAACCTATTTTATTAATACTAATATATTATTTCCACGTGAAAACATATATTTGTGATAAATAGAAAAGATTGAAAATTTAGTATTAAAATACTAAAATTACAAATAGATTTTAAAAGAAAAGGTAAAAATATCGATGGAATTTTATATTAGCGTTAAGTTTGCTAAAACAAATAAAACATA
The DNA here is from genome assembly GCA_949299395.1 of uncultured bacterium. Taxonomy (GTDB): domain Bacteria; phylum Bacillota_I; class Bacilli_A; order RFN20; family CAG-826; genus Onthovivens. The sequence goes on along the minus strand of CASGAB010000001.1, from coordinate 134,183 downwards.
TTATTTTGGGACAGATGATTCTACTTTAAAAGTAGGTGATTTTGTTGTCGTAGATACAGTTATTGGAAGAGAAATGGGAGAGGTTGAAGAATTGCCTCGTCTTATGTCTACTTTAAAATTTCCTTTAGAAATTAAACCAATTTTAAGAAAAGCTACTATTGAAGATATTAAAATCTTTAATTTTAATGCTACTGCTGCTATTGAAGCATCAAAAGTTTTTGAAAAAAATGTCCATAAATTGGGGCTCAATATGAATTTAATCAGTTCTCAATATACTTTAGATCGCTCAAAAGTTTTATTTACTTATGTCAGTGATGAAAGAGTTGATTTCAGAGAATTATTAAAAGATTTAGCTAACGAACTTCATTGTCGAATTGAACTTAAACAAATTAATGCTAGAGAAAGAGCTCAATTAGTTGGTGGAATTGGAAGTTGTGGTCTTCCGCTTTGCTGTACTACTTTTTTAAATACTTTTGATGGTGTTTCTTTAAATAGAGCTAAAAACCAAATGTTAACTATCAACATTCCTAAACTTTCTGGTCAATGTGGAAAGCTTATGTGTTGCTTAAAATTTGAAGATGATTTATATACTGAAGAAAAGAAAAAATATCCTGTTGTAGGAACAAAAGTTACGATAAATAGCAAAGAATTTAAGATTACTTCATATAACATCTTAACTAAAATCATTCGTTTAGATGCTGTTGATGATGTTGAATTCTTACCAGTTGATGAAGTTTTAAAACTTATCAAAAAGAACCAAAAACATGAATCAAAATAAAGGAATTTTATATTTAGTCCCTTCTCCAATTGGAAATTTAAATGATATGTCAAAAAGATCTATCGAAGTTTTAAATTCGGTTGATCTTATTTTTTGCGAAGATACTCGTAATACTCAAAAACTTTTAAATCTTTTAAATATTAAAAAATCGACAATTTCTTGTCACGAACATAACGAAAAAGAAATGTCTAATAAACTTCTTTCTCTTTTAGAAGAAGGTAAAAACGTTGCTTGTATGAGTGATGCCGGTTATCCTGCGATTTCTGATCCAGGAGAAATTTTAGTTAAAGAAGTTAGTAAAGCCGGCTATAAAATTATTCCTTTAAGTGGCCCAACCGCTTCTTTAACCGCTTTAATTGCATCATCATTAGATACTTCTCATTTCATTTTTTATGGATTTTTACCTTCAAAAAGAAGCGAAAGAATTAAAGAAATTAATGAAATTAAAACTTTTCCTTATACTTTAATTATTTATGAAGCGCCTCATAGAATTAATGAAACTTTATCTGATTTATATGAAGTTTTAGGAGATAGAAAAATAACAATTGCTCGAGAAATATCAAAAATTTATGAAGAATTTATCTATACTTCTTTAAAAGAAATAACTTCAATTAATAAAGAATTTAAAGGTGAACTTGTTCTTGTTTTAGAAGGTAATAAAGAAAATAAAAAAGATATCGATTTAAGTTTAATAAAAGATAAATATGAAGAATTAATTAAAAGCGGGATTAATAAAAAAGATGCAATTATATGCATCTCATTAATCTATAACTTAAATAAAAATATAATCAAAAAAATGTTATACAAAGAGGAAGATTAAGCATTATCTTCCTCTTTTTCTTCAACAATTCCTTTAACATCTTTAACCGGAAGAGCAAATACAATACCTTGAGATCTTGTTTCTAAACCACAATCTTTATATATTTCTTCCATAACTTTAGCTTTATTTTCTTCTTCAATAACAATTAAAACTAATTCTTTATCTGGATGAATAACTACTCCATAGAATTTTTCGATTTCTTTATTACCTGTTCCTCTAGCGTTTACTACTGTTCCACCTCTTGCTCCAGCCTTTCTTGCTGCTTCCATTACTAAATCTGAGAAACCTTTATTAACAATTACACAAATTAAATATCTATTTTCCATAAAAATCTCCTTATTTTTCTATCTTTTTTCATTATTTTTTGTATCAGATAAAAAGCGATATGGTAACACTCCCATCACTGAATCAAATTCAATAACAAAAGCAAATCCTTTTGCTGATTTAGAAACTTTAAATCTTTCTTCGATTGCTTCATTTACTTTATCTAAAAGTGATTCTTTAACAACTGTTAAAACGATATCTTTTTTATCACCTTCAACACCTAACATATATAAAAGTTCGCTTGGTGCTGTGCCTTTTCCATATAAAAGAAAGGATGATGAAGCTCCTAAATCTAAAAATTTATTGATGTAATAATCGCCTTGATAACGATTAACAATAACAACTGAAAGATAAAGTTTTTCAACCTTATATTTATTTTGATAATTAGAAGAGTCTTCTTTTTGTCTTCTAATTTTTCTATTTAATGCATTTTCTTTAAAAACATTTCTAATCATATAAAATCCTATTTAAACGAAATGAGTTGCATATCATTTTCATCTCTAAGTCCTTCTCTTGCTCTTTTATTTGCAAGATAAACACTAATTTTTGATCCAACACCAATGAGTTCAATACAAATTAATGGGAACATAGAAATAATTCCAATAACTCCAAAGCCATTTGATTGAGAATCGTTTTGTAAAGATATTCCAATTAAAAATGGCATAACAAAGGCTGAGGCCATTGATCCGCAAGCAATACCACCACTATCAAAAGCTAAAGCAACATAAATATCATCGATAAATATCGATAAAATAAATGCTAATGCATAGCCTGGACCAATAATATAAAGAATATTTAAATCTGGGAAATATAAAGCTCTAGCAACAGATAAAGCAACTGCAATAGCTACACCAATTGAAAGTCCGTGTAACATTGTTTTCTTCTTTATTGCGCCATTAGAAATTTCTTCAACTTGAGCATTTAAAATTTGAACGGAAGGTTCAGCTAAAACAATACAAGCCCCAACTAAAACGGCGATAATTATGAGTAAATATTCAATATCAATAAAGCCTTCTCCAAGTGCTTTTCCTACCGGAATAAATCCATAAGTTGCAGCAGTTAAGAAAATAACTAAACCGATAAAAGTATAGATAAAACCAATAATAATTCTAGCTAATTCTTGGCGGTGCAATCTTAAGAAAATTACATCATAAATAATAAAGAAAAGTAAAACAGGAGCAATTGCAAAAGCAACATCTTGAAACGAAATAATAAATGCATCTAAAAGTGTATAAGTTTCGTTTGTTACAGGTGTTAAACTTCCCGGTTTAACAAAAACACCAAGTAATAAAACAACTAAAACCGGACCAATTGAACAAAGTCCACTTAAACCGAATGAATCATCATCTGATTTATCCCCACCTTTAACTCCAGCTATACCAATACCAAAGTTAACTAAAAAAGGAACTGTAATTTGTCCAGTTGTAACGCCACCACTATCAAAAGATAATTCTAAAAAAGCGCCATCATTATCGCCATATAAAGAAGCAATAACAAAAATTAAAATATAAAAAAGCATGATGTAAGTTTTAATTGATTTAGAAAAAATGATTCTAAAAATTCCTATAACTAAGAAAATACCTACACCAACTCCAACCACTATTTTTAATATCCGAGGATTTAAAACTTCACCAGGAATATAATCAGCTAAAACCGTTAAATCTGGTTCAGCAATTGTAATTAAAGTTCCAAGTAAAAATCCAACAATTCCAAGTAAAACCAATGATTTTCTTTTGGTTAAATCTTCTCCAACATATCTTCCTATTGGAGACATTGATAAATCGGCACCTAAAGAAAATATTGAAATACCAAGTGATAAAACAATTCCACAAGCTAAAAATATTAAAAATAATTCCCATGAAAAAACTACTTCATTTAAATCGCCTAAATAAATAAAAAGATATTGAATGCCAAAAAGACATCCTACTATAAACATGATAGGAATTACGCTTATAATCGATTCTTTAAAACGATGAAAAATCTCTTTTAAAAAGTAGAATAATCTCTTTGTATTGCTTATATTTTTCACTCAAATATTATAACAAAAAAATGCACTTTTTGAGTGCATTTATTTAGTTTTTCTATTAAATAATGAGTTGAATTCTTTAGGCATCTCACATTTAAAATCGTATTTTTTATTATCGAGAGGATTAATAAATGATAATTCATAAGCATGAAGTGCTAGTCGAGATAATGGGTTTTCTGGTTCTCCATATTTATCATCCCCTAAAACATAATGTTTCATACTTCCTAAAGTAACTCTAATTTGATTTTTTCTTCCGCTTTCTAAATTAATATCAAGTAAAGAATATTTATCATTTTCTTTTATAACTTTATAGTTAGTAACACAGCGATAAGCCATCTTATCTTTTGAAGAAGTTACATACATTAAATTAAGTGAATTCATCTTTAAATAATTGATAATTCGATCTTCTTTTTTATTTAATACTCCTTCAACAACGGCATAATATCCTCTTTTTTTAACAATATCATTCCATTTATCAGTTAAAGCGTCTTTAAGTCTTTCATTTTTTACAAACATTAAAACTCCACTAGTTTCTTTATCAAGTCGATGGACAACATAAATTCTTGCTTTTCGATCCTTTTCTTGAAGATAATCCATGACCATTCGATAAGCAGTTGATGATTTTTCTTTATCACTAGCTACAGAAAGTAAGCCATAAGGTTTATTTATTGCAATAATCTCATCATTTTCAAAAATAATTGGTAAATCATTTCTTTTTTTACGTTTAATTGGTTTTTTAGAGATTATTAAAGTGTCTCCCTTAGATAACATAAAATTAAATTGAGAGATTGGTGCTCCATCAATCGAAATTAAATGATGAGATAATAAATTTTTCGCGTTATTACGCGAAAAATGTAGATTTTCTATTAAATAAGTTAAAAGTTCTTTTTCTTCTTTAACTTTATATTCTTTAATATCTAAAATCTTTTTTTCTTCTTTAATATTTCTATTTTTTAAATTAGCTTTATAGTTTTTATTCATTTTCGATACTTGCTTTAACAAAACCTACAAAAAGTGGGTGAGGTTGAAGTGGGCGAGATAAGAATTCTGGATGAAATTGAGATGCAATAAAAAATGGATGATCTTTAAGTTCAATAATTTCACATAAATTAGTTTGAGGATTAATTCCTGAGAAAATTACACCATTTTCTTCAAATTCTTTCTTAAATCCATTATTAAATTCATATCTATGTCTATGTCTTTCTTTAATTAAATCGCTCTTATATAAATCATAAGTTTTAGTGCCTTTAATTAAAGAACAATCATATTCTCCAAGTCTCATTGTTCCGCCAAGCTTAATACCTTCATATTGATCTGGAAGATAATCGATGATTTTATGAGTTGTATCAGGATCAAATTCAGTAGAATTAGCATCGCTATAATTTAAAACATCTCTAGCAATTTCAATTAAAGAAAGCTGCATACCTAAACAAAGACCTAAATAAGGAACTTTATTTTCACGTGCAAACTTAATTGCTAGCATCTTGCCTTCTGTTCCTCTTTTTCCAAAGCCACCTGGAACAATAATTCCTTTAGCATCTTTTAATGTTTCGTTTATATTTTCTTCATTTAAATCTTCACTATTTACCCAAATAATATTTACTTTTTTATTTAAACTGAAACCAGCATATTTTAATGATTCAACAATACTAATATAAGCATCATGAAGTTCAACATATTTTCCAACTAAAGCAATATTTATCGATTCTTTTAAACCTTTAATTCTATTAACAAGATCAACCCAATCACTCATATCAGCTTTTGGAGAATTTTCAAAACCTAAATGTTCCATGATTAAATCATCTAAGTGTTGTTTTTGTAAGTTTAAGGCAACTTCATAAACAACTGGAACATCTTTAACAGAAATAACAGCATTTAAAGGAAGATTACAGAAAAGCGCAACCTTATCTTTAGCTTCTTTATTAATATCAACTTCACTTCTTAAAAGTAAAGCATCTGGTTGAATACCAATTCCTAAAAGTTCTTTAACACTATGTTGAGTTGGTTTAGTTTTAATTTCGCCGGTTGTTTTAAGATAAGGAACTAAAGTTGTATGGATATAAAAAGTATTTTTACAGCCAAAGTCTCTTCTCATTTGTCTAATTGCTTCTAAAAATGGTTGAGATTCAATATCACCAACAGTTCCACCAATTTCAACAATACATACATCAGTATCGCCTTTAGCGTTAAAACCATCTTTAAGTCTTTTAATAATTTCGTTTGTAATATGAGGAATAATTTGAATTGTTGCACCTAAATATTCGCCTTTTCTTTCTTTTTCAATTACAGATGAATAAATTTGTCCACTAGATACGCTACTTTCTTTGGTGAGTGAGGTATTAATAATTCTTTCATAGTGACCTAAATCGAGGTCTGTTTCAGCACCATCTTTAGTTACGAAAACTTCACCATGTTGATAAGGAGACATTGTACCTGGATCAACATTTAAATATGGATCAAGTTTAATAGAAAAGACGTTTAATCCTCTTCTTTTTAATAATCTACCTACACAAGCAGCACTAATCCCTTTACCCAAAGAAGAAACAACTCCTCCAGTAACAAATATAAATTTCATTTCCTTTTTCATATATTACAAACCTTTTTTATTAAAAAATATTTATAATTTTTTATTATAAATATTCTTTATTAACTAAATTATTTTATATTTTTTAATATTAAATTGCTATTAGAAATAGGCTATTCCATCAATAAGGAAGCTGCTCCAATAATTCCAGCATCATTTTTAAGTTTAGCGATTAAAACTTTACTTTCAGGAGCGCCTTCATAACCATAATTTTGTTTTCTTAAATATTCTTCTAACTTATTAGTCAAATATTCACCTTGATTAGAGATTCCTCCTCCAATAACAAATGCTTCTGGACGGAAAATATTAGCAAAATCAAGTAAACCTTCTCCTAAATACATAATGTATTCATCGATAAGTTTATTAGCAGCTTCATCACCTTTTTTAGCACATTCAAATGAAGTAAGACCACTAACATTATTAATATCGTTGTTGCAATATTCCCACATCATTGAATCTTTATATTTTTCCATATATTCGCGAGTTAATCTTAATAGAGCACTAGCTGATGCATAAGTTTCTAAACAACCTTTTCTTCCACATCCACATTGTCTTCCATTTAAAATTAAACAAGTATGGCCAAGTTCTGCGCCTTTTCCTTGATTGCCTTCATAAAGTTGATTATTAACAATAACTCCGCCACCTACTCCTGTTCCTAAAGTAAGTAAAATGACATGTTTCATACCTTTAGCAACACCAAATTTTTGTTCAGCTAAAGCAGCAACATTAGCATCATTTGATAAATAAATTGGAAGATTTAAATCTTTTAAATAATATTTTAAAGGAACATCTCTTCCACCAATATTAGCCATTTTATTGATAATTCCTAAGTTATTATCAACCATTCCAGGAATTCCAAAGCCAATTCCTTGAGGGTCTAAATCTTTTTCTTTTGCTTCATTAACAACTTCTTCTAATAAAGTTTTAGTATCTTTTAAAAATTGATCAACGTTTTGCCCGTCAGTAACACAGCTTTTTTTAAATAAAATTTCACCATTAATATTAACTACACCTGCTTTAATAGACATTCCACCAACATCAACGCCAATATATACTTTTCCCATTATAAAAACCTCGTATTTTCCTTTTTTATATTTTATATAAAAAAGAAAATATCTTAAATAGTTAATTAAACTTTCGTTTCGTTTTTCAAATAAAATGTTTTAAACTTTTATACGAAAGAAAACACATAAAAAAGCGATAATATTCGAAGTTTTTTAATAGCAATAACGAAACGAATATGAAAGAATTAAAAAAAGGAGATATAAAAATGCCATATATATCATCAAAACAAATTTTAACTTATGCAAGAGATCATAAAATTGCTCATGGAGCATTTAATGTCAATGCATTATGTCAAGCAAAAGCAATAATCGAAGCTTGTGAAGAATTACGTTGTGCTGCAATCATACAAGTTGCTGAACCAGGTTTAGCATTTATTGGTGGAAGAGCAGATTTTTTAAATGGAACAATGGAAGATAAAAAATTAGGTGCTAAAAGAATTGCAAAATACGTTAAAGCTTTAGCAGAAAAATCATCAATTCCTGTTTCATTACATTTAGACCATGGTAGAAGTTTTGAATCATGTAAATTAGTTATCGATGCAGGATTTAATAGCGTTATGATTGATGGATCAGCATTAGATTATGAAGAAAATGTTAAATTAACTAAAAAAGTTGTTAATTATGCTCATAAAAGAGGTGTCCAAGTTGAAGGTGAATTAGGTGTTTTAGCTGGTGTTGAAGATCATGTTTTCGCTGCTAGTTCGACTTATACTAACCCATTAACTGCAATCGATTTCTTTAAAAGAACCGGTTGTGATAGTTTAGCTATTTCTTATGGTACAAAACACGGTGCTGTTAAAGGTGATAATGTCCAATTAAGAAAAGAAATCGTTATCGCAACTATGGAAAATATGCAACATAATAATATTGAAGGAACTATCGTTAGCCACGGTTCAAGTTTAGTACCTCAATATATTGTCGATGAAATCAATGCTTTAGGTGGTCAAGTTAAAGGACATGGCATTCCTCTTGAACAATTAAAAGAAGTTATTCCTAGTGGCGTTTCAAAAATCAATATGGATACTGATATTAGACTTGCTACAACAAGAAATTTACTTGAATATTATGAAGCAGATAAATCAAGACAAGAAGGAAGTAAGGTTTATAAACTTTTAAAAGAAAAACCAGATTCATTTGAATATAGATATTATTTAAAAGAATATATTAACGAACTTGAAACAAATAAAAACTTCAATGATGAACTTAAAGCAATCGTTCCATTAATGGAAAAAGCAGTTAAAGAAATCGTTTTAACAGCAAATGTTGAATTCGGTTCTGTTGGAGATGCTCCTTATATTAAATAATCTCGATAATTGTCGATAATAATTAAAAAGCAAAATACTCTATGCAGCCCTTAGCATAGAGTATTTTTTATTAATATTTTTATTTAAATTTCTATTTATCTTTATCTAAGAAAGTAATAACAGGATTGACTTCATCAACTAATGGTTTACACCATTCAATAAATTCATCGCTAACATCGTGCTTATCTTTAATATATTCAAGAGGGAAAACTCTTTCATCCATCATAACTTGTTCAATAGGAATTAAAATAGGTTCAATTTTATATGGTTTAGTAGAAACTCTTTTAATACCAGCCATAACTCCATTAATATGTTTTAAAGCTGCATCAATTGCAACTTCTCCCATTAAAATTGCTTCTTCTTTATCAACTTTTGAAACTAAAGAAGATGAGCATCTACAAATTAACCCAGGTTTTTCACTTCTTGCTTTAATACCAAGTTTTTCAATAACAAGTGTTGCTAAATGAGTTGAAACATCTCCGAAGTAAGTTGCTCTTTCAGTTTTAAAAATAGGCTTAACAATTGGATTTCCGTTTTTATCTTTTAATCCTTCACTACAAACAACAACAACTCCATGATGTTTTTCCCGTTCTTTTTTAACATCTTCAATAAATTCATCTTCATCAAAAGGAACTTCTGGGAAATAAATTAAATGTGGTGCATCACCCTTTTTCTTTCTAGCTAAAGCACTACTTGCAGCAAGCCACCCAGCATTTCTTCCCATAACTTCAATAACTGAAACATGAATTGGAAGACCTTTAACATCTTGAGCACAATCACTAACCGTTTGAGCAATGTAATTAGCACAAGAAGCAAATCCAGGTGCATGGTCTGTAACACCGATATCATTATCAATAGTTTTAGGAATACCTACACAAGTAAGTTCAACTCCTCTTTTTAAACCATATTTATAGATATTTCCAATTGTATCCATTGTTCCATTTCCTCCAGTAAAAAGAACATAGCCGATATTATATTTAATTAAAATATCGATAATTTTCTCATATTCTTTTTCATATAAAGGGAAACGAGATGAACCAATCGCACTTCCAGGAGTGTCTTTTAAAATTTCTAATTCTTCATCTGTGAGATCTGTTAAATCATTGAATTCTTCATTAAAAAGTCCATCACTACCGTATTTTGGAGCATAAACTCTTCCTTTAAAGCCTTCTTTTTTTAATTTTTTTAATGCCCCATAAAGAGAAGCATTAATAACTGCGGTAGGAGCACCACCATGAGCAATAATTAAATTCTTTTCCATAATTAACAAACCTTCTTTCCATTGATATATACTTCTTCAATTTCATAATTTTTATTTAAAACTATAAAATCGGCATTTTTACCTTCTTTAATTGAACCAATTTTATCATCTAAATGAGTTAATCTTGCTGCATTTAAAGAAGTAATTTTTGTAGCATCGATATCGTCAAGATTACTAAACTTTTTAATATTTCTAAATGCTTTATCCATAGTTAAGCAGCTTCCTGCTCTAACTCCGCTATCTTTAAGTTTAGCATCACTATCTTTAACAATAATTGGAGAATTTCCAATCATATATTCACCATCTGGAAGTCCAGCACACATAAGTGAATCAGTAACTCCAACAACTTTATCATTTCCTTTTAATTTTCTAATCCATTCGACCATTTCTGGATGAACATGGATTCCATCTAAAATTACTTCATTATATAAATCATCAATATATAAAGCAGCGGTTGCAATTGAAGGGAAATGTTGATGAATTCCTTTCATTGCATTTAAACAGTGAGTAATGTTTCTAGCTCCAGCTTCATAAGCAGCTTTTGTTTCATCAAATGTTGCACTAGAGTGACCCATTGAAACTGTAATACCTTTTGAAACTAAATATTTAATAATTTCACAAGCATTTTCTCTTTCAGGAGCAATTGTCATATATTTAAATAAACCATGAGAATGTTCGATATATTTATCAACTAATTCCTTATTTGGAACTTGAATACATTCTTCAAGTTGAGCACCCTTATATTCTAAAGAAAGGAAAGGTCCTTCAACATGAATTCCTTTAATAATTGGGTTGGTTTTACTAGCTTCATATATTAATTCAAGTTGATTAAAAACTACTTCATTATGTTCTGTTAAAAGAGTTGGGAAAACACTTGTAACACCTTTTTTACTATAAAAAGATAAGATTTTTTCAATTTCTTCAACGCTTTTTACAGTTGAAAAATCAAGTCCGTCGGCACCATGAGTATGAACATCAAAAAAACCTGGAATCATGATTTTATTTGAATAATCAATACCTTCTTCATTATTCTTAGTTGTAGATATAAAAGAATCATTAAAAATAACATCACTTTTTTCAATTTTATCCTCTTTTACGACTAATATATTTTTGAAATTTTTCATTTTGTTTAATCCTTTTTAAAGTTAAAGAAATTATACCATAACTATGCTATAATTTTTATTAATAATACATCTAAAAATTAACATAATTTTTAGGAAGAGAGAAAATATATGAATGAAATAATTAAAAATGAAAATTTAAGTGTTGCAATCAATTTAAAAGGCGCTTTATTAGAAGAAATATTGGACCTAAAAAATGATAATTTTAATCTTTTATATGAAGTTGAAGAAGGTTCTTGGCCTTTTAAAGATGTTCAAATCTTCCCTTTAATTGGAAAAGGCGAATTTAAATTTGAAAATAGAGATTATTATTTAAAAGCTAGACATGGTTTTTTAAGAAATAGCGATTTTGAAATAATTGATAAAAAGGAAGATTTAATTACATTAGGATTCCATTCAAATAGAGAATCTTTTGATGAATATCCTTTCCATTTTTCAATTTATATTACTTATTCATTAGAAAACTATACTTTAAAAGTTAATACTAAAGTAGTTAGTGATAACGATGAACAAGAAATTTATTTCGCATATGGTTCTCATACCGGCCTTAAAGCTAAAGAAAATGTCTCAAAACTTACTTTTGATAGTGATTTAGTTATTAATCCTTTAATAAAAGAGAATGGTTTAATCGATTTAAATCAATTTTTAGATCTTCAAACTAATGAATTAGTCTTAACAAAAGACTTATTTAAAGAATATGACACCATCGTTATGAAAAATAATTATAAAAAAATCACTTTAGATAATGGTTTTGGTTATAACGTAACTTATGATTTTACTAACGCTTTATTTTTAGCAGTTTGGTCAAACCCAAATAAAGGAAACTTTGTTTGCGTTGAACCTTGGTGGGGAATTTCAAATTATACTAACGACTTACATCATATTTCAGATATTAAATATATAAATGTTGTTAAAAAAGAAAAGGAATTTAATTATTCCTTCACTTTTACTCGTATAAATTAATTAAATTAATTAATTTTTATACATAATCAACTTGAATACCGTAGTTTTTAAAGAATTCTTTATAATCTTCTTCTAAATCACTATCGGTAACAATTCGACTAATTTGGGACTGAGTAAATTGTACTAACAGTCCTCTTTTATTAAATTTAGATGAATCAGTAACAATAATTATATTTTTTGCTGATTCAGCCATATTTTTAATAGCTTCACTACGCGAAAAATCACTTCCCATAAAGCCAACATTTTTTAAAAATCCATCAGTTCCAATAAAAATCTTATCAACAAAGAATTGTCTTACACTACTTCTAACAAGTGGACCAACTAAAACTTGAGCATCATTTTGATATTCTCCACCTAAAAGAATAATTTTATTATTTCCTAATTTAGAAGCATGTTCAGCAATATAAATTGAATGAGTAATAATTGTTACTCCAGGTTTACTTTTAACAATTTCTTCAGCTAAAAGAGCACAGGTTGAGCCGCTTCCAATTAAAATAGTTTCATTTACATCAATTAAAGAAGCTGCTTTTTTAGCAATTTTACATTTTTTCTCATAATTAATAGAAAGTCGGTTAGTGATATCAGCACTATTCTTTTTAAGGGCATAACCATGTCTTCTAATTAAAATTCCATAGTCACTTAAAAGATCTAAATCTTTTCTAATAGTAACTTCACTAACATTTAAAATATTACTTAATTCAGTAACAGTAACACTCTTTTTATTATCGACAATTTCGACTATTTCACTTTGTCTTTTATTAATTTTCATAAGCTATACCTTCTATTAATTAACTAAATAATAAGAAAATTCTTTCGTTTTAGCAATTAAAAACGAAAGAATAGTAACTAAATTAGTAAGTATATATAACAGTTATTATTTATAGAATAAATAATAACAACTTTAATTTTACTTTCATTAAGAGTATTATAACTTTATTATGATTTATTTATTTATTTTCCCACTAGTTGTAATTATTGCTAGTATTGTAGGAGCAATTGCTGGAATTGGAGGAGGAGTTATTATCCGTCCAGTTTTAGATGCTTTTGGTTATTTCAACGCTGTTGAAATAACTAATATGATTTCTACTTTCTGTGTTGTTTTTGGAACCTCTACTTCAATTATTAGACATATCACAAGTAAAACTAAAATTGAAAATTGGAAAACAGCAGTATTCTTAGGTATTGGAGCAGTAATTGGAGGAATCTTAGGTCAATTCTTATTCTCTTTTGTTAAAGCTTCTTCTAATGCTGATGTTTTAAAAATTATTCAATCAGGTATATTAATTGCACTTTTATTATTTGTTATTATTTATCAACAAATCTTTTTACCAAAAGGTAAAGTATTACACGTTAAAAACTTTATTATTACTATAATAATTGGTTTATTTTTAGGTGTTTGTTCAACATTTTTAGGAATTGGTGGTGGTCCAATTAATGTTGCTGTTTTACTTCTTTTCTTTGGAATGGATATGAAACAAGCTGCAATATCATCTTTAATTACAATTATCTTCTCTCAACTTTCTAAACTTGTAATGGCTGCATTTGATGGAACATTTGTAACTATATTCTCTAATTTAAGTACTAATTTAGATAATTTAAATACTAATCCAGATAGTATTTGGTGGATCTTCTTAGTTATTTTAGTACCTATTTCAATTATTGGTTCTTTAATTGGAACATATTTAAATAAAAAGATGACTAATAAAGGTGTAGCAATTGTTTATATGGCTACAACAGTCGCAATTATTTTAATTAATATTTATATTATTGTTGTTAGTGCTTTAAATTTAGCGGGTACTCCATTAATTAGTTAATAAATATTTATATCTAATAATTAAAAATAACCGACTAATATCGGTTATTTTTTATATTCAATATACTTATAATTTATCTTTCCATCACTTTGATAAATGAAGTTATTATTATCACATTGAAGTGCAAAATTAACATCTAATGTAATATCGTTTTGATTAAATAAAACATCAATCAAATCATCGTTTGTAATAAAAGAAATATTATCTTCTCTAGTTTTATTAAAATTTTTAGCAGGCATATTTTCTTTAAATAAACTTAAACAATCATCATAACTACTATTTAATGGCCATTCATAAATATAAGGATCAAATATTGGGCCCCATTCAGCAATACCATAAACATAGAATGTATCGACATTATCAATAGATCCATAAATAGTAAATATCTCTGCATAAAAATTATATTGATCTGATTCAGGAGCTAGATTATTAAATACACAGGGAGCAACTGAAAAAGCATAAACTTCATCATAAGATTGTTCTTCAACAATTTTATTAAAAACTTTTTCATTTTCTTTTTCTTTTGTTGAACATGAAGATAATGATAATGATAATAAAAATGGTAATATAATTAATAATTTTTTCATAAATAATTATTTTAAAAGGAAGGCGTTTTGCCTTCCTTATTTTATACTTTTTTAGTTAATTTAACTAACTATTTTAAAGCTTCACAAGCTTCTTTTAAGTATGAGAAGTCTGCTGCTTTTTCAGCTGTAACTTTATCAGAAACTTTACCAGCGTTATCACCAGCTAATTGTGAATTTCTAATATTTTCAACATATTTTAATGCATCACCATTGTTGATGATTTCAAGTTGTTGTTCAGCATTTAACCATTGAGCAATTGTTGTATCTAATGATGAAGCTAAGACTTTACCAGCACTAACTGCTTCAACGTCTTTTGTACATTCTTCTGGGTTAGCATTTCTGAAGTTCATACCTTTAACTAAACCTCTCATGAATTTTTTGAATGTTTCTTCATTGCTAGCTAACCATTTAGCATTGACTGCCCATGTTGATGGAGTATATGAATCAGCTTCTAAATGTGTTGATGTTTTGGCAACAACAGTGAAATGTTCTGTATCTTTTTCAAGAGTTGTAGCAACAGGTGAAAATGAAATACAGAAATCGTATTCACCACTTTGCATTGAAGTTGTAAGGTTAGCATCTGATGTGTTGATAACTGTAACTTGGTTAGCAGCAACATAATCAGCATCCG
The DNA here is from genome assembly GCA_949299395.1 of uncultured bacterium. Classification (GTDB taxonomy): domain Bacteria; phylum Bacillota_I; class Bacilli_A; order RFN20; family CAG-826; genus Onthovivens. The sequence continues at coordinate 118,906 of CASGAB010000001.1, read as the reverse complement.
TTAAACCTGTAGGTAATTTTTCACCGTTTTGGCCTTCATACCAGACTTTTTGACCTTCGACTAATTCACCATTCATAGCTGCGACTAAGCTTGACCAAAATGCAGCTGGAGTTTTTGTAGCATCGAATGCAAGTTTTGAACCTTTTAATGCTGTAGCGATTTCAGTTAAAGTTGAATTGATTGTTAAATCTTTACCTTTACCTGCTTTACTAGCGATTAATCTATCGTCGTCTGTTAAGTTATCTAAAGCGATAAGTTTGATTTCTTCGTTTTCACCGAAATAGTTCCAAGCGACACCATTACCCATGAATGAAACGTCGATTGTACCTTCAACGACTGAAGCAGCTAATTGAGGTCCTCCACCTAGTATTGGTTCAGCTTTAATGCCTTCTTCTTCAAAGAAACCTTGGTTGATTGCACTATAACCAGCACCGGCACCAAAGTTTTCGTGTAATCCGATTCTAACAGTTGTTAATTCTTCTTCACCGCCTTGAGGACCACAAGCAACAAGTGCTGATGCACCTAAAACTGCAACTGTAACTAAAGATAATAATTTAATTTTTTTCATTTTAATCTCCTTATAATTCCTTAAATTAAATATTTTTACAATTTTAATAAATTGCTTTAGCAAAATTAATGTCTTGCGCTACTAAGATACATCTTATAGACAACATCCCAAATGTGATTACGATATTCTTGGAATTTTGGGTCTAATTTAGTAGCTTGACTTCTTGGGTAAGGTAAATCAATATCAATGACTTCCTTAACTTGACCAGGTCTTGCGCTCATAATGATAACTCTAGAAGCAAGTAAGACACATTCATCAACGTCGTGGGTAATGAAGAAACATGTTTTTCTTTCTTTTTCCCAAGTTTTTAACAAGTCTTCTTGTAATTGAGATCTTGTTTGAGCATCAAGAGCACCAAATGGTTCATCAAGTAATAAAACTTCTGAATTAAGTGCATATCCTCTAGCGATAGCAACTCTTTGTTTCATACCACCTGATAATTCTTTTGGATATTTATTTTCAAAACCATTAAGTTGAACCATTTCAATATATTTTCTTGCAATAGCTTCTCTTTCAAGTTTTGAATATTTAACTTTTTTCATGACTGGAACTGTATTACCGTTTTCATCAGTTTCGTAAACTTGTTCCATTTCACCTGTTTCTTTATTCTTTTTCATAACAGGAACTTCATGTTTAATAAATTTTGTTGAATACATGACGTTCTTTTTAACTGTTAACCATGGGAATAAAGCGTATTGTTGGAAGATAACACCTCTATCAGGACCAGGTCCTAAAATAGGTCTTCTATGAATTGTTGCACTTCCACTTGTTGGTTGTTCAAGACCAGCAATGATATTTAATAATGTAGTTTTACCACATCCAGAAGGACCAACAACACAAATAAATTCATTCTTTTTGATTTCAAGGTTAACTCCGTTTAAAGCGATAACATCATCGCCGTTTTCAACTGGATAAACCTTTCTAACATTATCTATCTTAATGACTACTTCGTTATTATTTTCCATACTTTTTTACCTCTATTTCCATCTTGTAAGTCTCTTTTCGATAACTAATAAGACTTTATCGAATAAGATTCCAAAGAAACCAAGAACGAGAATACCCATAACTGCATAGTTCATAGCAAGGTTGGAACCCATGGTATTAATGTATGAACCAAGACCGTATGTAGCACCAGTTAATTCTGCTGCGACTAATGTTGTCATAGCAGCACCAACACCAAGTCTCATAGCTGTCAAGATAAATGGGAATGCACTAGGAACGATAACACCTAAGAATAAGTTTCTATCTCTAGCGCCGAAGGTATAAGCAGCTTTAACTAATGTTAAGTCAACGTTTCTAACACCTTGATAGATTGTAACCGTCATTGTTAAGAAGACAGCTAACCAAATAATGAAATATTTAGATTCTTCACCTGGACCAAATGCTGCAACAACGATTGGAACATAAGCGATTGGTGGGATACATCTCATGAATTGAATGAATGGATCTAAGAATGCTCTAAATGGTTTATACCATGCCATAATAAACGCAACCGGAATGGAAGATACAAGAGCAAGTAAATATCCAATGAGAATACGTTGTAATGAGTATGATAAGTGTTTCCACAAAATACCATTAGAGACAGTTTGAACAAATGCTTGCCATACTAAGTCTGGTGATGATAACCAGCTAGTTTGCCCGCCTGCTTCACGAATAATTGCATATAACCACCAGATACCGATGATACATACAACACCAACGAAACCAACAAGGAATGTTTTCCATCTTGCCCATAAAGAGAAGTCTTTCATCTTTTTAGGACCTGATGTAGCAACATCATTGACTGGTTTTGATAAAGTAGCTAAGTCAATAGCGGCAATTGCAGCTTCTTTTTTAGCTCTATTTTCTTTAGCGAATGAAGGGGTTAATTTATCTTTATAATAACCTTTAGGTTTAGGTTCTTTTTTAACCTTTTCCTTTTTTTCTTCTTCGTTAGTGACTTCCTTTCTTTCTTCGTCTGCCATAACAACTACTCCTTTTAATTAATCTGCTAATTCTTCACTGATTCCAATCCTTGTATCATCATGATCTTGAAGTAATGTTACAGGATAAGAAACAGTTTTATCTAAGAAACTAGCTCTTCTAACGACTGATCTATGCCAATTTCTAAAGCAATACAATCTAATTTTTTTAGCAGATAATATTTCTTTAAAGCCAATGGTAATTGCATATTCTGGCATAAGATAATATGCACCATCAAAATCATCCATGGAGTTAACAACTCTTGTTGCTTCAGTAATTCTTACTACTCTAGTGCCAAGATTTTTAAATTCTTCTTCACTAACACCTTTTTCAGGTGGGTCATTAAATGCGATATGACCAGTAATTCCAATACCTCCGAAACAAATATCAACTCCGCCATGTTCTTTTATAACTTTATCAATTGTTTCGATATTTTCTAAATTAGGGAAGATTCTTTGTGATTCATCCATAATTAAGTCTTTATCGATTAAGTTATAACAGATTTCATACATAATTTTTTTGAATGATAATGGATTTGATGATGAAACTAAATGAGTTTCATCATCCATATATTCATCCATGTTAATAAAGGTAACATCTTTAAGAGAAATTCTTTCTTTATTAACTCTTTCTACGAAATATTTATATTGTCCGACAGGACCTAAAGGAACAATAAATAATGTTTTTTTACCCAATTTATTATTTTCTAAGATAGTATCAACCATTAAATCAGCCATTGATTTAAAGGTTGTTTCTTTATCTTTATAGATATCAATTGGGATTCTACCTTTTGTGATATCATTTCCTTTAATTTTTAAGAAATCTTTATTCATTTTTATCATCCTCCATACATAAGTGGACTGAAGGACGTTTAAATGTCATTGGTAAGACTAAGACATTTGGATTTTCACCAACATATTTTTTAGCGTCTTCATATGCTTCCATAACTGTATTTCTTGTTTTCATGCCCATTTCTCTTGCCCAACCTGGTTTTTTAGCGCCAACGATATAGACAGCTTTACAATCTCTTTCAGCAATATGTGCACAAGAGATCATTGAGAATGCGTGGAATGGATGGAATGCATAATTGAAACGGTAAGCATCAATATATTTTTGAGTTTCCATATTATCGTAATAATGTTCGATATCTGGAAGCGTATTACCATTATTAACATAATAATCGAAGACATCTTTCATTGCTGGGAATTCTTCATCGCCGAAGTCATCACATTGAGCTAAAGCAATAATAACGGGATTATCACTCATAACTCTCTTTAATCTAATGATTTGAGCAGCGATTGCTTGTTCAATTAAGATTGGGTTTCTTCCTTGACGTGTTCCATATTGGAAATCATTTGGAAGTCCCATAATAATAACGTCATATTTTTTCTTTGCCCAATGGACGTAAGTTCTTTTATCTGCAATTTCCCGTGTTGCTTTTTCAACTGCATGAGCTTCACCAGCAACAACTGCGATTTGATGTGAGAATGAATCTAATACTGCATCGACACAGAAGAAGCTTCTACCCATTCCGTGTTCCATCCATTCACCAATAGCATCAAATTTTTGTCTCATTAATGAATGTGAAGTAACTGGAACGAAGTCTTCTCTATGCATAACTTCTGGACAGTGGTGGGAAGAAATTGATTCCCAGTTTGAGATACCAGTTGCACAATGTTTATAGCCGCCGCTATATCCACCATATGGGTTACCTTGAGTATGACCAATTAAGAATGTGACATCGCTATCATAAACGTACTTATTTATAACAACTTTTGCATGGAATTTTGGTTCATAGCCAAGATCAACAATATGTTCTGGATCTTCACTATCGTGATTGATGATTTGTCCTTTTGGATAGAATCTATCAAAGAGTTCATCACCTAATATTCTTCTAATTTCTTCTGGCTTATTTTTTCTATGGAGACCATTTGAACAAATAAGCATAATATCTTCTTCTTTTGCGCCTGCTTTTAAACATTCGTCGATAATTAATGGGATAGATGTTTTTCTATGAGAATCATCTTGGAATCCGCCTTTAACTTTATCTGGGAAGACGATAGTAATTTTACTTCCTTCGTGAACAAGTTCACTGATAGGTTTCATATCTAAAGGATGTCTTAATGCTTCTAAAGTAGCTGCTTTAACATCATCAAGTCCTTTAGGGTCTTTGACAGTAACACCTGTTTCAAATACATCACTTGATTCAGGAACTTCTACTTCAACTTGGCCATCGCCGTATTCTAATTTTACTTTCATACTTACTTTAACCCTTCCTTATATGTTTTAACGATTTCTTCAAAATCTTTGAGATAGAATCCGAAATCTTGTCCAAACCTAGTTAATGCAATTAAGCCACCATCAAGTTCAGGAATTGATGCTAACATTTTTGCATTTTCGAGTTTTAATCCTCCACCATAAACGACTTCGCAAGGAACAATACTCTTAATATGTTTAACTATATCTTCAATATATTCTCTATCTGGTGGAGTTTTTCCAGGTCCAATTGCCCAGACAGGTTCATATGCAATTGTAACTTTACTTAAATCGACGTCTTTAAGTCCAACTTCAAGTTGATTCTTTAAAACTTCATATTTTCTATCTTGTTCTTCACTCTTTTCACCAATGCAATAAAGAACATTCATTCCCAAGTCAGTAGCTAACTTAACTTCTTTATTTAAAATTAAATTAATATCATAAGTTCCGCCATTTAAAGAAGTTAAATAATTTAAATGGTTTCTTTCTTCACAGTGACCGATTAATGTATCGTTAACTCCAATTGCTTTCATTGATCGAGCGGTTCTTGAAGTTGTAAATGCACCAAAATTCCCACCTGGAGCAACATCTCCATAGTGTACGCTTTGACATCCAATATGAATCTTTTTAGCTTCTGATAAAGCGCTAAATAAATTAGATTCTTGGAAATAAATAGTAATTGGTATGTCTAAATTCATTTCTTCAATGCCTTTAACGATTGTTTTACCATAACTTTCGTTTAAGGCTGTGTCATTGATACCTCCTAATTCTCTAGGAATATCGAATCTTTTTAAGTTTAAATAGATTTTTTTCATTATGAAAGCCCTTACATTAATAATATTTTAAGAAATCAAAGTAATGAAAAAAAGACTCTAAAATAAAAGACTTTCGCGATCTTGTGAAAGTCTTTCGAATAATCTAAAAATAGTTTCGAACGAAACAAAACTAACTATATCTCACTTACATTTATTAAAAAATCTGCAGTTTCTTCGATTTTATAATGTTTTTGATAGTTCTTTTCTAAGACCACCCACTTAGAAATAAACATTTCATATTTAGATGGATTTCTTTTTAATAATCTTTCTTTTTGTTCTTCTTCACTTATTTTTAAAAATAAAGATAAATCATAATATTTATAACCAATTTTATTGATATTAAGTGAATAACTTCCTTCAACTATATTGATTTTCTTCTTTTTAAAAGGAATATCATCACTATACTTTTGGTTCATACAATTAAATGTTTTATAAATAAATTCATCTTTTTTAACTAAATTATTTATAACTTCATTTAATTTTAAATAATCAATATTACCATCAAAAGTAGTGTTTATCTTATTCATGTCGATGTTTCCTTTATTATTAAGATAAAAATCATCGACATGAATAATATTTACTTCATTTTTATAATAATCATTAATTAAAGAAGCTAGAGTGGATTTACCACTACAACTATCACCATCAATAGCAATAATAATAGATTCTTTTTCTTTTAATAATTCATCAATTTTATTTTTAATAAAATCAAATTTAAACATTATTAATTATTTTCAACCTTGTTTACTTGATTATTTTCTTCTTTTTTGACTGTTTCTTCACCTTTAGAAACGAATTTATAATCAGGTAAGAATTTTTGAATAATATTTTGTCCATAAAGTAAACGAATAATTGAAGGAATAAGTACAATTTGAATAATCATTCCAGGCCATCCTTGAGCAAAATAACCTGTCCAATATGCAATTGCTGTATATTCGTTTCCAGAAGCAACATTATAAATATAACTTACGATACCACCAACAGCTCTACCTAAGATCATCGCAATAACTAAAGAAATATAAATAAAAATAATGCTATCAAGTTTTTTAAATTTCTTTACAAAAATCGCAAACAAAAAACCGACAACAGAACCGTAAACAGCTAATTCGAAAGCCATAGGAACCGAAGAGGTAATAGGTGGAGTTACAAAAAATAAAGTATTTGTTAATGGTGCTACAAATCCAATAAATGCACCATAAACAGGGCCTAAAACAAAGCCGCAAATCATTACTGGAATGTGCATAAGTAAGAATACTCTTCCTAATTCAGGTACACGACCAGTTAAACTTGGAATTAGCCAACAAATTGCTAAGAACATTGCCGCTAAAGAAATTTTGCTAATAATAAGTGCTCTTTTCGTCATAAAAGTAAATCTCCGTTGATTAATTTATATTATAATGCGCTATCTTAAAGCAAATACTTTAATAAAATAATTTGTTATACTTTCGAATTATGATTTCAAACGAAACTTTCGAAAGTTTTAATTTTCACTTTTTTCTTCTTCTGCTTTCTTCTTTTTCTTAAACCGTTCAGGTGGTAATTGAGAGATAATTACCGCAATAAACATAATAATTGAGCCAAAAATTTCCTCTAAAGACATATTTTGATCAACATTCGAAAACTTATAAAATTGATAAATAATCACTGCAGAGACCGCACTAAAAACACTTTCAAGTGAAAGTAAAAGACTAGAAACTGTTGAATTAACATCTTTTTGACCAACCATTTGAAGTGTATAAGCAACCCCACTAGATATAACTCCAATAAATAATATTGCAATTAAAGGTTCGATATTTCCTAAAACACTAAGCTTGGAAATATCAAATCCTAAAATGAGTCTAATAACAAAAGAAACTATCCCTTGAATAATAAGTTGACCAAAAGAAAGATAATAAACATTTATTTTTTTAGAAAAATGATCAACTAATAATATTTGAATAGCAAAAAATATTGTTCCACATAAAATTAGTAAATCGCCAGTTGAAAAACTAAATCCACTAGAAAAATCAAAGGAAAGCAATAATAACCCAACTAAAGCTATGCCAATAGAAACTATTACGTTTAACCCTAACTTTTTATGTAAAAATAAACCAAATATTGGAACAAGTATTATATATAAAGAAGTTAAAAATCCAGTTTTACCAGCACTTACTGTTTCTAAACCAATTTGTTGAAGTAAAGAAGCAAGTAATAAAGCTGCCCCACATAATATAGGACCAATTACTAAATCTATCTTTTTATATTTAATATTATTTTTTCTATCTTTAATTAAAAAATATATTAAAAACGGCAATATAGTTAACGCTCCTATAATACTTCTTAAATAAAGAATTGTATAAGCATCCATATATTTAGATGCAATTGATTGAAAGACAAAAGATACACCCCATAAAAAGGCTACAAGAAGAAGAATAAAACTACCTTTTAACTCTTTTCTTTTCATACTAAGTAAAGATTATATTCTCTATTTAATAAAGATAAAAGGAACAATCTTACTTGTTCCTTTTTCCATTTTTAGCCATACTCTTTAATAAACGATAAATGTTTTTGATATATTCTTTATCATTTAAGATATCGATAAGTATTTTAACTCCTTCTTCTTTAAGCAAATTTTCTCCAAAATAACGAAGTTGTCTAATTGGGGAAGAAAATAATACTTCTTTAATAAAATCATTATTTTTAACTTCTTTAACATTACTTAAGATCTTTTTAAGAAGTTTAGCGCCCTTACTATTATAATAAATTGCTAAATCAACTGAAGAATTAATATCATGAACTATCTTAGAAGGATCTAAAACTTTAATATTCATTGTTTTATCTAGTTCTAAAAATTCATTATCTTTAATATCCTCAACATTACATTTAAAGTATTTATGTGCTTTTAAATAATATGGAGAATCACTATAATCCATAACTACTCCATTAACTTTAACTTCAAATTTATTAATAACAGTAAGTGAATCTTTATTAATTTCAATTTTATAGATGCCATCTTGAACAATATAGTTTTTAACTCCAATATCATAATAAGTAAATGCACTATAAGGTAAAGTTAATTCAACATGGACTGTAGAATTTCCTTTAACTAATACTTTTTTAAATTCTTTTAATTCTCTTTTGGCATTAAAAACTACATCATTTGGTTTAGAAACATAAAGTTGAACAACTTCTTTTGAGTCGATATCAGTATGATTTGTAATATCAAAAGAAACTTTTACATCTTCATCAACATTAATCATTTCTTTATCAATCTTAAAATTAGAATAACTTAATGTTGAATAAGAAATTCCATATCCAAATGGGAATAAAACTTTTTCTATATGAGATGCATAATAACGATATCCAACAAAGATTGATTCTTTATGTAAATTATCAAATCGATTATTAGTTAAATAATTTTTCATTACAGAATCATCTAACTTTTTAAAGAATGTTTCAGCAAGTCTACCACTAGGATTAACTCTTCCATATAAAATCTTTAATAAAGCTTCGTTAATTCCTTCTCCACCTAAATAAGTTTCAATTAAGCCTCTAATTTTATCAACAAAAGGAAGCTCAATAACTGAACCATTTTCTAGAACAACAATTATATTGGGATTAACTTTTGTTAATTCATCAATTAATAAAAGTTGAGCTTCTGGTAAACGAGCATCCTTACGGTCATAACCTTCACTCTCAATTGTTTGAGTTAAACCTAAGAAAACAACGACTTTATTCTTGTTTTTAGCAATTTCTACTACTTCTTTAACTAATTTTTTAGTATTTGATAAAGAAGTTGAATCATATCCTCTAGCATATTGATAATGTGATGAATATTTTTCTAATTCTTTTAAAAAGCCTGTTAATCTATAAGGATTAATTTTTGAAGAACCTAAGCCTTGATATCTTGGACGGTTAATAAATTCACCAACAAATAAAACTGTATCATTATCATTTAATGGTAATAATTTTCCATCATTTTTAAGTAAAACAATTGATTCTTCTGCTGCTTTTACTGCAAATTCATGATCTTCTTGATAATTACATTCACTAGCTTTATTGTTTTCATATTTTCTAAAAAGATTAATGTTTCTTTCAACCGGAACATTAATTTGTTCTTCGCTAATTTTATTTTGACGATAATCTTCTAAAACATTGAAATAATTAATATTACTTGAATTAGGCATTTCTAAATCAAGACCATTTTTGATTGATAAACTTGGATCATTAACTGCGCCCCAATCTGAAATAGTAATTCCTTTAAATCCCCATTCTTTTCTTAAAATATCAGTTAATAAATATTTGTTTTCACATGCATAATAACCATTAACTTTATTATAAGAAGGCATAATTGTTGCTGGTTGAGATGCAACAATTGCTTTTCTAAAAGCCTCTAAATAAATTTCTCTTAAAGCTCTATCATCAACAACTTCATTGATTCTTGCTCTATCTAATTCTTCACTATTAACAGCATAGTGTTTAATACATGCTCCAACTCCATTAGATTGAACGCCGTTAATAAAATATGTAGCTAATTCACCAGTTAAAAATGGATCTTCACTAAAATATTCGAAATTTCTACCACATAATGGATTTCTTTTAATATTAATTGCAGGACCTAAAACAATTTGGATATTTTGATTTTTTGCTTCATTACCAATTCTTCTTCCGATTTCATAAAGAAGTTCTTTATCAAATGAACATGCACTTAAAGAAGCGGTTGGAAAACAAACTGCTGGATAAGATTCCATCATTAATCCTTCAGTATCGCTTCTTTCTTTTCTTAATCCATGTGGACCATCACTCATTCTGATACTTTTAAGATTAATTTTTTCTAAAGGAACAGTTGTCCAACTATCTTTTCCTCTTAAAAAAGCAATTTTTTCTTCAATACTTAAACTCTTTAATTCTTCTTTAATATACATATTGTTTCTTCCCTTTAAACTTTAATTATTATATCAAATATTTAACAATTTTCGCTCTTATTATATAATTTTAAAGGTATATATGATGAAAATTATAGATAAAAAGACTTTCAAAAAACGTAATCAATATAATTATTTTAGAACTTTTGATGATCCAACTTATGGTTTTGATGTCCGTATGGATGTTACAAACCTTGTTAAATATAAAAATGAAAAGAAAATTTCATTTTTTATACCGTTTTTATATTTAACAACTCTTGCTATGAATAGTGTTTATGAGTTCCATCTTAGAGAAATAAATAATGAAATCGTTTATTTTGAAAACATTGATCCAACTTATACTGTCATGGCAGATAATGGAGTTTATTATAATGCTTATTCTAAACTTCACGACTCTTTTAAAACTTTTTATAAAGAAGTAAGAGAAAATATTGATGTAATAAAGAAAAGAACAGATATTGATGAACAATATAATGATGAAAATTACGCTGTTTATTATATGACCAGCGTTCCTACTATTTCTTACGTTTCAATGAAACATCCTACTCCAAGTAGAAACTATACTTCTAGCAGCGTTCCTCGTATTTGTTTTGATAAATATCAATTAGATGAAAAAAATAATCATTACTATTTAACTTTAAATATTACTGTTTCTCACTGTTTTATTGACGGCTACCCTTTATCAGCAGCATTTAATAAATTGCAAGAAATGTTAAATGATTTGGAAAAGTATTTAAACCTATAAAAGTTTCATTTGAAATCTAACTTTTCAAAATATCGTAAAATCGAAATACAAATTTTAATTTTTATAATTTTTTTTCAATATTATGTGTAAATTTTTTCATCTCGCAGCATGTTTATATATAAATAGATAAACAGGGAGGGATAATCCTTTTAAATAAAATAATTAAGGCCCACCCTTAATTATTTTATTTATATGGCCTGGCAGAAATTTTAATCATGTTTATCAAACTATACAGGCTGTAAACATTAAGAATAAAATATTTCTTTATCTTATTTAATTCCTTTATTAATTCAAAAAATCTAAAATAAAAAAGTGAGTTGGACTCACTTTTTTTATTGCTTCAGTTCTAATTAGTCTAAAAGAATAACTGTTCCTTCTTCTTTAATTTCTAGCTTATCGCCAGTTTTGACTGTTTCTAAAAATTCTTTTCCTAATTTATCAACACAAATAATAGGAGAATTTTGCCAAACCTTCGCTAAAACAATTCCGCTAGCTGCTAAAGAGTCAATCTCTTCACTAAAAAGGAATGCAGCAGGGTTAATTCCCATATCACAAACAGTTTGAATAACTAATCCACCGGTTGTTGAACCAATGGTAATTGGTAAACATAAAATTTTGCCTGTAATATCAAGACCAAATAAATCTTTGTTGTTTTGATCACTAACAGTAACTGTTTTCTTTTTCATTAAAGCTGATTTTTGGAAAGAAGCAAGAGTATTAAAACCTTGATGAGATACACATGCTTCGCCTTTAAAATTACCTTTTGCGATAACTCTACCTGTAAAAGTTTTCATTTTTCTTCCTCCTTCCTATTTAGTAATTAAAGATAAAATTTCTTCATCTTTAAAATATCTAGCCATTGAATAAGTTCTTAACTTATTGGAATTAGTTAAAATCGCTTTTCCATGAACTAATGGATTATTTGTATACATGAGTGGACAAATTGAAGAAAGTCTAACACCAAATTTTGTTGCCACTTCATATAATTCTTTGTTTTCAGCAATAAATTTAGCCTTAACTTTTGGGGCAGAGGTTAAAATAACCTGACCATTAACTTTCCTTTTATTATTTGTCTTTAATGAAGTAATAATATCTTCGCACCACTTCTTTAATTGATAATAAGTTAAATGTGGGCAGCCAATAAATGTAATTTCTGGGCCTGCATCTTTAGTTTTCCACATATTTGGATATGATTTATAAACTCTATCTAACTCCGTATCATCAATAATATAGCGTTTTGCATTTGGAACAATCAATTTATCTCCTAATTCTTTTGCTTCAGGAGTTAAATTTTCAACATGGAATAAACCAACCGCACCATTTGATGCACTAGCAGCGCCCATATCTTTTAAATATGCTTCATTTTCGTGATCAATTTCACACCCAATGAATTTATCTAATCCAACAATATAAGGCACATCTTCCATAACCTTCATACCAATTGCTGAACCTAAAATTTGAGCTTCAGGAACTTTTGTAGTTTTAACTTCTACTACCCATGTTGCTTTTCTATTTTCATCTAAAAGCAATCCAAATTCAGGAACATAACCGATAATTGAACCAAATAAATCAAGCATGCCTGAATTCCTATTACATCTTGCACCTAAAACAGAGTTAGCAAAAACAACAGCACTAGATTCTGCCCAAGAAAGAATGTCGCCTTTTTTAGGTCTGTTTCCACATTCTTCTAAATAACATGTGCAAGAGAAAGAATCTTTGTCAACTAAACCAGCTTTAAGCATTTGTTCAGTATATTGAGCTTGCTTTCCATAAAGAATCTTATTGAAAACTAATTTTTCAATAACATTACATTTTACGTTTTCATAATCAACTGGAGCTGGGTCAACAGTAAATCCACCTTCAGCTTTTAAACCTTCGTTATTAATTTCATCCATTGTTTGATATAAAGGTCTTAAAAGAGGAATACCAAAAGATGTAACTAAATGACCAGTCTTGTGTGTAACAGGAACCATTCTTTTTGCACCAAAGATATCGCCAAAAAGAACAAGAGTTTCCATCATTTTTCTTAATGTATCACCTTTTTTGCCTTCTAATATCTCAATTTGTTCTTGGGTTAATTCCATTTTATAGTCAATCATATAAACTCCCTATAAGCCCATAGCTACTTTATAAGCTCTCCAAATAACATGTCTTAAGTTGCCAACTTTATTTGCGTCCCCAACTAATAAGCCGTTTGCTAATGGATTTGAATCATATCCAATTGATGTGATAACTGTATCGCAATCAATAGTGAATTGGTTTCCTCTAATATCAGTTAAAACAACATTTCCATCACCAATTTCTTTAACACTGCTATCTAAATGGACTTCAGTATTATGTAATTTGAAATAATCTCTTAAATATGAAGAGTTAGCTAAACATAAACCTCTAACACACATTAAATCTTGTTGTTGTTCAATAATAACAACTTCTTTTCCTCTTAATGATAAGTCATAACCGATTTCACAACCTGTTAAACCGCCGCCGATAATTACAACTTTATTACCAACTTGGTCTTTATTTCTAAGATAATCTAATGCGCTAATAGCTTTTTCAGCACCTGGAACAGGTAAAACTTTAGCTTTTGCACCAGTAGCAATAACTGCTTTATCTTCTTTTAATTCTTTGACATCTTTAACTTCGGTATTTAATTTAATTTCAACGCCTAAAGTTTCCATTTGTCTTTCATACCATTTAATTAAACGTTTATCATCTTCTTTGAAATCAAAGTTAGAAGCTTCACAGAAAACACCACCTAAATGGTCACTCATTTCATAAATAGTACACTTATGACCTCTTAAAGTAGCAACTCTAGCGGTTTCCATACCACCAATACCACCACCGATAATAGCAATGTGTTTAGGATGAGCAGCTCTTTCGATGTAATATCCGTTATTCATAGTTTCAGGATTTAATGCACATCTTGCCATATGAGAAACATCGCTAAATGCTTGATCATTAGCAACACCTTTATAATGAGCAAAAGTGAAACATGCATTATGGCAATGAATACAAGGCATAATATCTTCAATTCTATCTTCTAAAACTTTTGTAACCCACTTGCCATCGGTAAGGAATTGTCTTGCAACACCCATGCCATCAATTTTTCCTTTTTCAATTGCTTCAGCAGCAACGTCTAAAGTCATTTTACCTGCACAAACTAAAGGAATATCAACAACTTTCTTTAATGCTGCGACATCTTCTAAGTTACAGTTATAAGGCATATATACTGGTGGATGTGCCCAATACCAAGCATCGTATGTACCATTATCGCAGTTTAACATGTCATAACCTGCGTCTTGTAAATATTTAGCAGCTTTTAAACCTTCTTCTAAATTTCTACCGACTTCATCATATTTGTCCCCTTCTTCAGGAAGAGCACCATGATCAAAGCCTTTTGTTTTTGAAATGACCGAGAATCTTAATGAAACAGGGAAGTCTTTTCCACATCTTTCTTTAATTGCAGTAACAACTTCGACTGGGAAACGATATCTATTTTCAAAACTTCCACCATAGTCATCGGTTCTATGGTTTGTATAGTTTAATGTAAATTGATCTAATAAATAACCTTCGTGAACAGCATGAACTTCAACACCATCAACTCCAGCATCCATTAACATTTTTGAAGTTTTAGCATATGCTTCGACAATTTCTTTAATTTCATCAACTGTTAAAGCTCTACAAGTAATACTTGGATCCCATCTTGATGGTAATTCACTAGGTGAAGCTAAAAGATATGATGTATCAATAATTGGTTTACATAATTTGCCTAACCATTTTTGTTTTTCAAAAATTTTTAAACTTTCTGTAATAGCAAAACTTCTACCAAATCCAGCTGTAAGTTGAACGAATAATTTTGCTCCAGTTTTATGGATTTCATCCATATAGATCTTTAATTCATCGAACATTTTCTTATTTTGGTAGAGCCATTTTCCTAAAATTGTATCTCTTAATGGAGCAATTCCAGGAATGAGAAGACCAACATTATTTCTTGCTCTTTCTAAGAAAAATTCTGCTGATTTTTTGTCAAAATTATTTGGTTTCATCCAACCAAAAAGGGAAGTTCCACCCATTGGACAAAGAACTATTCTATTTTTAATAGTTACATTTCCTATTTTCCAAGGGGTAAATAGTGATTCATACTCTTTTTTCATTATTGTTTTGTCTCCTAAAAGATTATTTATAATTATTATAGATTATTATTTAAGTTTTTTAATAATGCTATTTAATAAATAAAATAAAACCGGATATTAAAAACATCCGGTTATAAAGGAGAAAAATATTAGACAATATAGTGTTTTAAAAATTAAAACAAAAGAGAATAACTATATTGCTTTGTAACTTATTAATAATGTTAAGTCTAATTTACAATTTTGACAAGCAAGAAGATAAATTTTTATAGTTTTGTATATTTGGTTGCTTTACCATATGCTTTTTCAACAGGATATTTAGCTTCGTTTTTATCCATTTTTTTATTGATAATTTCGTCTAAATCGAGTCCAAGTTTCAAACATAAATCAACGATATATACACTAACATCAGCAATTTCATCTTTAACTTCACTTAAATCATAATTAACTTCATCCCATTGAAAGCATTCTAAAAGTTCGTTAGCTTCAATAGAAATAGATTTAGCTAAATTTGCAGGAGAATGAAATTGATTAAAATTTCTATCATCTGAAAATTTTTTAATTCTTTTAACTGTTCCTTCTTTAATCATTTTTACTTCTCCTTTTATTCAATATTATTAATCTTATATTCATCAAAATTTATAAATTTAAATTTAAGTACTTTTTCATTAAAGTTTTTAGGTACATAAACTTCAAAAAATTTACCTTCTTCGTTATAAATTGCATCATTTACATCATTTATTTTCTTTAAAAATGTAATAACTTTTTTAACATCTTTTTTATCTTTAATTTTTTCTAAATAAAGTGCTAAATAATCTAGTCTTTCAATCTTAAAAATTACTGGACGAGTTCCATCATTACAACATGCTATCATCTCATTTTCTTTTTGCATCCAACCATTCATTATTGAACCACCTTGAAGACCAGTATAAATATAGCGAGAAATCGCATCCCAAGCTTCAGAACAATGACTTCCTTTACCCATTGTCCAAAAAGTATCTTCATTTTTATAACGAGTGAAGATAAATTCTTGACCCTCTTTATATAAAGGACAAACTCCTGCATTAGGATCTGAACAATATTCTTTTTGTAAATCCTTATAAAGTTCGGTTTTTAAAACAGTAAGTTTAACTTTATGTTGCATTGTTATCTCCTTTTTATCTTATTAAATTTAAAACACAGACAGTTTCAACGTGGAAAGTTCTAGGGAACATATCAACAAAATCAATGCTTTCGATAGAATAATTTTTCTTTAAGGTTAATAAATCTCTAGCGAGCGTAGAAACATCACATGAAATATAAATAATTTTTTTAGGATGTGAATTCATAATTCCTTTTAAAAACTTTGGATCTAATCCTTTTCTTGGAGGATCAACAAATACACAGTCATATGCTTTTTTTAAGATTACATCTTTAGCATCGCTAACAATAAATTTTGCATTAGTGATGATGTTTAATTTTGCGTTTTCATTTGCATCTTGGATTGCTTCTTTAACAATTTCTACACCTAAAACGCTTTTTACATATTTAGAAGCAATTAAACCAATCGTTCCAATTCCACAATAAGCATCTAAAATCTCATCATCTTTTGTTAAATGAGCTTTTGAAATACCTAAAGAATAAAGCTTTTCACATTGATCATGATTAACTTGATAAAAAGATTTAGAAGAAATTTTAAAATTAACTCCTAAAAGTGAATCAAAAATAAATCCTCTCCCATAAGCGACTTCTTCTTTTTCACCCAAAATAACATTCGTTCTTCTTTCGTTATAGTTGTAAACAACTGTTGTAATTTCAGGATTTAACTTAACTAATTCTTTAACAAAGACACCTTTATTTTTAAATTGTTTTTCTTTAACAATTAAAACAACCATTATTTCATGAGAAACTTTACCAACACGAATTAAAACATGTCTTAAAATGCCTTCATCCTTATCTTCATCATAAGGAGTAATTTTCATAGAAAGCATTAAATCTTTAATATTTTTTAATATTGAAACGTGTTCTTTACTTTCTATGACGCATTCAGTAATTGGGACAATATCGTGAGATTTAAATTTATAGAAACCATAAACTAATCTTTTTTGCTTATCATAGCCAAAAGGAATTTGAATTTTATTGCGATAATAATATGGATCTTCCATTCCAACAATTGATGGGTTTTTTACATCAATTTTAGCAATACCTTTTAATGTATTTATCGCAACTTTTCTTTTATATTCTAGTTCTTTTTCGTAAGATAAGTTTTGAAAGCAACATCCTCCACAAGCAGTTGCACATGGACATTTAGGATTAATTCTATATTCAGATAATTTTGTTAATTTCTTTATTTTTCCAATATCATAATCTTTTTTATGATATAAAACCTCAATATCTGCTTCTTCATCAATTAAAAGAGAAGGAACAAAATAGGTCCTTTTATTGTTATCTTTTGCTAGGCCTTGCCCATCAAAAGTAAAATCTACACATTTAACATGAACTAATTCTTTTTGCATATCTTATTTAAAATTATGATTAATTAAATTTTCTCTATGAATTGTATCAATAAATTCTTTGGCTGTCATTTTATTATCTTTATAGATAACTTCTAAAACTTCTAAATATAAATTTTGAAATTTAACGACAAAACTCGATTCCTTTACCATTTGAACGCCGCCGTTTTCTAAAAATTGAAGCGTCATTATTTCTTCATAAACTTTAAATTTAGTAAAAATGACTTCTTCATCATTAAAAGAAACTAAAATTTCATTAATATTTGTTAAGTCTAAAGGTAAATTAAAATCAAATTTTTCCATAACTTAATTATATGTTTTTCCATCCTTAATAAAAAGATGGCTTAATGCCATCATTTTTATTTACTAACCATTAATGATTTAACGTATTCAACTTCTTTATTAACATCGAGTCGAGGGAATAAAATTGTACCTTTTTCGACTTTTTTGTTATCTAATAAGTTTTCATTTTCAATATTATTAAAATCAGCTTCTTCAATAGTTAAACCAAGTTGAGTATAAACTTCTTTTGTCTTATTAACTAAAACTGGTTCTAATAATTTTGTTGAAACGAATAAGACTCTTGCTAAATGAGCCATAACTGATCTTAAATTTTCTTCTTTTGATGGATCTTTTGCTAAAACCCATGGGGTTGTTTCTTCAATATATTTATTAGCTCTACTAACTAAATTCATTACATCAATAAATCCTTCAGTAATTTTTAAATCGTCGAGTTCATTAATATATTTAGAAATAGTTAATTTAATAAGTTCATCAATTTCATGATCTTGTTCATTAATATCTTTAATATATGTAGGGATGATTCCTTCAAAATATTTTTCAATCATTGAAACTGTTCTAGAAACTAAGTTTCCATAGTTATTAACTAAATCCATATTAATACGATCAATGAATTGTTCTGGAGTAAATTGACCATCATTACCAAAAATAATTTCTCTAGTTAAATAATATCTAAGAGCATCAACACCATATTTTTCAATTAATGGATAAGGGGATACGACGTTTCCTTTTGATTTAGACATTTTTCCATCTTTCATCATTAATAATCCATGAACAAATACTCTATCTGGAAGTCTTAAACCCATTGATGTTAAGAATTCAGGCCAATAAATTGTATGGAAACGAGTGATGTCCGCACCAATAACGTGAATTATTTCACTTTCTTCGCTTTGCCAGAATTTTTGGAATAAGGAGTCATCTTCTTGAAGATAATTTAAAGCTGAAACATAGTTAAATAAGGCATCAACCCAAACATAAGAGACATGTCCTTCATATTCATTAATTGGAACACCCCAAGAAAATGAAGTTCTAGAAACACATAAATCTTCTAAACCTGGTTTAATAAAGTTATTAACCATTTCAGTTTTTCTTCCAAGAGGATAAACACTCTTATCTTTATCAAAGAATGCAGTTAACTCTGGTAAATATTTTTTAGTTTTAAAGAATAAGCAAGGTTCTTCTTGTTTTACTACTTCTCTATGACAATCAGGACAAAGATGTTCTTCACCAACTTGTGTATCAGTCCAAAAAGATTCGCAAGGAATACAATACCATCCAGAATAACTTCCTAAATATACATCATCATTTTTAATCATGTGAGAGAAAACTTTTTGAATAACACTAATATGTTTTGGATCGGTTGTTCTAATAAAATCATCATTAGAAATTTCCATAACTTTCCATAAATCTTTAAATTTAGCGACTATTTCATCAACATATTCTTGAGGGTTTTTTCCTTCAGCCTTAGCATTTTTTTCAATTTTTAAACCGTGTTCATCAGTACCTGTTAAAAAGAAAGTTTCAAAGTGTCTCATTCTTTTATAACGAGCAAAAACATCACATAAAGTTGTGCAATAAGCATGTCCAATATGAGCATTTCCTGATGGATAATAAATTGGAGTTGTTATATAAAATCTTTTCTTTTCCATAAGCTATTTTCTCTCTTTCAAAACCAACAATTAATATATCATTTTTTACTTATTTTTAATACTTAAAAAACTAAGAAAAAAAGCCACAATGCTGTGGCTTTTAATTTTTAAATTTAAACTATTTTTTAAATCCGTATTTTTTGTTGAATTTATCAACTCTACCATCTGCTTGAACAAATCTTTGTTTACCTGTATAGAATGGGTGGCAATTTGAACATGTATCAACTCTGATTTCTTTTGTTGTTGATTCAGTTTCAAATGTTGCACCGCAAGAAACGCAAGTAACTTGGCATTTTTGGTATTTTGGATGAATTCCTTCTTTCATATCTTTACTCCTTCCGCCTTGAACATTTTAAATTGAGTTCAAAGAAAGCATGTAGCAAGATTATATGTAAATATCTTATAAATATCAAGATTAAATGTAGGAAAATTATCTATTTTTGATAGTAAGAAACTAGATAATCGGCTTTTCCATAAATATATAAGAAATAAATACCAATAACTAAGTCTAATGGGTTATCTTTTTTATAATTTGAAACAATATTTAAAGAGAATTCATAATCTTTAAAGATTTCCCAAGCATCTTCTTCATTTTCACATTTAGAAAAAATATATTTTCTTTCTTCTTCTTTTCCTTTTAATTGTAATTTTGGATAAGAAAGAGGGATTTCGTTATAGAAAGTTGTTAAAAATATTAAAGAGTAGAAAATTAATGATTTTAATTCATTATCTTTAGGGAATAAAGATGATAAAGAATTATCAATAATTTCTAAAAATTCAGCGGTTTTATCAACGATTCTAATATTATCGTTAAATAAAGAAATTAATGATTCGTCAAAAGCTTCAAAATATTTTCCTAATTTTCTTTCAAGTAATGAAGTTGAGAATAAATCGGCTTTATAAACATGATCAAAGATTTTTTCTTTATACATTTCAAAGTTATATTTTTCTCCAGCTCCTAAATAAGAAAGATTAGAAACAACGATAACTTTAGATCCTTTTAATACTAAAGCACAAACATAAGATAAAAATTCATCATAATGAGTTGAACCATATCTTTCTAAGTCATCTAAAATAACTAAATATTTAGATTTTGAGTTAAGTTTTAAAATATAATCTAAAGATGGTTCATCATTAAAAGGAGAAACAGCGACTGGAACAACATTTTGAATGATTTGATCTTTATGGACTTCCATATATAAAGAAGTATTAATATCATCAATATTTCTTTTTCCTAAAAGTGAAACATAATAAACTGGGCATGTTTTAAAATCTTTAATAAATTCATTTAATAAATAGGTTTTACCACTACCCCATTTTCCATCAATTAAAATAACGTTGTCTTTGCTATCTCTAAATTCTTTTAAAACATTTAATAATTCGTTCTTATTCATACCGTTAATATTTTAATATTTTTAACGTGTTTGTTAAGTAAATAAATTATAAAAATCTTAAAGAATTAAAAAAGAGGATCGAAAGTCCAAAATTTATTTTTTTTATTAAAAAGTTGCTTAAAAATTATCGAAAATCGCAAAATATAAAGAAAACTTTACAATAAATTGGTGTTTTTTACTTTACAAAAATTAACCTTCATTTATCATTTTAAGTATTAGTGGAGGAAAATAGACATGATTAGTAAGAAATTAGCTGTCGAAATCTTAAATAAAGCTACTTCTACTGGTGCCGATTTTGCTGAAATTTATTATGAAGACACACTTTCAAGATCAATTACCCTTGAAAATAGTAAAGTTGAAGGTGTTGGAAGCAACGTCGTTAACGGTGTAGGTATCAGATTATTAAGAGAAAACAGAAGTGTTTATGGTTATACAAACGATTTAACTAAAAAAGGTTTATTTAAACTTGTCGATTCATTAAAAGCGTCTTTTGATTTTGATAGACTTGTTCAACCATTAGCAACTTTAAAAAAGATTAGGGTAAAAAATATTCATAAGGTAGAAAAACCTTTCTCTGAATTAACAAATAAAGAAATTATCGATTATTTAAGACATGCTTCGGATATTATTAGTTCTCACGATAAACGAATTATGAGAGTTATTACAAGTTTCTTAATTAACCACAACGAAGTAACTATTTTTAATAGTGAAGGTAAAATGTGGAACACAGTTAGAGACTATGGAAGACTTGCTTTAAGTAGTGTTGCAACTGAAAATGGTAAACTTGAAACTAGATTTGATGGTCCAGGTACTCAAGCTGGTTGGGAATTCTTTACAAAAACATTAAATATTGATTCATTAGCAAAAGAACATGCCGAAAAACTCATCTTAATGTTAGGCGCAAAAGAATGTCCAGCAGGAAAATTCCCTGTTGTTATTGGAAATGGATGGGGTGGTGTTATTTTCCACGAAGCTTGTGGTCACCAACTCGAAGCAACCTCCGTTGCTAAAGGACTTTCAGTCTTCTCAGGTATGAAAGGTCAACAAATCGCTAACCCAATTGTTAGTGCTTATGATGATGGTTCATTAGCAAATGAATGGGGTTCAAACTCTTTAGATGATGAAGGAAACGTTCCACAAAAGAACGAATTAATTAAAAACGGTATCTTAACAGGATATTTAGTTGATAATTTCAATGGTCGTAGAATGGGTGAAAAAGGAAACGGCGCTTGCCGTAGACAATCTTATAAATTTGAACCAACATCAAGAATGTCTAATACCTATATTGCTCCAGGCGATTCAAATCCAGAAGACATCATTAAAAACACAAAACTCGGACTTTATGCAGTTAGTTTCGGCGGTGGTAGCGTTAATCCAGCGACTGGTGATTTCAACTTTGGATGTAGCGAAGCTTATATTATTAAAGATGGTAAGATCTTAGAACCAGTTAGAGGTGCTACTTTAGTCGGTAATGCTCGTGATATTTTAAAACATATTGATATGGTTGGTAATGATGCTGGTTTCGGTCAAGGTATGTGTGGATCTGCATCTGGTTCTATTCCAGTAAACGTTGGTCAACCAACTATTAGAGTTGATGAAATTGTTGTCGGTGGAAGAGGAGGTTCAATCAATGAATTCTAAAAAATTTATTAATCTTGCTAAAGAAGCAGGATTTGAAGCAAGCGAAATTGTTGTTTCAAAAAATACTAACTTCTCTTTCTCTTTATTCCGCTCTGAATTAGATTCTTATAGTGTTTCAACTTCATCAAAAATCTTAGCTCGTGGTATTTATAAAGGAAAAATTGGTACTGCAAACACTGAAAAAGATGATGCAACTACTGCAGATTTCTTAATTAATACTATTAAAGATGCTGCTCTTCTAAATGAAAAAGCAGAAAAACCTATTATTTTTGAAGGTAGTAAAAAGTATCATAAGAAGAATATTTATTCTAAAGCATTAGAAGAATGGAAAGTAGAAGATAAAATCGCTCTTTTACATAAAGTTGAAGATACTTTAAAAAGTTTAGACAAAAGAGTTACTGAAGTTCAGGTTCAATATAGCGAAAATTCTAGCGAAGAAAGCTTTGTTAATTCTTATGGTGTTAACCTTAAAAATAAGAACAACTACTTCTATATTTATGGAAGTGTTGTTGTAAAAGAAGGAAACGAAATTAAATCAGGCGGAGATATTTTCTTAGATTCCGATCCATCAAAATTTGATGTAGAAACATTTGCTAAAAAAATTGTTGGTGATGCAATTTCTCTTTTAAACGGAACACCTATTAAAAATAAAAAATATAAGGCTGTTTTATCTCCAGATGTAGTTTCTTCATTATTAAATGCACTTTTAGGTTCTTGTAGTGCTGAAGAAGTTCAAAAACATTCTTCACTTTTTGAAGGAAAACTTAACACTCAAGTTCTTTCTAAAAAGATTACAATCGATGAAAAGCCTTTAACAAAAAACTGCTTCTTCACTTATTTTGATGATGAGGGTGTTGCTTGCGAAAATAAACGTGTTTTTGATAAAGGTGTTTTAAAAACATATTTCTATAATCTTGAAACTGCTGCTAAAGATGGTGTTTCTTCAACCGGAAATGCATCAAGACACGGTTCAAAAATGGGAATTACATTTAATAATATAGTTTTAAAGCCAGGTAAATTATCACAAGACGATTTATTTGCTAAGATTAAAAATGGTGTTTATATCACTGATATTAGTGGTTTACATGCTGGTTTAAATCCTGAAAGCGGTGATTTCTCACTCCAAAGTGAAGGATATCATGTTGTTGATGGTAAAAAAGCCGGTCCATTAACTTTAATTACAATTGCTGGAAACTTATTTAAATTATTTAACGATGTTCTTGCATTAGGAAATGATTCAAAACTTACTTTATCAAGTACAAATGTTCCTTCAATTGCAGTTAAAAATATTGCTGTTAACTCCTAATAATTTAATAACAATATATTAAAAATGCACCTCATATAAGTGGTGCATTTTTTCTCTATTTGTTTAGTTATATTTTTTAATTATTTTCTTTGAGTATTAAAGTTCCATCTTATTGATGAAGCTCATAATTATTAATTGAAATAAAGCCAGTATCTTCTTTTCTTACATTTCTATTATTTATTTCTTCTAATGAGTAATTAAATTCAAAAACCATATTATTTGTTAAATCAAATCCAGATGAAATATCGTTTATGTTTTAATAAATAAAATTGCAAATTTCATCAATTGAAAAATCATATGGATAGAGTTCCAATTTATATGGTCCACCAAATTTATTGACTAAAAAAGTACGATCATAATAAAGGAAGAGCTCTTCTTTTAAATTATTTTTTACAAAAAGCATGTATCCATCATTAAAACCTGTAGGACTATCCCAAAACTTTATTGCTCCTTTTAAAAGACCGTCACTAACCTCTCTTTTTAAAAAATCATTCATACACATGTATTTAATATCTACTTTAGTACAAGAGGTTATAGTTAATAATAATAGTAAGTCAAATGAAAATAGTATTCTTTTATTCATAAAAGCCTCAAAATAGATAGATAATAAAAAATATTACCATTATTAGTCCAAAAATCAGCAAAAAAAATCAATAATTAATATCTGAATTTTACATATCTTATTTAGTTTAAATTCAGTAATTTTTTAAAAAGTTATTGCAAAAAATTTGTGTTTAAAAAGAAATCCCCCAATTCAAAAACCCAACTGTTTATAAAACCAATAAGAATTAAAAATTAAAAGGATTGTACCAATACCAAATAGTACAAGGCTTAACGTCCTAAAAATAAGTGCACACAAAACATTTATTGTCTTCTACGATAATTCTATTGTTTTTCATTCCTGTCTATATTCTCCAAAATAACGGAACAGATTATTTTTATTTTTTATAACATTCTTATATATAAACTTTAACTGAATTTTTTATACATTAAAAATAGACTTTGAATCAATAAAAAAGCGGAAATTAATCCGCTTATATGTTAACTAAGAGTAAAATCCTTTTATTTTCTTAAAATATAAAGTAAGCCTATAGTTTTTGGTCCACAGTGAGAAGAAATAACTGATCCAGCTCTTGTAATATGAATATTGGTTGGATCAACTACTCCTTTAATTTTTTCATAAATATATTCTTCAACACCATCCATTCTACCACTATGAGTAATGAAAATGTTTGAAGTATCGATATTTGGTAAATCTTTCATAAATTCATCGATTTGCATATCAACAGCTTTAATATATTTTCCACGTGGAACTTTATAAACGGTTAATTTACCATCAATCATTTTAGCAATTGGATGAAGTGATAAAAGGTTAGCGAAAAGTTTTGTCATTCCACTACATCTACCGCCTTTATATAAATATTCAAGTTGATCAATACAGAATTTACATGAAACATTAGGAACGATTTCTCTTACCTTTCTAGCAATTTCATGAACATCATCACCTTCTTCACGGAATTTAGCCATTTTTAAAACTAATAAACCAATACCAGTTGATAATGAATTTGAATCAACAATTTCAATTCTTCCTTCTTCAAATTCTTGAGCTGCTAAAATTGCATTACTATATGATGAAGAAAGTCCTGAACCGATACCGGTATAAATAACATCAAATCCATCTTCGATATATTTTTTAAAATCTTCGATAAATTCACCGATATTTCTTGCTCCGGTCTTTGGAGTATTTCCACTTTCTTCGACTCTTTTATAAATTTCATCTGGGAAAAGATTGACTCCATCTAAATAATCTCTTTCGTCTCCAGGAATAGAAACATGTAAAGGAACAACCTTAATATCATGTTTTTTTATTAATTCCTCTCCTAAATCACAGGTGGAATCAGTCATAATAATTATTTTATTCATAAATACCATCCTTTTACTTGGTTTTGCTATTAAATATTATAAATTATGCCCTTCAATTTTTAAATAAAATAAAAGACAGTGAGTCGAAATTAAACAAAAAGTTGATAATTTTTCTTACTATTTCAAAAATAATGAAATTATCCCCTATTTTTTTTAACAAAAAATAGGTTTAAGGTGGCTTTTAAACAAATAATGATTTATCATTATTCATTGTAAGGAGAAGAAATTATGGCAAAGGCAAAGAACAAAGCTACAAGTTTATGGAAAGACTTTAAAGCTTTTGTTTCTAGAGGCAATGTCCTCGATATGGCAACTGGTGTTGTTATAGGTGGCGCTTTCAACGCAATCGTTACTGCATTAGTTAATATTTTACTCTCTGTTTGTACTTGGGGTGTTCCAGGTGGTTTAACTGGATTAATTACAGTTTTACCTGCACTCACTGCTTCTCAAGCTGGTATGAATCCAGGCTTAGGCTTAGATCAATCATTCCATAAAGATGATTTACAAGCTTTAGCTGAAGCATTAGCTAATGACACTTATGCTGGACAAGAAATTACCCCATCAGTTATTGAAACTGTTAAAGCTTCAATTACTGGAAACTATACTCTTTATGGTTCAGAATATGCTTATAACCAAGCTGCTGTTATCAACTGGGGAGCATTTATTAACGCTATTATTTCATTTATTATCATTGCATTAACATTATTTGTTATCGTCAAAGTAGTCGCTTATCTTACTAATAAGAGCAAACAACTTGAAGCTAAACTTCAAGAACAATATTACCTTGCTCATCCAGAAGAAAGACCAGTACCTCCTGCTCCAGGCGCACCTGTTTTAACAGAAGTCGACTTATTAGTTCAAATTAGAGATGAACTTAAAAAGAATAGTGTCGCACCTACTGCTACTACTAGTGAAACTGCTGCAGAGACAAGTAGTGAAACTACTGAAGAAGCAAAATAATTTAAGTCAATTAATTAATAAAAAACTGTCGAATGAATCGACAGTTTTTATTTTATAAAGTTCCTATTTCTTTAACATCATTTTCAAATAAAGTTTTGTCTTTATCTTTAAATAAACTTAATTCACTTTTATTGGTTTTTAAATATTTAACTCCAGCTTCATCAAATAGTGATGCTGATTTTTCTATCTTTCCTAAATAATATGAATAAGTTCTTAACGCTAACATTGATTTATCTTTTTTAACATATTCTTTTGAATGATCATCTAAAGAATCAAAATAGTTTTTAGCTTCATCTAACTTATTTTCCTTTAAATAGAGATATAATTTCCAGGTTTTAGCTTTTTCAATTGTTTCAGTACTTACCTTTGATTCAGTATTAATAATTTTATCAACTAATTCATGAGCTTTATTAAAGTCACTTTTTTCTAAATAATTATATAAAGAAAGGAAATTAACATCAGCCGTATAATCAGTAATTTCTTCAAAAACATGATAATCTTTTGAATCTTTATTAAGTAAAATATCTCCTTCGATTTTAAGTCTTGTATTATATGCTTCAACATTAATCTTTTTAATTAATAAAGTATAGCGATATCCATCGGTTGTAGTATCAAGTTTAAAAGGGATGTAATTATAAAGAATAAATAATCCGCCAACTGTTGAAATTAAAACCCATCCATATTTAATAAAGGCTAAAGATGAATCATCATTAATAAAAATAAATAATAAATAAAGGACTAAAAATTCTAAAAGAATCAAAATAAATGGGAAAATAATATATGGGATTGGTGAGTGTTTTTCTTTTTTTAAGGAAGGTAAAATCTTAGTTTCCCCTGCTAAACCATCAAAATTTTTAAAACCAAATTTGGTCTTTAATTTTTCATTTTCTAAAACTTTATAAAAACATAGTCCAAAAATATTAATAGATAAAATATCATATCCACCTATTTTTGCACCAAGAGCATGACCTATTTCTACAAATAAAACGTTTAAAATAATACCTAAAAGTAATGCAACAATAACAAAAACATAGATGGCTGATTGATTATTACCTAAGCTATCTAAAATTGCTACACTATTTGCAGAGATTATAAAATAGCCAACAATGACTACTATTACAAGCATCGCTAAATATACTATGGTTGAAATTACGTCTTCTTTTTTCATATTTTCTCTCCTTTTTTAGATAATCTTTTTTATTTATTTAAATAGATCATCAAACGTGTATCTATTTTCTTTTTTTCTATTTGTGGAAGAGAAAAGATCCTACTAATAATATCAAAAATTTAGACCTTTTTAAAATTAAAAACAATTTGTTCGATAATTTTATCATCTAAATAAAGTAATATCTCATCTTCAATTCTTTTTTGATCATAATTATTATCAACAAAAAGTTCTAAAACCTCTTCACTAACAGCATTAGATAAATATTTTGCAATCTTTCTCTTTTTAGCAACTTCTATATCATTAAATTTATTTAAATATAATGAAAAAGATTGGAAAAGATAAGAAAAACAATATTCTTTTAAAGCATCTTTTACGTTAGAATCGGCTACTTCTTTATTAAACATCTCATCTTTATATAAAAAGATTATTAAATCATGAACAATTTCTTTTAAAGAAGCTAAATTTGTAGCGGTTAATCTTTTATCGATATAAATCGAAAAAATTAAATCAAAAATATTTTTATAATGATAATAAAATGCCTGACGAGTTATTTTTAAATTAGCACAAATCTTAGAAACGTCGATTTCTTCTAACGGTATTTTTTTTGCTAGCTTCAAAAATGTATCTTGAATTCTACTTTCTAAATTTGAGTTTTCCATGGTATTTTCTCCATAAAATTAAAGAACCAAAATATAATAAATATCCACCAAAATATCCGCCTAAAAGTATTAAAGTTGTAACTATTTCTTCGGTTGTAAAATATCTTGGTGCTGCTGAATTAGAGCCATTAATTAATAACCAGTTAATTCCAAAAATCGACCATGTATAAATTGAAGCAACTAAAATTAACGCTCCAATTAAAACACATAATCTATATTTATTAACTGGAACTGATGATGAAATTAATGGTAAGAATGAAGCAACACTAATAAATAAAGTTGCAATATTTGCCATTTCTATCGAACTAAAATGACTTTGCCCTAAAAATGATACTAAGTAGAAAGTCGCAATTGATAAACCCATTAAAATACCATGAGGTAAAGCTTTTTTAATAATGTTAGTTAAAAAATTACCTTTAATAATATTTTTATTAGGTTCAAGAGCAAGAAAGAATGCACTTATTCCGATTGTACAAAATTCCCAACAATAAAAATTATTTGGAGCAAATGGCCAAAGCATAGCGTTTGATGATCCAAATGATGTATAAATAGCATTAATAAGGAAGAAAATATTGACTAATATCGCGAAAACGGTCTTTGATAAGAACAATGAACAAGTTCTTTGAAGATTATTAATAACTCTTCTTCCTTGGAAAACAACATCAGGAAGTTTAGTAAAATCATTATTTAATAAAACTAAGTTAGCAATATCTCTTGTTGCTTTACTTCCGCTTTCTAAAGCAATTGAAACGTCAGCTGATTTTAAAGATAAAACATCGTTAATTCCATCTCCAACCATTGCAACCGTATGATTATGGTCCCTTAAAGATTTAATAATAATTTCTTTTTGTTCAGGTGAAACACGACCAAAGATTGTATATTTTAAAGCGACTTCTTTGACTTCTTCTTCATTCATACCTTCTAAAGATATGTATTTATCGGTATTTTTTATTCCAGTTGCTTCAGCAATTTTTAAAACGGTTAGAGGATTATCACCACTGATAACTTTGATATCAACATCGTTTTCGTTAAACCATTTAATAGATTTTTTAGCCTCTTCTCTAATATGATCTTGAAGTAAAATTACAGCAATTGCTTCAATATCGTTAGGTAATTTATTATTAACAATTTTTCCTTTTGATAAACCAACAACAATAGTTCTAAATCCAGCTTTAGAGTTTTCTTCAATATAATATTTAATATCTTTATTATTTTTTAAAGGGAAGAAATTATAAGCTCCAATAATTAAAGTGCCATTATCTTCAAGTTCAGCTGCACTATATTTATAAACACTGGAAAATGGAATGTAATTTTCAGCTTTAAAAATCTTTTTACTCTTAAAATATTGTAATAAAGCTTCAGAAGTCTCGTTATCCTTTCCTAATTTATTACAATAAGAAGCAATTAAAGCTTCAAATCTATCGTGAGACATATTTTTAGTGAATAATTTATAGTTAAAAACTGACATCGATCCATCAGTAATAGTTCCGGTTTTATCAATACAAAGAGTATCAACTCTTGCTAATGTTTCTTGAGAATACATATCTTTAACTAAGACTCTTTCTCTAGTTAAAGCAATAACTCCAACCGTCAAAGTGACCGATGTTAAAAGATACATTCCTGAAGGAATCATTGAAATTAAAGAACCTGATAATTTAAGAACAATATCGTTTTTTATTAACCAATCAAAGACATTTTCAATACCTGGATCGTTATTTAAAATTCCTAAAATACCAAACTCAGTAAGGTCTAATAAACCAATAACAATAACTAAAATACCTAAAACCCTAAAAAGTCTATTAAGTTGAACAAACATCTTAGATAATGGCTTTTTAAACTCTTTTGTTTTTAATTGAAGTTTAGAAATATAATTTTCTTCACCAACCTTATCGACTCGAGCATAAAAAGAACCATTAACAACGTATGTCCCACTATATAAATCTGAATTTAGGATCTTTTTTGTTGGTAAAGATTCACCGGTTAAAAGTGATTCATTTACACTACCTTCGCCCTTAATAACTATCGAGTCACAAGGTATTTTTGTATCTTTTTTACATAAAATAATGTCGTCTAAAACAATATCGTCACTATGAATTTCTTTTTCTCTTCCGTCACGAATTACAATAATTTTATCTTTTTCAACTAATGATAGTTTATCAACAGCGATTTTAGCTCTAATATCTTGGATTAACCCAATTGCTAAATTGAAAATTAAAATTAATAAGAAAACTGTTGAAGTCCAGTGTCCAAAAGAAATTAAAATAGCACCTAAAGCAATTAAAAGAAGGTTAAAAAATGTAAAAACGTTCTTGCAAACAATTTTTAAATATGTTCCCGAGATTCTGATTTTGGTTTTATTGATTAAACCATCAACTTCTCTTTTTTCAACTTGATAAGAAGATAATCCTTGAGTGTATTTAGGATTATATCTTTTTATTTCTTCTTTAACTTTTTCTTTTTTAAACTTTTTTATCCATTCTTTAAACATATTATTCACTCCTTAAACACTCAACAATCTTCTTTCTTGATGCAATTAGTGAAGGAACAAATCCTGCAACTAATCCTATAAATAAAGAAATTAATATTAAAACAATAAAATGCCATGAACTAAATACAACCAATTGACCTAGGGCATATTGAGAATAGAAATTATTTATAAAATAATTGAGTGGATAAGATAATCCAATTGATATTAATAATCCTAATATAGCAGCAATTAAAGAAATGAACATACTTTCATAGATAAAGAGGCCACCAACATCGCCTTTTTTCATACCTAAACTTCTTAAAATTCCTATTTCTTTCGTTCTTTCTATAACTGATGAATATGTAATTATTCCCATTAAAAAGCAAGAAACGATCAGAGAAATTGAACTAAAAATAACCAAAATTAAAGTGATAATGCTAGTTAATTCCATAATTGGTCCGCCAACATCACTAACAACATCAGTATAATAGACTCTTTCTTGATCATTATTTGCATGATAAGGATCGTTTTTATCATTTGAAATCTCGTTATATTTATCTAAAAGATTTAATATCTCGTTTTTTGAATCAAAATCTTTTGGATAAATATAAATTGATTTAATTTGTGAATAATTGTTTAAACAACAAGCTAATAAAATAAATTGATCATAAAATTCGACATAATCGCCATTATTATAATAATCAAATACCTTTTGAATAGATTCAGGAATACCTGTTTCAAAAACTTCAAATGGATCAACATATGAACCAAATAAAGATAATTCCTTAATATAATCACTAATTCCGTTTAATAAAATATTTCCATTAAAAATTGAGTAAAAATCAAAGTATTTATCAAAAATTCTATTTAATCTTTCAATTAAATAGGCCGACTCTTCTAAATTGTTTAAAATTTCATCAACATTTATTGTGTTTGATAATGCAATAATTTCGTCTTGAAAATCTTTTCCATCGACATACCTTTTTAAAGAAAAGTTTTTAGTTGATTGTTTTAAAATATCTGAATTTTGATTTTCTTCTACTATTAAAGAGTTTAAAGTTGGAACATAACAAATACCTGTTCCTAACGATCCAATGATTGTGTTTTCTTTTGGTCTAACAACTCCAACAATATTTAATTCTTTACCTGAATTTTCATCTCTTAATAAGGTATTTAAATCACTAGTCTTTGATGTATATATTTCACGTGCAAACCCATTTTGACTATAAACATCACCTTTTTTCTCAATTCTATATAATTCATTATGATTAACAACTTTGATTTTTTTATTCAAAACATCTTCAAAATTAATAGTTTTGTTTTCGCTAGTTGTATTTAGAAATCCTAAAATCTCCAACATTTTAGTTGGTAAAGAGTTATATTGATCTAAAACTAAAACAGCATCTAAAGAAGAAGAAAAGTTAGGATATTCTCCATAAATTAAATCATAACTTTCTTTCAAATAATTTTCCCCACCAAATAATGGATGGATGGCTGAATTTGATGAATAAATAATTTGAGAAATAAAATTTGTTGAACTTGTTGAAAAAGTAAGGCTATTATCAACAAAATTAACGCTTCCATCTGTAAAGTCAGTTAAAAAATTAATTGTATTTGCGTTTTGAATATTAATATAAAAATCATCGATATAATCGTATTTTTCTTTTATATGTGAGAGATAATTTAAATATTTTTCGTTAATAAAATTAATTCTATATGAAGAAGAGACTCCATTATCATCGTTAGAATAAATTAAATCTTCATCAGGAAATTCAATTAAATTATTATCATTATCAATTGGTTTTGAAGACATTGAATTGATTGTAATTGGTAATAAAGTTGAGGCTTCTAATTCAACTTTTGTTGCATATTTATTAACTCCATTTGATAAAGCTAAAACTAAAGCTAAACCAATAATTCCAAAAGAAGATCCTAAAGTCGTTAAAATACTACGTACTTTTTTAGAAAAAACATTCTTTAAAGATATTTTCATACTATTACTAAATCCGATACTTCTCGAATTTATATGAATGTTTTCTTTTTTAACATCTTCTTTTTGATTAATGGTATTAACGTTAACTACTTTTCCATCAGAAAACTCTATAATTCTATCTGCATATTTATAAGCAAGTTTATCATTATGGGTAATTAAAATTACTAATTTTTCTTTTGAAATTTCTTTTAAAATTCCCATGATTATTTCGCTATTTTCTTGATCTAAAGCACCAGTTGGTTCATCAGCTAAAATAATTGAAGGATTTTTAATCAATGCTCTAGCAATTGCTACTTTTTGTTGTTCACCACCACTTAATTTAGTGATTTTTTTATTTTCAAAACCTTCTAAACTAACCGCCTTTAATACATTTTTCACTGCGTTTTTATGTTCTTTCTTACTTAATCTGGTATTTTTTAATGCAATATCAACATTATCATAAACATTTAAATGAGAAATAAGATTATAAGATTGAAAAACAAAACCAACCTCATTTAAACGATATTTATCCCACTCTTTATTATTAAATTCTTTAATTGATTGATCTAAAAACAAAATATCTCCACTAGAAAAAGTATCGATTCCACCAATCATGTTCAAAAGAGTGGATTTTCCACTTCCTGAAGGACCTAAAATAATATTTAAACCATTAGATTCGAAATCTAAATTAATATCTTTTAATAAAAAAACATCCTTATTTTCACTAGCTGTCTTCGAGACATTTTTTAAAATAAGCATGCTTTATTATTGCATAAATGAAAAATAATAAAAATCAAATAATAAGAGAATTAAAAATTTGAGATTTTACACTGTATAATAAAATTAATATAAAAGAGATAATTCTCGTTATTTTTATAATGAAAAATTATCTCTTTTTATTAAAAAATTCTTTTAAAATTTCTTTACATTCTTTTTCTTTAATATTTCTTATAACTTCAATCTTATTATCAAAATATAAATCATTAATTATTGATAATTCTTTCTCGTTTCTTTTATCATCTTCACACCCAATAACAACTTTTTTAATCCTTGAAGCAATTATTGCTCCTAAACACATTAAACAAGGTGATAAAGTTACAACTAAAGTATAATTTTCTAGCCTCCAATCACCTTTTTTTGTTTCAGCTTCTTTAATAGCTAAAATTTCTGCATGAGCACTAATATCGTTTTTTTTCTCCTTTTTATTATGTGTTTTTGTAACTATTTCATTATTTTCGTTGAGTAAAATCGCTCCAACAGGAACATCATTATTAATAAATGCTTTTTTAGCTTCTTCTAAAGCCAAATCCATGTATTTTTCGTATTCTTTTTTATCCATTTTCAATAATTATTATTTCATAGTAACAAAAAAACCGCTACACAACTAAAGATTTTCTTAAGGCTGCTATGTTCCCATCCTGACCTGGTTCGAAAGATTAATTTGTAACGGCTCAATGATTATACTATTTTTTGATAGGTTTTAAAACAGTTAATCCACCCATAAATGGACGTAAAACTTCTGGAATAGTAACGGATCCATCTTCGTTTTGGTATTGTTCGAGTAATGCTGGGAAAACTCTAGAAGTTGCAAGTCCACTACCATTTAAAGTGTGCATATAATGTATTTTTCCATCATTATCTTTATATCTCATCATACCTCTTCTTGCTTGATAACTTCTTGCATTAGAAACTGATGAAACTTCTTTATAAATATCTAATGAAGGGAAATAAATTTCAATATCATAAGTTCTTGCCATTGAATGAGAACAATCTCCAGCAGCAAGTTTTGAAACTCTAAAGTGTAAACCTAATTTTTCAACTAATGTTTTAGCTTTATTAACTAATTCTTCAAATGCTCTATCAGAGTCATTATCAGCAGTATATTCGACCATTTCGACTTTATTGAATTGATAACCTCTGATCATTCCCCTTTCTTCTAATCTGTTAGTTCCTGCTTCTTTTCTATAGCAAGGAGTATATGCGAAAAATTTTTTAGGAAGATCTTTTTCATTTAAAATTTCATTACGATAATAGTTAACTAAAGCAGTTTCTGCAGTTGGAAGCATAAATTTAAATTGATCTTCTAAATCTAATCTAAAGATGTCTTGTTCAAATTTAGGGAATTGGCCAGCTGTAAATCCACTATCGTAATTTAAAATGTGTGGAGGAAGCATGAATGTAAAACCATCTTTAAGATGTTCACTAATAAAGAAATTTAATAAAGCCCATTCAAGTTGAGCGCCTAAACCTGTATAGAACCAAGTTCCAGCTCCGCTTACCTTTGCACCTCTTTCATAATCAATTAAACCTAAGGATTCAGCAAGTTCGACGTGATCTTTAATTTTGAATCCAAAATTTGGTTTATCCTTATAAAAATAAATAGGTTTATTGTTTTCTTTTTCACCACTAAGTAAATCTTCATCTGGAAGATTAGGTAAAGCAACTAAAACAGAATTAATTTCTTCTTCTAAAACAGCTAATTTTTCTTCTTTTTCTTTATTTAAAGCTGCTAAATGTTTAACTTCTTCAAAGATTTTAGTTACATCGCCACCTTCTTTTTTAACTTGTGGAACACTCTTTGATAATTTATTTTGCTCAGCTTTATTTGATTCAACTTCTCTTTGAATTTTTCTTTTTTCTAAAACTTTGTCGCATAAAGAATCAATATCAGCTTCAAATTTCTTTCTAGCTAATAATTCTTTAACCTTTTCTTTATTTTCAATAATGTAATTAATATCTAACATGTTTATTCCTCCAAAACATCTTTATAAATTTCAATTAATCCTTCACCAACTTTATTAATGTTTGCTTCTTTTGCAAATTCATAAGCAGCTAAAGTTGTTGAATCAATTAAACCTGATAAATATTCATTTATACCAGCCTTTAATAAATCAAGACTATTATAGTTATAGGATGTTTCTTTATCAATTGTGATATCACTAAAAGATGCATGATTTAAGGTAAAAATTTGAGTTTTTGAAGCCATTGCATCAAAAAGTTCAACAACATTACCATAAGATGATGATAAATTGATATAAATTTTTGAGTTATAAAATAATGAACAATAAATATCATCATTGACTGAATTAGCAAAAATAATGTTATTTATTTTTTCTTTAAAAACCTTCTTTGATTTATCAAAAATACTTCTTAAAGGATCATTTTGAACTAAAACGATAAATTTAATTTTTGGGAAAGATAAAGCCAACTCTTTTAATCTTTTAAAACCTTCTTCATCTTTAAAATATAAAGAAACAGTAGCAATATAACTTTCATCATCGAGTTGAAAATAACGATAAACTACGTCTTTTATAACTGTATGATCTAAATTAAATTTAACTAATCTTAAAGGATAATTTAAAACTTGGATTTTAGCTTTTATATTAAAACTTTCTAAATATTTTTTTGCTTCTAATGACGGAACGATAATTAAATCTAAGTTATTTAATATCTCAACATCATGTTTTTTTATTAAATAAGTTGTTGTTTTATTTTCTCTATCTTTAACTTCACTTAAAATTCTTCCTCGATAATCTTCTTCAGTGAAAAATAAAGAAATAATTTTTTTAACGCTTTTTTTAATTGAATTTGAGTAATAAGCAACATCTTCAACATTAAGAAAATGAATTACATCGTATGTTTCATCTAAAATCGAATTAACATATGATGCATTTCTAATTTCTAAAGCATTAGTTAAAGCTCTTTTTAATCGAGAAACTTCATAGTTATCATATCTTTTATTTTCTTTAAAAAATACTAAAGGGTTCATTATTATTTTGCTTCTTCCTTAACTGTTTCGGTTTCAGTAGTAGCGTTTTCTTCTACATTTTCTTCTTCTGGCTCTTCATGAGGAAGAATAGTAATTGATGAAATATGATCATTTTCATTTTTCATATTCATTAAGATAACACCTTGAGAATTTCTACCACAAATTCTAACGCCTTCTAATGGTGAACGAATAATAATTCCGCTATTTGTAATAGCTAGATAGTCTTCATCACCATTAACAACTTTCATAGCACATAATTTTCCTGTTTTTGCAGTAATTTTGATAGTTTTAACACCTTTTGAATTACGGTTTGTTTGTCTATAAGTATAAATTTCTGATAATTTACCTAAACCGTTTTCACTAATAACGAAAACTAAATGACCTTCTTGAGATGTAGCAAGTGAAACAAGTTTTGCTTTTCCAAGTTTCATACCGCCAACACCTTTAGCAGTTCTTCCCATTGCTCTAACTTGTGATTCATCAAACATTGCAAGTTGACCTTCATCACTAGCTAAGAGGACTTTTGTATTACCGTCAGTAACTTTTACATCAAGTAAATTGTCTTCATCATTAAATTTAATAGCATATTTACCATTAGAATTAATTCTTATAAATTCTTCTAATTTAACACGTTTAACTAAACCTTTTCTTGTTGCAAAGAATAAGTATTTATTTTCATAATCATCTGCAGAAATAATTGAAACAATCTTTTCATCTTTATCTAAATTTAAAAGGTTTCCGATATGATTTCCTTTTGCAATACGGCTGCCTTCTGCAATTTCATAGCCTCTTTTTCTATAAATTCTTCCAAAATTTGAGAAGAAGAGAATATCAGTATGAGTTTTACTATAAACGAGTTTATCAACTTCATCATCATCGTAAGTTGTCATACCTTTAATACCTTTACCGCCTCTTCTTTGAGCTCTAAACTCAGTTGGAAGCATTCTTTTGATATAACCTTTTTGAGTTAATGTAATAACAATATCTTCTTCAGGAATTAAATCTTCGTCCTCAATAGAAATTAATTCGTTAGAAATAACAGTTTTTCTATCATCACCAAATTTAGTTTTAATTTCTTCTAATTCATTTAAAACAACGTCTTGCATGTTTTCACGTGAAGATAAAATAAAGTGATAATTTTCAATATTTTTTTCTAATTGTGCTTTTTCATTTAAAAGTCTTGTGTTTTCTAAATGAGTTAATCTTCCAAGTTGTAAAGTGATAATTGCATTAGCTTGAACTTCACTAAATTGGAATCTAGAAGCAATTGCTTTTTGAACAAAGTCTTGGTTATTTTCACTTTCTTTAACCATTTGAACAATTTCATCGATGTTATCTCTACAAACTAATAAACCGTCGATAATATGTTTTCTTCTTTCGTCTTTTTCAAGTAAGAAATTTGTTCTTCTTCTAACAACTTCGATTTGGAAATCTAAATAATTTTGTAATAATTCTTTTAAACTTAAAACTTTTGGAACGCCATTAACAATTGCAAGATTAATAACGCCATATGAAGTTTCAAGTTGAGTATTTTTAAATAATTGATTTAAAACAACCGATGGTACAGCATCTTTTTTACATTCAATTTCAATATGAACATTTGCTTTTGAGAAGTCTTTAATTGATGTAATACCTTCAATTTTCTTTTCTCTATAAAGTTCGCCAACTTTAGCGACAATGCTTGCTTTATTGGTTTGATATGGAATTTCAGTAACGATAATCTTGCTTTTACCATTACTTTCTTCAATAATTTGAGTTTTAGATCTTAAAATAAAACTTCCTCTACCTGTTGCAAAATATTCCCTAATTCCATTAAGTCCATAAACAATACCACCTGTTGGAAAATCAGGCCCTTTGATATAAGTCATTAATTCTTCAACAGTAATATCAGGATTTTTTGCGTAAGCTTGTAAACCACTAATAACTTCTTTTAAGTTGTGTGGAGGCATTTTTGTAGCCATACCAACAGCAATACCATCACTACCATTAACTAAAAGGTTTGGAAAATGTGAAGGTAAAACGGTAGGTTCTTCTAAATTGCCATCATAATTAGGGATAAAATCGACTGTATTAAGATTAATATCTCTAACCATTTCTAAAGCCAACTTATCAAGTCTAGCTTCAGTATATCTATATGCAGCTGGATCATCTCCATCCATTGTACCGAAGTTACCATGACCATCAACAAGTGTATATCTCATCGAAAAATCTTGAGCTAAACGAACCATTGCCATATAAATTGATGAGTCGCCGTGTGGGTGATATTTACCCATAACATCACCAACAACCTTAGCACATTTAACAAATGGCTTATCTGGAGTAAATCCACTTTCATCCATACAGTAAATGATTCTTCTAGTAACTGGTTTTAAACCATCTCTTACA
The DNA here is from genome assembly GCA_949299395.1 of uncultured bacterium. Classification (GTDB taxonomy): domain Bacteria; phylum Bacillota_I; class Bacilli_A; order RFN20; family CAG-826; genus Onthovivens. The sequence continues at coordinate 79,441 of CASGAB010000001.1, read as the reverse complement.
TCAGGAAGAGCACGAGAAATAATGACACTCATCGCATAATCAAGGAATGAGGACTTTACTTCATCGACAATTTCAGCATCTTTTAATGATGGAACAATACCACTTTCAATTTCTAATTTATTTTCATCTGCCATAAATTTTTACCTCTTTTCCTCGATTAAATATCAAGATTTTTAACAAATTGAGCATTATCTCTAATAAATTCGGTTCTTGGAGCAACATCTTCACCCATTAAATCGTTAAAGATTTGATCAGCGATAATTGCATCTTCAACAGTAACACGGAGCATTTTTCTAACTGCTGGATTCATTGTTGTTTCTTCAAGTTGATCAGCATCCATTTCACCTAAACCTTTATATCTTTGGAATGGATAACCACTCTTTAAATTAAGTTGAGTTCTTATAACATTTAATTGTTCATCACTATATGCATAGTAAGCTTTTCCTTTATATTCGACTTTATATAGAGGAGGTTGAGCAATATAAACATAACCTTTTTCAATTAAAGGTCTCATGAATCTGTTAAAGAATGTTAAAAGTAAAATTCTAATATGAGAACCGTCAACATCAGCATCAGTCATGATAACGATTTTATGATATCTAATCTTTGTAACATCAAATTTTTCACCATAACCACCGCCGATTGCAGTAATCATATTACCAATTTCAGCATTATCCATAATTTTGTGTTCTTGAGCTTTTTGAACGTTTAAAATTTTACCTCTTAAAGGTAAGATAGCTTGAATTCGAGGATCTCTACCTTGTTTAGCACTACCTCCAGCAGAATTACCCTCAACAATGAATAATTCACATTCTTCAGGATTATTTGATGAACAATCAGCTAATTTTCCAGGTAAAGTTGCTAAATCTAAACCATTTTTCTTTTCTAAGTTCTTTTTATAAGATTCAATTTTTAATCTTCTTTCATAAGCTTCATAAATCTTTCTCATGATTAATAAAGCTTTGTTCTTATTTTCTTCTAAAAATCTAGCTAGAGCTTGACCTAAAACGTTAGAAACAACCTTTTTAACTTCAGGATTACCTAATTTACCTTTAGTTTGACCTTCATATTGTGGATTTGGGTGTTTAATTGAAATAATTGCGGTTAAACCTTTCTTCCAATCTTCTGAATTGAAGTTTTCTTTATCATTTTTCTTTAAAACATTGTTATCACGTGCATAGTTATTTAAAACTCTAGTCATCGCAAGACCAAAACCATCTACGTGAGTACCACCATTTCCAGTAGAAACGTTATTACAGAATGAATAAATATTATTGGTGTTATCTCCATCAATATATTGCATAGCAACTTCAACAACGATTGTTTCTTCTTTTTCATTAATATCTTGGAATTTTTGAATACCTTCACAATAGAAAATTTCATCAATTAAAGGAGTTGATGTTTTATTTAAGAATTGAACGTATTCTTTAATACCACCCTCATAATAGAATGATTCGGTTTTAGCTGGATCAGTTCTATAATCGGTTAAATTTATTCTAACTTTCTTATTTAAGAAAGCCATTTGTCTAAGTCTATTTTTAATAGTTTCAAAATTAAATTCGACTGTCTCATTAAAGATTAATGGATCTGGTTGGAAAGTAACTTTTGTACCATGTTTTGTGGTTTTTCCAACCATTTTAAGGTGATTAACAATATGTCCACCATCTTCAAAACGGATGAAATATTCTCCACCATCTTTATAAACAGTAACTTCTAAAAAGGTAGATAAAGCATTAACAACTGATGCACCAACACCATGTAATCCACCAGAAACTTTATAACCTTCATTATCACCAAATTTTCCACCAGCATGCAAAACAGTAAAGACTGTTTCAACACCACTTAAACCAGTTTTTGAAACTTCATCAACAGGAATACCTCTACCGTTATCTTCAACGGTTAAAGTCCCATCTCTATTGATACTAACTTCGATAGTATCACAAAAACCTGCTAAAGCTTCATCAATACCATTATCAACAATTTCCCAAACGAGGTGATGTAAACCGGTGGATGAAGTTGACCCAATATACATACCTGGACGAATTCTAACTGCTTCAAGACCATCTAAAACAGTTAAATTTGAAGCACTATAGCTTTCACTTCCTTTTTCTAAAGATTTTTCATCAACATTTAAAATAACGTCTTTAGAAATTCTTTTATCTAAAGTTTTTTCAGTTTCAGAAAAGCCTTCTTCTTCAGAAATTGTGAAAACTTCTTCTTCACTTTGATTTTCTTCGTCTAAAATAACTTCTTTTTCTTTTTCACTCATAAGTTTTCCTCCTTTGAGACTGTGTTGTTTTTAATTAAGTAGTTTTTAATATTCTCTAATTCAACTTTTTGAGTTGAGGTGATAAATACTTGTTCAAGATTTGATAATAAATTAAGTAGATTCATTTTGTTTTTATCATCTAATTCACTTAATACATCATCTAAAATGATAATTGGTTTCTTTTCTATCTCCTTAATTAAGAAATATGGAACTAGTTTTAAAGCAAGAACAGCCATTCTATTTTGTCCTTGAGAACCATATAAAGTAATGTTTTTACCATCCAACAAGATATAGAAATCCTCTAAATGAACTCCAATAGTTGTTCTTTTAAGCTTTAAATCGTTTTCTAAAGCATCTTTATACTTTTCATTAGCTAATTCCTTATATGAAGATAAATCGTTAATAAATGGTAAATAAATTAATTTTATTGATGATTTCTTCATTGAAATCTTTTGATAGAGTTCAGGAAGATAAGAATTAATATTTTCAAAGTATTCTTTTCGATATTTATAAATCTTTTCACTATAAGTGATAAGTTGATCACTATATACATCAATTAAAGTTAAATCTGGTTCATCTTCTTTTAATAATTCATTACGGCTTTTTAAGACTTTTTCGTAATCATTTAGAAGTTTTAAATATTCTTCTTTTTGTTTAGAAAGTGAAATATTAAAGAAATTTCTTCTCACTTTTGGTGATTCTTTAAATAAATTTACATCTTTTGGTAAAAAATAAATAACATTTACTTCGTTTGATAATGTAGAGATTTTATTGACACTTTTATTATCAATAGAAATCTTTTTACCATCTTTTGTAATATAAATATCAATTTTTTTATAATTTTTACCTTTAGAGATATGTGCGTTTATTAATGCGTGATTATTTTCTTCAATATTTATTACGTCAGATTCATTATTTGTTCTAAATGATTTTGATAACGATAAGAAATAAATTGCTTCAGCTAGATTTGTTTTACCGCTTCCATTATCGCCGTAAAAAACATTCATACCTTTTGTGAAAGAAACAGATAGATTTTTATAGTTTCTAAAGTTCGTTAATTTAATATCTTCAATTATCATTTTGTAATTTCAAAGAACATTGAGTTATCAATATCAATTAAATCGCCTTCATGTAATTTTTTACCTCTTCTATTTTCGTTTTCACCATTAACAATAATAGTGTGTTCGCTTAAAAAAGGTTTTGCTAAAAATCCGCTATCAATAATATCAGCGAATTTTAGGAATTGACCTAATGTAATAAAATCAGTTTCTATTTTAATTTGAACACGATTTAGTTTATTCATAAAAAAACTCCTTTAATATTATATATTAAAGGAAGTTGAAATGCTACTTTTTAAACGTGTAAAAAAGAATATTTAATAAAGAAATATTAAAAAAGTTTATTTTTACAAAAATATTTTTCACGTGAAAATAAAAATGTTTTCACGTGTAAATTAATATGTTCTAACTGGAGTAATTAATTGAATTACTTTATCATCATTTTTATTTGTGATAGTAAATGGTTTCATTTCACCTAAGAAACTTAATATTACATCATCAGATTTTAATGCTCTGATAGCATTCGAAACATAATCAACATTGAAAGAAATTTGTAATCTTTCACCACTATATTTAAATAATTGTAATGATTCTTTTGCATCACCTACTTGAGCTGATCTAGAAGAAATTGTAACCTCTTCTTCACTCATTGTAAGCTTAACAATATTTTCTCTATCGATTGAAAAAAGTACGATTCTATCAAGAGTTTTTAAGAATTCACTACTATTAACTTCTAAGCGATAGTAGAATGTATAAGGAATAATATTTCTTGTATTTGGATAATCACCTAAAACGATTGTTGAAGTAATAATTGAGTCTTCAAGTTTAAATAAAACTTTCATTTCAGAAACATAAATTTCAAGTTGTTTTTCTTCATTTAAAGATTTAACTACTTCACTTAAAGATTTAGCAAGAATATTAACTGCAAATCTATTTTCTAATGTTAATTCAACAGTTCTTCTACCAAGTCTTGCACCATCTGTAGCTGTAAAATAAACATTTTGATTATCTGATTCAATATTTACACATTGTAAAACAGGACGATTGTCTTTTGTAGATGCTGCAAATGTTGTTTGACCAACACATGAAACAAATTCATTTCTTGATAAGGTAATTTTTTCTCCAGTTTCTTCAAAATCTAACTCTCTATATTCTTCTGCACGAATAACATTGAGATTAAAAGTTGATTTCAAAGTTTGAATTTTTACTGTTGAGTTATCTTCAACATTAAAACTAATTTCATCACTTTCAAGTCTTCTAATAATTTCAGTTAACATTTTTGCATTAACTAAAATACTTCCAGGAGTTAAATCACGAATTAAAGTTTTATCTTCTTTATATTTTAAAACGATGCTTTTAATAGAAATTTCACCATTTGTAGCAGTAATTTCTAATCTATCTTCAAAAAGATCTAATTTAACATTGTTTAAAATTGGATCAGAATTTTTACCTTGAATGATTTTCGAAGTATTTAATAAACCTTTTAAAAACTCTTCGCGATTAATTGTAAATTTCATATTAATAAATCTCCTAGAATTTTGACTAATACATTATAAACTTTTTTATTTATTTAATATATTAATAATAAGTAGTGTGGAAAGTGTTGAAAGTGTGGAAAACTTTAAAATTTAAATGATTTTAGATTAATTTAGCTTTTAAAGTATCGATTACTGAAATGAGTTGAGTATCAGTTTTCAACATTTCTTCAACCTTAGTAATCGAATGAATAATTGTTGAATGATCTCTATTAGAGAATAATTTACCAATTTCAGCATATGGAATATCCAAAATTGTTCTAATTAAGTAGATTGAGATTTGTCTAGCAAGAGCTACTTGATACTTTCTAACGGTACCTGTTAACTGTTCTATAGAAATAGAATAATAATCAGCAACAGTAGAACAAATTTTAGAAGCATCAGTCTTTTTCTTTTTGTCAATCTTAACGTTTTTTATATTAAGTGCATCGAAGACTACGTTTAAATCTATCTGATCTTTAATATTATTGATAGTTGTATAGAAAGTTAAACGAGTTAAAATGCCTTCAAGTTGTCTAATTGAATCACTATAATTCTCAGCTATAAAGTCAATTGCTTCATCTGTAATAAAGTTATTATCTAGTTGAGAGAACTCGATTTTCTTCAATAATATTTGTTTACACGTGGAAAAATCTGGTTTTAAAATCGAAACAGTCAATCCTTGTAAAAATCTTGTAATTAATCTATCAGGAATACCAACTAATTCGTTTTGAGGACGATCACTTGTTAAAACAACTTGGCGATTATTATTGATAAAATAAGTATAAATATCAAAGAAATAATCAAGTGTTTTTTCTTTACCTTTTAATTGTTGAATATCGTCAATCAAAAGAACATCGAAGTTCTTTAAATAATCAGTTAAATTAAGATCGTTAATTGCATTTTTAGTAAAGTTTATATATTCATCAAAGAAATTTTGAGCAGAAATACATAAAACTTTCTTTTCGGGAAAATTTTCCCTAATAAAATGTCCGATTGCATGTAAAAGATGAGTTTTTCCAAGCCCAGAATCACCTTGAATATAAAAAGGATTATACATTTTACCTAAATTTGATCCGACTAATATACCGGCTTGTCTAGCTTCTCTATTACAAGGACCTTCAACAAATCTTTCAAATGTAAAATCTGGATTTAAATAACAACCTTTAAAATATAAAGGTTCACTTTCTTTGATAATAATATCTTTAGATTTTGTATTTAATTCACTTAATGGAACAAAAACTATATCAAAATTAGTTCCTGTAACACTAGCAACATTAGTTAAAAATAAATCTTTAAAATTATTTTTTAAAATATTAGCAATAGATTCACTATCACAACCAACAATTATCTTATTTCCTTCAACGGTGTGAATAAAAGTTGATTTGAAAAAACCAGAGGCGCCTTTTGGGAACTTACTATTTTTTTCAATGGACAACAAAACCTTTTTCCGAATCTCTCTTTGAGTATTTAAATTGCTAATATCTACCATAAATTTCTTTATAATTTTAACACTCAATTTATAAATAAAAAGAAGAAAATTTTAACTAAAAAAAGTTTTCCACAATTAGATACATTTAATATAGTGATATATATCGTATTTTAATAGTTTTCCACATTTTATTTAGTGGAAAAGATGTGGAAAACATATTGATAAATGTTATCAACAATTAAAAATGTTTAAAGTTTTCAACACTATTTTAATTTTCAACACCTAAATCAGCGATATTTATCACTATAATATCAATTATTAACACCCTTAAAAATTAGTTTTCTACAGTAATGTTTATATGTATAACTTACTTAAATTATCATTGAATCTATCAATATTCCTATTTTTATCTATTTTTATACATCTAGAAATTGATTTGACATATATGTATATATACATATATAATCTTTAATGCTTGAAAAGGAGATTAAAACGATATGAAAAGAACTTATCAACCTAGTAAATTACACAAAATGAGAACACATGGCTTTAGAGCAAGAATGTCCACTGCTAATGGAAGAAAGGTTTTAGCAGCTAGAAGAAGAAAAGGAAGAAAACAATCAGTTGTTTCTTTATATAACTAATTAAAATTAAAAAGGTTAAATTTTAACCAAATCTTTATTTATTAAATGAAGAAAAAAAATACTATTAAAAAATATCTCGAATATAAAGAAATCTTATCTTTAAGAAAATTTAAACGAAATGCCTCATTTATTATTTATTTTCGAAAAAACGAATATAACTATACCCGTATTGGACTTTTAGTTAGTAAGAAAAACGGAAATGCGGTTATTAGAAATAAAATTAAAAGACAGGTTAGAAATATGATTGATCATCTAACTGATTATTCAAAAAATATCGATATGATTATTTTAATTTCTAAAACCTACAAAACGAGTGAATTTAATGAGAATTTTATACTCTTAAAAGATCTTTTTAGAGATATTCAAGGGGATAATTAATGAAAAAAAGTTTAAGAAATACACTTGCAATAGTTGGAGGAATTGGAACACTTGCTATTTTAGCTTCTTGTAACTCTTTTTGTAGTGTAACTGATACTTCAAATTTTAGATATGCATATGACCCTATAAATACAACTTTTTATGAACCATTAAATGAAAATGATCCTTATAAAGAAGCAATGGATGATCTTTATAATGAATTTCAAAGTAAAAGTGGTTTAAAAGAAGAACTTTTAACCTGGAATGAATTTGAATTTGTTGATGATAATGGTGTTGTAAAATATAGCGAAAACAAAGAAGAATTCGAAAATAGATTATTTAATGATATAAACGACAATCTTTATAGTGTTAACGCTGGTCAATTAGTTGTTAGTGTAAAGGTTAATGAAACTGATGAAACTGAAACTACATATAAAATGTATACAGGTTTAAACGATTTAACTTTACAACTTTTTACTAATTCAACATCTCAACAACAAAACTATATTATTCCTAGTTATTCATTTATTAATGAACTTGATAAAAAAACTTTATCTTTAATTGTTGAAGAAGCAAACAAACAAATGGGTGTTATTGATTCAACAATTTCTAGTGATTTTTCTAATTTAGATTTTGCTACTTTATATGGCTATAGTGCTCAAGATTTAGCTTCCTATAAAGTTATGGAAGATAGCGCTGAAAAAGAAGCTTTATTAGATAAAATGCAAAAAGATAGAGAAGATGGTTCAATTTTAGCTCATTATGGATATTTAAAACATTATGGTATTAAAACTGATGATAAAGGCAACGAAGTTGCTGATTATTTTGCTAGAGTTTTGACTTGGAATGATGAAATTAGTAAAGATATAGGCGCAGATAAAGTCATGACTTTAAACTATATCAAAGCTTATGAACTACTTTTAAATCAAGAAGTTTCTACAGTTAGAACATGTATTACAGTTAATGATGGATTCTATGGTAATTTAACTAACGATCCACTTAATAATACTGTTAAAGTTGAAGGTAAATCTGTTGATTTCTGGGCAGATTGGGGTAATGCTTTTACAAAACACGGTTTTTTAGAAGGATTACTTGTTTATCCAATTGCAGTTGGCGTTGAAAATTTATCACACGCATTTGGAATGAATGGTTGGGGACAAGTCGCAGCTGTTTTAGTTATGACTTTAATTGTTAGATTCTTATTTATGGCAATTACATTCCCATCAACCTTATCTCAACAAAAAATGTCTTATTTACAACCAGAAATTGCTAAATTACAACAAAAATATCCTAATGCAACCACAAATGAATACGATAAGCAAAGACTTAGTCAAGCTCAAATGGCTTTATATAAAAAGCATAAAGTCCATCCATTCTTATCGATGGTTACTTTAATTATTCAATTCCCATTATTTATTTGTGTTTGGAATGCATTACAAGGAAGTGCATCTTTAGGAACTGACGCAGTTTTAGGTCTTAACTTAGCTGATTCAATTTGGTCTGTTTTATCTAATTTTGCAAATTGGCCAAATAATCCAGGATGGTGGACAGCATTAATCTTAATTTTAATTATGTCTGCTGGACAAATTGTTGGTATGCTTTTACCACAATGGTTAAATAAAAAGAGAACAAAAGAAGTTGCTAAGACTGTTAAATCAGAAACAATGGATAAAAATGCAAAAACAATGAAAATTACCCAATGGGTCATGACAATCTTCGTTATTGTTATGGGCTTCACACTCCCTGCAGCTATGGGTGTTTATTGGTTTGCTGGATCAATATTTACAATTATTCAAAGCTTAATTTTACACTTTGTTTTTGTTAAAAAAGGAGTTAAATAAAAATGAAAAGATTTAGTGCAAAGACAGTTGAAGAAGCTTTAGCAAATGCTTCAAGTGAATTAAATTTAACTGTTGAAGAATTACTTTACGAAGTTGAAGAAGAAAAGAAAGGCTTATTTTCTAAAAAAGCAATTATTGTAGTTTATGATAATGCAGACGTTATTGAATATGCTGAAAATTATATTAGTGGCGTTGTCAAAAACGGCTTAGGAATCGATGTTTCTTTAAAAGCATTCTTCAGAAACGGATTAATTAAAATCTTAATTGAAACTGATAGAAATTCATTATTAATTGGTAAAAATGGTCAAACCTTACAATCGTTAAATGAATTAACAAAACTTGCTGTTTCAAGCAAATTTAAAAGAAAATTCAGAATTCTTTTAGATATTGGTGATTATAAAGATAAAAAATATGCTCGTGTTGTTAGCGTTGCTAAAAGAGCTGCAAAAGAAGTTAGTAGAACTCATATTGATATCAAACTTGATCCAATGACTCCTGATGAAAGAAAGAAAGTTCATAACGCTTTAACAACATGGAAAAACATTAAAACTGAATCAATTGGAGATGGAAAAGATAGAGCAATCGTCGTTAAATATATAGGTGGAAGTGCTCCAACAACTAATATCACAGTTGAAAAAACTCATAATGATGAAAATAAGGAGAATTAATTCTCCTTTTTTAATATAATCAAGGTATGTTAGAAACTATTGTTGCATTAGCTACACCAGCATTAAGAAGCGCGCTTGCTATTATTAGATTATCTGGAGAAGATTGTTTTAAAATCTGCTCATCTTTTTTCTCTAAAAAAATAGATGTTGATAAATCAACAATCATGTATGGATATATATTAGATAATAATGAAAAAATAGATGAAGTAGTTTTGCTTGCATATAAGGGTCCAAAATCATTTACTGGAGAAGATAGTGTAGAAATTATTTCCCATGGTTCTCCTATTATTTTTAATCAAATTATAGAATTAGCTATTAAAAATGGTGCTCGTCTTGCAAGTGGAGGAGAATTCACTTCAAGAGCTTATATGAATGGAAAAATGGATCTTATTCAAGCTGAATCTATTAATGATTTAATTAATTCTGAATCAAAAGAAGCTAAAAAGATTGCAATGATGTCTTTAGATGGTTCAACTTCAAAATTAATTAATCCTATTAAACAAGATTTAGGAGATTTATTAAGTTTAATTGAAGTAAATATTGATTATCCTGAATATGAAGATATAGAAGAAGTAAATAAAGAAAAAATCAGGGATGTAATGAATAAAAATGTCGTGTATATTGAGGATTTAATTAAAAACGGAAGTAAAGGTAATATCATTAGAGATGGTATTAATGTTGCAATTGTTGGTAAACCAAACGTTGGAAAATCATCAATTTTAAACGCACTTTTAAATGAAGATAAAGCTATTGTTAGTGATATAAAAGGAACAACAAGAGACGTTGTTGAAGGCAAATTTATTTTAAACGGTGTTGTTATTAATCTTTTTGATACAGCCGGAATTAGAGAAAGTGACGATTTAATCGAAGGAATTGGTATTTCTAAAAGTAAAAAGAAACTTCAAGATGCTGATTTAGTCATTGCTGTTTTTGATAATTCTATTTTTGATGATGAAGATAAAGAAATTTTGGAATTAATTAAAGATAAACATTATATCGTTGTTAATAATAAAGCTGATTTAATTAGTGAAAAAGATGATAACCATCTTTATATTTCAGCCTTAAATAAAGAAATTGATTCGCTTAAAAAAGCTATTATGAACGAATTAAATTTATCTAAAGAAAACTATATAAATCCATTGATATCTAGTGTTAGAGAGTTAGGAATATTAAAAAATATCTTGGAAATGATGAAAAAAGTTAAAGAAGACAACGAAAATGGTATTTCAATTGATCTTTTAAGTGCGGATATTAAAGATATGTATCTTCAAGTTTTATCAATTACCGGTGAAGATCATGATTTTGATATTGCGAAAGAGATATTTTCACGTTTCTGTGTAGGAAAATAATATGATTTTTGATACTCATATCCATTTAAATGAAGAGAGAATATTATCAAATTTAGATAATTATTTAGAAGAAGCTCTAAAAGAAGGAGTTTCTAAATTTTTATGTGTTGGTTGGGATTATGAATCCTCGAAAAAAGCAGTCGAATTAGCTACTATTTATCCTTATATATATGCAGCGATTGCAATCATGCCAACAGAACATGAACAGTATAACGAAGAAGATTTCAAAAAACTCGAAGAATTATTAAAAACTTCTTCAAAAATAGTTGCTATTGGTGAAACAGGACTTGATTATTATTGGGAAAAAGAAGATTCTATCAAAGAAAAACAAAAAGAAATGTTTTTAAAACATATTGAATTGGCTAATAAATATAATTTGCCAGTTACAATTCATTGTAGAGATGCTATTCAAGATACTTTTGATATTTTAAAAAACAATCCTGTTAAACAAGGTGGAGTAATGCATTGTTATTCAGGAAGTGTTGAAATGGCTAAAGAATTTGTAAAAATTGGCTATAAAATCGCTTTCGGTGGTGTTTTAACCTTTAAAAATAGTATTGTTTCTAAACAAGTTTTGACTTCAATACCACTTGAAAGCATAGTTTTAGAAACTGATGCCCCTTATTTAGCTCCAATGCCTTATAGAGGAAGATTAAATGAACCAAAATTCATAAATAATACTTCGATTTTTGCTGCTAATTTATTAAATATGGATGTGAAACAATTTGAAGAACAAGTTTTCACAAATTCTTGTTCAATTTTTCACGTGAAAAACAAAAATGAAGACTAAAGTCAACGCTTTAATAGTAGTCGAAGGTAAGACTGATATAGACTTTTTATCTTCATTTATAGAGGCGGATTTTTATAGTGTTAATGGATCTGCAGTCGAAGAAAAAGATTTTAATTTTATTAATGAATACTTATCACGTGGAAACGTAATAGTATTGACTGATCCAGATTTTCCTGGAATACAAATAAGGAATAAAATTAAGGAAAAATGCCCAAAAATCCATGATGCATTTATTAGAAAAGAAGTTTCTATTAAACATCATAAAGTAGGAGTTGCTGAATCAACAAAAGAAGAAATTTTAACTGCTTTAACTAACCCAAAGAATTTTGAACCAATTTCAGATAATAAAAACAAAATTTCCACTTTAGATTTATATGATTTAGGTTTAACAGGAAAAGAAGACTCATTTAAAAAACGCAAATATCTATCTGAATATTTCAAAATTGGTTTTAATAATTCAAAATCATTCTTAAAAAGAATAAATATGCTAAATATTAGTAAAAAAGAACTTGAGGAGGTTTTAAAAGATGTTAAATAAAGATGAAATTAAAGATTTTTTCCTTTTAGAATACTCACATGCTAAAAAAGAACTCGGCCAAAACTTTTTGATTGATGAAAAAGTTATTAACGAAATTGTTTCTTCTTTATCTACAACTGAAAAAGAAGAAGTTTTAGAAATTGGACCTGGTTTAGGTGCTTTAACTGGCGAATTGATTAAAAAAAATATTAATCTTACTGCGGTTGAATATGATCAAAAACTTGTTAATTTTTTAAATAATTGTTATTCAAAAAATACAAATTTAACTGTTATTAAAGGCAATTTTTTACATTATAAAGATTATAAATTTGAAAAAATAATTGGAAATCTTCCTTATTATATTACAACCGAAATTATCGAACATATCATTAAACACTTTAATAACTTTAAAGAAGGTGTTTTTATGGTTCAAAACGAAGCTTTAAGTCGTTTACTTTTTTTAAAAGGAAAGGATTATAACGCTTTAAATGTTGTAATTAATTATGCATATAACATTAAAAAGCTATTTTTAGTTTCAAAAAACTCATTCTTCCCTGTTCCAAACGTTGATAGTATTGTTTTTAAAATGACTATCAAAGAGGGCTTTGATCATAAATTTAATTTAGCTTTATTAAAGGTTTCTAAAACGTTATTTAAATTAAGAAGAAAAACAATTTATAACAATTTTAAAACCATGATAAATGATGATGAAACAATCAAAAAAGTCATACAAAACTGCTCTTTAAAACAAAATATGAGAGCCGAAGAATTAAGTGTAAATGATTTTATAAATTTAACTAAGGAATTATTGAATCTTAAAATAATTTCTTTATAATTTAAGGCATTATGATAGTAAAAGCTTACGCAAAAATTAATCTTTCTTTAGACTGTTTAGGTTTAAGAGAAGATGGTTATCACAATTTAAAATCAATAGTTCTTCCTATAGAACTTCACGATACTTTAGATATTTCAAAATTATCAAAGAATACTCCAGATGACTTTGTTGTTTGTGATGATTTTTCATTACGTATTTCTAAATATAATTTAGTTCATAAAATGATTGAAGTTTGTAGAGAAAAATGGCATTTTGAAGAACATTTCAACGTTGAAATACATAAAAATATCTTTCTTCAAGCTGGACTTGGTGGAGGAAGTGCTGATGCAGCAGCTGCTTTAAGAGGATTAATTAAAATCTTAAAATTACATCCAAGTGATGAAGAAATTAAAGAAATTTGTTCTTCGATTGGAAGTGATGTTTATGTTCAATATTATAATAAACCTGCAATTATTGAAGATAAGGGCGATAAATTAACATTTATTGATATTCCTAAATCTTATTATGTATTACTTGTTAAACCTATTTTTGGAAGTAGTACTGCTCAAGTTTTTGAAGAAGCAAATAATCATGATTTAGTTCATGGAGATGTTGATGAGGTTTTAAAACATTTTAAAAATGGTGATTTAATTGAAACAGGAAAACACGTTTTTAATTCTTTATATGGACCAGCTTCACGTTTACAGCCTTCTATTGTTGAAACTTATAACAGCGTAAAAGAATATGGATTTGAAATTGTTGATATGAGTGGAAGCGGTTCAACAATTTATGCAATAAGTGAAAATATCAACCTACTTAAAAAAGCAGAAAAAGAATTATATTTTAAAGGTTTTCACACTGAATTAACTAAATTAATTAAATAAAAAGGCCGTCTACTTGGCCTTTTCTTATGCATATAGACATAGAAGAATAATTGTAATAATTAATCCAATTAATGCTTCTACTATAAAAACAATTATTCCTATCGCGTTAAGTGTTTTATATTCACCATTTTTAGATTTTAATAAACCAATCATACCTAAAATTGCACCGATAAAAGATAATCCTAAAGAAAGAGTAAAAATAATTGAAAGAATACCTAAAACTAAACTTGTTTTAGATTCTTTCTTTTTTTCGCTAATAACTTCATTTTGTTCTGAAATTTCTTTTAATTCTGGTTGTTTATTTCCACAATATGGACAAAATAAATTATCATCATTAATTTTTTTTCCACAAAATACACAATATTTCATATTGTTTATCCTTTATAAAATTAATTATAAATAGAAAGTTAGAAAAATAAAAGAGACCAGGAAATCCTGGTCTCTATATTACTTTAGTAAAGGAAGGTTAACTATTTACCTTCCTTTTTGAGTAAGATTTCAGCTTGAGCAGCTGCTAATCTTGCGATTGGGACTCTGAATGGAGAACATGAGACGTAGTCTAATCCAACTCTATTGAAGAATTCAATACTTCTTGGATCACCACCGTGTTCACCACAAACACCTGTTAAGAGTGTTGGACGAGCTTCTTTACCATCTTTAACTGCCATTTTAATTAATTTACCGACACCTTTTTGGTCGACAGTTTGGAATGGATCAAATTCTAAGATCTTATTCTTATAGTAGTCTGGTAAGAATTTAGAAGCATCATCTCTTGAGAAACCGAATGTCATTTGTGTTAAGTCATTTGTACCGAATGAATAGAATTCAGCTTCAGTTGCGATTTCACCTGAGAGTAATGCAGCACGTGGAATTTCAATCATAGTACCGACATGGTAATGTAAGTGTGAATTGTGTTCAGCTAAGACTTTTTCAGCTTCTTCACAAACAATCTTCTTAACATATTTGAATTCTTTAATATCAAGTGTTAATGGGATCATGATTTCTGGTTGAATATCACGTTTTAATTCTTCACTAGCTTTAATAGCAGCTTCCATGATAGCTCTTGCTTGCATTCTACCGATTTCTGGATAAGAAACGTCTAATCTACATCCTCTGTGGCCCATCATTGGGTTGAATTCATGTAAGTAAGCGATTCTATCTTTAATATCTTGAACGCTCTTATTTAAAGCAGTTGCTAATTCTTGAATCTTATCTTCTTCTTGAGGTAAGAATTCGTGAAGAGGTGGGTCGAGTAATCTAACATTAACGTTGATTTCGTTTAAGTCTTTCATGGACATATATAATCCATAGAAGTCATCTCTTTGATATGGGAGAAGTTCTGCTAATGCTGCTTCTCTTTCTTCGACTGTGTCAGAAAGAATCATTTTTCTCATGTGGAAGATTCTATCTTTATCGAAGAACATGTGTTCTGTTCTACATAAACCGATACCTTCAGCACCGAATTTTGCAGCTTGGATAGCATCACGTGGAGTATCGGCATTTGTTCTAATTGATAATCTCTTATATTTGTTAGCTAAGGTCATTAATCTACCGAAGTTACCTGATGATGTATCAGCTTCGACTAATTTAATAGCACCTTCGTAAACTTCACCGGTTGAACCGTTAAGAGAAATTGTATCGTTTTCAGTATAGACTTTACCGTTAATTGTTAAAGTTCTTGCTTCTTCATCAACGATAGCTGCGCTACAACCTGTAATACAGCATTTACCCATACCTCTAGCAACAACTGCAGCGTGAGAAGTCATACCACCTCTCATAGTTAAGATACCTTCTGCAGCGACCATACCTTCGATATCTTCTGGAGATGTTTCAGCTCTGACTAAGACGACTTTTTCGCCGTTTGCATGTCTTTCTTCAGCATCTTTAGCATCAAATGATAATTTACCAACACCTGCACCTGGCGAAGCTGGGTTACCACTTGCGACTGGAGTATGAGCTTTTAATTCATCCTTATCGAATGTTGGGTGTAAGAGTGAATCTAATAATTGTGGTTCGATTCTACAAACTGCGGTTTCTTCATCGATAACGCCTTCATCTAATAAGTCGAATGCGATTTGTAATGAAGCTTGAGCTGTTCTCTTACCATTTCTTGTTTGTAAGAAATAGAGTTTTCCGTTTTCAACGGTGTATTCCATATCTTGCATATCTTTATAGTGAGCTTCCATGTCTTTGATTGTTCTTGCGAATTGTTCATAGACATCTGGCATTCTTCTCTTTAATTCATCGATATGCATTGGAGTTCTAATACCTGCGACAACGTCTTCACCTTGTGCACATGGTAAATATTCAGCATAAATTTCTTTTTTACCTGTTGATGGGTCTCTTGAGAAAGCAACACCTGTACCAGAATTATCGTTTAAGTTACCGAAAACCATTGATTGAACGTTAACTGCTGTACCCCATTCATAAGGAATACCATTCATCTTACGGTAAACGTTTGCTCTATCGTTATCCCAGGATCTAAAGACAGCTGTAACTGCTTCGTGTAATTGTTCATAAGGATCGCTTGGGAAGTCTTCGCCGAATGTGTTTCTATAATATTCTTTATATTTTGCGACTAATTCTTTTAAATCTTCAGCTGGGATATCACTATCAACTTTATAGCCTTTAGTTTCCTTTAATTCTTCTAACATTTTATCCATGTTAGTTCTTGGATGACCTTTAGCAATGTTTGTGAACATTAAGATAAATCTACGATATGAATCGTAAGCAAATCGTTCGTTTCCGCTAGCTTTTGCTAATAATTCAACAGATGCATCATTTAAACCTAAGTTTAAAATTGTATCCATCATACCTGGCATTGAGACTCTTGCGCCAGAACGAACTGAAACAAGTAAAGGCATTTTTGATGCGTCAACACCACCAAATGATTTTCCTGTTTCTTTTTCAACGTCTCTAATACCTTCATCAATTTGAGCAATTAAATAATCAGGCATTGATTTATTGCTTTGATAATAAAGAGTACATGCTTCGGTTGAAACTGTAAAACCTTGAGGAATTGGGACTCCGATGTGGGTCATTTCTGCAAGACCAGCACCTTTACCACCTAAAAGCTCTTTACCTAAGCCATATGCATCTTTAAAAAGGTAAACATATTGTTTTGCCATTTTCTTATATTTCCTCCTAAAAAAATGTTTGGTTCAAAACCTTACCACGTGATTATAACATTTTTAATTGAGATTTGATATAAATATCAAAAAGAATATAATAATTAACGTATGAGTTGTGTTTTATGTATAGACTATGGAACTCAATCTGTTAGAGTTTCCGTTGTTAATGACAAGGGTGAATTTCTAGCTTTCGAGCAAGAAAAATATAACCCACCATATTTCTCAATAAAACCTGGATATTGTGAACAAAATCCTGATTATTACTATGAAATGATGTGTAAAGCAGCAAAAAGATTAGTAAGAAAAAACAAGACTTTAGTCAATCAATGTTCATCAATTTCTTCAACATGTTTTAGAGATACTTATGTACTTTTAGATAAAGATTATAAGGTTATTCGTCCAGCAATTATTTGGTTAGATCAAAGAAAAGCTAAATTAGAAAAGAAAATCCCTTTTATTTATTCAGCTGCTTTTTGGATTGTTGGAATGAGTGAAACTGTTCGATTAAATAGAAAAAGAACACCTGCTTTATGGCTTCAAGAAAATGAGAAAGAAAATTGGCAAAAAGCCCATTATTATGCGCCTTTAAACTCATATTTAAACTATAGATTATTCGGTGTTTTAGGTGATACTGCTTCAAATATGATTGGTCATGCACCTGTTTGTTTTAAAACGGGAAAACCATATAGTAAAAATCATATTAAAGGAATTATTTTTGGAATCGATCCAAAAATGCTTCCAAAGATTTATGGAGTCGGTGGGGTTATTGGTCATTTAACAGAAACTTCCCACGTGGATACTGGTTTACCTGAAGGACTTCAATATATTGGAACAGGAAACGATAAATCTTGTGAAGGTTTAGGGGCTGGAGCAATTGAAAGTGATGCAGCTCATGCAAGCTTTGGAACGAGTTGTTCTATTTCCTTAGCTAGTAAAAAATATGTTGAACCAGTAAGATTTTTACCTTCATATATAAGTGCTTATCCAGGCTATTATAATTCTGAAGTTCAAATTTATAGAGGAGCATGGATGTTAAATTGGTTCTCTAAAGAATTTGCGAAAGAAGAAGTTACCGAAGCAACAATTGAAAAAATTGCTCCAGAAGAAGTCTTAAATCAAAAAGTTTTAGATATACCTCCAGGAAGCGATGGACTTGTTGTTCAACCATATTGGGGACCTCAACTTGATAAACCTTTAGGCAAAGGTTCAATGATTGGTTTCTATGATGATGTTCATAATAAATACCATATTTATCGTGCTATTATTGAGGGCTTATGTTATGCCTTAAAAGAAGGTATCTTATCAATTCAAAAAAGAGCACATGTTAATTGTAAATATGTAACAATTAGCGGTGGCGGATCAAAAAGTGATGCAATTTGTCAAATTACTGCAGATATTTTAGGTCTTCCAGTTTATAAACCAGAACATTATGAAGCTTCTTCACTTGGCTGTGCTATGGCTCAATTTATTGCTTTAAAAGTATTTAATGGACCAGAAGATGCTAAAAAAGCGATGGTTAAATATGAAAAGATATTTAAACCTAATAAAGAAGATAATAAAAAATATGAATATCTTTATAAAAAAGTTTATTCAACAATTTATCCAAAATTAAAGAAAACATATACATCTTTATCTGATTATTTAGAAGAGATGCATAAAGTTAATAATAAATAAAAAATAGCCATCCCTATAATAAGGATGGCTTTTAAATTTAATCATTATTATCGTTATTTTTATTCTTTTTCTTATTTAGAATTATTTGAACAACATGAATAATTATAAAGGTGACAAGGATAATTCCTACGCCAACAACAAAGCCAACGGTATCAATCATTACGTCTTTAAATGATGGACCTCTTCCTGGAGTTAAAGCTTGAATTCCTTCACTAGCTAAAGCAATTAAAAATCCTGTAACTGTATATCCTATTAAAGATAAATAGCGATATAAATATTTTTCAAAAGCAAAGAAGAGGAAGATTGATCCACTTAATGCAGTTAAAAGGAATAAACCAAAATGTCCTAGCCCTTTTCTAACTAAATGAGCTAATTCTTGGAAAGTAAAACGAGTATCTCTTTTAATAGTTAAATCAATTATTAAATCATATGTGGAAATTGAATTTTCTTTATCGCCGTTTGTGATTTTTAAAGTTACTTTTCCTACATCTTTAAAAGTCATATTATTAGATGAATCAATACTTAAAAGGTCGGATTTTATCGTATTTTCATCTAGTTTATTTTCTGAATTTTTATATTCATAATATTCATAATTATAAATAGTTGAAGTTACATTTTTATATTCATGAACAAAGTTAAATTTATAAGATTTTGCATAATCTAAAGTTAAATCATAACGACTTTCTTTTTTATTGAATGATGATGCTAAAGGTTTAAGTTCATCAATATTTAAAGTAAATGGAGAAGTAGAATCAACAACTTCAATTTCTTTAACAATATTAATTGAAGGATCAATTTTTGAAGAAATAGTTAATGAGGTTTTACCAAGTTTAACTGCTTTAAATTCATTAGCTGAAAGCGAAATATAAGAAACAATACTTTCATCAGCAATTCGATAATCAATTAAAGAAGAAGATGCTTCATTTTTATTAACTAAATCAATATCAACTCTAAAATCATTATTTAATGCAACTTTATAAACATTTTCATTATTAATATTAGTGTTATCGACGTTATAAATATCATTTGCAGCATCATTAATTAAAGAAATCTTTAAATTATCAAAAGATAAAATTAAAGGAACATAACTAACATTAATATTTATTTTTATGCTTTTATTATCAATATTCGATTTGAAAATAAGAAAAGTATCACCTTCATTTAAGCCGTTTAATAAGTTTTTATTAATATCAAAATATAAATATGAAGCAAAGTTAGCTGGAGTTTCAACCTTATATAAAGAAGAATCATTATATTCTTTATAAACTTCATATTTATTATTAACTAAATAAGAAGAATAAATAACAAAATCTAACTTTTTAGATTGAGCTTTTTCGATATTTATCGATAAATTTGATAATCCAGTTAAAGAATCATAAATATTTTCATTGTCTAAATTAACTCGATAATTAAGGTTATAGAAAGGCTTAATATCAATTTCTAGTTTTATATCAAATGTTGAGATATTTAAATAATCAAAATAGTTATTTCTCAAAGTTAAATTGATTTTTTTATTTTGATAAAGATTGATTCCATTATTAAAAACGTCATTAATTTTTAAACCATTAATCTTATTATTTTTATATAAAATACTGACCCCGTTTTTAGTTAATTCTTCATTATTAACAACAGTGTAATTAACATTGTTAAATAAATAAGAATTAAAGAATTTATCGATATCTTTTGTTGAATAAGAAGATAAATCATTATTAAAAGTTAAGATGTTATCGTAAGTATAATCATCAACTAAGATATTTTTACTTGCAGTGTTTCTTTCTAAATAATTAAATTTTAAATCTTTATAGATATTATCAAGGTTATTTAAAGATTCGTTTACATAATTAAAATCAATATTAAAGCGATAAATATCGTTGTTTTCATTATAAATAACATCGACATAATAATTATCTTTTAAATTATCACTTAAATAGGCTTTGTTGATTGAAAGAGTTAATTTATCGTAATTAAAACTTTTAACTTTAAATAAATTTGGATCTTCTAAGTTATATGAAACATTAGAAATATCATATTTATAAAGTTTATTTGAAATTGAATCGTTATAAGCAATATCAATATTTAAATCATTATAAAAAACATCATAATTATTAAGCTTATAAACATCCATTCTTCTATTTTGATGAGTGCTACCAGTATTAATTAATGATGAAGATAGTTTAACAAGTGGATTTAATGAAACATTAATATTTTCAAGGCGAGGGTTAAAGGAACCGTTTGAATATGAAATATCAACTAAAACGCTTGAATTATTTTTGAGTTTATTTTCATTAATTTTAAATTCAATAACAAAATAATTTTCTTTTAAGTTGTTTTCTTTAACTAAATAAGAAGAAATAATATTTTCTTCATCGTTTTTAATATTAATTTTTACTTTATTGATATCAAAAGAAGTAAAAGAAGAATATGAAGAATAATTGATCTTTAATAAATTGTTAGAATTTGATGGATAAAATTCGAGATTTGAAAGTGAGTTATCCAATGATAAATTTCTAATTTCATTTTGATATAAAGAAGAAATGCTGATGTTAATTGTTTCACTTAATGAAGGATATTTTTGACTCTTAATAGTAAGTTTTGTCTTGTAAACTTCATTTTCTTTATAAGAATCACCTAAAGTTTTACTTAAATCATTAACTTTAACTTCATTATTTATTGGATCAACACTAATTAATTTTTCATCGTAATCAGAGTAAGTTAATTCTTTATAAGTAGCATCAACTGGATTATAGGAAACATCTAATTTTATTTTTTCATTATTTGTTAAATATAAAGTGTCTTCTTTATCAATATTATTTTTTGATAAAGAAACATCAAAAGATAGGAGTTTTATTTCATTAACAACAAAAGTAAAAACCTTTTTAATATCTTTATCTGTTTCTTCTTTGTCATATTGATTTTCTGTAGAAATAAAGGAAATATTGGTTTTTCCTTCTTTATTGAAAGTTATAGTTTTTGAAACTTCATCAATTTTAACGATTTCAGTATTAGAAGCTTCAATTTTTATATTTTTAAAAGATGTATCTTCAGGAATAAAACCGATTTCATAAGATAAAACATCATTAACATTAACATTATTTTCTTTATCAACACTAACGGCGGAATTATTAAAGGTAACGCCGATATCTTTAATATCGATAATGTTATCTTTATCGTAATTGTTGTTAATATTATCATCGACAATATCGGTAATATCGTTAGATTGATCTGCACTAATATCGCCAGGGATTGCTGATTCAATTAAAATAACAATTGAAGCAATAATAAAAACACCCAAAGATAAATATTTGAAGATGTTTTTTATTTTTTTATATTTGTTACTATCTTTTTGAGAGTTATTAATAACTTCGTTTTCCATAAAAAATCTATAACTAAAAATAATTATAATGAATGAGACTTGATGAAAAAAGAGACAAGAATAATTAATTATTCTTAAAATAAAAAACCGCGTCATATTTTAACGCGGTTAATTTAGTTTTTAACTTTCTAAAACACCTTCATCGGCTTTAGCCATTGGGTTAACTCCAGCGAATTGAGCGTTATATAAGTCAGCATAGAAGCCGCCTTTTGCAAGTAATTCTTGATGATTTCCGGTTTCAACGATGTGACCTTTTTTCATTACAATAATTGTTTTTGCATTTTTAATTGTTGATAAACGGTGAGCAATAACAAAAGATGTTCTTCCTTGCATAATTTTGTCTAAAGCATCTTGAATTAATTGTTCAGTACGGGTATCAACTGAAGAAGTAGCTTCATCTAAAATCATAATTTTTGGTTTTGAAATAATAGCTCTAGCGATAGTTAATAATTGTCTTTGACCTTGAGAAATATTATTTCCATCTTCATTTAACATGAAGTTATATCCACCAGGTAATGTTTCAATAAAGTGATGAATATGAGCATCTTTACATGCTTGAATAATTTCTTCATCGGTGGCATCTTGGTTTCCATAAAGAAGATTTTCTCTAATTGTTCCTTTAAATAACCAAGTTTCTTGTAAAACCATTCCAACCGATCCTCTTAAACAATTTCTTGTATAGTCGAGAGTTGAAATATTATCTAATGAGATTTTTCCACTATTGATTTCATAGAATCTCATAATTAAGTTAACTAAAGTAGTTTTTCCAGCTCCAGTAGGACCGACAATTGCAACCATATCGCCTTTATTAACATGTAAATTCATGCCTTCGATTAATGGTTTATCAGGTGTATAGCTGAAATCTACGTTTTCGAAATCAAAGTTACCTTCGATGCAATCTTCATTATCAATTGCACCTTCTTTATCTGGATCTTGTTCAGGTTCTTCTAATAAATCATAAATTCTTTCACCAGAAGCAACGACTGATTGGATAATATTTGCAATTTGACCAATTTGTTGAAGAGGTCTAGTGAATAAATTTAAGTAAATGAAGAATGAAATCATTGTTCCAGCTGTTGAAACAATACCAGCAACAACTGCAATACCAACATAAGCAAGGTTATTGACGAAGAATGTTGTTGGGAAGATTAAACCTGATAAGAATTGAGAGAATCTATCACTAGATTCCATTTTTAAGTTAGTTTTATCAAATTCTGCTTCAACATCTTTTTCTTTGTTAAATAATTTAATGATTTTATAACCAGAATAAGTTTCTTCAATTTGACCATTTAATGTACCTAAATTCTTTCTATAGGAAGAGAATAATTTTCCTGAGAAAGTTGAAATAAGTATGATAAATACGAATGAAAGTGGAAGTGAAGCAAATGCTACAGGAGCAATTCGCCAATCAATAATTAACATTGCGGCTAATGAACCAAAGAATAATGTAATTCCTGAGAAGATTTGAGTAATGATTGATTGTAAGTTTCTAGAGATATTATCAACATCGTTTGTTCCAATTGATAAAGTATCACCATAAGGAACTCTATCAAAATATGAAAGTGGTAAACGATCGAGTTTATCTTGAATTTTTACTCTCATGTCATATGAATAGCGAGCACTAACACTAACTGCAGCGAATTCACTTAACCAAGCAAGGAGTGCAGCCGCCGCATATAATCCAAGTAAAGTTCCGAATTTTGTTGCGAATTGAGACCAATTCATCAAAATTGTTGAACTAATTGGATCAATAATAAATAAATCAAATGGATTATCAAGAATATTTCTTAATAAACTAGGAGTAACAACACTTAAAATTGCACTACCAATTGCAAGAATGATAATAAAAACAATAGCACGCCGTTGATTTTTAAAATCACCTAGCATTCTTTTGAAAGTCTTTCTAAACTCTTTTGGCTTTCCAGCTTCAACTTTTCTAGGCATTAGTTGATACCTCCTTCCAAACTAGCTTCTTGAACAAGACGAATAGTTTTTTCAACTTCTTCAGGATCAAGTTGAGATTTAACAATATCTTGATAAATTGGGCAGTTTTTTAATAATTCAGCATGTGTTCCTTGTCCAACACATTTGCCTTCATTTAAAACGATAATATTATCAGCATCAATAATCGAAGAGACTCTTTGAGCAACAACAATTACTGAAGCATCTTTTGTGTAATTTTTTAATGCAGCTCTAAGTTGGGCATCTGTTTTAAAGTCTAATGCTGAGAATGAATCGTCGAAAACATAAATTTCAGGTTTTCTAACTAAACATCTAGCAATTGATAATCTTTGTTTTTGTCCGCCAGAGAAATTTTTACCACCTTGAGAAACAAAAGTATCGAGTTTATCCGGAAGTTTTGAAACAAAGTTTGCTGCTTGAGCAACACTTAACGCTTCATTAATTTCTTCTTCAGTAGCGTCCTCTTTACCATAACGAATGTTATCTTTAATAGAACCGGTAAATAAAACAGCACTTTGAGGAACAAAACCAATATGATCTCTTAATACCTTTTGTGGGAACTTTTTAACATCTATTCCATCAAATAAAACTTCGCCGTTTGTTGCATCATAGAATCGAGGAATTAAGTTGATTAATGTGGATTTCCCACTACCTGTTGAACCAATAATTGCAGTGGTTGTTCCGGGTTTAGTTTTAAATGAAATATTCATGACTGTTGGAGTATTTGCGTCTGGATAGGTGAATGTTACGTTTCTAAATTCAATAACACCATGTTGATCTAAATGATGCATACTTTTATTAATAATATTTATATATTCTTCAGTCGATTCATCAGTTAACGAATTTAAGATATGTTCTCTATCTTTTCTAATAGCAACATAGTCTAAGAAATCTTTATATTGAGGGTCGTTATTTTTTTCTTCTTCATTCATTTTTGAATATCTTTCTTTTAATAATGAGTAAGAGAATTCATGACCATCATGTGTAGTTTTATAATTTTCTTTAAATCTATATTCAAGTCTACTTAAATGAGCTTCATATTGTTGAACTGCATATTCTCTTGCTTCTTTGTCGTTAATTGATGTTTCAACATTTAAAACTTCAAGAACACGCTTATAAGAAGCAGCTGCTTGAGGAATCATTGCAATAATCATTGCAAACATTAAGAAAGAGTTCATTATTTGCATTGAATATTGAGCAACAACAGCAATAATTGAAACTTGTTGACTTGCTAATAAGACTAAGTCATTAAAACTTTGAGCTGAAAGTTCCGTTAAAAGGAAGAAACCAACAGCATAAATTGCAATAAATGCAAAGTTAAAGACAATTTGAATTGTTGGATTAGCAACAGACATAATTCTTCCTGCTTTAACTAAAGTTTTCTTTAAATCTGTATTAACGGTGTCAAATTTTTGAGCCTCAGTATTTTGTTGATTGTAAGCTCTAATAACTCTAATGCCAGTTAAGTTTTCTCTTAAGACAACAGTAACGTTATCAATTCTTGTTTGCATTTGTTTAAATAATGGCATTGCATAAACGAAAATAATGATCATTATGCCTAAAATTAAAGGAATAGTAACTGCTGAAACAGATGCAAGTTGAGGTCCTGGATTTTCCAATGTTAAGGTTTTAATTAAACCAATAATCATATAAGTTGGGGACATAACTATCATTCTGATAAACATAATGACATAGTTTTTTAATTGTTCGATATCGTTGGTAGTTCTTGTAATAAGAGTAGCTGTTCCAAATTTATTGTAATCAGATAAAGATAATGTATTAACTTTTGCATACATTTCTTTTCTTAATTCTTTACCAACAAAAGCACCAACACTTGATGCACCAAAGAATTGGCAAACAGCTAAAGAAAGGATAATAACGCAACAAAGTATCATCCAACCACCTTGATTTAAGATAAGAGAAGTTAATTCATCCTGAGTTAACATAGTTGAGATAGTAATAACTTCTTTACTTAAAGGATTTATTAATTCAATTGGTGAAGCTGGTGCAAATTCTTTACAAGTAAGGATGGTTTGAATATTTCCCATATATTCAGGGAGATTAAGTTGAAACCAACATTGAAAAATAATAGTTACAACAGCTAAAAGGATAAAATACCGGCGTTTTCCAGCAATTTTGAATAGTTTGATCATTAGATAACGCTCCTTTTAAATAAATTTAAGACAACATCAGCACTTGGAATGGTTGATGTGTTTTTAGAAATAATTGCAGACATGGTTATTGATTTTAATAAGTAAAAATAACAAAGTAAGAATTCTTTTGGATTTCCTTTTTGATATGTTCCGTCTTCTTGAGCAATCTTAAAATTATTTTCAAGATTTTTAAGATAAGAAGTTTGACCAAATTGTTCATACATATCTGGAGAAATCTTAAAGTTTAAATATAATGCGATAAAAAAGGCATATTCTTCACCTAAAGTTACAGCGGAAATAATAAAATCTGTTAATGCTTTAAAAAAGTCTGCACCTTTTAAGGTTTTCATATTGCTTAAATCAAAAATAAGAGAGAATTTTCTTTTACTTTCAGCAATAAGTTCCTGTAAGATATCACTCTTTTTATCAAAGTAATGATAGATTAAGCCATGAGAAATTTTAGATTCTTTGGCAATTCGATCCATCGTGATATTTTCATAACCTTCAAGGCAAAATAATTTTAAAGCGGAAAGAAGAATTTGTTTTTTTCTTTTTTCTTTTAAAAATTGATTTGCTTCAGCGGTTCTTGGCATATTCTTTTCCTCCGTTTAAAAATATTAATATTCATTGACCGATTAGTCAATTAAAATATTATCTCTTTTTATTCGACATAAAAAATAATGTTAAAAAAAGTGTTAAATTCTTAATTTTTTAAAGAAAATTATGTAATATATTAGACGTTATGAAACTTATTGCTGGT
Organism: uncultured bacterium; assembly: GCA_949299395.1. GTDB lineage: Bacteria > Bacillota_I > Bacilli_A > RFN20 > CAG-826 > Onthovivens. Next base: position 52,251 of record CASGAB010000001.1, on the reverse strand, counting down.
TTAGGAAATTTTGGAAAAGAATATGAACATACTCGTCATAACATGGGCTTTGATGTAGTAGATAAATTCGCTGATTCATTAGGCGAAGATATTTCTCGTTCAGGTTTTCATTCTTTATATTTAAAAACTAAATATATGAATGAAGATGTTATTCTTTTAAAACCTCAAACCTATATGAACAATAGTGGAATAGCTATTAAAGAAATAATGGATTACTTTGATATTTCCATCGATGATTTAATCGTAATTTATGATGATATGGATATTCAAATCGGTCATTTAAAGATTAAATTAGATGGAAGTAGCGGTGGACATAATGGGATAAAATCTATTATTGCTCATCTTGGAAGTCAAAATTTTAAAAGAATCCGTGTAGGAATTGGCGCTCCAACCTATAACAATATTGATTTTGTTTTAGGAAAACCTTCAAAAGAAGAAAAAGAACTTCTTGAAGAAGCTCAAAATAACGCAGTCAGTGCTTTAAAAATAGCTATTAAAGAAAGCTTTAATAAAGCAATGAGTCTTTATAATAAATAGAAAGGAGATTTTCCTTTATTGATTAACTATTTAAATGATTTATTAAATTATTTCACCCCCCTCTTAGATAAGAAAGAGGCTTTTTTTGCTGTTGATGAAATAATTGGTGGAACGTTTTTAACATACAAAAAATATATCGAAAATTACTCAAAAAACATTGTTTTATTAGTTTCTTCAACCTATAAAGCTAATAAACTTTATGCATCTTTAGCTAATTTAATAAACAAAGATGACATCGTTTTATTTTTAGATAATGAAATGATAAGAGTTGAATATATTTCTGAAAGTAAGGATATATTAGCTAATAAAATTTATGCTCTTTATGAAATGATTAATTCAAAACATAAAGTTTTTATTTTTACACCTTCATCTTTTTATAGATTTTATCCTAAAAAAGAGGAATTTATCGATTCAACTATTAGTTTAAGAATCAATCAAACATATGATTTAAATGAATTAATAAATAAGTTAATAAAACTTGGTTACTATAAAGTTCCAAAAATAGATCAATCTTTACAATTTGCATCTCGTGGTGATGTTATTGATATTTTTTCAATGAATTATGATAATCCGATAAGAATCGAATTTTTTGATGATACAATTGAGTCAATTCGTTTCTTTGATATTGCTACACAAGGCTCAATAAAAAATATAGATAAAATCGATATTTTGCCTGCAACAACACTCATTTTTAATGATTTAGAATTTTCTCATATTGAAGAAAAAATGAATTTTAGAAAAGAAGAAGATTTAAAAAGAGTTAGAAATGATTTAAAAGACATTTTTGAAGCACAAGTAAATGAAGATATAGAAAATTTAAAAACTAATAATTTTTCCCCTAGTTTATATAAATATTATGGTTTCTTAAAAAATAATCATGATTCAATTTTGACTTATTTATCCGATTTTATTGAGATTATTTTAGAAGAAAAGGACATCTTAGAATCAAAAAAACAATTATATTATGAATCACACGAATTAATGATGGATCTTTTTGACGGTGGAAGAAGTTTAACTCATCTTGAATATTTTAACGATAAGATAGGCTTAACTAGTGATAAAGCAGAAGAACTTTTATATATTTCTGGATTTGATTTAAATCATTTAGATGCTAAAAATATACCTTTATCTACACCACTTTTTGAAGCAAAAAAAGGAATTGAGTTCCAAAAAATAGTTGATTTATATTTAGCCGAATATGAAAAAGTTTTGTTTATTGTAAAAAATAAAGAAGAGTTTTCAACACTTGTAGACTATTTAAAATTTTTACATGTTAATTTTAGTATTTTAGGCAAAATTACAGACAAATATACTGAAAAAATTAATGTTTTGATTTCAGATTTTAATATTGCAATCGAAGATAAAGAAGATAGTTTTGCTATTGTTACACCAAAATTATTATTTAATAAAAGACATGCAAGTTTAACTTATACTTCTAAATTTAAAGAAGGTGTTGTTTTAGGTTCTTATTTAGAATTGGAAAAAGGTGATTATGTTGTTCACGAAAGTTATGGTATTGGGCAATATGTTGGAATTAGTGAAATGGAACTTCAAGGCAAAAAAGAAGATTATTTAGAGATTAAATTTGCTGGAAGCGATGAACTTTTTGTTCCTTTATATTCATTTAATTTAATTAGAAAATATGCTGGTCAAGAAGGAAGAATACCTAAATTATCGTCTTTACACAGTGACACGTGGAAAAAAACCAAGAAAAGAATTAAAGATAAGGTTAATGATTTAGCAGATAAATTATTATTCTTATATAAAAATAGAGCGCTTATTAAAGGGATTAAATTTGAAGAAGATGATGAACTTCAACAAGAGTTTGAAGCACAATTCAAACACGAGTTAACCGAAGATCAAAAAAGATCCTTAAAAGAAATCAAAGAAGATATGGAAAAAGAAGAACCAATGGACCGCTTATTATGTGGTGATGTTGGTTTTGGTAAAACAGAAGTTGCTTTTTGTGCTGCTTTTAAAGCAATGTTAAGTGGTAAACAAGTAGTTTTAATTGCTCCTACAACACTTTTAGCAAAACAACACTTTGAAGTTGCCCTTAATAGGTTTAGAAAATTTGATATAAACATCAAACTTTTAACAAGAAATCAAACACCTAAGGAAACAAGACTAATTTTAGATGGTGTTGAAAGCGGGAAAGTTAATTTTTTAATTGGTACTCACAAGGCTTTATCTAACAAAATAAAATTTAATGATTTAGGACTTTTAATTATTGATGAAGAGCAACGATTTGGTGTTGAACAAAAAGAAAGAATTAAATTAAATAAGGAAAACATCGATGTTTTAACTCTTTCAGCAACTCCAATTCCTAGAACTTTGCAATCTTCACTTGTTGGTTTAAAGAGTGTTTCAACTATCCAAACTCCGCCAAAAGAAAGACTTCCTATCCAACTTTATGTTATTCAAAAAGATGAAAAAGTTTTAAAAGAAATTATTACAAGAGAATTAGCAAGAGGCGGACAAATTTATTTTGTTCATAATAATATTTCCGATATTTATGAGTTAGGTACTAAATTACAAGACATGATTCCTGATTTAAGAATAGGAATTGTTCATGGAAAAATGGATAAAAAAGCCGTTAATGATGTCATGGCTGATTTCTATTTAGACGATATTGATCTACTTTTAGCAACATCAATTATTGAAAACGGAATTGATGTTAGAAACGCTAACTTAATTATTGTTGATCAAGCCGACAGATTTGGATTATCTCAACTTTATCAAATTAAAGGTAGAGTTGGTCGAGGAGATAGAATGGCTTATTGCTATCTTTTAGTTGACAAAAATAAACAATTAAATGATGAAGCTAAAAAAAGATTAAAGGCTTTACAAGATTTCACTGAACTTGGAAGTGGCTATAAAATTGCTCAAAGAGATTTATTAATTAGAGGTGCTGGTGAAATTTTAGGAAGAGAACAAGCTGGATTTATTGATGATGTTGGTATTGATTTATACTTAAAGCTTTTAAACGAAGCATTAAAAGAGAAAAAAGATGGGCAAATTATTAAAGAAAATGAAGAGAAAAGTAATCCAACTGTTATCAATAACGCATATATTCCATCATATTTTGCTAGTGATAGTGAAAAAATTGAACTCTATCAAAAAATTAGTGAAGCTGATGATTTTGATAAACTTGCTAATTTAGCTAACCATATTAAAGATATGTATGGAGGAGAAATTCCTGAATCTTTCTTAAATATTTTAAGGCAAAGAGAAATTGATATTTACCTATCTTTTAGTGAATTTAAAGAGTTAAAAAATACTCAAATTTCCTTAAATATCGTACTTTCTAGAGAATTTTCTTCAATAAATGCGATTGGAACAACAATATTTATGAAATTGATAAATTATGTAAATAAATTAAAATTAACTTATCAGAATAAATGCTTAGAAATTATTATTTCTAAAAAGGATGATTATCCAAAATTACTTGTCGAAGTATTAAAAATTATTCATGAAGAGGCTTTAAACAATGAGATTAGATAAATTTTTGAAAGTTAGTAGATTAATTAAAAGAAGAACTATTGCAAAAGAACTTGTTTCTCGCGATATTTTTTTACTTAACAATCGTCCTTGTAAACCTTCAAGTGAAGTAAAAGAAGGTGACATTATCGATTTAACTTTAGGAAGACATCATCTTGTTGTAAAAGTTTTATTTATTAAAGATCATATATTAAAAGATGACGCTTCTAAAATGTATGAAATATTAAAAGATGAAATTAAAGAAGAATTTATTGAAGAGCAATAAAAAATACCTTTTAGGGTGTTCTTTTGGGCCAGACTCAATGGCTTTAGCTTATTATTTAATGAAAAATAAGTTCGATTTTGATATTGCTTTTGTAAATTATCATTTAAGAAAAGAATCAAACTATGAAGATCGCTATTTAACAAGTTTTTGTAAAGAAAATAATATAAAACTATATAAAAAGAGCGTTTTTTATAAAAAAGAAGATAAAAATATCGAAGCTTGGGCTAGAAAAATTCGTTATGACTTCTTTAAGGAATTAAATAATAATAATAATTATGAAGCAGTTTTAATTGCTCATAATTTAGATGATTTAATTGAAACTTATTTAATTCAAAAAGAAAGAAATTCTTATGTAAATTATTATGGTTTAAAAACATTATCTTATAAAGAAGACGTTTGTTATATTCGCCCCATTTTAGATACTAGAAAAAAAGAATTGGAAATATATTGTTTAAAAAACAACGTTCCTTTTAATATTGATAAATCAAATTTTGATAATTCATATAAAAGAAACAAATTAAGAAACGAATATGTTTCTAGACTTTCTGATTTTGAAATGAAAGAGATTTTAAATGAGATAAAAGAGAAAAACAAAGAAAAAAGAAGTGAAAATTCTCGCTTTAAAAAGATGATTATTGATAATAAAATTTCTTTAAAAAAAGCGACAAGTATCGATATTAATGAATTTACTAATCTATTTTATTTGTATTTATCATATTTCCCATTCTTAAAACCTTTTTCTAAACAAAAAATTGAAGATTTATATTCTAAATTATTTTTAAATAAGAATATTAAAGAAAAGATTGTTGGTACAGATTATTACCTTTTTATCGAATATAGATATTTAAAAATTGGAAAAATTTATACCAACAAATATTCCTTTGAACTCACTAAAAAAGGGAACAAATATTTTCGCTTTTTAGTAGATACAAAATATAATGAAATTTTTTCAAAATGTGATACCATAATTATTCATCCGGTATCTAGAAGCGATTTTTATAGCTATAAAGGCGAGAAAAAACGCGTTTCTAAGATATTTATCGATATGAAATTACCTTCCTCATATCGAGAAATATGGCCTGGAGTTTATGATAAAAAAGGGGAATTATTATATCTACCACGCTATATGGAAAGGATAAAATATACAAACAAGTCATTTTTAATTTTTGACATCGAAAGTTTGATTAAAATTAAGTAGCAATCTACTATAAAAAAACACTTATTTATATTAAAATAAATAAGCGTGTTAAAGGAGAAAAAATGGAAAAAAAGAGATTTAATTGGTTTAACATCTTAATCTATATAATTCTTTTCGCTTTTTTAGGCTTAATGATTTATTTCCTTGTTGGAATTAATAATCAACAATATACAAGTCTTTCAACTGATCAAGGTATTACCCTTGTTTTAAATGAAGAAGACAATTATAAAGTTGAATATGCTGCAGCCGTTGAAAGCGGAGAAGAAGTCCAAGTTTATATTCAATTAGATAATCCATATAACAATCAAAAATATTACACATTCAAAATGAGTAAGGATGCTTTCAATAACTATCCTTATAATTATGAAGGAGCAAATGTTACTTTTGCAGAAGCATTATCTTCTCAAATTATTGATTGTGGAGTTCATCCTGGTATTTATGGATCAATTTATACTGAAAACCGGTTTATTTCATGGTTACCAACAATTATTACAACAGTTGTTATGGTAGCAATCGCAATCTTCTTCTTTAGATTATTAATGTCTTCAGCTGGTGGAAACCAAAAAGCAATGGATTTTAATAAATCTAGAGCTAGAAAGGTAGATGATTCAAAAGTTAGATTTAGTGATGTTGCAGGATGTGATGCTGAAAAAGCTGAATTAGTCGAAGTTGTTGACTATTTAAAAGATCCTAAAAAATATACAAAATACGGTGCTAAATTACCAAAAGGTATTTTACTTGTAGGTCCTCCAGGAACTGGTAAAACTTTGCTTGCTAAAGCTTGTGCTGGTGAAGCAGGAGTTCCATTCTATTCTATTTCAGGTTCTGATTTCGTCGAAATGTTCGTTGGTGTCGGTGCTGGTAGAGTTAGAGATTTATTTAAAACTGCTAAACAAAACGCTCCTTGTGTTATCTTCATCGACGAAATAGATGCTGTTGGTAGACAAAGAGGTGCTGGTTTAGGTGGTGGGAACGATGAAAGAGAACAAACCCTCAACCAATTATTAGTTGAACTTGACGGTTTTGAAGAAAATAGCGGAATTATCGTTATTGCTGCAACTAATAGAGACGACGTCTTAGACCCAGCTTTATTAAGAGCAGGAAGATTTGATAGACAAGTTACAGTTTCACTTCCTGATAGAGCAGGAAGAGAAGCTATCTTCAAAGTCCATGCTAAAAATAAAAAACTCGATCCATCAATTGATTTTGGTTTCTTAGCAAAAAGAACTGTTGGATTCTCAGGTGCTGATATTGCTTCTATCTTAAATGATGCAGCAATCTTAGCTATCAGAGGTAAAAAAGAACACATTACTTTATCTGATATTGATGAAGCTATTGATAGAAGAATCGCTGGTCCAGCAAGAAGTTCAAAAGGATTAAGCGAACAAGAAAGATTAAGAGTTGCATATCACGAAAGTGGTCACGCAATTATTGGCTTAACACTTCCTCACGCTGATAAGGTTAGAAAAATTACTATCATTCCTCGCGGAAGAACAGGCGGTCACGTCTTAATGGGTCCGGAAGAAGATAGATTCTTATTAACAAAAAATGAACTTGAAGCTGAAATTTGCGGCTTATTAGGTGGTAGAACAGCAGAAGAAATTTTCTTTAATGATGTTTCTACTGGTGCAAGTAACGATATTGAAAGAGCAACTTTAATTGCTAGAAGTATGGTTGTTGAATTCGGTATGTCTTCACTTGGTCCTATTCAATATGAAAAACCAAGCGGTAACGTCTTCTTAGGAAGAGATTATACTAATACAACTAAAAACTTCTCTGCTGATGTTGCTAATGAAATTGATAAAGAAGTTAGAAAAATTGTTGAAGATGCTCATGAATTAGCAAGAAAAATTATCACTGAAAGAAAAGATGATATGGAATTAATTGCTAAAACATTAATCGAAAACGAAACAATTACTGAAGAACAAATTAATTATCTTTTAGAACATCGTGAATTACCTGAAGATAAAGATCATTTAACAGAAACAAAAACTGAAGAAGTAAAAACCGAAGAAACCCCCGTTACTCAAACTGAAAATAAAAAAGAAAAAGAACCTGTTAATACAGAAAATATTGAAGACAAAAAAACTGATGAATAGTTTAAAAATCAAAAATATCGAATTAAAAGGAAAAGTTATTTTGGCCCCAATGGCTGGAATAACTTCTTTTTCTTATAGAAAGTTTTTAAATAAATTTGGATGTTCTTTAACCTATACTGAAATGATTTCAGATTGCGGACTTGTTTATAACAATAATAGAACATTCGAAATGATAAAAACTGATGGTAGTGATAAACCTCTTGCTATCCAACTTTTTGGAGGATCAGAAGAAACATTATTAAGAGGTGTAGAAATATTAGAAAATAGTGGAATTGATTATGATATTTTAGATATCAATTTAGCTTGCCCAGTTCCTAAAGTTACTAAATCAAATGGTGGAAGTAGTTGGTTAAAAGATATCCCTGCTATGAAAGAAGTGATGACAAAAGTTGTAGCAAAATCTCATAAACCAGTTAGTGCAAAAATACGATTAGGATGGGACGAAAACAATGTTATAGAAATTGCTAAAGTTCTTGAAGAAGCTGGAATTTCTTTTTTAACAATCCATTGTCGAACTAAAAAAGAACTTTATATTGGCGAAGCTCATTATGAAGCTTTAAAAGATTTAAAAAACTATATAAAAATTCCTTATGCAGTAAGCGGAAATATTTTTACACTTAATGATGCAATTAAAGCTTTAGAAATCTCAAAAGCAGATGCTGTTGCAGTTGCTAGAGGCGGAATTGGAAATCCGTTATTAATTAAAAATATTAACCATTATTTAAATGGTGAAATGGATAAAATTGAAGAGCCAACTATTGAAGGGCAAATTAATTTTTTAAAAGAATTTTGTGATTTATTAGTCGATGAATTTGGTGAAAAAAGAGCGGTCTCAATTTTAAGAGGTATTGCTCCAAAATTCTTCAATATGTTTTCAAATACTAAGAAATTAAAAAACGAAATTGCCACAACAATCACTACAATCGATTCATTATTTAATATCGTTGACAACTATTTAAAGAATAACGAAGTATTATAAAATTACGATATTTATCAATATTTATTTATAAATATTGTTGTAAATTGAACGATATATTTATTAAAATAGTAAAGATTAAGAGAAGGAAAGGTGTTTTTATGGAAAACAAGTTAACAGATCAAGAATTAGCAAGAAGAGAAAAGTTACAAAAATTAATTGAACTTGGAGTTAACCCTTGGGGTCAAAAATACGATAGAACTGATTCAACAGCTACATGTAGAGAAAAAGCTGGTGAAAAAAGCGAAGAAGAATTAGAAGCAAATCCTATTGAAGTTAAAATTGCAGGTAGAATTATGCTTTTAAGAAAGATGGGTAAAGCATCTTTTGTTACTATCCAAGATAAAGAAGGTAGAATGCAAGCGTATATCTCAGTTGAAACTGTTAATGCTGATAATTATGCTATTTTTAAGCTTTGTGATGTCGGCGATATCGTTGGTTTAGGTGGTCATTTAATGAGAACAAGAACCGGCGAATTAACTTTAAAAGTTACTGATTTTACATTCTTAACAAAATCATTAAGACCATTACCAGAAAAATTCCATGGCTTAACCGATGTCGAAGAAAGATATAGACATAGATATGTTGACTTAATCATGAATGATGAAGCAAAACAAGTTGCATTATTAAGACCAAAAATCGTCAGATGTATGCAAAATTATTTTGATTCATTAGGATTCGTTGAAGTTGAAACTAGTGTTTTATCTCCAATATTAGGCGGAGCAAATGCTAGACCATTTATTACTCACCATAACACTTTAGATAAAGATTTCTATTTAAGAATCGCTACTGAATTACCATTAAAGAAATTAATTGTTGGTGGTTTAGAAAAAGTTTATGAATTTGGTAGATTATTTAGAAACGAAGGTATGGATACTCGACATAATCCTGAATTCACTACTGTCGAGCTTTATGAAGCGTATGGTGATTTATCAACAGTTAGATATTTATGTGAAAATGTTATTAGACACGTTTTAAAAAACGTTATCAAAACAGACGTTTTAAATTATCAAGGTAAAGAAATCGATTTTAGACCTGAATTTAGATGGGTTGAAATGTCTGAACTTGTCAAAGAAAAAACTGGTGTTGATTTTAAAGATGATATTTCATTAGAAGAAGCAAAGGCTTTATGCGATAAGCATGGTATTAAATCAGAAAATCACTGGACTTCAACGGGATATTATTTAAATGCATTATTTGATGTATTATGTGAAGATGAACTTATTCAGCCAACATTCGTTTATCATCACCCAATTGAAACTTCACCATTAACTAAAAAGAGCCCAGATCCACGTTTTACAGAAAGATTTGAACTTTATATTAACGGATGGGAAATTGCTAATGCATATAGCGAACTTAATGATCCAATGGATCAAAAAGAAAGATTTGTTGCTCAACTTAAAGCTAAAGAGTTAGGTGATGATGAAGCTAATGAAATGGATTATGATTTCTTAGAAGCAATGGATTATGGACTACCTCCAACAGGTGGTATTGGAATTGGTATTGATAGACTTGTTATGTTATTACTTAACCAACCATCAATTAGAGAAGTTATCCTCTTCCCAACAATGAAAGATCAAAAGTAAAAAAATAGCCTTCCGCGACGGAAGGCTTTTTAAATTATTTATTTAAATCTTTATGGAGTGTATGAATAACAATTGCTCCATCATTTGTTGCTGTAACGATTTGTCTTAGTTCTTTTTCAATAACATCACCTACTGCATAAACCCCTTTAACACGAGTTCTAAATTCATTATCAACTTCAATATAACCTTTAGCGTTTAAAATATCTAAATGATTTAAGAATTTTAATTCAGGTTTTGAACCAATATAAACAAACACGCCATCGCATTTAATAGTAGAAGTTTTACTTCCTTCGCTTAAAACTTCAACACCTTCAAAGTATTCACTACCAAGTAAAGAAGTAATAACGGTGTTTGGTAAATATTTAACATTATTAAATGCTTTTAATTTTTCAATGTTATTTCTTTCTCCTCTTAATTCGTGACGAGAAACCATAGTAATTGAATGAACAATTGGAGCTAAAAAAGCAGCTTCAGTCATTGCGCTATCTCCTCCGCCATAAACAACGACATCTTTATCTTTAAAGAAAGCGCCATCGCAAGTAGCACAGAAAGAAACGCCTCTTCCTCTAAATTCAGCTTCTTTTGGTAAATTGAGTTCGTTTTCTTTTGTTCCTGTAGCAATAACTATTGATTCACATTGATATTTATCTTTATTAGTTGTTACAAAAAAGAGATGATCATCGAATTTTTCAACACTTAAAACTTCCTCACGTTTAAAATTGATTCCTAAATCTTTAATCTGTTTTCTAAAATCTAAAGCTAATTCGCTTCCCCCAATTTTAGTAATACCAGGATAATTTTCTATTTCAAAAGCGGTAACAACCTTTCCGCCGATTGCGCCTTTTTCTAAGAGTAAATAATTTAATCCGCTTCTATGAGCATAAATTGAAGCAGTTACGCCAGCTGGACCGGCACCAATAATGATTGTGTCAAATCTTTCCATAATTTTTTCCTCAAAATAAATTCGTATTTATATTAATTTAACAAGGTTTAAAAATAAATAGTTTTGCTCTATTTGTTATAAATACTTTTACTTGTATATATAGAGGGTTAATTAATTCCCACCCACACGCCTTGTATATAAACAAGAATGTTGCGAAACGAAAAAAATTACACTTTTTCTGAAAAAAAGTTAAAAAATGTTCAATTTGATAGGTTTATGTGTCAAAACAATATATAATTTTTTTGTGCGAGGTATATTTCATATGGATTTAAAAGAGAAGAAACTTAATGGTGAAATAGTTTTTAATGGACATTTATTAGAAGTTCATAAGGATAAGGTCTTATGTCCTAATAATCACGAGTCATATCGTGAATATATTAATAAAGGTCCAGCTGCATGTGTTCTTGCTAAAACTAATGATGGAAAATTTATTTTAGAAAGACAATTTAGATATCCTTACGACAATACAATATATGAATTTCCTGCAGGAAAAACCGATCCAAATGAAGATACAAAAATTACTGCTTTAAGAGAACTCAAAGAAGAAACTGGCTATGTTGCAAATAAATGTATATTTTTAGGAGCAACTTATCCAAGTGTCGCTTATACAAATGAAGTAATTTATTTATATTACTGTGAAGATCTTGCTTTAAAAGAAACAAATCTTGATGAAAATGAATTTGTTGAAGTTTTGTATAAAACAGAAGATGAAATTAAGAAAATGATTGCTAATGGCGAGATTAGAGATGCTAAAACTGTTCATGCATTTTGTTTATATTTATTAAAAAAAGAAGAAGGAAGTATTTAATGGGTTTATTTTTCAACAAACCATACAAAGAAAAAGTCGCTAATAAGTTATATGAATGTCTTTTTGAAAAGGAAAATTTAATTTATAACTTTAAAATAAATAACGAAGATGAGTACGATTTTACGATAATTATTGCTTCTAGCGGAATTTATCTTTTTGATATTATTCCTAATGAAGGCGAACTTATTTCTTATGTAAAAAAAGAAGATGAATTCATTAAAATCGATGACCGATATAAAGGTGTTATTGAAATCGAAAATCCTTATAAAAAGCTCGCAAAACTTGAGGAGTTTTTAAGAATTAATCTTAGTAAATTTAACAATCTAGAGCTTTATTCATATCCAATCTTTGATAGATTTAAAAAAGTGAAAGAATATGAAGAAATTTTTACAATTAAAATAATGAAAAGAATATTAAAAAATACAGTTCAAATATATAATAATGAGGTAGTTGATGAGATTACTTCAAAAATCAAAGAGTTAAATAAATATGAATCTACTCAAAACGCTTAAAATAATTTTTCCAGGAATTAAGTATGATATTACTAAACCATTACTTAAATCTTTAAATGAAAATATTAATGGTGAAACTATCTATTTAGATTATTCTAAATTTTACAATTCTGAAAACGATAGTTTTGATAAAGAAAACGCTTATTTATTTGTTATAGATAGTTTAAAAGATATAAACTTTGATGAATATAGCGAAATAATTCTTATATCAAAAAGTATCGGAACTGTATTAACAGCTCGTTATAAAGAAGAAGTAGTTAAAAAAGATGAAAAAAATATAAGAAAATTTAAATATGTTTGGTTAACTCCACTTGATGAAGCAATAAAAAGTTTTGATCAAACAGACTATATCGTTTATGGAACTAACGATAAATATTTATCTGAAGAAGCAAGAAACTTACTTAAATATCGTTATGTTAATTTAAATGTAATTCAAAACGGAAATCACCGTTTAGAAGTTAATAACGAAGAAGAAAACGATAAAATACTTAAAAATATTGTTTTAGAGGTATTAACTTACTTAGGTTCTTCAAATTATATGGAATAAAGGAGAAAGAAATGAGGGTAATAGATCTTAATAAAGTCTTAAAAAAATATAAAACTTTCACTTTAAATGAAGTTTCTTTCTCTATCGAAGAAGGTCAAATTTGTGGTTTTATCGGTGAAAATGGTGCTGGTAAATCTACAACTATGAAGATTTTGGCTGGAATTACCATTCCTAATGGCGGAGAGGCAAAAATTTTTGGTAAGCCAATCGATGAATTAACTTCATCGGAAAGAGAAAATATTTCTTTTATTCTTGATGAATTAAATTTCCCAGAAAATATTAAACTTTTCCAACTTGAAAAAATCTTAAGAAATATCTTTAAAAATCGGGAAAAAGATACTTTCTTTAAATATTTAAATAATTTTGGACTTGATAAGAGCAAAAAGTGTAGTCAACTTTCTAAAGGTATGAAAGTTAAACTTAATTTAGCAATCGCTTTTTCTCATAAAGCAAAATTATTTATTTTAGATGAACCAACTAATGGTTTAGATCCAATTGCTAGAGATGAAATCTTAGATATCTTACAAGAATTTGCTTATAACGGAGGAAGTGTTTTAATTTCTTCTCATATTGTTGAAGATTTAGAAAGAATTTGTAATCAAATCGTATTTATTCATGAAGGAGAAATCATTATTAATAGCAATAAAAAAGATCTTATTAATATGTATGATTATTTCAAAATTAGTCGTGACGAATTTGAAAATCTTGATAAAGAACACGTTATTAAATATAAAAATTTAAGTGAAGATAGCGTTGAATTTATTGCTTTAAGTGATAAATATGATCTTGAAGGAAAAAGAAAAGCTGGTTTATCTGAAATTATGATTTTAATTGTTAGGGGGAGAAATGTATGAAAGGACTCCTTTTAAAAGAGTTTTATAACATAAGAATGGTATTTATTTTTTACATTCTTATCGTTATTTTTATTGCCTTTATTGGTTTAGGAACCGATATTAAGGGTTCTTTTGGAGAAGATGAAATTCCGACAATTGAAGAAATTCAAAAAACCGGCATTTTAACTCTTCTTCCTGTTATATTTATTTCCGGATTTTATCCAGGAAATATGCTTGTTTCTTCATTTGGTTTTGATGAGAAAGCTCATTGGACTCCATTTATTCTTTCGGTTGGAGTTAAAAAACCAAAGATTTTATTATCAAAAGTTATTTTACATTTCTTTATGGTATTAATTCTTTGTATTCCGTTTTTTATATCCTTATTTATTGTTGATGCGGACTTTGATTTAAATATTTATGTTGGATTAATCCTTACTTTCTTTTCAAGTTGCCTAATTTCTGGTTCAACTTCATTATTGATTTGTATAGTTGTTGGATCAAATAAGGGTGTAGTTATAGGAAGTATTATTTCTATTTTTACTTCAGCATTACCTCTTTTATTTATAGCTGTTCCTCTTGTTGATCCTATGATGATGTCCCAAATTTGGCTATTCTCACTAATTGGATTTTTAATTTGTGGTGTAGGATTATATTTACTTTGTTATTTTTTATCACTTTATATCTTTAAAAAGAGAGAATATTAAAAAAATAGATGGCTTGCTACCATCTATTTTTTACTTTTTCTAAGAATCCAATACTATCATTAAATTCGATTATTTTATTATCGCTTGTTTTAATAGTGCCGTTAAATTTACCAAATATTTGATGTTGAAATGATGCTAAGATTAAAAAGTTAGTATCTTCATGACGGTCAATAATAGGAGTAAACGTTAGATTAATATCTTTAGATTCACTAACTACTTTAATAGGAGCGTTAAAATCTTCTCTTCCGTTTTTCTTTTTAAAATAAAACTTAACATCATTAAGTTTATAAGCTTCTTTATTTAAAAAGAGCATATTTTCACTACTAGAAGAAGTATCTCCAAAGCCATATCCTAAATTAAAGCCTTTATAACCATCTTTATCTTTTGTGGAAGTGGAAGCCCAATACCAGGTATTTGAATAAGTCCATACTCCTCTTCCCCAATCTAAAACTGCTAAACCATCTTTAATTGAATATAATTTATCACCAAGTTTATAGTAACCATTTGCAATAAGGTTATTGATCTTTTGATTATAGTAAAAATGTCTTTTCTTTTTAAAAGGAGTAGCGATAACCATCGATTTATTAGAGGAAGAAGATAGAATAATATCCGCTTCTAAATCTTTATTATCTTTAAAGTTTTTAATCGAAGCTTTAATTTCTCTACTTGTTCCATTATTTATAAAAGATAATTTGAAGTCTTTCGAATTATAGATTGTATCACCAATTTCACTAGTTGAAGGAAGATTAAGCTTACCAAAAGTAAAGAATTGTAATTTAGATTTAGTTTTAAATGTTTTTTTAGTTAAATCGATTAAAGAAGCAGAAATAAGGGAGAACATTGAGCAATCAGAAATAGTAAAACAAAGCATAAAATCACTAAAATTAATTGCGTAATAATCCCATTCCTTAATTCTAGTTTTTAATCCAACAATATCTTTTCTTTTATATTTTTTAATTAAAGAAGTGCTATAACCAGCTTCATATAAGTTACCATCATAATCGAGTAAACGACCTTCTTTTAATTCTTTTTGTTCCATAATCTTATTTTTTCTCCTTCTTTTTATAATAACTAAATAAATTTAAAAACATGTATGAATACATATATTTTGAATATAAAATTGGTGTTCCGTATAGTGGAACGGCTTCTTTTTTAGCATGTTTTGCTAAAAAGTTAATATCATCTTTTTGAATTTCTTTAATATTAACATCGAGTTTATATTTTTTAACTAATAAATCAATATAATTTATGAAATCTTTTGCTTGGTTATATGAAGAACTTTCTTTAGAAATATTTAAATCTTTAGCTAAAAAAGCCATCTTTTTGCGTGCGTTTTTATTATAAATATATGTTTTTAAAACAGTTGGTAAGATAATACCGTTAGTTTTAGCGTGTGGAAGATTATATTTATAAGAAAGAGCATGAGATAAAGCGTGAACATTTCCTACACCCTTAATAGAAAAAGCAAGTCCAGCTATAGAAGATGCATCAAATAAAGCAAGTTTCGCATTAATGTCGTTATTTTCAATCGCGTTTTCTAAATTTTCATAGATAAGTTTTATTGCAGAAACAGCATAAACATCATATTTTTTGTTTTTGAAAACATTTAAATAAGCTTCAATAGCGTGAGTTAATGCATCCATTACACTATTAATTAAATTTTCCTTTGATAAAGAAGAAATAAATTCTTCACCAACATAAAAATATGAAGGAATAATTTTTGGAGAAGTAATCGAACACTTTTTATTACCAAAAACAATAACACTTGCCCAAGTTACTTCGCTTCCACTTGCTGGAGTAGTAGGAATCGCAATTAAAAGAGGTGTTTTCTTTTTAACTTTTAATAAACCAGCATAATTATCCAAAGATTTATTGTTATTGATACTAACTCCAAGAGCTTTTGCTAAATCAATAACGCTTCCTCCACCAATTGCTAAAATAGCATCACAATTATTTTCGATATATTTATTTTTTGCCTCTAAAACTATTTCATTAGTTGGGTTTGGAATGCTTTTATCAAAAACAAAGTAAGAAATATCTGAATTTTCAAAGATTTTATCAATAAGTTTTAAATCTAAATGATTATATTTAACGATAAAAACTTTTTTTATACCTTTTTCTTTATATTTTTGAACAATTTCTTCTATTTTTTCTAACTTTTTAGGAGGTTTATAACCTAAAAATCTTTCAAAGAAGGAAGTTAAAAGATTAAAAATTCTAATAAAAAACTTATGAATTAAATTTACTTTGTCAATAAAGAAGTTATGATCAAGTTTAGAATAAATAATCATTGAAGCGAGTCTTCCTTCTTTAAGATATTTAATTTTTATTTTTCTTCCATCTTTTAAATAAATAACAAAAATAGAGGCAGTTAAAACAGTTTCACCACCATGATAAACAGTAAAAATATCATCGTATTTTAAAGTTATTTTCTTATTTAAAATTCTTACTTCTAAATAATTATCATCTAACCATAAAGGTTTAGAAGGTGTTAAAAGAAAACTAAATATAAAAAATAAAGGAATAATTAAGGCAATTCCTAAAAATATTTCAACTATTAAATTAACTAGTAAATATTCTTTATATAAACCATATAAATTTAAAGCAAAAAATATCAAGATAAGTATGAAAGCTAAAAGTGGAGGTAAAATTGATAATTTTGCTTTTTTGAATTCTTTTTGCATGGCTAAATTATAGCAAATTTCTTCTATTTTATTTATTAAATAAAAATAAAAATAAGATATAATTTTGAGAATGAAAAAGTTTTTTAAAGCTTTAATATTATTTTTAACTATTTTTATTACAAGTTGTGGATCTTTACCTCATTTTGAGTTAGATCCTTCTTTAGATTACCCTTCTTTTAAAGATTGTTATTTAGAGTCAATTAATGATTTTTATCTTCAAAAAGAAGAAGTCTATGGAATTTATTTATATCGAGTTGATTGTGATGCTTGTAATGAAAATAAAAATGTAGTTTTAAATCATTTAAATGAATATAAAAAAGGAAACAAGAATTTTAAAATCTATATTTATAATACCGTTCGTTTAAAAGAAGAAGGTGCAGTTTATGATGATCGAGTTTTAAGTGTTGATGAAACAAGAAATGAGATGTTAAGTAAAAAAGTTTCAACCTTAAAAGATACGATAATTAACGTAGTTCCATCTTTATATATTATTAATCAAGGTGTTTTAAATGATTTTATTGCTGGAGGAATTGAACCAGCTAAATATTTACTTGAAACAACTTTAGATTCAAGAAGTTATAAAGATATTCCAGGTGCTTTACTTGATAATTTAGATAATTTTTATCTTCAAGATTATAAAAAATATTATGTTTATATCTATTTTGAAACTTGCCCATACTGTTTAAAGATTAAGGGTGAAATTATTTCTTATCTTTTAAGTGAAAAAAATAAAGAAGTTCCTATATTTGTATTTGATATGAAATCTTCTTTAAGTGAAGAAGGTAAAGAAAATAGAGCTAAATTTAAACTTGCAGAAGAAGCAACATCATCAAAAGATTTTAAAAGATTTATTGAAGAAAATATTAAAAATAAAGAAACTGAATTAAAAAATACATATTATCGCTATGTTCCAGCTTTATATGAAATAAGTGATAATCATTATTCAAATTGTTATATTGGTGAAACAGAAGTAGTTAGTCAACTTAAAAGGTAGTTTACTCGCCACCTTTTTCTAATATTTCTTTGAAATAATTCGTAATTGAAGTATTGAAATAGATTGAATCTTCTAAATCAGGATATAAAACGTTAAAAACATGAATTGCTTTTTCATTATCTAAATTAATGAATTTATGAGGAATATTATAAAGATTACAATCATCATTTAATAAAATTGATTGGAAACTGTAAAGCTTATCTCCTCTACTAGTTAAAATTAAGATTGGAGGGAAGGTATTTGAGGTAGGGAAAATCTCATTTGGATCAGTTTTATTATAATATTTTTTAAATTTCCCAAATGATCCATATAGCATTTTTTTAGCCCCAACTTCACAAATATGAGAAATAATTTTATGTCCTGGAAGTCCTCCTAAATCTTTTAAATAACAAGTAGCATGATTTAGGGCGATTCCTTTAATTTCGATATTATTTTTATTATGAATTTTATAAATATCTCCATATTTATAGTTATTTACGATAATTGCAGTATATAAAAATGATAATTCTCCTCCAGCACTATCTCCGGTAAGGAAGAAATCATCCATTAAAAGATTATATTTTGTTTCATTAGTTTTTAAATGATTTACTAAAAAATGAATTTCTTGAAGTTGATTAATTAAACGAGCCTTAAAAGCAAGAGTATAAGATAAAGAAACGACGTTAAAACCTTCTTTAGCAAGGTGATAACAAAAATTATCATTTAAATCTTTATTTCCATAAGCCCATCCACCACCATGGATATCTAAAATTACTGGGCGATCTTTGATTTCTTCGTTGTAATAAATATTAAATTTTAAAGAATCGCTTTTATATTTAACCTTAGTGTTTTTAGGAAAAAGAATTTCATATTCTTTTTTAATAATTCCTTCAGGTTTTATCTCATTATCTTTGATTTTACGGTCACCTTCATCTGCTTTTTCCCAAATATTTTTAAAAATCATTTTAAATAATAAATATCTCATGCTTATATTTTATTTTCTATTTATTATTTTTTAAATCTTTTAAAAAGAGAATCTTAATTAATATAAAGAAATAGTCTTTAATTCTTGATAAAATATTTTAGGTAATATTTATGAGAAAAAAAGATCGCGAGAACTATATATTTAATAAGAAATGTTTATTAATTTTACTTTATTTATATTATTTAAATGGAGTTAGCTATAAAAACATCGTTTTTCGTTCTTTTGGATTCCATTTTGATCCAAAATGTAATTTTAAAGTTGTTGTTAATTCTTCTCATGATCATATTCATAAATATGTCGTTCATATTTATAATTCGATTTTTAAAGTTAATTTAGAAGAAATTGATGTTATGGGTAATGTTAATTTCTTTAAAATTAAGAACTTAAAAACTTTTGACCCATATATTCCTTTATCATCTTTAAATATTTATTTTGATGAAAATAATTTTTTAGCAATTGGTTTTATTGAAGGTAAAAAGATTAGATATACTCTTAAAAAAGAAGGTAGTTCAATATTTAAAGATGAACTTTTATATTTATTAAATTTAGATAAAAAAGAAGAAAATGAAGATTCTTTTATTCTTTATTTACTTAAACTTTTTACCTATAAACTTGATACTTCCTTAATTTTAGGAGCAGGAATGAATGTAAATTACGGTGCTAAAGATTGGAAAAATTTAATTTCGGCTCTAAATGAAAGATTTTATGAAGGAAATGAAGAAAGAATTGAAGAAATTAGACATTATGTTGGTAATGAACTTTTTGTATCTTCAAAAATTTTAAAAACTAATGGATTTGATACTTATAAAGAATTAAATAAAGAATTATATTTATTTAAAGATTATGTTGATTTTACAGATCCTTCTTCAACCTTATATGAATTAACTAATTTTATTGATAAACATAATAAAACTACTGTAATTACATATAATTACGATACAAATTTAGAATATATCCTTAAAAAAAGAGGTATTTTATATAACACGGTTTATGATGATAATGCTTTTTTAATTAAAGATGCAAAAGTAGATATTTATCATGTTCATGGTTTACTTCCTTTTGATAAATATAATGAAGAAAAGTTTACAGATTCATTAATATTTAATGAAAGTGAATATTATTATCTTTATAATAATCCATATTCTTGGAATATCGCTAAACAATTACACGATTTCATCTTTAAAACGAATATTTTTATTGGAATTTCTTTAACCGATCCAAATATGAAAAGATTATTAGAATTAGCATCTAATTTCTTAAAATTTAATTTCATTTTTATGAAAAAAGAAGATAATTTTGATTCAAATACTTTTAGAGACGTTACAAATTATTTCTTTAGTTATGATTTAATTACTATTTGGATTGATGATTATAAAGAAATTGGTGAGCGGCTTAATAAACTTGATTAAAAAATGAAAAATATTTTTTCAATATCTAAAAAAAATATTAATAACAAAGATATAGATTATTCAAAAAATTCAAAAACTAAATTAGGTAAAAGATTTTTAGTCTTTTTATTAGATTTAGCATTATTTTTTATATTTTTTTCACTTATTAATGGAGTAATCGCCTATCCTTTAGGTAATTTAGTATCTGTTGTAAATGATAAAATTATTAAAATTAACGAAAAAAGAAGTGAATTATATCAAAACGGGGTAGATTCTGGTCTTTTAGAGATGAACGAAGATAAAGAACTCTTAAGTTTAAACGGTGTTGTTTATAAAGAAGTTAGAAGATCTTTAAAAACCTATTTAGCTGATATAAATTATGATTTCAAAGGCTCAATTCATGAAAATTATGAAGTTTTTAATGAATATAGCGAAGAAAATATCAATTATTATGTTTTTGAATATCGCTTAGACAACCTTTTAGATGATAATGAAAGTTTAAGCAATGAGAGAATTGTTAATTCTTTTAATCAATTTTTAGCTGATTATTATAAGGAAAATTACTTCGAAACAGGAAGATTTGTTTTAAAAGAAGAAGTTGCTTTAGATTTAGCAAAATATGTTTTTGAAGAAGATTATTCGACCGATTATACAGATCTTTATAATGAATATTATGATGATTATCTTAATTTTTATTATTCACTTATCAAAGATTTTGAGACAAATGATAAAAATTATTTCCCTAATTTTGTAGCTTTTGAACAATTAAATTATGATTATTACAATTATTTAATTATTGAAATGATTATTTCTTATGTTTTTTCTTTCTTAATATATTTTGGTTTACCTATTTTAATATTTAAAAAAGATCAAACATTTATGATGAAAATGTTTAAAATTGTTGGAAATAATCGAAGAACTAACAAAAATCTTACTTTTTTAAATTATTTAGCTAAATTTTCTTTGTTATTTTTATCAGGTCTTTTCGTCTCTCTAATTTTTACTCTTTTATTCTTCCCTTCATATAGTCAGATGCTATTTATTGGCTTATTTAGCATATTGAATGTATCAATTTTCTCGATAATTCTCGTATTATTTAATATGGTTACAATTCCATTTACTAAAAAAAGATTATCCCTTTTAAATCTTGTTTCTAATGAAGAAATTAAAAATGGTGAAGATTTTATTATCGAAGACAAAGAAACCGAGAAAGAAAAAAAATAATTTATAATTATTTCTATGAATCAAGAAGTTTTGGAAAAAAATAACAATACTATTGAATTAAGTTATCAGGAAGTCCCTTTATATAAGAGATTTTTTGCTGGATTAATCGATCTTTTTTCGACAATTCTTTTAACAATTATCTTAGTTTTATTATCTCTTCTTGTTTATCAAGAAACCAGTTTTTATAAAACTTCGATTAATAATATTGAAAATGTTTGCTTAGAATCTAAACTTTTTGTTAAACAAAATAGTGATTTAATTGCGATTTCTTCATATTATTCCTTAGATAATAAAGACTTAACTAATGAAGTTAAAAAGAAAGAATTAAGTGAGAGAGCTAATTATTTTTATATCGAACTTAATTCATATAGCGAAAAAGAAAACGAAGGAAGAGATATTTTAAATTCATTTATTGAAGAATATGGTTTAGATTATTTTGTTTTTGATAAAGAAAATAACATTTATATTGAAAAAGAAGACGTTTTAGATGGTGATTTTATTAAATTTTATACTTATTTAATTGATAACAATGCATTAGCTTATTTAACTCAATCTTCTATTTATTTAAAAGAAAGTATTAATATTTTTATTGTTCAACTTCTAATAGTTTTAATCTCATTTATAGTTTCAATATTAGTTTTCTATCTTTTATTTCCACTTATTTTTAAAAGAGGAAATAAAAGTTTAGGAAAACTAATATTTAGATTTGGGTCTTTAAATGAAAAAGGATTATGTTTAACTAAAAAAGATTTTTTTATTAAGTTTTTATGGTTCTTTTTAATTGAAGTTATTCTATCTATTTTTACTATTGGAATTCCGTTTATTTTTAGTGTTGGAATGATGTTTATATCTAAAAACAAACAGAATTTTAATGAATATATGTCTAAAACTTATTCTTTGATGAATGAAAGTAATAAGTTTTATTTAGATTATGAAGAATATTATTTTGAAAAGAAGAAAAATAG
Source organism: uncultured bacterium (assembly GCA_949299395.1). Classification (GTDB taxonomy): domain Bacteria; phylum Bacillota_I; class Bacilli_A; order RFN20; family CAG-826; genus Onthovivens. The sequence continues at coordinate 29,523 of CASGAB010000001.1, read as the reverse complement.
TAATTAATAAAATTAATAATTTTATGTTAAAGTAATATTCGTTTAAAAGTTATGATCAACAAAAAAGTAGCTTATTCAAAAATGTCATTCCGTTTCTTAGGAGTCTTAATTGATTTCTTCCTTTTTGGAGTCTTGTTTTTTGTTTTATCATCTTTTGTTTTTAGATATACTTTTGATTCTCAAGCCGAAGATAATTTAATTGCTACTGCTCAAGTAGAAAGTGGGTTATTAGTTAAAGATAAAAATGGATATTATCAACAATTACATTCAAGTGATTATGAAGATTATAAAGAAGTAGTTGAAACATATTATTTAACCGATAAATATTTTGGTAGTGAATTTTATAAAGAAAATAGTGGAGATAGAAAACCTTATACAATTAAAGAATATAATACAAAAATCTTAGAATTAGGCACCGATTACACCTATTTTGAATATCAATACGATGAAAATAATAATATCGATGAAAATAAATTAGGTATTTTAAAAGAAGAGAATTATACCGAGAATGATCGTGAAAACGGAACTTTAACAATTGAAGCAAAAAATAATTTAATGGTTTTTTATTCTCGCCATTACCGAGAAATTTATTCTGATTTATATAAAGATAATTTTTATTCGATAGCTAGAGAAAGCGTTATAAATAAGGGAGTTTATCGTATTTTTTGTTCTGCAATCATCCCTTATGTTTTAGTTTTTGCAATTCCTCCACTTACTAATAAATATGGATTTACTTTAGGAAGATTCTTAACAAAGGTTGGTTTAGTTTCAAAAGATGGAATTTATCAAAAAAGATATTTCTTTTTAATTAGAAATATTCCAACAATTATTTTACTTTGTATCATTTTGATTGAAGATAATATCTTTGTTCTTGCACCAATTTATGGAGCTTTCTTCCTTTTTAACTGGTTAGCAACTTTAATGAATAGAGAAAATGCATCGATTTTAGATTTAATTTCTTTTTCTAGAGTTTGTAACACGAAAGAATCAACAATCTATGAAAATTTAGAAGAATTAGAGGCAGATCAAGAAAATGGAGAAGATTAGTGATATTCATCTTGGTTCTTTAGGAAAAAGAGCTTTTGGATTTTTATTAGATTTATTATTTATCCTTTTTTTAGTTGCAATTACTTATCTTCCAACTGTTGAAGGATATATCGATTATGGTTTTCGTATTCCTCAAAAATTAAATGAAATTAAACAAATTCAAGTTGATAGTGGATTATTTTTTGATGATACAAAGCTAGGTCAACCACCTTTAAGTGAAGTTAATTATATTTCGGCAGAAAAACTAACTGATGAAAATGGTTATTTTACTTATGAAGACTCTCACATGGTCTTTTTAAAAATGCTTTATAACTTTTATTATGTTTATTTAGATGAAATTGATTCTTATGGCATTATTTTTGAAAAAGATCCAACAAAAGAAGAGCTTAATGCTTGGTTTTATAAAAATGTTTGTAACATTGATAACGAAGAATATCCTAATTTTGAAGCTTTTTATATCATTAATGGTGATAAATATAGTGATCCATTAACATTTGATGAAAAAGGAGAAGTTGTTTCTTCTAATATTGGTATTTTAGATAAAGTTACTTATAGCAGTGTTATCTATGAAAAAAACCCAAATAAACCATTTTCTTCACCAGAAAATCAAAATTATATAAGAGCATATATTAGAATTTTTGCAGATACTGAATCTTATCCAGGAAGTTATCATCAAGCATGTTTTTATTTAAGAGATACAGATAATTATTATTCTATTTATACTGAATTAGAAAGAGTTGGTAGATACTCTTTATATGTATCTTTAGGAATAGCTCTAATAATCTATTTTTTGATAATACCGTTATTATCAAAAAATGGTCAAACTATATCTAATAGAATGATGCATTTAGCATTAGTGAATAATAAAGATTATCAAGTATCTAAATTACAGATATTAACTAAATATTTATTTATTAGTGCTGAAGCTTTTGCAGGTTATTTTTCTTTAGGATTATTCTATTTAATTGATTTTGCATTAATAATTTTTACTAAGAATCATACTTCTTTAAGTGATTTAATTTCTTTAACAAAAGTAATCGACACAAAGAATAGTGTTTGGTTCTTAAATCGTGAAACTGAAGAAAAATTAATGGCGCAAATTGAAGAAAGAACAAATTCTTTTAAAAAAGATGAAAATATTGTTATTAATCAAAATTTAGAAAATATCGATAATAATGAAGGAAAAAATGATTAAAAACGTACCTTTTTTATAAAAAAAGAGTCGAGCGTTTTTTTTAATTTTTCCCTTATCTAAAACAATGCTTTTTTATCGTTTTTTTTGGTGATTTAAAATGCTAAAATATAGTTCATAAATTAAAAGGAAACTTAGTATGGAAGTAAAGATTCAAAACCTCGTTAAAACTTTTGAAGGAAAGAAAGGTGCTAAGACAGTCGCTGTTAATAATATGACTTTTGACATCCCAGATGGAAAACTTTGTGGTCTTTTAGGTCCTTCTGGTTGTGGTAAATCTACAACCCTTTATATGATTGCCGGTATTCATACCGTCACTGAAGGAAAAGTCTTCTTTGGAAACGAAGATGTTACAAATGTTCCACCAGAAAATCGTGGAATCGGATTAGTTTTCCAAAACTATGCACTTTATCCTCATTTCAACGTTAGACAAAACATTATGTTCCCTTTAGATAACGTTGTTCCAAAGCTCACATTTGATGAAAAATGCGCAATCGCTTTAGAAAACGCAAAAATTGTTAATATTGAAAAATTATTAGATAGAAAACCAAAAGAACTTTCTGGTGGTCAACAACAACGTGTTGCTATCGCTAGAGCTTTAGCAAAAAGACCTAGAGTTCTTCTTTTAGATGAACCTTTATCTAACTTAGATGCTAGATTAAGACTTCAAACTAGAGAAGAAATTAAAAGAATTCAAAAAGAAACAGGAATTACAACTATCTTTGTTACACACGACCAAGAAGAAGCTATGTCAATTTCTGACTTTATTGTTGTTATGAAAGATGGTATTGTTCAACAAAAAGATGAACCTCAAAAAGTTTATGAAGAACCAGCAAACCTCTTTGTTGCTAAGTTCTTAGGAACTCCTGCAATTAACGTTTTTGATGGAAGAGTTGAAAACGGTAAATTATTTGTTGCTGAAAAAGAAGTTTTCTATGATGAAGCACTAAATAGAGTTCACATTGAAGAAGTTATTTGTCCAAACTGTGGTAATGTTGTTTCACATAATGGTAAATATTGTAATGCTTGTGGTACAAACATTATTTCTGGTACAAACGATTTTATTTCTAAAAAAGAACAAAAAGCTAAAGAAAAAGAATTATTAGAATCTTTACCAACATTTGATTGCTATACAAATGTTGTATTACCTACTACAGATAGAAAAGAAGTTAGAAAAGCTTTAAAAGATGCTAAGAGCTATTTAACTAAATATGATGATCAATCTGTTATTGATGTCTTTAATAATGAAGTTAGTGTCTTACTTAACGCAAGTGAAGAAGAATTAAATAAGAAAGTTATCGAAGTTAAAGATAAAGTAGCTATTGCAAGAGGAAAAATGCTTGTTAATAGAGTAGAAACTCATAATGATGAAGAAAAAGCATTAGTTGAAGCAGTTTTACATGAATTAGACGCTGTTGAAAACGCATCATCACCAGCTGGATTCAAAACTGTTAAAAAACTTGCTAAAAAAGCTAAAGTTTCTCTTGAAGTTATTCCTTATGCTCATCAAATTGAAGAATTATATGCTTCAAGTGATTGGGAAGGAACAAAAGCTATTAAAGATCACCAAATTGAAATCTTAAGAAATTCAAATGGTGTTCAAACAGATGAAGCAAAAGATAGAGTTCAAAGAATTATTGCTTCATTAGAATCAAGATTAAACCCAACAAGAACTGTTAAAGTTGGTATTAGAGCAGAACATTTTGCTTTAGATCCAAACGGTCCTATCCAAGTTAAAGTCTTCAATATTGAACATATTGGTAGAGATATTTCCGTTGTTGGAGATGTCGTTGGAGTAGAAGAAGGACACGTTAAAATTATTATTTCTTCTGAACTCGCAAAAGAATGTGAAGGAAATGAATATCTTAATTTCTCAGCTAAGAGAATTTACGTATTTGAAGAAACTGGAGAAAGAATTTTCTAATTCTTAAAAGGTAATTTAATATGAAAAACGAAGCGAAAAGTGAAAAAAAGTTCCTTCAAAGATGTAAAGATACTTTCGAAAACATCTCTATTCGTTTAAGACATAGAGGACACGAAGAATCTTATTATTACAATGAAGATGGAACATGTAAATTTGACATTCATCGTCCTTTAGAAACCAAAAAAAGAAAATTCCATATGAATCAAAATTTATTGGCTTTCTTGGTTTTAATTCCAGCCTTTATTTTGATTTGTTTATTCATGATTTATCCAATTTTTAACAGCTTTGTTATCGCATTTACTGAAGATTTTACTTGGGTTGATGGTGCTGGATCTTTTTCTATTGCAAACATCATTAAAGGTAACTCAGTTATTTGTGAAGACATGAGTTCTGTTGGTGGAAGCGGTATTGTTTGTACTGAAGCTCCTTATCCAACAACTTTTGGTTTTGGAAATTTCACCTATTTATTTAGCAATACTAGCTATTCTATCGTACTTTTTGGTCAAACTATTCCTACCTCATTATTCATTAAGAGTTTATGGAATACTTTCGAACTTGTTATTTTAGAAGTCCCACTTACAATTTTTGTATCCCTTTTAATTGCTTATTTCATACATAGAATTAAGTTTTTAAAGGGATTTTTTCAAACTGTTTTCTTCCTTCCATATGTTACCAATACTATCGCTTTAGGTATGGTTTTTAACCTTATCTTCTCAAGCTATACAAATGGTGCAGTTGGTGGTGGTTTAATTAATACCCTCTTTGGTTTAAATCAACAATGGGTCACAGAAGGTGCACCAAGATGGGCACAAGCAGTAGTTATTGTTACTTATTCAGTTTGGAATCAAATGGCATTTAAGATTTTAGTCTTCCTTTCTGGCTTATCAACTATTGATAAACAATATTACGATGCAGCTAGAATTGATGGAGCAAAAGGTGGAAAAATCTTTAGAAAGATTACAGTCCCTCTCCTTTCTCCTCAAATTTTATATATCACAATCACATCATTCATTGGTGCATTTAAAATGTATACCGATGTTAGATCGATTTATATTTCACAAAACAACTATTTCTTCGGTGGATATCAAGGTGTCGAATGGATTACAGTTGTCGGTTATCTTTATAGAGATATGAAACAAATTAATCCACTTAATCCTGGCTATGCAGCCGCAGGAAGTATCGTTCTTTTATGTGTCATTCTTCTTATTACCGCAGTTCAATTTGCTGTAAGTAAGAAGAGAGTCCACTATTAAGGAGGTAGTAATTTATGAAAAAAGCTATTAAAAGTGAATTAGAATTACAAGCCTACTTAGAAAGTGGTAATCAAAAACTCGCAGAAAGCGAAAATTATCGTTTAGAAAGAAAAGGTAAAGCTAATAGTGAAGGTTATCACGTTGGAAAATCATATTTACCAAAATTAATTATTTCTCAATCTTTGATGTATGCTTTTTTAATCGTTTTTGCTATTTTCATTCTTTTACCATTCTTATTCATGATTTCAACTTCATTTATTTCTCAACAAACTTTTGAAATGAATAAGTCGAATAACACAATTACCTTATTGCCAATTCCATTTACAATGGAAAATTATGTATCGGTTTTCGCTCCTACATATGTTGATAATTTAGGTATTGTTCAAGAAAAAACATCTTTCTGGATTTATTTCTTAAATACATTTATTTCTTCGGCAGGTGGAATGCTTGTTACAGTTATTACATCAGTTTTAGCAGCATTTGCTTTTGCTAGATTAAATTTCAAAGGTAAAAACTTATTATTCTTAATTATCTTAGCAACCATGATGATTCCTGGCGAAATGATGGTTATTACTAACTATGCTTTAGTTAAAGAATTCGGTTGGGAAAATACATTCGCAGCTTTAATTTTAGTCCATGGTGTTAGCGTCTTCTATATTTTCTATTTAAGACAAACATTCCAACAAATTCCAAATGAATTATATTTAGCTGCAAAAGTCGATGGTTATACTGATTGGAAATATCTTTTAAGAGTTATGGTTCCTATTGGTATGCCAACTATTGTTACTATTATCATTCTCTCCTTGATGGGTGGATGGAACGCATACGTTTGGCCTCAACTTGTTGCTAACGGCAGAATGCAACACTCCATTATCTTCGGAGATAATTACGATATTAGATTAGTTTCAAACGGATTAATGGCTTCATTCTCTTCAGAATTTAGCGATAACCAACCAGGTAAAATGGCTGGATCCGTTGTCGTTACACTTCCACTCTTTATCCTCTTTATATTCTTCCATAAGTATATTATGAGAGGTGTCTCAAGAAGTGGTATTAAGGGCTAATAATGCGTTACGCATATTAGATAGATTAAAAGTTTGTTCAAAGGGAGGAAATTATTAATGAACAGAAAAATTAAGTTGTTAGTTGCTGTCCCATTTGTTGGCTTACTCGGCTTAACCGGCTGTGGTCAAGAAGCAAGTGGTGCTACTACAATTAATGTTTGGACTGGTTTTGGCGAATCAATGACCACCCAATTAGAAAACATCTTAACCGATTATGAAGCAAATCATGAAGGTTATGACATTGTTCATACTGGACAAGGTGGTTATGATAACTTACTTGCTGCAATCGTTGGTTCAGTTTCAACAAGAACTTACCCACAATTAGCTGTTGCTTATCCAGACCACATGGCTCAATATAGTGAATCAGGTATTTTATTTGATTTAACTTCAACTATCGAAGCTGATGGTATGGATTTAGACAAATTCTATGACAACTATTTACAAGAAAACCTTGAAATCGTTCCAGATAGAGTCATGGGTTTACCATTCAATAAATCAACTGAAGTTATGACTACAAACCAAACTTTCGTTGAAGTCTTAATTAAAATGACAGAAACAGCAGAAGGTGATGATAAAATCACTGGTGTTCCTACAACATGGCAAGAAGTTGAAAAATTTGGTCTCGCAACAAGAAAAGTTTTAAAAGAAAAAGGTGCTTTCAACAAAGTTATTGGTACTGATGGTGTCGTTTATAACGACTCAAAAGCTGCTGCAGATGCAGGTGTTGAAGTTGCTATTGATTTAACAAAAGTTGGTGAAAATGATTTCTATGTCTGTTCATATGACTCACAAGCTAACTTCTTTATTACAATGGTTAGACAATGGGGTGGAACATATACAACAGTTGAATCTTTACCAAACGGTAAAACACAAGGTTATATGCACTATAAGAGTGCTGAAACTGTTGAAATGTTAAAATTCTTCAACAGATTATTCAATGAAGGCATCATGGCTATTCCAGCTTCATTTGGTGAAACAAGTTATACATCTACGCCATTCAAGGCTTATAAAACAGTCTTTACAATCGGTTCTTCAGCAGGTGTTAGTAACTGTGTTCCAGCAGGTGACGCTTTCGAAGTAGAAGTTAATCCAGTTCCATTCAATGCTGATAAACCTGAAAATAAATATGTTATTTCTCAAGGTACTAACTTAGTTATGTTCAGAAACGCAGATGAAGAAAATAGAGCTGCAACATTTGAACTTTTAAAAACATTAACATATGATCCAACAACAAATGCTACATTTGCTAAAAATACTGGCTATATCCCAGTTACAACAGATGCATATGAATCAACTGTTTATCAAGATTATTTAAACGATACAACATTAAAAGGTACATCAAAAACCATGAGAGACGCAGTCTTAATTAACTTCGATGTTTATCAAGGTAATGTTGGTTGGACACAATACGTTGATCCAGGTTTCGTTGGTTCATCATCAATCAGAAACAACGTTGGTGGTATCATGGCTAGATGTAGAGACGTTTCTTCAGAAGAAGCTGCTAGCGATGCTACATGGGAAGCAATTCTTGATGAATTCTATAAATTAAATCCAAATAATATTCCTGCTTAATTAAGTGTTTATTGTTTATAAATCGAGATAAAAGATTATGAAATTTAAGAAATTATTTAGATACTTAGTATTAGGTTTATTTACAACCCTTGCAGTTTCTTCGTGTGGAGAAAAACAAGATGTTTGTGGGTCAACAGAAGAATATGCAACTCCCGTTACAGATGCTTTTAAGTTTGCTAATGAAGCTAGTATTCCAAGCGATAATTTCTTAAATGTTACTAGCGGCTTAGCAATCATGGAAGTTAAACTCGCTTCAAATACAGATGGAGACACATCAAATTTCTATCCTGCAAGTGATGATAATACCGCTAGAAGATTTAGATTTAGATATGAAGCTATTGATACTCCTGAATCAACAGGAGCTATCCAAGAACGGGGTATCAAAGCTTCTCACTTTACAAAATCAAAACTTACTACCGCAAATAGAATCGTTGTTTTAAACGATTTAGATATGTTTGAAAAATATGATTCTAGTGGTGGAAGATATATGGGCTTTGTTTGGTATCAACCTGAAGAAGGCGATGATTTTAGATTATTAAATTTAGAAATCGTTGAACAAGGCTATTCACGTAACTATTTAAATCAAAATTCTTCCATTTTAGATGGTTATTTTGAAGCTTTCCAAGAAGCTCAAAAAGCAGCTGAAGGTAGAAGAGTTAATGGTGAAAAAGATTGTGATTTTGATTCAAGTGGAGAAGTAGTTGAAACAACAATTTCTAATGCGAAAGCAAATTTCGACACTTTAGGAGTTAATGATTCAACAGGAAGTAGTGGTAAACAATTAAGAATTACCGGACAAGTTATTGGTGTTAGCGGAAGTGATTTATATATTAGAGACGTAAATCCTAGCGATGAAGACATTGTTCCTGCTTCAATTTTTGTATTTACTTTATATAAAAATACAGGCGCAAAAGTTGGTGATATCGTTAGATTCTATGCAAAAATCACAAAATATTATGGTAATTTCCAATTAACTGACGTTCGTATTCGTGATGACCATTATCCTTTTGAAATTTTAGCCTCATCAAAAGAAGAAGCTGAAGCTTTAGGTTATACCTATAATGTTGATCCAGTTTATATGGATCCAAAAACTATTACTTCAACATCTTCCTATGATCCATATGCTGGAAACTTCATATCTACAACCATTGATATTGAAGATAGTGAAGACTATATTTATCAGTCAGAAAAAGATGTTGTAAATAATGTTTTCACTGTTCATGCAACTTGTAACAATATTAAATTAAATATACGTTTTGAATCTCACACTTTCTTTAGCAGTTTGAGTACAATTGCATCTGTTTTTGAAAGAGGTAAGAGTTACGACGTTAAGGTTATGCTTGGAGTCTTCCAATATAATGAAGACGCAGACGGTGAATATCAAGTTGAATTCCCTTCGTTCAAAGCAACCGAATATAAAAACTATGTAAGCGAACATATTAATTAGGGAGGAAATTAAAAATAATATGAAAAAAACTAAATTATTAATCGCTTTTGCATTAAGTGCTACAGCACTTGTTAGTGCTTGTGCTCCAGCTACTAACGAAACAATGACTGATGAAGAAATCTGTAAAGCTGTTATCTCTTCTGCTGCAGTTTTAACAAATAGTGTCAAAGCTCCTATTAGAGATGAATCATATGGTCTTAAAAATAATATTGAACAAAAGGCAGCTCACTACATTATTGCTCAAACAAATTACAGCTATTTAACAGATAGCGGCAATACATTTGATGTTGTTGTTGATTGGGATTTTGATTCAACATTATTCACAAGTGAAACTGTTGAAGCAAATGGTTCATCATATTTACAATTAAACCCAGTTTGGGGTGAATTTGGTACAGTTAAATCAACAACTATCACAGGTACAGCAAAATTGAATAATGCTACTGCATCATTAAAATTTAATGTTGATATTAATAGTAATAAAAATATCGTTCCTATTAAAGATATGCCAGGCAAAGGTGTTACTTGTGCTGTTCAAGGCTATGTTACATCATTTATCCCAGATACAGACCCAGATAACTGGTATGGAATTCTTGTTCAAGCTGGAAATTACGGCTTTATGATTTATGATATTCCAAAGAAAAACGTTCCAAACGGATTAAAAGTTGGTGATTGTATTGAAGTTTCTGGTGAGTCATCACCATACAACAGCACAAGACAAATTACTGGTAGTAAAGCTGTTATCACAATTTTAAGTGGAAAAGATGTTGAAGGTGTAGAAAAACCTACTGTTTCTGAATTAAATCACCCAGGCTTTATGTCTCCAGCTACATACGCTTCATTATCAACAATTAGTGGTGCTAAAGTCTTAGAAGTTAATCTTTACGATAATAGCTATAACGGAAAAGTTACAGAAGATGACTTCTTAGAGGCAAAAGTTTTATATAAAGGTTCTGAAGTCTATGTTTACGCTGATAGATATAACCACGATCAACAAGGCAAATTAGACCTTTATGATATGTTTAAAGAAGCTTTAGATTCAAACGGCGAAAAAACAATTAACTTCACTGGTATGCAATCACAAAGAAAAACATACAATCTTGATCCAGGAACAGGAAATACTGATATGATAGCTGTTAGTGGTGAAAGTGCATTAATGTTTGTTTCTACAGAAGGCTGTGAAGTCGTTAACGAACCATACGTTGAAGCAAAAGCTGCAACTATTACATATACAGGTAATTTATTTGTTGGTTCTACATTACCATTAAAAGCTACAGTTGAAGGCGAAGAAAATCCAGTATTCACATGGAGTTCATCAGATACATCAGTTGCTACTGTCGATCAAAATGGTGTCGTTACAGGTATTTCTGAAGGTGCTGTTACAATCAGTGTTACTACAGAAAGCGGTGCAATCGGTGTTGTCACATTAGACTGTAGTGAAAGACAAGGTGAGCCAGCTTATGTTAAAGCAAGCGTTTCAGAAATCTTAGAAGCTCAAAATAACACAACACAAGCTTATGTTGTTAGAGGTAAAGTTAAAGCTTTAGGTCAATATGGTGATGATTCTGATGTTACTAAATATGGTAATCTCATTCTTGAAGATGAAAACGATCCATCAAAAGAAATTTTAGTTTACGGTATTACTGCTGAATACGATGCTTTAACATTTGATGCAGCTACAGGAGAATATGTATTTGAAAATCCTAAAAATGCATTAGATAACCCATTAACTAAAGGTATTAAAGTTGGTGATATTGTCACAATGGTTGCTATTAGAGCTGACTATAAAGAAACAAAAGAAATTCAAGGTGTTTTAACTTCACTTAACGATGAAAGATCAACAGCTACAAAAGCTACATTAGCTGATGTTATCAAAGGACCTGTTGATGGTATGACTTCACAATATGTCTATGAAGTTACTGCTGAAATTTCAAGATTTAAAGGTGAAGAACCTGATCAATATGGTAATCTTTACTTAAAAGATGAATCTATTGATGGAGAAGTCTTTGCTTACGGTGCAACAGCTTCAACTGCTATTTCATTCAACTATAATGATAGTTGGAAATATTCAATGGGAAATCCAAAAGACTTCTTAACAAACGAAGTTACTAAAGATCTTAAGCCAGGTGATAAGATTACCTTCGAATGTGTTAGAAGTGACTATAACGGAACAGTCCAATTAGTTATTGATAACGTTAGAAAAGCTTAATCTATCTAATAGATAGTAACAAACAAACAAAGGAGAGTATGGTGAAGAGCCATACTCTTTTTTGACTATAAAGGCTAACTACGATAAAATATGCATAATAATGGGATAAATTAAAAATATGAAACTTAAAAAAATAATATTAAATACAACTGTCTTTTTACTTTCATTATTAACTATTGCTTCCTGTAATAACCAAAATAACGAAGATTTAGGAGTTAAGGTAGATGAAAGAACTTTAAATTTTTATGCTTTAAATGATTTCCATGGAGCATACCTTTATGATGAAAGTTATGAACAAGTTGGATTATCTAAAATAGGAAACTATTTAATAAATCAAAAAGAAAAAGACTTTGATAATACTTTTATTCTTTCTAGTGGAGATATGTTTCAAGGTGGAGCAGAATCTAATCTTACTTATGGAGAAATAGTCATTGAATCAATGAACCTAATAGGTTTTGATTCAATGACTATTGGTAATCATGAATTTGATTGGGGAATAGAAAAACTTGAGAAAATGAAAGAAAAAATGGATTTTCCACTTTTAGGTATTAATATTTTTAATGCTAGTGATAATAAAATACCTTCTTTTTTAACTCCATCTACTATAGTTAAAAAAGAAGGTATTAAAGTAGGCATAATTGGTTCAATTATGCCTAATATTGGAGACGATATTTTAGCAACTATTGCGGATGATTTTATATTTGATTCAAGTATAGAATTAATTAAAAAAGAAGCAGAAAGATTAAAAAATAAAGAAAACTGTGATGTAGTAGTTTTATCATCTCACGATGGAAATTATTCTTATTATTTAGAATTAGTCAATTATATTGATGCTTTATTTTTAGGTCATGATCATGATTTAAAAGAAGGATATTTAGATGAAAAGAATAATAAAGTACCATATGTAGAAGGTTCTACTTTAGGAGAATATCTTTCTCATATTTCTTTAGATTTAAAATTAAATGAAAAAACTAATAGATATGAAGTAATTTCTAGTGAAGCAAAAAATATTAATACTTTTAATAATAAAGATACTATATTTAAAGATAGTTCATCTAAAATAGATGAACTATATGAAACTTATAGAGAAGATATTGAAAGTGTTAGAGATGAAGTTTTATATACTTTTGAAACAAATGTTTCAAAAGGTGAATTTGCTCGATTTATTTCTTATTCTTTAATGAAATATGCTACTAATAATGAGGATATTGCTATTCCTTGTGATAGCGGAAGTGTTAATAGTGGAGGAATAAGAAGTAACATTGTAGCAGGAGATTTTACTTATGGAGATCTTTTAAAAGTATATCCATTTGAAAATATGTTATGTTTAATGAAATTTGATCCTTCTTTATATTCAATGTTTTTAAATGGTCAAGAAAACGTAGTTAGAGCAAATCCTCCTGTTACTCATAATAATAAATTTTATCTAGCAACAATTGATTATGTTGCATATAAACCAGGTTCTTCAAGTTTAGCAGAAGAAGTTATTACAACTAATGTTTTAGCTAGAAATATTGTAGCAGAAACATTAAAAACTGAAGGATTTATAAATATTTAATAAAAAAGTGAAAAATTTTTGAAATTCCAGCCTTCTTGTATATAAGGAGGCTTTTTAATTTTTCATTTAGATACCTTTATTTTGGCACATCAAGTGTTACAAAATATGACATTTTGGCATATAGATATCATCCAAATGTGCCATTTTGTCATATTACATAGATGAAGATATGTCAATTTGGCATGTCAAGGATGTATGAATATGTCTAAATAAGGTAAAAAATATGGAATTTGAATTTAATAATCTTAAAAAAACTAGAGAAAATCTTAATTTATCGCAAAAAGAAGTAGCTGATTTTTTATCTATTCCTTTAAGAACATATGTTCGTTATGAAAATGATGAACAATATGGGAATAATCTAAAAAGAATTAAATTTTTAGAGTTATTAAAGGAAAAATACGAAGTTAATGAAGAAAAGGGAATATTAACTTTGGATTTTATCAAAGAAACCGTTACCAAAATTTGTGAGAGTAAAGAGTTTAAAGGAAAAATTCAATGTGTATATCTATTTGGAAGCTATGCGAAAGGTTATCAAAAAGAAGGAAGTGATGTTGATTTAGCTTATAGTGGTAATCTGGATGGATTAGAATATTTCGGGTTAATCGAAGCTTTTAGAGTGGGACTTCATAAAAGGGTAGATTTACTAGATTTTAAAGATTGTTTAAAAGATTATGATATTCTAAATGAAATATTAAAAAATGGAATAAAAATTTATGGATAATATTAAAGATGATAGATTCTTTATTTTAAGAGCTTTACAAGAAATAGAGACTATTTTTAAATATTTCGATAATAAAGAATATGAAGAATTTATTAAAGACTGAATGATAATTGATGCAATTCTTCTTCATTTCATTTAAATGGTTGAGAATGTTAAATTTTTAAGTGATGAATATCGTAACAATCATAAAGAAATACCTTGGGGACAAATAATTGGTTTTAGAAACCGTTTAGTTCACGCTTATACTAAAACTGATTACATGATTGTTTATAAAAACATAACTCGTGATTTAGTAACTTTAAAAAAGGTTTTAGTTAATTCTATTGAAACTAATGAAGTTTAATCTTTCTATTTAAAATATTTTATTTATTAAATAAAATATATCTAGTTATGGAAATATTAATTAAAAATTTAAGTAAAATATTTAAAGGTGATCCTAAAAAAAGTATTGAAGATACTATCGCTGTAGATAATGTAACTATCGATATGAAAGATAATGAATTAGTTGGTATTTTAGGTCCTTCTGGATGTGGAAAATCAACTACTTTATATATGATTGCTGGATTAAAAGAACCATCAAATGGTGAAATCTGGTTTGATAATGAAGAAGTTACTAATTTAGCAAGTGAAAAAAGAGGTATTGGATTTGTTTTCCAAAACTATGCTTTATATCCTCATATGAATGTTTATAAAAACATTTCTTTTCCATTAACTAATTTAAAAGTAGAAGCATATAAAAAAGAAAATAAAATTGAAAGTTTAGTTTTAGAAAATAAATTATTAGAAAACATTAAAGAATTAAATGAAGTTATTATTTCTAGTTCAATTAAAAATAAAATTAGTAAAGAAAGAGCAATTTTATTTTTAATTGATAAATATATTATTTCACCTTCTTTTGCTAAAAGATTATATTCTTATAAGTTATTTTTAATTGAAGATAATACTTTGTTAAATAATAGAGTTAAAGAAATAAAAGAAGATAATTTAAAAGAAATTGAAAATATCAAAGAAAAATATCTTAGAAAAGATATTAAAATCGATGAAGAATTTTATTTAGTTGATAGAAATAATGAAAGAATAAAAGAAAGAAGAAGATTAAGTAAAGATGAAATTGATTTAATGGTAAGAGAAGTTGCTCGACTTGTTCAAATTGAAGACCAACTTGATAAAAAACCTAAAGAATTAAGTGGAGGTCAACAACAAAGGGTTGCTATTGCTAGAGCGTTAGTAAAAAAACCAAGAGTTTTACTTTTAGATGAACCTTTATCTAATTTAGATGCAAGACTCAGAATAAAAACTAGAGAAGAAATTAAAAGAATTCAAAAAGAAACTGGTATTACCACTGTTTTTGTTACTCATGATCAAGAAGAAGCAATGTCAATTTGTGATGAAATCGTTGTTATGAATCAAGGTAAAGTCATGCAAAGTGGTAAACCAATTGATATTTATAAAAATCCAAATAATCTTTTTGTTGCTAAATTTTTGGGTACTCCACCAATTAATGTTTTTAAAGGTTTAATTAAAGAAGATGGAATTTATGTTGATAATGAAAAAGTTTCATCTTTAAAAAATAATGATTATATCAATAAAGAAGTTTATGTTGGAATTAGACCAGAAGGCTTTATTTTAAACGAAAATGATGAAGATTTAGGTATTTCTTTAAGAGTTAAAGAAATTACATTAAACGGTAAAGATACAACTTTAACTTTAGAACACGATTCTTTTTTAGGAGAAGAAATTAAGATTGTTGTAGATAGTGATTTAGCTCTTTCTATTGCTACTTATCGCTTTAAAGTTAAAGAAAATAAAATGTTTGTTTTTGATAAAGAAAGTGAAGAAAGAATTTCTATAGAATAAAAAAATGGAAAATAAAAATAACTATAAAGGATGGCTATATTTATTACCTGCTATCATTTTGATAGTTGTTTTTACTATCTATCCAATTATTAATACTTTTTATATTTCATTTTTAAAAGATTATAACTATGCAACTGGAGCAAGTACTGGTTTTACATTGGATAATTATGGGGTTATTTTAGGATTCACTGAGTTTCCTTCTAATATTACGGGTAAAGGTCAGGTAGAAGCTTTTTTAAGATATGCTTTACCTAATACGATGTTAATTACTTTTATTACAGTCCCAATTTCAATTATTTTTTCTTTGATTGTTGCCGTTGCTTTAAATTCAATTAAAGCTTTGCAAAAGTTTTTCCAAACCGTATTTTTCACCCCATACGTTACTAATATTATTGCTATTGGTATGGTTTTTGGAGTTTTATTTTCTCAAAATGGCTTAATTAACGATATTTTTAATTTAGATATTTCTTGGCTTCCTAGTGCTGGAGGAGAAACAACCTATTTCCATGCAATGGTTGTTTTATGTATTGAACTTATTTGGTATGAAATGCCATTTAAAATTTTAGTTTTTATTGGTGGATTACAAAATATTGATAAACAATATTATGAAGCAGCAAGAGTTGACTCAACTCCAACAATTAAGAAATTTTGGAAAATTACAGTTCCTTTACTTTCTCCTCAAATTTTATACATTTCAATTACCTCTTTTATTGATGGATTTAAAGAATATCAAGCAATTGCTGGTTTATTTAATGCAAGAGGTACATCACCACTTTCATATAATCTTTATACAGTAGTTTATTTTATTTATGATCAAATCCAAACCGGTGGAAGAAATATAAATTATGCTTGTGCTGCGGCAATAGTATTATTTTTAATCATACTTTTATTTACTTTCTTACAATATTTAGTTTCTAAAAAGAGGGTTGTTTATTAAAAATGAAAACTTCAGTTTTGGATAAAAATACTCGTTTAGTTATTGTTACAAAAGGTAAGAATTTAAACGAAAGAAAAAAGTTAGATATAGTCTTAAGAATTATTGGACTAATTTTTGTTTATGTTTTCTTAATTTGTTTTGCTTTTTTCTGTCTTTTACCATTTTATTGGATGATTTTAACATCTTTAAAATTCCAAGATGCTCAACATTATCAAATTGGAAATGATTTTTTTATTCCTTTTGATGAAATTGCCTGGTCAAATTATGTAAAAGTTTTCCAAGTTAATGGTTTTGATATTCCAAATTTATTAATTAATACATTGACCGTTGTTATTTTATCGACAATCGGAACATTTTTTATCACAGTTTTTGCTTCTTTTGCTTTTACTAGACTTCAATTTAAAGGAAGAGATGCTATATTTTTCATCTTTTTAGCTACAATGATGGTTCCAACCGAACTTTTTGTTACTTCAAATTTTATTACAATGTATCGACTCAATTTACTTGACGGTAGATGGCAAGTTTATTTTGCAACGATGGCTCCATTTTTAGTAAATGTTTTCTATATTTATTTACTTAATGAAAACTTTAAACAAATTCCAAATGAATTATATTTAGCAAGTAAAGTCGATGGAAAAAATGATTGGCAATATTTATGGAAAGTTATGGTTCCAATTGCTTCTCCTACTTTAATAACAATAATTATTTTAAAGGTTATTAGTGGATGGAATGCATATGCTTGGCCAAAGACAATTGTTTTAAATGATCCTGCATATGCTCAAATTACCGTTGGTTTAAGAGATTTTGCTGAATTTTATATCGGAAACGGAGCTGAAAGAAGAGAATTAGTTACTTTACAAATGGCTGGAACGGTCATTGTTACTGTCCCACTTTTAATCCTATTTATCATATTTAGAAAATTTATTATGCGAGGCGTAGGAAGAGCAGGTATAAAAGGATAAATTAGTGTATAATATTTACGTTTATAAATGTTAATAAAGGAGAAAAATAGATTTATGAACAAATTTATGAAAAGAGTTATGCCTTTAGTTGTTGCAAGCGCATCTGTCGTTGCTATAGCTAGCTGCGGTCCAAATACTCCAGAAAAAACAACAGTTACATTCTGGACAAACTTTTATAGAGACAACCAAGTTCAATGGATGGATGAAAAAGAAGCTGAATTTGAAGCACTTTATCCTCAATATGATGTTGTTTGGGAAAAAAGTGGAGACTATCCAGATATTCAAGCATCAATCGAACAAGTTAAAAACACTCCAACTAGACTTCCTTCATTAGCAGTTTGTTATCCAGACTACGTTTATCAATGGTTAAATGATGGAATCGTTATGAATTTTGATGATTTTATGGATAATAGTGAATATGGTTTTGGAAAAACTTATGATGCTGATGGAAATGTTGTTGATGATCCAACTACTAAAAAAGAAGATTTATCATATCTTTCTGATGGACAAGGTTTTCAAAAAGAAGGTACATATTCAATGCCTTTTGCTAGAACAAGTGAAGTTATGTATTATAACGCTACTAAATTTGAAGAAAAAGGTTATGAAGTTCCAACAAATTGGAGTGATTTAATTGATTTAGCTCGTCAAATGAGAGCAGATTTCCCAGATCTTTATACTGAAGAAAATAAGGGTAATGCTGGAGAAGGTGCTGTTGCTCCAATTGGCTATGATTCATACGATAATATGGTCATTACATTTGCAAAAATGATGAACATTGAACTTTCAAGTAACGTTGATAAAAATAACGACGGAACATTAACAAAAGAAGAAGCAGTTTTATTTAATAACGATAAAATGGCTAAAATGATTGAAATGATTAAGGGTTGGTATGATGAAGGTTTAATTACTATTTCAACAACACTTGTTCATGCTGAACCATATGATCACTGGATTGATGAACCATTTGAAACAGAACAATCATTAGTTGTTTTAAATTCAACTACTGGTTCAGGCTGGATTGAAGAAGATACATTCGTTCCAGGAATTGCTGCAATGCCTGCAATTGATGATAAGATTTTAAAGGGTGAAGTTGTCACTGCTACTACAGCTAGTGTTATGTCTCAAGGACCATCTGTTTGTATGTTTGATAAGGGTGATGAAGAAAATAAAGGTGCATGGTTACTTTATAAATTCTTAACAAATACTACAAATAATGCTGTTTTAAGTGAAAACTATGGTGCTGCTCCAATTAGAGCAACTTCTTATGAAGAAGAAAATATTAAAGCTATTTTAAATACTAAAGAATCAACACCTGAAAGTGGAGATTTTAGTGATGAACAAGCATATATGTTAGGCCAAATTTATAATGTATATGGTGAATATACTGAAAATAACCAAGGATTTATCGCTCCAGTTTCTCAATTCTCTTCTAGTGTTAGAGATAGTGTTGGAACAGTTTTATTTGAAGTTTTAAAGAGTAATTTAACTGGTGAAGAACTCACTAACTTTATTAAAACTACATTACAAACTGCTTATGATAATATCTAATATTTGGTTTTATTAGAGATTTATCATTTACGTTTAATTAATTAAATAATTTATTTATGAAAAAAGAAAAGAAGATATTTAAAGTTAATAAAATAGATATTAATGAAATATCTTCTTTTTTGTCTAATAAAGAAAAATTAAGAGAAATTTTAAAAAAAGAATATCAAAATGAAGAGATCTTAAAAGAAAAAAGAAATTTTTCTTTATGTTTATTTTTAATTGGTTTAATTCTTCTCATCATCGGAATTATCTTTATTCCAATGAGTATTATTACTACTATTAGAGATCAATATTTTGCTTATCTTTCTTTAGAAGCTTTCTTTGTTTATTTAGGGATTGGTATAGGATCAATCTTATTAGTTATAGGAGTAGTCCTATTTATTATTTATTTATCTAATAAAAGAATTAATAAAAATAATATCCATCTATTATTAGATAGATTAGATAATATTAAATAATATATTTATATAGTTATTATAATAGTAAATCTCCTTATACTATGTATAAGGAGATTTTATATTGTAATAATATTGACCAAATATAACTAATTAGTTATATTATATATAATAGAGATAGGATTATTTAAAAAAACCATAAAAAATTCTTAATTCGAGCATTCTTGTTTATATATAGATAAATAAACAAGGAGAATAAAATGTTTGAATCGATATTTTATAAAAAGAATAATTCAGTAGTGAATTTATTAAAAGAATTAAAAAGTAAGATTGATAAAGATTCAAGAATAAGATTTAAAAGTATTCATCGATCAATCGAAGAAGTAATTTCTAAAAGTTATTATTAAAAGGAAAATTTTTTAAAACATTTAAGAGTGAAATTTATGAATTATGAGCTCTTGATATAAGGATTACGTGTGGATTTTATAAAAACTATATTGTAATTCTTACTTATTTTATTAAAAAGAGTAAACAAGCACCTCTTATTGAGATAGTAAAAGCGGAAAAATTATTTATAGAATTTAAAAAGGAGATGGCTATTAATGAAAGAAAATAAAAACCTCCCATATGAAAGCTGGGAAAATATTGAAAAAGAATTATTTAATGAAGAAGAAATTCAAGAAAATCATAAAAAAATTGCTAAAATCCACGATAATTTTGTTAAAAAAGAAACAAAAAGATTAAAGAAAAAATATAAAGTAGATTTTTATTATGATGAATCGATTAATGATTTTTTACCAGTTAACAAAGAAAATGAATATGATCGATTAGATAATAAATTTTCTCATGAACTTATTCTTGCTCGTAAAGAAAAAGGTTTAACCCAAAAAGATTTAGAAGAAAAAACCGGAATAAAACAAGCCATGATTGCTAGAATTGAATCAGGAGTAACCTCTCCAACAATTTCTACCGCAATAAAATTATTAAAAGCTTTAGATAAAACCATTGAAGTAATTGATATAAATTAATTTACTTTCGGTGTCCACCAATTTGATTATGTCTTTCTTTGATTGTAGAATCTTCTTTTTTACTATCTAATTTTAATAGTTTATTTTTTCCATATTTTTCTTGAATCAAATCGATATAATCATACATTTGTTCGTCTTTATTAAGTTCACCATAATCTTTAAATAGATCAAGTTGTTCAAAACTAGGGTTTGAAAGATGAGAAAAAGTAATTGCCAATCTTCTAATTGGTTTATTTTCACAATATTTTTCAAATAAATACTTAATTCCTTCATAAATTTCTTTATTATTATCGGTTGGATAAGACAAAGAAAGTTCATGAGCAAAACCCATTTCTTCTACTGTTAAAGAATAACCTACAAAAAGATGAATAACACTCGTTTTTTTACCAATTTCTCTAAGCCTAAAACATAAATCATCATTCATTTCTTTTAAAACAAGTAAAGCACCTTTTTTAGTATAATCTTTCATTAAAACTTGGCCGTTTGAGATTGCTTTATTTAATGGTATATCTCTTTCTCTAATATTTGTTTCATCTATCCCGTTTGCGTGATTATATAATTCTTCACCTAAAACACCGAAAAGTTTAATTAACTTTTCTTTATCATAGGTTGCTAAATCTTTAACCGAATAAATTCCAATTCGATTTAATCTAGTTAAATATCCAGTTGAAATACCCCATATTTTATTTAATGGTTTTATTGGCCATAATTTTTCTTTTATTTCATCACTATAGATTTCTCCAATAAAATTTTTATCTTTTTTACCATATATATCATCTGCAACTTTTGCTAAAAACATATTTGAACCAATTCCGCATGTTGCTGGTAAACCAGTTTTTTCTTTAATTCTTTTTAATATTTTTAAAGCCAGTTCATAAGGGGTGCATTTATATAATTTTAAATATGGAGTAAAGTCTAAAAAAGATTCATCGATTGAATAGGTATGAATATCATCTAAACCAACAAAATCTAAAAATATTGAAACTATTTCAGCGCTTTTTTTAACATATAACTCCATTCTAGGAGTAGCATAAACTAATTCTTTAATATGTTTAGGTAATTCTTTTCTTCTACAAACACTAGGAACACCTAAACTTTTTAAATATGGAGAGACGCTTAAAACAATACTAGATTCATTTCTAGATAGATCAGTTACAGCTAAAGGAGCGTTAAAGGGATCAAGTCCTCTTTCAACACATTCAACTGAAGCATAAAAAGACTTCATATCAATAACAGCAATTACTTTTTCTTTTTTACTCTCTTTTTCCATAAATAAGTATTAATTAGTTTACCTTATTTATCCTTATATATAATATAGTAATTTAAATTACATTATTTTTAATGTAACCTATATAATAGGAAATAGATATGATTAAGAATAAGAAGGTTACATTAAAAGATATTGCTAAAAAACTTAATTTAAGTATTAATAGTGTTTCTCATGCTTTAAGAGATTTAGATGATATTAGTGAAGAAACTAAAACTGAAGTAAGAAAAGAGGCATTAAAATTAGGTTATCAAGCTAAAGGATATACTTTTAAATTTTCAAAAGTTTATACAGTTGCTTTAGTTTTTGATAGTTTTAAAAATCCATATTTTCAACTTATGGGTCAAATGATTGTTGATAGTTTATCTAGAGAAAAGTTTGATCTTTTAGTTATTAATACTAATGAATTTAAAAAAATTGACGAAGATATTATAAAAAAATGTTTATATAGAAAGGTTGATGCAATTATTTCTTTTAATGAATTTGAAGAAAAAGCAGTAGAACTAGCTAGATTAAATAATATTTATATTCAACTTATTGGAAGAGTCAGTGAAAATCCTTATGTTGATGCTTTATATACTGATGATGTTAAGGGTGGAGAAATTGCTACTAAATATCTTTTAGATAAAGGAAGTAAAAAATTAATCTACGTCTATAATCATAAAAGTGAAGCTTCTAAAAGAAGATTAATTGGATTTTTAAATGTAACTAAAAAGAAAAATATCCCTTATAAACTTGTTACAACTAATGAAGCGATAAATATTTTACCTATTTTGATAAAAAGCGATGGATATGATGGGGTATTTTTCTATAACGATAGAGAAATGATGAGTGTTATTTTTGAAAGTAAACAATATTATGATCTTTTAAAAAGAATAAATAGTATTGGTTTTGATAATGATTATCGTAGATTAGGTTATTATACCTCATTTGCTTCAATTGATTTTAATTATGAAGATATTGCTAAAAAAAGTAATGAATTACTTAAAAAAAGACTTGAAGATCATAAAAAAAGTGGTGGACCTAATAAGATAAAATTTGATGTATATCTCAATGAAAATAAAAATCAATAGAGTTTTAAAAATTTTTTTAAATCAAAAACGTCTTTTTGTGAGCATTAATCAACATTAATTTTAATGTTCATTTAAAAAAAGTTGATATGAAAGCGCTTTCAAATTATAATAAAGAGGACTAAAAGATGAATAGAAAACTCGTATAGAGATTTTTTCATCCCCAAGTTATAAAAATTACGGAATTATTAGGAGGAAAAATAATTTATTATGAACAAGAAATTAATTCCATTTGCTAGTTTAGCTTTAGTCGCAGGCGTCGTTACATCATGTGGCGGAACAACAACTAGTGGTGCTAAAGAAAAACCACTCATTTTCTATAACAGACAACCTACATTAGCAAACAATAGTGTTGATAAAGAAGTTATGAACTGGAGTGATTTAACATTCTACGGCGGATTCGATGCTGTCGCAGGTGGTGACACTCAAGGTAAAATGATCGCTGATTATATTAAAGAACACGCTGCTGAAATGGATAGAAACGGTGATGGTACAATTGGTTACGTCTTAGCTATCGGTCAAAATTCACACAACGACTCATCAGCAAGAACAATCGGTATCAGAAAAGCTTTAGGTACAGGTAGTACAGCTGAAGATAAAGCTCAATCACAAGAAGGTTCAGTTACAGCTAACGATGGAAAAACATATAAAGTTAAAGAATTAGCTGCTCAAGAAATGAGAGACTCAGCTGGTCCATGGTCACAAGCAGTTGCTGGTACAGCTATGGCTGGTTGGATTAACCAATATGGTGATCAAATCGACTTAGTCGTTTCAAATAATGATGGTATGGCTGAAGGTATGATCGCTCAATATCCAGAAGGACTTGAAATTCCTACATTCGGTTACGATGCTAACGCTTCAACTCTCGATTTAATTCTTGAAGGCGGTTCAATGAAAGGTACAATTACACAAAACCACCACGCTCAAGTTTTAACAGTTTTACAACTCTTAAGAAACTTCTTCGATGGTGAAACAGGTGAAGGTATGTACACAAAAGGTTTCAAAACAGCAGATAAATCTGGAAACCAAATCTTATCAGCAAATGTTGCTTATACTGCAGATACAAAAGCATTATTAGCAGAAAACGGAATCGTTACAATTGATAATGCTCAAGGTGTTAAAGATGACGTCTTAGATTCAGGTATTAAAAATAAGACTGCTGATACAACAAAACACAAAGTCTTATGGACAGTTTATTCTTCAACAGATAACTTCCTCAACCAAACATATATTCCAACTGTTGAAAGATATCTTGAATACTACAACTACGATATTACTTGGATTAAAGGTGACGGTACACAAGAAACATCAGTTACTTCTGGCTTCACTAACTTAAATAACTATGAAGCTTACGTTGTTAACATGGTTGAACCAACCAACGGCGCTTTATATCAAGATTTACTCGCTAACGCATAATTAAAAAAATGCAATTATAGGGGCTGTTGCAAAGAAAAGAATGTAGCAGCCTCTTTTCTTTAAAAGGAGTCTAATATGAGTGAAAATATATTAGAATTAAGAAATATATCTAAAGCATTCGGTAGAAATAGAGTCCTTACTAATATTGATCTTTCGTTGAAAAAAGGTACAGTTTTAGGCCTTATGGGCGAAAACGGTGCTGGTAAATCAACAATGATGAAAATTTTATTTGGAATTTACTCAAAAGATGATGGTCGTATCTTTTTTGATGGAAAAGAAGTCGAATTCTCATCTCCAAAAAACGCCTTAGAAAATGGTGTTGCGATGGTTCACCAAGAATTGAACCAATGTTTAGAGAGAAATGCTGTTGATAATCTTTTCTTAGGAAAATATAGAACAAAATTTGGAATTGTTAATGAAAAAGCAATGAGAGAAAAAGCTTCTCAACTTTTTTCGCGTTTAGGTATATTTGTTGATCTCGACGTTCCAATGAAAACAATGTCAGTTTCACAAAGACAAATGTGTGAAATTGCAAAAGCTGTCTCATACAATGCTAAAGTCATTGTTTTAGACGAACCTACTTCATCTTTAACAGAAAGAGAAGTTAGAAAACTTTTTAAAATCGTTTCTGATTTAAGAGAACAAGGTGTCTCATTCGTTTATATTTCACATAAAATGGATGAAATCTTTGAAATCTGTGATGAAGTTAGTGTTTTAAGAGATGGTCATATGATTATGACTAAACCAACAAAAGAAACAAATATGGGAGAAATCGTTAGTGCGATGGTCGGTAGATCGCTTGATCAAAGATTCCCTCCTGTAGACAATGTTCCGGGAGATACAATTTTAGAAATTAAAAATTTATCTACAAAATTTACACCAATTTTAAAAGATATTAATCTTCAAGTTAGAAAAGGTGAGGTTTTCGGAATTTATGGCTTAGTTGGTGCTGGTAGAAGTGAACTTTTAGAATCTCTTTTCGGAGCTAGAACAATTGCTACTGGCGAAATTATTTATAATGGAAAGAGTCTTTTCTTTAGAAATCCTGCAGATGCAATGAGAGCACATTTTGCATTTGTTACTGAAGAAAGAAAAGTTAACGGTATGTTTGCTAAAGGCTCTTTAATTTATAACACATGTATTTGTAACTTAAATAGATACATGAAATATGGCGCTCTTTCAGATAAAAAGATGAAAGACGCTACAGTTAAAGAACTTAACTTAATGAATACCAAATATAGTGATGAAGTTGACCTAATTACCTCACTCTCGGGTGGTAACCAACAAAAAGTTATTATTGGTAAATGGTTAGAAAGATCACCTGACGTTTTACTTTTAGATGAGCCAACCAGAGGTATTGATATTGGTGCTAAATATGAAATTTATTTACTTATCAATAAGATGGCTAAAGAAGGCAAAACAATTATTGTTGTTTCTAGTGAAATGCCTGAAATTTTAGGTATTACAAATAGAATTGCAGTTATGAGTAACTATCAACTTGCTGGTGTCGTTAACACTAACGAAACCGATCAAGAAGAATTACTTAGACTAAGTGCTATGTATTTATAGGAGAGTTATTATGAGTCAAGAAAATTTCTCATTAGAAACCTATGATCTTAAAGCGGTTAAGCATGAAATTCACATTTTTCAAAGAAAACTCGCTGGATTAAGAAAAGATGGTTCTACAAAAGTCCTTAACTTAGAAGAAGAAATCGGTATTATCAGAGATGATAAACTTGTTTCTAAAGCTGAGAAAAAGGAAAAAATTAGCGAACTTAAAGGGCAAATTAAGGAAGCTCGTGGAGTTAAAAAAGGTTATAAAGACGAAGAAAAAGCTCTTGTCGCTGAAGCAAAATCTTATCTTCATGAAAATTTAGATCCTTATTATGTTGCTAAAAAAGCTGAATATAAAAAATTAAAAGCTGAAGAAATAGTTAAATATAAACAAGAAGTTGCTGCTTGTAAGGAAGAATTTAAAACAACTTATGAAGAAGCAAAAAAACCATTAGAAGGTGAAACACCTGATCAAACTAAAACAAGATTAAATGTTTTAAAAAGAACTCATTCTTCAAGACTTTTCGAATTAAAATTAAATCACAAAAAGAGATTATCAGATATTAAAACTGAAGTTCATGAAATCTACCTTGATAAAGTTAGATATCTCAACAGCTTCAATGATGATAAATTACTCTTAAACGAAAAACTTGCTGCTAATTTCGAAAGATATGTTTATCGTTTTAATATTAAGGACTTCTTACTTAAAAACGGTCTTTATATCGTTATGATCATCTTCTTTATCGTTTGTGGACTTCTTGCTCCATCAATGGATAAAGGTGTATTCTTCGATCCTCAATTCAAGAATATTTTCGAAATTTTAAACCAAGCATCTCCACGTATCTTCTTAGCACTTGGTGTTGCTGGTCTTATTCTTCTTGCTGGTACTGACCTTTCTATTGGTAGAATGGTTGGTCTTGCATCTGTTATTACATGTATGTTCCTCGTTCCTAGAGTTAATACCATGCCAATCTTTGGACAATATTTAGATTTAACTGGTATTCCTGGAGGAGTTAGAGTTATCTTAGCATTAGTAACAACAATCTTCTTTACTACATTATTCTCATCTGTTGCCGGTTTCTTCTCTGCTAAATTCAAAATGCATCCATTCATTTCTACAATGGGTACACAATTAATTATCTTCGGTTTAACAGCAGTTGTTACAGAACAAAAGAATACTGGTGTTATTGATATGGGTTTAAAAAATGCTATTGCAGGTAAAATCTTCCATAATACATTCCCATTATTATTAATTTACGCAATTATTTGTATTATCGTTGTTTCATTCATTTGGAATAAAACAAAATTCGGTAAAAATATGTATGCTGTCGGCGGAAACCCTGAAGCTGCATCAGTCAGTGGTATCTCTGTCTTCTGGGTTACAATGGGCGTCTTCATCATGGCGGGTATCCTCTATGGCTTTGGCGGCTTCTTTGAAGCAGTTAGAGGTGGTAATGGTAAATTCGATACCGGTACCGGATTTGAAACCGATGCTATTGCAGCTTGTGTTGTTGGTGGTATCTCTTTCTCTGGTGGTGTTGGTAAAATCTCTGGAGCAGTCTTCGGTGCTATTGTCTTTACAGCTATGACTTATGTCTTAACCTTCTTAGGAATTGACCCTTACTATCAATTCATCTTAAGAGGTGCTGTTATTATCATCGCAGTTACTCTCGACTGTTTAAAATACTTAAAGAAAAAATAGAATTTAGATATTATTTCTTTAAAAATAAAAATAAAATATGCACTTCAATTAAGAAGTGCATATTTATTTATAAAATGATTTAATATTTTAATAAGGTAAATACTATGGGTGGATTAGAAATATTCTTTTTATCATTTATTATTGGATTTATTTCAACTTATATAGTTGCTTTAAAATATCTTCGTTATTTAAGAGGAGAATTAAAAAATCCAATTAATGATATTGCTTTAATTTTAACTTCTTTAATTTGGGGTAGCCCAATAGTTTTAATAATGTATTGTTTATTTAGTGAATTTAGAATTGAAGATAGTGTCCATAACCATAGATTATTAATTTCGGAGATAGTTATTTTAATAATTCAAATAGTAGCAGTAGTATTACTTGCTTATTTTGGTTTACTTACTCTTCCTGATAGAGGAGGAAATAGTGATGGAGAAACTACTACACAGTTAATTTATTTATCTTTTTACTTTTTAAATATGTAGTTGATTTAATATAATTAACCTTCAATTTCGTAATTATTTAATCTTTGAAGGAATGTTAAAAGAGAAAATAATTCACTTGGTTCAATATCTTTAGCAACATAAAGAGTAACTTTATTATTTTTATCAATAACAAAGGTTGAATAAGTGAATAAACTTTCTAAATTAACTTCCGTTTCAACTTCCTTATGATATCCAAATGGTTTAAAAGTGGCAAAGTAAGATTTGACACTTTTTTCTTTTTTCTTAAATTTAGAATAATAAGAAAGAAGGGTGAAAATATAAAATCTAACTTCTTCATCAAGTAAAAGAATGTTGTTTGAATGATCAATTACCTTTTTTAAAGGAACAATTTCATTAAAAATATCGATATTATTTTTAATGAAATCATATGTTTTATCACTTTTATAATTATATTTTTCAACAATTCCTAAATTAATCGATGGACTAACACCTTTTTTTAAAAGATAGTTTTTATAAAAATTAGTAACTTTTTCAATTTTTTCTTTTAAAAGTTCATGATCTTCATCAAGTTTATAAAGCATATTAATTCTTTTTTCATTTTCTAAAGTATCATCATGAATTCTAAAAGCAACATCTTCATCATTTTCTAATTTAAAGTCTTCAAAAGA
Organism: uncultured bacterium; assembly: GCA_949299395.1. Taxonomy (GTDB): domain Bacteria; phylum Bacillota_I; class Bacilli_A; order RFN20; family CAG-826; genus Onthovivens. The sequence continues at coordinate 689 of CASGAB010000001.1, read as the reverse complement.
ATGAAATGTTTTAATAAAAAAGTTAATCTTTTTTAAATCGTCTTCATCAAATTTATTTCTTCTTCTAACCTTTTTAAAATCATCAAGTTCACTATAAGTAGCTCCATTTGCCTTAACATAAATTTCTAAATTTCCATCTATTGAATTATAGCTTCTTAAAGTAGACATTACGGTTGAGTCGTGTTCAAAATCATTGATATCTAAATAAATCTTCATATTCTTTTTTCCTTAATATTTTTAAATAATAAAAATATTATAAAGATATTTATAATAATCTTCTATAAAAATAAAGTCGATAAATTATAGATATTTAATAGTTAAATTATTAAATAAACTTGCTATAATATCATTTACTTGCGGGCCTGATGAAACTGGTAGACATGCAAGACTTAGAATCTTGTGCTTAATAGGCGTAGGAGTTCGATTCTCCTGGCCCGCACCATGTTATAACTAACATTTTGATACAATTAGGTGTGTCGATATTAGATACTAAAGTGGGTACTCCGACAAAGTACGGGGTATTATCGGGAAATATAAGAGCTTCGGCTCTTTTTTTTCTACTCAGAGCCCCGTGAAATGTGGCAAATAAATGTATAAGTAAAAGATTTACATCCAAATTAAAATTTCCTACTTGAATAAAATCTTGTAGGATTTTTTTAAGGAGGTGAACAAATGGGAAAATATTTTAG